>NZ_QXTF01000005.1 GCF_003583725.1 Sphingomonas edaphi | reverse complement strand
CGCGCCGATCGTCATTGGCCGCGACCATCTCGACAGCGGCAGCGTCGCCTCGCCCAACCGCGAGACCGAGGCGATGATGGATGGCAGCGATGCAGTCAGTGACTGGCCGCTGTTGAACGCTCTCCTCAACACTGCCTCCGGCGCGACCTGGGTGTCACTCCATCATGGCGGCGGCGTCGGCATGGGATATTCGCAGCATAGCGGGATGGTGATCGTCGCCGACGGGACCGAAGATGCAGCCCGTCGGCTCGAGCGCGTGCTGTGGAACGACCCCGGCACCGGCGTCATGCGCCACGCCGACGCGGGCTATGACATCGCCATCGACTGCGCGCGCGACCAAGGCCTCGACCTGCCGATGGTGGGTTGATGGGTCGGGCGGTCAGAGGACCGCGGAACTAACCCGGTTTCGGCCGTTCTTCTTTGCGGCATAAAGCAGCTTATCGACCGACTGGACGAAGCTGCGGCATTCCATTGTCGGTGACGGGATAACCGTGCCGACGCCGATGCTGGCGGTGACGAAGTCGGCACAGTCAGACGTTTCGTGGGGCACTTTCAGTCCGCTGATCATCATCCGGCATCGTTCTGCCATGGCCCGCGCCGCCTCGCCGTCGGTTTCGGGCAGCAAGATGGCAAATTCCTCGCCGCCGTATCGGGCAACCACGTCGCGGCGGCGGCGGCCCAGCTGCTTTAGCGCGGAGGCAACGCTCACCAGGCAGTCGTCACCTTTCAGGTGCCCATATAGATCATTGAATTGCTTGAAATGGTCGATGTCGATCAGCATCAGGGTCAGAGGCTGGCCACTGCGCCGCGCGCTTTCGAACTCGTTTTCCAGTCGGCTGTCGAACATGCGCCGGTTAGACGCACCGGTCAGTCCGTCCTCGAACGACAAGGCCTCTAGGCGTTTCTGCATCTCTAGTAGCTGTTCCTCATTGCGCTTGCGGTCGGTGATGTCGAACATGAAGCCGATCAGGCAGTCGACCTCGCCGCTATCAAGGCGTACGACATGGACCACGTCGCGAATCCAGACATAGTCGCCGTCCTTCGTCAGCGCTCGATAGTCGGCCTCATGGTCGACCCCCGCCATCGACTGGCTGACGCAGAAGTTGACGACATATTCGCGGTCGTCGGCGTGCATGCGCGATGCCCAGTCGTCGACCGTGTTCCAGCTATCCTGCGACCAGCCCAGCAAATCCTCGATCTGCGGGCCGATATAGGCAAACTGCTTGGTTGCCCAGTCGATCTTCCATGGAATGGCGCGCGTGGACTCGAGCAATGTCTTGTACACGCCAAGGTCGCTGCCGGACTCGCCGTCGAATTTGAGGAACTGCAGCGCCCGCGGGTCGATCGACAGGTTCATGGGATACGCACCTCAAAACGGGTTAGGATTCGACGGACCAGCTTGCTAGCGCGCGGCTGGGTGCCGCGAAATGACGTGACTGCCACAGGGGCCTTTGAAAATGCGTAAAGAGCGGCTTCCTCATCGCCGCTTGCCGCGCTGGAGTCTGGCAGCGCCGCCGCGAATCTGCCAGAGCGCGCGCCATGCTTGCTCTCGATCCCAAAGCCATTGACCTCGCCACCCTGCGCCAGCTTTGGCGGGGCGCGCCCGCAAACCTCGACAACGCCAGCCTGGCGCGCATCCGCGCATCCGCCGCATCGGTGGAGCGCATCGTTGCTGGCGGTGCGACCGTCTATGGCATCAACACCGGCTTTGGCTTGCTGGCCAACACCCGCATCCCGCAAGAGCGGCTGGCGGAGCTTCAGCGAAACCTGATCCTGTCGCACAGTTGCGGACTCGGCGAGATGCTGCCGCGCGGCGTTGTTCGGCTGATGATCGTCCTCAAGCTGCTTGGCCTCGGTCGCGGCTATTCGGGTGTCCGGCCGGTCGTGATCGACGCGCTCCAGACACTGCTCGACAAGGATGCAATGCCGCTCATCCCGGCACAGGGCAGTGTCGGCGCTTCGGGCGACCTTGCGCCGCTCGCACACCTTATTGCCGCGCTACTGGGCGAAGGACGCATCGATATCGCGGGCGACATTCTTCCGGCGCGGCAGGCGCTCGCCAAGCTTGGGCTGCCGCCGCTTGAGCTCGGCCCGAAGGAAGGACTAGCGCTGATTAACGGCACGCAGGCCTCGACTGCGATCGCCCTCGATGCGCTATTCACGGCCGAACGAGTGTTCGGAGCCGCGGTTGGCGCCGGCGCGCTGTCCGTTGATGCGTTAAAAGGTTCGGCCAAGCCCTTCGATCCGCGGATATCCGAGGTGCGCGGCCAGCCCGGCCAGATTCGCGTCGCAGCCGAGCTTCGCGGATTGCTAGACGGCAGCGGCATCCTTGCCAGCCACGCAAGCGAATGCGTTAAGGTGCAGGACCCTTACAGCTTCCGCTGCCAGCCACAGGTGATGGGTGCCGCGCTCGACTTGCTGGTCAATGCCGCGCGGACGCTAACCATCGAAGCGGGTGCGGTGACCGACAATCCGATTGTCTTCGAGGATGAAGACATTGCGATCAGCGGTGGCAATTTTCACGCGCAGCCCGTGGCCTTCGCCGCAGACATTATTGCAATGGCGCTGTGTGAAATCGGCAGCCTGTCGGAACGCCGCACGTCGGTCTTGGTCGACCCCAAGATGAGCGGGCTTCCTGCATTCTTGACGGATGATGGCGGGGTGAACTCGGGGCTGATGATTCCGCAGGTTACGGCTGCGGCTCTCACCTCCGAGAATAAGTCGCTTGCCTTCCCTGCCAGTGTCGACTCAATCCCGACCAGCGCAGGACAGGAAGACCATGTTTCGATGGCACCGATTGCCGCCCGCAAGGCCGCGACGATCGCCCGAAACGCGGCGGGTATCGTTGCCGTCGAATTGATAGCCGCTGCACAGGGCGTCGACTATCATGCGCCGCTAACGACCAGCGCACCGCTGCAGTCCTTGCACGAAAAGGTCCGCGCCCTGTCGCCGCATCTTGAGGCCGACCGTTACTGGGCCGACGAGATGGCGGCGCTGCAGGGCGCAATCCTAGATGGCTCTCTTCTGCCCAGGCTGTGGCTCTGACAGCCTATTTCTCGCCGAGTTCCGTCAGTATTTGGGCAGCGGTCATCGGCCCATTGGCATAAGTATCAGAGAGGAACGTGATCGTCGTCCTGAATTCGATGCTCGCCTTGGGACTGCCTGGAATCCCCATTTTCTTTGCTGCGGATTCGATAGCGTTGTCCTGCGCCTACGTCGTCACCGGATTGATCACCGGCCGCAACTGTTAGCGGACGCGGATCCAGTTCGATGTCTTACAAACCACTCCAAGCACACAGCCGCGTACGGCCAAACGGTTAGCGCCAATCTGTCGGATGGTGCCAGTGGCATGAATGTTTCGGTCGGCAAGAAAGACTTTGGCGCGGTAATTATTTGCGCCGATCGGGCGAATCTGGCGGATGAGCGTCGCGCCGATCAGGTCCGTTCCGCTACCGCGCTGCGCCTTTGCCTGCTGCTTGCCCGAGGCTTTGACGACCGTGCCGCATAGTGTCGGGCCGCACGGCTTTATGTCGACCTGTAGGTTGCCCTTTTTCCAGCGTCCCTCAATCGGTGCTCGTGCGTCGGCGGTTCCGGAAATGCCCAACGTGAGCAGGGCGGCGATGATAATGGCTGCTCTGGTCATGGAAGAGGGCGATATTCCAACAATGTGGCGCGGATGGGTCGCCAGCATTGCTCGCAAATTAACAAGTGCGCCTAAACGCGCTATTGATAATCATTCGCACGTAAGCTAGCCGGCTCCCAACACCAGAGGGAATTTGTCCATGCGTCCTGCTTTGCGCGCGGCGTCCGCCACGCTGTGCTTCCTTGCGCCCACCCCCCTTCTTGCCCAGCAGACTGAGTCCGCGTCCGACAGCCCAGAAACTGCCTTGGTCGACCCGGACGCCATCATCGTCACCGGCACGCGCACCCGCCTGCCGGTGACTGCATTACCACTGACCGTCGACGTGCTCGGCGGGCAGGAGTTCATCGACCAAGCGGCGGTTTCCGGATCGGTGATAGACGCGGTGTCCGCCCGGCTGCCCGCTTTTTCCCCGACACGCGAGAAACTGAGTGGCGCGGGCGAGTCGCTGCGCGGCCGCTCGCCGCTATTCGCGATCAATGGCGTCCCGCAATCGACTCCGATCCGCGACGGTTCCCGCGACGGCTTCACCATTGATCCCTTCTTCATTGACCGGGTCGAGGTGATTTACGGCTCTAACGCTTTGCAGGGTATCGGCGCGACCGGCGGCGTGGTGAACCAGGTGACGGTTGGCGCGCCGGTTACCGACGGCGTCAGCGTCCGGACCCTTATCCAAGGCACGGCTCAGGACGGCTTTGACGGCGAAGCGTTGGGCGGCAAGGTTGCCGGCCTGGTCGGTTACCGTGCCCGTGACTTTGATTTTACTACCGGCGCCACCTTCGAGCGGCGCGGCGCCTTCCTCGACGGTCACGGCGACCGCATCGGGGTAGACAGCACGCAGGGCGAAATCCAGGACACCGACAGCTGGTCCGTTTTCGGCCGCATCGGCTACGAAATTGGCGCAAGCACCCGTGTCGAACTCGTTGCCAACCGGTTCGAGCTGAAGGGCCGAGGCCATTACGTTCAAGTCCCGGGGTTCCCGGCCACCAGCGTCCGTGGGGAAACCGAAGGCGTCCCACCCGCCAACCGCGCGGAATTGCTCAGCGCGTCGCTGACTAGCGGCGAGCTGGCGGGCGGCGAACTCACTGCTCAGGCCTTCTTCAGCGGCACTCGGGACATTTTCGGCGGAAGCACCGCCGGCACCTTCCAGGACCCCAGCATCGCGCCCGTCGGCACCCTGTTCGACCAGTCGGTCAACAAGAGCCGCAAGCTCGGTGCGAAATTCGGCTACGAACGCACGCTCCCCGGGTTCGATGCGCTGACGCTGACCGCAGGGCTCGACCTGCTGCACGACCGAACGGCGCAGACCCTGCTCGAAACAGACCGCGCATGGGTGCCGGAATCGACCTTCTTCAGCGTCGCGCCATTCCTCCAAGGAAATCTGAAGCTGCTCGACGGCAAGCTCCGGCTGGCCGGCGGCGCGCGTTATGAAAAAGTCACGCTCGACGTTCCAGATTTCACGACGCTCGCTTCCTATGGCTCGCGCAACGTCGCTGGCGGCAAGCCAAGCTTCGACAAGGTATTGCTCAACGGTGGCGTGATCGTGGAGCCGCTCAAGGGCCTCCGCGCCTACGCCAGCTATGCCGAAGGCTATACGATCGCCGACGTCGGCCGCATTCTGCGCGCGATCAATGTCGATGGCGTCGACGTAGACAATTTCCTGACTCTCGAGCCGGTCGTATCTAATAATCGTGAGATCGGGGTCGAATGGAAGCAGGACTTCCTCAGCGCCAGCGCAGCCTATTGGTGGTCATCGTCGAGACTCGGCTCGCTTCTCGTCCGCAATGCCGACGGAATCTACGACGTCGCCCGCCAGCCGATCAAATTGGAAGGCCTAGACCTGTCGATCGAGGCGAAGATGCCGGTCGAAGGACTAAGCATTGGCGCTGCCTACGCCCGGGTGCGCGGGCGGACCGACAGCAACGACGTCGATACCAAGGTCAACAACGATCTGGACGGCGCCAACATCGCGCCAGACCGCATCAACCTTTACGCCGCCTATGCGCGGGGACCGCTCGATGTGCGCGTCGCGGCGCGCTTTTACTTAGAACGGCAATTCAACGACGCCGCCACCGTCACCGACTTCGAAGGTTATACGTTGGTCGACGCGTCGGCCGGCTACCGCTTCGGCAAGCATCGGATCAGCCTGTCCGCGATGAACGTACTCGACAAATATTATGTCAGCTACAACAGCGACACCGTTTCCCCGACCGATCCGGCGCGTTTCTTCGCCGGGCGAGGGCGGACCCTGACGCTTGGCGTCACGAGCGAGTTCTAGATGAAGACGCTTTCCATTCTCCACCGGTGGTCGGGCGCGCTGGTAGGGCTCCTGCTTGCCTTGCTCGGCCTGACAGGGACCATTTTGGTTTGGGAAGGGGAGTGGATTGGCGTCCCCGGCGCCGGTGACGCCGTGATCGAAGAGGTCGACCGGATCGGCGCGGTCGCCGAACGCGCCGCGGCCGGCGGCGCGCTGCGCATCACCTTCGCCAGCGAAGAGATAGGCCTTCACCATATCGCGAAAGAGGGCGGGGCGGGCGAGTATGTCCGGCAGGACGGTGGTGTCGCGGCAAGCTGGTCCAGCCAATGGGAACGGCCAGAACTTTGGATATTCGACTTTCACCATCACCTGTTCGCGGGCGAGACAGGCGAACTCGTAACTGGCATTGCCGGCATCTTCGGACTGGCGTTCGTGATAACTGGATCGATCCTGTGGTGGCGCAGCCGCCGCACGTTCGAATGCCGGCTCTGGCCACGCACGATGCAGCCAGGCCCAATCGTCCGCCACCACCGGGACATTGGCATCGTAACGTCGCCGTTATTGCTCATCTCCTTCCTCACGGGCATCGGCATGCTGTTCCCCTCTGCCGCTCGAGTGGTGCTGGCGCCGCTGGGTACCATGGAAGTCGCGAAAAAGTCGCCGACGGCTGACGCAGGGCCGGGTCCCGCGCCAGTCGGCGCCATGCTGATGAAAGCGAAGGCGCGCTTCCCGCAGGCGAAGCTCCGGCGGCTTACCATTCCGTCTAAGCCGGGTGGCGCATGGTCGGTCCGGATGCGTCAGCCGTTCGAATGGACGCCCAACGGTCGCACGACCCTTTTCTTCGACGGCCGCGGCCAGTTGCTCCGCGTAGATGATCCGGCCACCACCGGGCGGGCGGCGTTGGTCAACGAAACTTTCTATCCGGTTCACACAGGCAAGGTCGGTGGCGTGGCGTGGAAGCTGGCCATGACCCTGTCGGGCGTCGCGCTGACCCTGCTTGGCTCGCTCGCCGTCTGGTCTTTCTGGGTCCGCCGCTTCCTCCATCGCCGTTCGCGGCGACCGCAGGTATCACCTGTGCGCCAGGCGAGTGCCGAAGCTGCCTAGTCCAAGTCGGCGGCGCTGTGCCGCTCGTCGATAAGCGTCGGGTTGCGTTCGGTCGGACTGCGGTTGACGCGGCGCCCGCGCTGGACGGCGGGACGCTGCAGCAATTCATCCACCCACCGGTTGAAATGGCGATAATCCTTTGTCGACAAGAACGTCGACGCATTGCCATAGGCCTCGCCCAGCGCGACCATTCCGTACCAGGGCCAGATCGCCATGTCCGCGATGCTATATTCATCGCCCGCCATGTACCGGTGGCTGGCCAAGTGCCTGTCTAGCACGTCGAATTGCCGCTTCGCCTCCATCGCATAGCGATCGATGGCATATTGAATCTTCACCGGCGCATAGGCGTAGAAATGGCCGAACCCGCCGCCCAGGAAGGGCGCCGACCCCATTTGCCAAAACAGCCAGCTCAGCGCTTCGGTTCGCGCCGCCTTGTCGGCGGGCAGGAAGGCGCCGAACTTTTCCGCCAGATAAAGCAGGATCGATCCGCTCTCGAATACTCGCTGCGGCCTCTTGGCATCGCTCCGGTCGAGGAGTGCTGGGATTTTCGAGTTGGGATTCAACGCGACGAAGCCCGACCCGAACTGGGCGCCCTCGCCAATGTCAATTTTCCAAGCATCATACTCGGCGCCGACGTGGCCTTGGGTCAGTAGTTCTTCCAGCATGATAGTGACCTTTTGCCCGTTCGGAGTGCCGAGCGAATATAGCTGCAGCGGATGTTCGCCGACCGGCAGTATCTTGTCATGCGTCGCGCCGGCTACGGGGCGGTTGATGCTGGCGAAGGCCCCGCCGCTGGGCGCATCCCAACTCCATACCTCGGGGACCATGTAATCGGCGGGAAGGGAAGGAATTTCGGCGTTCGCGCGATCGGGCACGAGATGCTCCTGCAAATGGGTTGCAGAAGGAAATGGGTCGCGACTCTCTCCGCCGCAAGATCAGGCGAGGCGGGACAGCACCATTCCCGCGACGATGGCGGCAAAAGATACTAGGACGCTGGCCGCGACGTAAGTTCCGGCTGTAACTGGCGAGCGCTCCCACAGGGTCAGCGCGTCCAAGCTGAAGGCAGAAAAGGTGGTGAAGCCGCCAAGGAATCCCGTAACCAGGAACAGGCGCCACGGCTGGCCTGTCCCAAATGCGCTGAACAAGCCGATCAGTAGGCCAATCAGGAAACTCCCCACCACATTGACGGCCAGCGTTCCCCAAGGGAAGCCGGGGCCGAAAGCTTGAAGCGTTGCCCGCCCGACGGCATGCCGCGACATTGCGCCAAGGCCACCTCCGACGAAGACAAGTAGCCAGCTCACCTGCTAGTGAACTGCCGCGACCTGGTCGTCCGGCTTTTTGTGGAATTGCTTGACAACCAGTACGATGATCCCGCCCACAATACCCCCCGCGATGGCTGCGCCGATCGCATTGGCGATCCACTCCAACGCTGCGCCGATGCTGCCTCCACCGACCGCTTCGGCGACTGAGTGGGCGGCATCGTGCACCATGTGGGGGATGGCGGGAGCGCCCAATTCTTCCATGCCGTGCAGCAAAATACCGCCGCCTACCCAAAGCATCGCTGCCGTTCCGATCACTGACAGCGATTTCAACAGCTTCGGCACTACACGCACTAGTGCACGGCCAATTGCACGCGACGCGGCGTTAGCCCGATCGGCGAGGTGCAGGCCGATATCGTCGAGTTTGACGATCAGCCCGACTACTCCATAGACCGCTACCGTAATCGCGACCGCGACCAAGCCCAGCGCGGCCGCCTGTTGCGGCAGCGCCATGCCATCAAGCTCGTTCAGCGCGATGGCCATGATTTCTGCCGACAGGATGAAGTCTGTCCGTACTGCGCCCGCGACCTGGCGGTCTTCCAGTTCTTCGGGCGTATCCGCCTGCAGCAGTTCCTTTTCGGCGTGATGATCGTGGGCAATGGCTTCCAGGATCTTTTCGGTTGCCTCGAACGCCAGATAGGCGCCGCCCAGCATCAATATGGGCGTAATCAGAAATGGGGCGAATGCCGATAGGGCAACGGCGCCCGGCAAAAGGAACAGCAGCTTGTTTTTCAGCGACCCTCTGGCGATCTTCCAGATGATCGGCAGCTCGCGTTCCGGGGACAGGCCGGTGACGTAGCGCGGCGTGACGGCGGTATCGTCGATAACGACGCCCGCGGCCTTGGTTCCCGCCTTGCCGACGGCGACACCCACGTCGTCCATGCTGGACGCAGCCAGCTTGGCGATCATCGAAATGTCGTCGAGCAGCGCGATCAATCCGGACGGCATGAATTTCCCCTTGTTGGTGAAGACTGCCTAGCCAAGCTTTTGGAGACTTGCCAGCGCCCCCGCTTTTGACGCACTGCCGGCCCATGCTTTCGATGGAATTCATCAAGACGAACCGCGCCGACGTCGATCGCGCGATCCGCGACAAGGGCGTCAGCGTCGACGTCGATGCGCTGCTGGCGCTTGATGCCGAGGCGCGAGCCCTCAAGACGGAAATCGACAATCTCCGCGCCGCCCGTAACGCGATCAGCGCTCGCTTCAAGGACGCGACGCCAGAGGAAAAGGCCGTGCTCGGTGCCGAAGCCAAGGCCGCCGGCGCCCGGGCATCCGAGCTCGAAAGTCAGCTGGGGGGGAAGCAGGACGCGATTAATGCGCTCATGATGAAGCTTCCCGGCATTCCCTGGGACGGCGCGCCGGTTGGGCCAGATGAAAGCTTCAACAAAGTCATCCGCACCGAAGGCGAAGTGCCTAATTTCGGTTTCGAGCCGCTCGACCATGTCGCGCTAATCGAAAAGAATGACTGGGCCGACCTGTCGCGCATCGTTCAGGTGTCGGGTAGCCGCACCTATTGCCTCAAGGGCCGCCTCGCGCTGCTCGAAACCAAGCTGATGGGCTGGGCGCTCGATCGGATTGCTACGGCCGGCTTTACCGCCATCACCGTCCCCGCAATTGCCCGCGAGCAGGCCTTCCTCAATCAGGGCCAGTTCCCTGGCCACGTCGAGGAAACATATGCCCTTCCCAATGACGACGCCTATCTGGCGGGCACGGCTGAAGTCGCCCTGACCTCGCTTCATTCGGGCGAGATCGTCGACGGCGCGAAGCTGCCGATCCTTTACGCTGGCTATTCTCCCTGCTTCCGTCGCGAGGCGGGCAGCGCGGGAAAGGACGTGCGTGGCCTGCTGCGCGTCCACCAGTTCCTGAAGGTCGAGCAGTGGGTGATGTGCGATGCGGATCCGGCCGTCTCCGCCGAATGGCACGAAAAGCTGCTGGGCCTCGCCGAGCAACTGCTGACCGCCCTCGAAATCCCTTACCAGGTGATCGAGACTTCGACCGGCGATATGGGCCTCGGCAAATATCGCATGAACGATATCGAAAGCTGGGTGCCCAGCCTCGGCAAGTACCGTGAGACGCATAGCTGCTCAACCCTGCACGACTGGCAGGCGCGCCGCGCCAATCTTCGCTACCGCGACAGCGAGGGGAAGGTCCGCTTCGCCCACACGCTTAACAACACCGCGCTCGCGTCCCCGCGTATTCTCGTGCCGCTGCTGGAAAATCATCAGACTGTCGACGGCCGGGTCCGCCTGCCAAAGGCGCTACGCGATCTGATGGGCGGAGACGAATATCTCTAAAGTGGCCAATCCGGACGAGCAAATCCCGCCCGGCTGGCGGCGGCTGAGCGAGTTCTTCTGGCAGCTGCCCCGCATCGCTTACTCTTTCGGCCACCTCGGACCGCGTGGCCCGGAGGATGGCCCGCCCGCGCTGGTCATCCCCGGCTTCATCGCCAACGACCGTACGGTGATGGAGCTTCGCCGCGCGCTCGCCGACGCGGGCTGGCGGGTGCATCCTTGGGACAGCGGCTGGAACCTAGGCGCCCGCGCCGACACGGTCGATCGCATCGCCGCCCGCCTCGACTCCATTTCCGCAGATCAACCTGTGCTCGTCGTCGGGTGGAGCCTCGGCGGCGTCTTCGCCCGCGAGGTCGCCCGCTCCCACCCGGACCGCGTCCGCGCCGTCATCACTCTAGGCAGCCCGTTCAGCGGCGATCCCAGGCTCAACAACGTTTGGCGCCTCTACGAATGGGTCGCGGGGCACCCCGTCGACGACCCGCCGATTGAACGCATCACCGACAAGCCGCCGGTACCGACGCTGGCCATCTGGTCCCGTGCCGACGGCATTGTTAGCCCTCGTGCGGCCAGAGGGCTCGCGCACGAAAGTGATCGCGCGGTCGAGTTTGACTGCACACACATGGCGTTCGGGGTCAGCCGCACGACCGCCCGGCGAGTAGTGCAGGAAATCGACAGCTTCCTGAAAAGCGTTGCGGAATAAGCGCTATTTCTTGTTTCGGTAGCGAAAACACCCCATTTTCAGCTTTATGAAGTGGGAGAAGACGTCGCGAGCGCCCAAGGTGGCACCGCCCAGCGCCGACGATACTGCCCCGTCCGGCTGGCTCCGGTTTCGCGAGGTCGTTTGGCATTTCCCCCGCCTGCTGTCCGGTCTCGGCCCGCTCGGACCGCGCGGCCCAGAGGACGGCCCGCCCGTGCTCGTCATCCCCGGCTTCCTCGCAACGGATCGCACGACGATGGACCTGCGCCGCGCCTTTGCCCGCGGCGGCTGGCGAGCGCACCCCTGGCTGCTCGGAGTCAACACCGGCGCCAAGAAGGACACGATGCAGTCGCTCGGGGGAAGGCTGGAAGCCATCTATGATGGCCGTCCAATCCTACTCGTCGGCTGGAGTCTCGGTGGCCTATTCGCCCGCGAACTCGCTTGCCGCCAATCCGACAAGATCCGCGGTGTCGTTACCCTTGGTACGCCTTTCAGCGGCGACCTCAAGACCAACACCAACGTTCGCGAATTTTACGAGCGGATCGCCGGGCACGATGTCAACCAGCCCCCGTTTGAGCGGTTCGGTACCAAGCCGCCTGTTCCCACTCTCGCCATTTGGTCCAGCAAGGACGGCATCGTTGCCCCCGCCGCCGCGCGCGGCTTGGCGCATGAAAGCGATAAGGCGGTCGAAATCCCGACACTGCACATGGGCTTCGCAGTTTACCGCCCCGCGCTCAGCTGGATCGTCCGCGAAATCCGCGTTTTCCTGACAGAGGTCGAGGGCAAGGCGCCAGAGCTAACGCCGCAGCGTCAGGACTGATCGCACGACAACGCCGCAGCGCCTTCCATCACCCTAGCCCACAGCAGCAGCGCCTCGCGATCCTCCCCGTCGGCCAAAGCCGCCAGCTCGCAGATCAATGTCACCACTCTCGTCCAATCGAGGGCTTCCGGCTGCAGGGACAGGGGCGCGGGAGGCGCGGGACGCACGGGTACAAGACAATCGGGCATGGGCGGATTGTGCCTGCCCGATCAGTTGCAAAGCGCGTACCTTTCCACCGGCGACCCGCTGGCAACGACGAACGGAGAAATCGTTTCGGCCCCGCCTGCCTCGCGCTGACTAGGCGTCGTCTCCCATACGGAGCGCCGCTATGAATGCCTCCTGCGGGATGCTTACCGATCCATACTCCCGCATCCGCGCCTTTCCCTTCTTCTGCTTTTCCAGAAGCTTGCGCTTTCGCGTCGCGTCGCCGCCGTAGCATTTGGCGGTGACGTCTTTCCGCATTGCGCTGATGGTTTCGCGCGCGATGACTTTGCCGCCGATGGCGGCCTGGATCGGGATCTTGAACAAGTGCCTGGGGATCAGTTCTTTCAGGCGTTCGCACATGCCGCGGCCGCGGATCTCGGCGGTGCTGCGGTGGACGATCATACTCAGCGCATCGACTGGCTCTTCGTTGACCAGGATGCTCATCTTGACCAGGTCGCCTTCGCGGTGGCCGATCTGGTGATAGTCGAAGCTGGCATAGCCCTTCGACAGGCTTTTGAGCCGATCGTAGAAATCGAACACGACTTCGTTGAGCGGCAGCTCATATTTTACCATCGCCCGCGTGCTGCTGCCGTGGCCGACGTAGGTTAGGTCCTTCTGGATACCGCGCCGGTCTTGGCACAGCTTCAGGACCGCACCCAGATATTCGTCGGGGACGTAGATGGTCGCCTCGATCCACGGCTCCTCGATGCTCGCGATCCGGTTTGGGTCGGGCATGTCGGCCGGGTTGTGAAGCTCGATGGTCTTCGCGTCCTCGGTCTTCGATTTCGAAAGGTGCATCTTGTACACCACCGACGGCGCGGTAGTGATCAGGTCCAAATCATATTCGCGGGTCAGCCTCTCCTGAATGATCTCCAAGTGGAGGAGGCCGAGGAAGCCGCAGCGGAAGCCGAAGCCTAGTGCCGCGCTGCTCTCCATTTCGAAGCTGAACGACGCGTCGTTGAGGCGCAGCTTATAGAGACTTTCGCGCAGCTTCTCGAAATCGGCCGCGTCGGTCGGGAACAGGCCGCAGAAGACGACCGGCTGCACTTCCTTGAAGCCCGGCAGCGGTTCGGTCGCGGGCTTCTTGACGTCGGTGATCGTATCACCGACCGCGGTCTGGCTGACTTCCTTGATCTGCGCGGTGATGAAGCCGATCTCGCCGGGGCCAAGCTCTTCCAGCTGTTCGATCTTCGGCGTCATGCAGCCGACGCGGTCGATCAGGTGGGTGGTGCCCGCCTGCATGAACTTGACCTGCTGACCCTTGCGGATCACGCCGTCCATTACTCGGACGAGGATAACGACGCCTAGGTAGGGGTCGTACCAACTATCAACCAGCATGGCTTTCAACGGTTTGTCGCGGTCGCCCTTGGGCGGCGGGATTTTGTCGACGATCGCCTGCAGTACCTCGTCGATGCCGATGCCGCTCTTCGCGCTAGCCATCACCGCTTCCGACGCGTCGAGGCCGATAATGTCCTCGATCTCGGCGCGGACCTTCTCGGGTTCGGCGGCAGGCAGGTCGATCTTGTTGATGACGGGCACGATTTCATGGTCGTGCTCGATCGACTGATAAACGTTGGCCAGCGTCTGCGCTTCCACGCCCTGTGCCGCATCGACGACCAGCAGCGCGCCCTCGCAGGCGGCGAGGCTGCGGCTGACCTCATAGGCGAAGTCTACGTGGCCTGGCGTGTCCATCAGGTTTAGCTCGTAAGTCTCGCCGTCGGCGGCCTTCCACTTCAGGCGCACCGTCTGCGCCTTGATAGTGATCCCGCGCTCCTGCTCGATCTCCATGTTGTCTAGCATCTGCCCGCGCGTCATTTCGCGCTCGGTTAGCCCGCCCGTGCGCTGGATCAGCCGGTCGGCCAGGGTGCTCTTCCCATGGTCGATATGCGCGATGATCGAAAAATTCCGGATTTTCTGAAGGTCTTGAGCCAATTTTTCCAACATCGCGCATCTCGCGCACAAAGGTGAGATTGCCGCGCCCGCTAGCAGAGGGAATGCGCTGTGTCATCGGGGGCGTGGAACCTTGCGTCGCGCGGGCCGTCTCATCCGCTTCAACAGGGAGTTTGCGCGATGGGTATGGAACGGGTTCGGCGGATCGAGACCTGGGCGCGACTGGGCTATGCCGCGCGAGGGGTTGTTTATCTTTTGCTGGGCTGGATCGCGCTATCGTCGAACAAGGCACTATCGACGGGCGAGACGGTCCAAGCCGTCAAGGACCTCCCGGGCGGGACGGTGCTGCTCGTCGTGCTGGCGCTCGGCCTCTTTGGTTATGGTTTATTTAAAATCTACAGCGCGGTCGTAGATCTCGACGGCGAGGGGCATGAGCCCAAGGGGCTGGTCGTGCGCGTGTTTCGCGCCATCGGCGGCGCCGGCTATTGGGTGCTATCGTTCATCGCGGTGAAGCAGTTGACTAGCGAGCGGCCTTCGCCGGTGGAGGCAGGCGCTGCTAGCGGGTCAGGCGGGACTCAGCAGGAGGCGGCGCGAGAGGTCGCGCAGGCCGCTGGTGGCGATATGCTCTTGACCCTGTTGGGGGTTGCCGTGCTGGCCGTTGCGGCCAGCCAGTTCGTCATCGCCTTTCGCGCGAAATTCATGGACGACATGCCCGGCGCCCCGCGCCTTGCGAAGCCTGCGGGCCAAGTCGGCTATGCGGCCCGGGCGCTGGTAATGACCATTGTCGGCTGGTTCGTCCTGCAGGCAGGCATCGACGGCGAGCGGTTGCGCAGCTTCGGTGATGCTCTGGCACTCGTTCGGGACGCCAATCCGCTACTGTTCAAGGGCGTTGCAGCAGGGCTTGTCTTGTTTGCGATTACCAGCCTGATCATGGCCCGCTACCGGCAGATCGCCGACGACGACGTTGTCGCGCGCCTGTCGGCCAAAATGCACCGGATCGACCCCCGCAATCATACTTCTAGTTAAGCAGCCGAAATGATATAGCCTCCCTCGCGCTCGATAGGCGCAAGGGAGGCGGATCATTATTCCGCGCGTATCGCGGGCCGCGGCAGGGGTGCGGCATCTGGCCTCCTTTCATTCGATTGGGAGGCAATTTACATTATGTCGAAGTCGTTCATGCACGCAGCGCTGGCCAGCGCGGTACTGGTCACCTCCGCGCCCGCGCTCGCGCAGACCAGTAACACCGGCGCCAGCGAATCCCGCAAGATGCAGTCCGCGGCAACCGCTCAGATACCGCAATGCGCCCGGCCGCTGGGTGTCCTCGCCATCGTCGAGCCGGAGGACCAGTGGTGGCGGCAGCTTAACCTCGGCAGCCCGGAAGCCGTCATCAAGGTATTCGTACAGAATTCCCGCTGCTTCACCATCGTGAACCGAGGCCGGTCGATGCAGAGCCGCGCGATGGAGCGCGCGTTGGCGGATTCCGGTGAGCTCCAGCAGGGATCGAACCTCGGCAAGGGCCAGGTGAAGGCCGCGGACTTCTTCCTTGAACCGAACATCGTAACCGCCAACCAGAACTCGGGCGGCGGCGGAGCGGGCGCCGCGATCGGTGCGCTGGGCGGCCTGTTCGGTGGCGGAGGCCGCTTCGTGGGCGGACTAGTCGGCGGAATCAACGTCAAGAAAGGCGAAGCCAACGTCACCCTGTCGGTCGTCAATGCCCGCACTACGGAGGAATATGTCGTGGAAGGCTATGCCCGGAAGAAGGACATTAGCTGGGGTGCCGGCGGCGGAGGCGGCTGGTGGAGCGGCTTCGCGGCGGCCGGTGGTCACGGCTATCAAAATACCGAAATCGGCCAGGTCATCGTGCTGGCTTACCTTGATGCCTATACCAAGCTAGTCGGCCAACTCGGCGGCATCCCGCAAGGCGCACCGGCCGCGCGCTAGCGGCCAGAGCTCCGCGCGGCCCGGTTCGTGCCGGGCCGCGTCGTTCGTCGATCTCACGACGCCGTTGGTCGATGATGGTTGCATCGGCGGCGGGCGTCCTTAGGGTTCCCCACTGATCATTGGGGAGCCTTTTCATGCGTTTAATCGATCGTCGCCTGACCATCCTGCTTGCCAGCGTCTCGCTGGCCGCTTGCGCCACGGCGCCGGCCATTCAGACCGCCGCGCCAGCGGGCGTGGCGCCGGTCGCGGCTGTTGCTGTACCGGCCGAGCCGGTACCAGTCGCTTCGCTGGTCCAGGAAGTTTCGATCCCGCACCAGAAATTCGTGCTCGAAAATGGGCTGACCGTGTTGGTCCATGAAGACCACAAGGCGCCCGTTGTCGGCGTTTCGGTCTGGTACAATGTCGGCTCCAAGGACGAGCCCAAGGGCAAGACCGGCTTCGCCCATTTGTTCGAACATCTGATGTTCAATGGGACCGAGAATCTGCAGGGCGACTATTTCAAATATTTGCAGCAGATCGGCGCCACCGACCTTAACGGGACGACTTCGTTCGACCGCACCAACTATTTCC
Source organism: Sphingomonas edaphi (assembly GCF_003583725.1). GTDB lineage: Bacteria > Pseudomonadota > Alphaproteobacteria > Sphingomonadales > Sphingomonadaceae > Sphingomicrobium > Sphingomicrobium edaphi. The sequence continues at coordinate 96,885 of NZ_QXTF01000005.1, read as the reverse complement.
AGACCGTCCCTACTGGCGCGCTGGAACGGGTGCTGTTCATGGAAAGCGACCGCATGGGTCACCTGCTCGGCGCGGTGAGCCAGGGTGTGCTCGATAATCAGCGCGGCGTAGTGCAGAACGAAAAGCGGCAGGGCGATAATCGCCCCGGCGGTCTCGTTTTCTACGAGGTGCTGAAGGCGCTGTTCCCCGAAGGGCACCCTTACCGCCATTCAACAATCGGTTCGATGGCAGACCTTGACGCAGCCAGCCTGAACGACGTCGGCAACTGGTTTCGCGATAAATATGGCCCGAACAATGCAGTGCTAGTGCTGGCCGGCGACGTCGATGTCGCCACCGCCCGGCCGCTGGTCGAGAAATATTTCGGCTCGATCGCCCGCGGCCCGGTCAACAATCCGGCGCAGGCTGCCGTGCCGGTGCTGTCCGCAAATTCGTCGATGGTAATGAAGGACAATGTCGCCACCACTACAGTGTCGCGTTACTGGCCGGTGCCGGGTCTGCTCGACCCGCAACTGGTAGCGCTTGACGTCGGCGGATCGGTGCTTGGCGGCCTCGCCAGCTCGCGCCTCGACGAGGTAATGGTCCGCAACGAGAAGATCGCGACCTCGGTGTCCGCCGGTCTCTACGCGTTCCAGCGCGTCGGCGTGTTCAACGTTCAGGCGACGGTAAAGCCCGGCGTCGATCCGGCGCTGGTCGAGAAGCGGCTGGACGAGCTCGTCGCAGATTTCATTGCCAAGGGACCAACCGATGACGAGGTGCGCCGCGCGTCGGTCAGTGAAGTTGCTGGCCGCATCCGCGGTCTGGAACAGGTTGGCGGATTCGGCGGCAAGGCGGTGACCCTGGCGGAAGGACAGACCTACACCGGCGACAGCGACTGGTACGCCAAGAATTTGGCCACCTACGCCTCGATCACGCCGGACGCGGTCCGCGCAGCCATGCAACAATGGCTGACCGAGCCGCGCTTTGCGCTGACGCTCGAGCCGGGCCAGCGGCCTCCGTACGAGGAAGCCAAGTCGGTTGCTGCCAAGGGCGGCAAGTCGGCGCCCAAAAATGCCACCGCGGCCAAGCCCGGTCCGAAACGTGAAGTGCCGCCGGTCGGAACGCTCGCCGGCCTCGACTTTCCGGACGTCACGGTCACTCGCCTCGCGAACGGGGTTGAGCTGCAATATGCGCAGCGCGCCGCCGTCCCGGTCACGCAGCTGGCCTTGTCATTCGATGCGGGTGACGCGGCCGACCCCGCCAATGCGCGTGGGCTGCAGTCGATGGTCATGACCATGATGGATGAGGGCACGACCAGCCTGTCATCGCAGCAGGTGGCCGAGGCACAGGAGCGGCTGGGCGCGGATATCAGCACCGGAAGCTCGCTGGACCGCTCGTCGGTGGTGCTGTCGGCGCTGTCGGCCAATCTGGCGCCATCCCTCTCGTTGCTTGGCGACGTCGTAAAGAACCCGGCGTTCGATGCAGCCGAGCTTGAGCGCGTGCGCACCCAGCGGCTCACTGGCATTGCTCAGCTGCAAAAGGATCCGAACGGTATTGCCCAGCGTATTTTGCCGGCGCTGCTGTTCGGGGCCAATCATCCCTACGCGACGCTGGCAGGCGGTGACGCCGCGGCCATCCAGCGCTTCACCCGGGACGAACTGGTTGCCTTCAAGGATAGCTGGATCCGGCCCGACCGAATGAAGGTGTTCGTCGTATCCGACCGCCCGCTGTCGGAAATCCAGCCTCTGATCGAAGCGGAGTTTGGCCGCTGGGCCGCGCCGGCCGTCCCCGCGGGCGTGAAGAACTTCTCGGCGATCCCGGCTCGTCCGGCCAGCCCGCGCATCGTTCTGGTCAACCGGCCGGATTCGCCCCAGTCGGTGATTATCGGCGGGCAGGTCACGCCGGCCGACCCGCGCGACAATATCGAAGCGCTGATCAGTGCCAACGATGTTCTGGGCGGCAACTTCCTGAGCCGTATCAACATGGACCTGCGCGAAGCCAAGGGCTGGTCTTACGGCGTTCGTGGCTCGGCTCAGCTTAGCGAGAAGGCAGTGCCCTATGTCATTTCCGCACCGGTTCAGGCCGATCGGACCGGCGATTCAATCAAGGCGCTCAACGAGCAGATTGGCGGCTTCCTCGGTACCAAGGGCGTGACCGGAGAAGAGCTGGAGCGGACGATCGCCAACCGCGTCAACGCGCTGCCGGGCCAGTTCGAGACGTCGAGCGCGGTCCTGTCGGCGATGATGTCGAATGACCTCTACGGTCGTCCGACCAACTATCAGGAGACGCTGGCCGCCAAGTACCGTGGCTACTCGGCGGGCAGCTTGGACGCGGCGATCCGTGGTGCGGTCAATCCCGAGGGGTTCGTCTGGGTCGTGGTCGGCGATGCGGCCAAGGTGAGGCCGCAACTCGACAAACTCGGCATCCCTGTCGAGGTCGTCCAGCCGCGATAGCCTAAATGAAAGGCGGAATCGGCCCGGCGGAGCGCGACGCTCTGGCCGGGCCCTTTCTTTAGGCCTCTTGTTGGGCCGCGTTGTGAAACAAGGCGGCCGACAGCAGCCAGATGAGCGCAAAGCCCGTGCTGAACAGCCCGCCGCGAAGATCGCTATTCATTCCAGCCAATCCGCCGATTGCCTGAGCAACTGCTGCGACAGCCAAAGCTAGCGCCATGCCCGACGCACGGAACCGGGTGACCACCGATCCTGAGAGCGCCAGCACGATTACGCCGAGGAAGACGAGATTGTACGGATTGTCCTCCGACCCGATCATCCCGACTGCGCCATTCACCCAGATGGTGAGAAAGGATGCGGCCAACGCCGCCGCGACGCCGCCGCGATACGCCCAGCTTGCCGACCTCCGGACCGTGAACTCGTAAAGGGCGCCTACTCCGCCAATTAGCGCCGCCGCGAAAACAAAATCAGCCGAGGTCCAGTTCACCTCACGGGTGAATTGCATTGCGGCCAGCGGCAGCAGGACAAGTCCCAACGCAATCCCCCATCCAGCGATCCGCCACTTATTCGTCCAAGGTTGCGCTAGCTTCGACACTAAATCCTCCATCAGTTGTCCCGGCTTGGCGTGGCGGAGTTTCAGCTGGAAAACATGAGGGGGACGTGAGGAAAATCTGAAAACGCATTTATTGTCGTTGCAGGACGAACTATCATCGCGCCGAACCTAGGTCCCCGCAGGAGGTGGAGATGCGCGTTTTAGTCGGTCTTGGTCTCGCTTTGGCCTTCGTGGGCGGTACCGCAAATGCCGAAAAGGCAGCGGCTCCCGAAGACAAAATCGTCTGTAAGCGCACCAACAATACCTACACCGGATCCAATCTGCACCGGCCCAAGAAGACTTGCATGAAGGCTTCGGAGTGGAAGTTGCTTGAAGATGAAAAGGACCGGACGATGCGCCGCGTTCAGGATGGCAACGGGCTCAATCCCAACCAACCGACGTCACTGGGCGGTGGGCCGGGCTGAGCGCCAAGGATTAGCGCAGCCGAGTGACGTGACCCATCTTGCGGCCGGGCCTGGCCTCTCCCTTGTTGTAGAGGTGCAGTGCGGCGCCCGGTTCCGCGACAAGTTCAGCCCAGCCGTCGACGTCGCGGCCGATCAGATTCTCCATCGTCGCGCCTGATGCGACCAGGCCGGGGTCTCCCAGCGGCAGGCCGAGAATCGCGCGTAAATGCTGCTCGAACTGGGAAGTTCGCGCGCCCTCGATCGTCCAGTGGCCACTATTGTGCACGCGCGGCGCAATCTCGTTGACGACCGCGCGCCCGGAGCAAGCGAAGAACTCCACCGTCAACACGCCGACATGGTCGAGGGCGTCCGCGATGGCCCGCGCCATTTCAATGGCGTCGGGTTCGAGATCGCTAACCGGCGCACCCGCCGGGACGATCGACTCGCGAAGGATGCCGCCGTGGTGTTCATTGCGGGTCAAGGGAAAGGCGCAGGTTTCGCCGTCCGCCGTCCGCGCTAGCACCACGCTGAACTCCGCCTCGAAGGTCATGCGCGCCTCGGCGACCGCGGGTTGGCTGTTGATCGTCTCCCATGCAGCCTCGGCCTCCTCGGCCCGATGGACCCAAGCCTGCCCCTTGCCGTCGTATCCTAGACGCCGGGTCTTCAGCAGGATCGGACTACCGAGCTGCTCTAGCGCTGTCCGCACATCGCCGACTTCATTTACTTCACGCCATGGGGCAACATTGGCGCCGGTGCGCTCGATAAAGTGCTTCTCGACGGCGCGGTCCTGCGCGATTTCAAGGCTGCGGGTACCCGGCCGAATCTTTCCATCGAGCACATCGAGCGGCGCGACGGGTACATTTTCGAATTCGTAGGTAACGACATCACACTGCTCGCCGAAGCGGCGCAGCGCCTCGCGGTCGTCGAACGCCGCGCGGGTGAAGGCGCCCGACACTTCGGCGGCGCAGGGCGACTCGTGCGGATCGAAGATGTGGCAACGATAGCCGATCCGCGCGGCCGCCATCGCCATCATTCGGCCAAGCTGGCCGCCGCCAATGATGCCGATCGTGGAGCCGGGCCGGAGACTCATTCGGGCTGTTCGGGAACCGCGTCGGTCTGTTTGGAGCGCCAATCAGCCAAGCGGCCGGAGAGCGCCTCGTCAGTGGTCGCCAGCATGGCGGCGGCGAGAAGCGCCGCGTTGACCGCGCCGGCGCGCCCGATGGCGAGTGTCCCGACTGGGATCCCGGCTGGCATCTGGACGATAGACAACAGGCTATCCATGCCTTTCAGCGCCTTGCTCTCGACCGGCACGCCGAGCACCGGAAGCTCGGTCATCGATGCGGCCATGCCGGGCAGGTGCGCGGCCCCCCCGGCGCCGGCGATGATCGTCTTGAGCCCACGACCTTTTGCGCCATGGGCGTAATCGTAGAGCCGCTGGGGCGTGCGGTGGGCGGAGACAACCTTGCTTTCGTGGGCGATGCCGAGCGCTTCCAGCGTCTCGGCGGCATGGCGCATCGTTTCCCAGTCGGACGTGCTGCCCATGATGATCCCGACCAGCGGTTCCGCCATCTGCCTGTTCCTGCCCCCGGACCGTCAAAAATGGCGGCTTAAAGAGGCTGGGCGACTGGCGCAATCCGGGACAGGGGAAAATCCGGAATCCACATTCCCACCAATCTGGATTATGGCGGATTTGTTCAGCGGGGAATGAACATGCACGACGTGTCGCTAGAGACCAGCGATCCGGCGGCCATGCTTGAAGAAATCGTGCGGCTGCGCGGCGAGGTGGTTCGGCTGGAATCGAAAGTGGAGGAACTGGATCGGCTCGCCCATCGCGATCCGCTGGTTCCGCTCGCCAACCGGCGCGGCATGCTCCGCGAGCTTGAGACGATGATCGCCCGGCACGACCGGCACGGCTCACCAGCTGCGGTGCTGTTCGTTGACCTCGATGACCTTAAGGTGCTGAACGACAGTTTCGGACATGGCGGCGGCGATGCAGCACTGATGCAGGTTGCGAACAAGCTGCTCGAAGGAACGCGCGCCAACGATTGCGTCGCGCGGCTGGGCGGCGATGAATTCTGCGTGTTGCTTGACCATGCCGACGAGGCCAGTGCGCTGGAGACGGCTGAACGGCTGGTTGACCGTATCGCTTCGGAAGATTTTCTGTTTGAAGGCTTGCCGATGCCCCTATCGGTGGCAATCGGTGTGACGCTCATCCAGCCCGGCGACACGCCTGCCACCGTTCTCGCTCGCGCCGACAAGGCCATGTACCGGGTGAAAGCTGCCGCCTAGCCTAGGCCTCGTTGATGGCCGCGGTTAGTGCCGAACTGCCGCCTATCGCTCGCTAACATAAAACCGGTCTATCGCGCGCAGCTCCTTGTCCAGTTCATAGACGATTGGCTGGCCCGTCGGGATTTCTAGGCCGACGATATCGGCATCCGCGATGTTGGAGAGGTGCTTTTCCAAGGCGCGGAGTGAATTGCCATGCGCGGAAATGACGACCCGCTCGCCCCGGCGGAGTGCGGGCGCGATCTCGCCTTCGTAATAGGGCAAGACGCGCTCGATCGTGTCCTTTAGGCTTTCCGACTGCGGGACCGTTATGCCCGCATAGCGCCGGTCGCCGGCCAGCTGGTAGGGGCTGTCGGCATCCAGCGGCGGCGGGGGAATGTCGAAGCTGCGCCGCCAGATCTTGACCTGTTCGGCGCCGACTTTGTCGATCATTTCCTGCTTGTTGAGGCCGGTGAGGCCGCCATAGTGCCGCTCGTTGAGTTGCCAGTCCTTGGTCACCGGTAGCCACAGCCGCTCCATTTCGTGCAGAACGAGGTGCAGCGTGCGGATGGCGCGCGTCTGGACACTCGTAAAGCAGCGGTCGAAGTCATAGCCTTTTTCGGCCAGCAGGCGTCCGGCTGCACGCGCTTCGGCAATGCCCTTGTCGCTTAGGTCACTATCCCACCAGCCGGTGAAGCGGTTTTCAAGGTTCCACTGCGACTGACCGTGGCGAAGCAGTACGAGCGTCGGCATCAGGCCTTGGCCTTCTTCAGCTCCGGCAGGATCGCGTGCAGCGCGTCAAGGCAAGCGCTCGCAAGATATTTGGAGCGCTCCGGCGACCAGCCGTAGACTTCGTCCGGCAGGTCGAAATTATCCTTGAACGGCATTTCGAGGGTCATCGACACCGCGCCGAAACGCTCCGCTAGCTGGGTCGTGGACATGGACATGTTGGCTTCGCCGGGCTTGGCGACTTCATAGCCCTGACGCGTCTGGAAGTCGGGCGAGATTCGCTCGAGATTGTCGCTGAACAGATTGAACAAGCGGGTCTGGCGATCCGTAATCGAGGGAATGCCCTCGAAACCCGCCAGGAAGTTGGCCGGGATGGCTTCATCGCCGTGGATGTCCATCGCGAAGTCCGGCGGCATTTCGTCCATCGCATTGCGAACGTACAGCACTTCCGGACTCTTTTCCGCGGTTGGCGCGTGCCATTCACGGTTGAGGTTTACACCGACCGCGTTGGTGCGCAGATGACCGCGCCGGGACCCGTCTGGGTTCATGTTCGGAACGACGTGGAATGTGCATTCCTTGCGAAGCACTCGCGCAACGGGATCATCCGGATCGGTCAGCTTTTCCAGTGCGCCTTCCATCCACCACTCGGCCATCGTCTCGCCGGGATGCTGGCGCGCGTAGAGCCATACGGTAGTGCTGCCCTCGCCGAGTGTCAGGCAGTCGATGTCCTGCCCGTCCAGGCTCTTGCCCAGGCTGCGATATTCGACGCCAGGTAGAGCGGCTACGGTCGACACGAGGTCATGGTGCCGTTCCATCGAATAGGGCGCAAAATAGGCCAACCAAACGAGGTCGGTTTCCGGGACGAAGCGGATGGTCAGCTTGCCGTCGGCGTAGCTTGTGCCAGAAATGCGGGTCCAGTCCTCGCGGTCCAGCGACACGCATGCCTTATAGTCGGGCCAACCGTCGGGGTAAGCGGCGCTGCCGCAATTGACGATATTGAGCGTTACTTCCCGGCCGCCGGCGCCGGCCAATCGGAAATGGAACCACTGGTGGAAATCGCTCATGTGATCCTTGACGATCTCGAGATCGATCGTGTCGCGGTTCTGGCCGACAACGCGAATGTTCCCGGCGTCGAACGCGCTCGAAATCGTGATGCTCATGATGTCCTTTGTCAGGTCTTAAAATGGTTAAGGCGCGGCCCTGATAGAACCGAGCGGGGCGATGGGCAAACTCGTCTTTCGACGAACGGTTGGCGTGCGGCTCTGGCGTCCGCGCCGCGGCTCGACTAGCCCCCAAGCCATAATCCGCGGTTAACGCCGCGACCCCATGGAGCCCACGTCGATGCGTTTGCTATCCGCCGCCTTCCTGTTCGTTATTGCTACCGCGCCGGCACTGGCCGCTCCTCCGGCAGGCGATCCCGCTTCAGCCCTGCGCGTCAGGGCCGATGTCGAATTCCTGGCAAGCGATGGCCTCGAAGGCCGCGATACGGGGTCGAAAGGCTACCAGATTGCTGCTGACTATGTCGCGTCGCAGTTCCGCGCCATCGGGCTGGAACCGGCGGGCGAGAAAGGCGGCTGGTTCCAGCAGGTGCCGTTCCGCCGCGCCTCATTCGACAAGTCTCCGGTCATTACGCTTGCCGTTAACGGCAAGCGCGTTGCGCTGGAACAGGGGAAGGATGCGTCGCTCCGTCCCAGTGTAACCGCCAAGGTTCGCCGCCTCAGCGCCGGCCTGGTGTTTGTGGGCTACGGCATCAAGGACGCACGGTACCGGATAGACGATTATCGCGGCCTGGACCTGAAGGGTAAGATTGCCGTGGTGCTGACCGGCGCGCCCAAGGGGCTCCCGACAGAGATCGAAGCTCATATCAACGCCAGCAAAGACCGGATGGCAGCCGACGCAGGAGCGATCGGAATTATCGAAGTCGCGGTCAGGCCGGGGCGCTACGACCCCGTACGCCGGGGCGGCCGCCCGCTAATTGACTGGGTAGATTCTTCGGGCCGGGCGGGCTCCACGCCGCAAGGGCTGGCGGTGCAAGTCAGCGTTTCGGAAAAGATTGCCGCATTGCTATTCGACGGCGCGCAACGCTCGCTTGTCTCCGTTCGCTCGGAAGTTAGCGATCACGCCAGGTCCGGGCCACGCGGCTTTCCGTTGCGCACGGTGCTGACCGTTGATGCGGAGAACAAGTGGGAGGACTTCGCGAGTCCCGAAGTCGTCGGCCGCCTGCGTGGCTCCGACCCGGCACTGGCCGGGGAGCATGTCGTGCTGATGGGGCATCTCGACCATCTCGGCATGCGCACCGACGCCAAGCCGGGCGAGGACGCCATTTATAACGGCGCGCTCGACAATGCCGCGGGCGTAGCGACGATGCTGGAAGCGGCTCGCCAGTTCGTCGCGCAGCCGGCCCGTCCGATGCGGTCGGTCCTCTTCATAGCCAATACGGGCGAGGAACGCGGACTGCTGGGCGCTGACTATTACGCCAATCACCCGACAGTTCCGCCGCAAAGTATCGTCGGCCTGGTCGATCTCGACATGCCGCTGCTGCTTTATCCCTTCACCGATGTGACGGCGTTCGGCGCCGATCATTCGACAATCGGCGCCATGGTCGCCGACGCGGCGCGGTCGATGAGCGTGGCGGTAACGCCGGACCCCATGCCGCAGGAGGCGATCTTCACGCGCTCCGACCATTACATGTTCGTCCGGCGGGGCGTCCCCGCCGTGCTGTTGATGACCGGACATGGCAATGGCGGGAAGGCTTTCTGGGACGCCTATCTAGGAAAGACCTATCATTCCCCGCAGGACGACCTCAGCCAGAAGATCGATTGGGATGCGGGCGCTCGCTATGCCCAGCTCAATTATCGCATCGCCCGCGCCATGGCCGATGCGCCGCAACGGCCGATGTGGTTGCAGGGCGACTATTTCGGCGACCTGTTCGATCCGCGTGGTCCGCGCGCGCCGGCTCCAACGAAGGGAAATTAGGGGCGGCTAGCCTTGACTCGGGCGGCGGCCCGCCATAGGTGAGCCGCCGGTTTAACCCACCCGACAACATATAACTTACGAAGGCAGGCGTTTTCGGCCATGAAGATTCGCAATTCCCTGAAGTCGCTGAAGTCGCGCCATCGCGATTGCCGGGTGATTCGTCGTCGCGGCCGGACCTACGTTATCAACAAGACGAACCGCCGCTTCAAGGCGCGCCAGGGCTAAGCTGCCGGGCCGAAGGCTCGTTGCACATCTCGGCGTGTTCGAAGGCCTTCGCCCTGACGGGCGGAGGCTTTTCGCGTTATCGGTGGAAAAAGCGCGGTGGTTTGTTCGTTTATTCCCGTGAATGAACGTTTCAGCGCGCGTTAAGCTCGATTCGCCTAAAGCGTGCGCAAGGAGTGAGAGAAATGACTCGCACGATGAAGATGGTCCTGATGGTTGCCGGTATCGCCCTTGCGGCGACCACCGCCACCGCTGCGGTCGCCGCTTGGGCGCCCGACCAGTCGACGCCGCGTGGCTTCAACTGGGAAATCAAGGACGGCAAGCGCGTTCCCAAGGGCCAGCGCCAGACCAATGCCGACGGTAGCTGGAAGGAAGAGATTCGCCAGGGCAAGTGCGTGACCGTCAAGGAAAAGAGCGCCAGCGGCGAATATAAGGAAACGCGCCGCTGCGATTGATCCAGCGGTCGCGCAGGCGGCGCTGCGACGTTTCTAATTGGCGTTTTTACTATTAAGCTGTTCGAGCCCGGTGCCGCCCTCGGTGCCGGGCTCAATTTTGCAGGCCGGCAAACCGATCTTCTCATTATCGTCGCAAAGGCGGACTTGAACACTGTCATTGGCGCCGACGAACAGCGACCATTCGCGATCGTCGCTGCACTTTGCAGTCCAGACGTCCATGTCCTTGTACCGCGTGACATAGCCGGTCGAAACGATCTGCTCACAGCGCAGGCCCTGTCCAACGATCGCTCGCTTCAACGCGATCGCGCGATCGAGGTCGTTCAGGTCCATCAACTGCTTCTGCTGGGCGCTCCGGACCATGATGTCGTTCTGCACCGGCGGCGCGGGATTCTGCCCGCTGTCGCAGGCGGCTAGCAGGGCAGCGGCGATGAGCACGGTCGCGTAGCGGGTCATAGTCTCTCCTCATGCGCGGCAACGCACGTGCCGGCGATTATGCTCCCGAACGGCGTTCCTGCAACAGGCGGACGGCGGCATGAGGATTCACCCCTTCTGCTAGCGCGACGAAAATCGTGTCGTCACCCGCCAGCGTCCCTGCGAATTCCTCCAGTCCGGCAGCGTCGAGCGCGTTCGCTACCAGGTTGGCGGAACCGGGTGGGGTCTTCAGCACCAGCAGGTTACCGGCAGGAATGATCGCATCGACCCATTCAGCGAGCAGCCGGTCAAGCTTGGTCGCGGCATGCCCCGGTTCGACCTGGTCGGGCATCACGTATCGGATCGACCCGTCGCGCTTTAGCTTGACCGCGCCCAGTTCCAGGAGGTCGCGGCTGACCGTGGCCTGCGTTGCATTGATGCCTGCCAGCGACAGGCGCGCGACCAGCTCCTCCTGGCTGCCGACGCGGTGGTCGCGAAGCCAGTCGGCAATCATCAACTGCCGTTGCGATTTGGTCGTCATGGTAGTGCCTCCCGGCAAACCATGGTGCCGATGCCTTCGTCCGTGAACAGTTCGACCAGAATGGCGTGCTCCGCACGACCGTCGATCATATGCGCGGACGCGACGCCTCCCTCGACGGCCTCGGCACACGCCAGCAACTTCGGAATCATACCCCCCGTCACACTTTCATCGGCGATCCGTTCACGCGCCTCTGTGGTGGAGAGGCGGTGGACTAGGCTCGACGGGTCCGATGGATCTCCGAGCAGGCCCGGGGTTCCCGTCAGATAAATGATTTTCTCCGCCCGCATCGCCACGGCGATGGCTCGCGCGGCGTCGTCGGCATTCACGTTATAAGGCTGGGCCGTCGCATCGGCACCGACCGTCGATACCACCGGGATGAGTCCGTCGTCGTGAAAATCGTGGAGCAGTGCGCCGCGCACCTTGGTCACGCGCCCAACGAAGCCCAGTCGGTGGTCGATCGGCTCAACTTCCAGCAGGCGCCCGTCCTCGCCGGCAACGCCGATGGCGACCGGCTCAAGCGTATTGATGGCGGCGACGAGGTCGCGGTTAGTTTTTCCGACCAGAACCATCCGGACGATGTCGAGCGCGTCGGCGTCAGTGACCCGAAGCCCTTCGACCCGTTTTATCTCGATCCCCGCCTTGGCCATTTCGACGTCGATCTGGGGGCCGCCGCCATGGACCAGCACCGGGCGGATGCCGACCGAATGGAGCAGAAGGATGTCCTTCGCAAGGCTGCGCATGCGCGCCGGGTCGGTCAGCGGAACGCCACCGACCTTCACGACGATCGTCTTGCCGGTAAATCGTCGGATGTACGGTAGCGCCTCAATCAGGATTCGCGCGGTGTCGTTAGTCGTAATCATGACGTTGCCGCATTTTCCTTGATATAGCCGGGTCCAAGGTCGACCGACACGGCACGGCCCGTCCCATTGCCCACGCCCAGCTCAACGAGGATGTGGATTTCCTCGCCTTTCATGTGGGAGCGAACTGCTTCGGCGTCGTGTGCGATTTCCACGCCCGCCTCGGCAACGCGGATGCCGCCGTAACTGACGGCGGACTTTTCCGTCTCGAACTCGACGCCGCAGGAACCAGCCTCCGCCAGCAGGCGGCCCCAGTAGGCGTCGGCGCCGTACCAGCTGCACTTGATCAGTTGGTTGTTGCCGATCGACCGGGCGACCTTGCGCGCTTCCGCATTGGATGCGGCGCCGGTGACGTGGATAACGACTAGCTTGGTCATCCCTTCCGCATCGCGCGCCATCTGCAGCATCAGTTCTTCACACACCTGCAGCACGTCGTCCTCGAAGTGGGCTATGTCGGCCGGGCGACCCTTTCGGCCGCTCGCGAAGAGCATGACTGTGTCGTTGGTCGAGGTCGCACCATCGGTGATTAGGCAGTTGAATGTTGCATCGGCCGCGCGGAACAGGATGCGCTTCAGTTCCTCGCTGGAAAGGTCGGCATCGGTGGTCAGGAAGGCGAGCATAGTCGCCATGTTCGGCGCCAGCATGCCGCAGCCCTTGGCCATGCCTCCGACCGAGTATTCTTCGCGCACGACGCCCGCTTCCTTCGGCCTGGTATCGGTGGTCAGGATGCCCTTGGCCGCGTCACGATGGCCGTCGCGATTCAGCCGCCGACCAAGTTCGGGAATCGCCGTCAGTATCTTCCGCATCGGAAGGCGAAAGCCGATTAGGCCGGTCGAGCAGACGAGCATGTCCCGGGGGTCGCAGCCGACCGCTTCGGCCGCGGCCGCGCACATCTTCTCAGAGTCCTCGCGGCCCTTGGCGCCGGTGCCAGCATTGGCATTGCCGCTGTTGACGACGACGCCGCTGGCCAGGCCGCCCGAAACGTTTAGCCGCTCGAGGCTGGCCTCGACGGGCGGCGCCCGGAACTTGTTCTGCGTGAAGACGGCTGCCGTCGACACCGGCTTCCCGTCCATTGTGGCAAGCAGGCTGACGTCGCGGCGCCCACCGGACTTGATCCCGGCGGCGAGGCCAGACGCCACGAAGCCTTCGGCAAGTGTCACGCTCACGGATAAACTCCCATGGTGGTCAGGCTCGCGCCTTCGTCGAGGCCGAGCATCAGATTGGCACACTGGATCATTTGCCCGGCCGCACCCTTGCCGAGATTGTCGATCGCCGCGAGCGTGACGAGGGTGCCGGTGCGTTCGTCCAGGCGGGCGGTCAGGAAGGCGGCGTTTGAGCCATTCGCCCATTTCGTTTCTGGAGGCATGTCGCCAACATGGACGAATGGCTCGCCCGCATAGGCATCGCGCAGGATCGCGAGGGGGTCGTCGGAACCGCTTGCGCGGGCATAACAGGTAGCCAAGATACCACGGCTGGCCGCCATCAGGTGCGGCGTGAACAAGACGGTGCCGCCGGTTGTCAGTTCCATTTCCGCTGTGTGGCGGTGGTTCAATAGGCCGTAAGCGCGGTAGCTTCCGTCGACTGTACAGAAGTGCGTCCCGGCATTTGACGTTCGCCCCGCGCCGCTGACGCCCGAGGCGGCGTCAACGACGATTCCCTGCTTCTCGATCGCGCCTACCTCGACCAGCGGTCGCAACGCGAGGCTAGCAGCTGTTGGATAGCAACCGGGCGCTGCGACGCGCTTCGAGCGCTTGATCTCATCGCGGAAGAATTCGGGAAGGCCGTAGGTGAAGCTGTCGAGTAGGTCGGGCCGGGCGTGCCGCTCGCCGTACCAGCGCTCGAACTCCGCCGCGCTGCTGAGGCGAAAGTCCGCGCCGAGGTCGACGAAGGCGACGCCGGGTGACAGCAGGTCGTCGGCCAGGCGCTGAGTCTCGCCATGCGGCAGGGCGGCCAGAATGAGATCGCTGTGCGACAGTAGCGCCGGATTCCAGGCGGCAAACGCAGTCTCGGGATAAGCGAGGGCCAAATGTGGGTGTACAGACGCTATGCGCTGACCGGCATTGGACGAAGCGAAAGCGGTAGCAACTTCCATCGCCGGATGGCCGGCGATAAGGCGCATAAGCTCGCCGCCGACATAACCAGAGGCACCTAGGATAGAGACACGAATCATGGGGCGCGGCCTATGCATTCCCTTGCATATTTATGCAACAGGCGCGCGCCGTCAGTCCCGGTAGACGATTCTGACCTTGGCTGCCGCCGCTTTCGCCCTTGCTATCGCTTCGTCAACGTCCGACCCCCGAGCCAGTGCCACGCCCATTCGGCGATTCTTCAGCGTTTTCGGCTTGGCGAACAGGCGGAGGTCGACCGGCTTACCCGGCTCCCCGGTTGCTAGCGCATCGGTTACCCCGTCAAAGAAAAACGAGTGGCTCTCGCGATCCGCGAGAATCACGGCGGATGCGGAGGGCCCGGCCGTTTCGATCGCGGGGATGGGCAGGCCGAGGATGGCACGCAGATGAAGCTCGAACTCATTGGGTGACTGGCCGATCAGTGTCACCATCCCCGTGTCATGCGGGCGCGGGCTGAGTTCGGAAAAGATGGCGCGGCCGTCGGCGACGAAGAACTCCACCCCGAAGATGCCCTGTCCGCCAAGCGCGGTGACGACCTTTGCCGCCTGTTTCTGCGCGGAAGCTAGGACGGCATCGTCCATTGGTGCCGGCTGCCAGCTTTCCCGATAGTCGCCGCTTTCCTGCCGGTGCCCAATCGGCGGGCAGAACAGCACGCGGTCCTGCGTCGCAACTGTCAGCAGCGTGATCTCGTAATCGAAGGCGATAAACTCCTCGACGATCACGCGCGGGCGGTCACCGCGCATGTTGACGACGGCATATTCGAAGGCGGTGCTCAGTTCTTCGACCGTGTGGACCGTGCTCTGGCCCTTGCCGCTCGACGACATGACCGGCTTGACTACAGCGGGCAGGCCGACCGTTTCAGCCGCAGCGATCGCCTCATCCCGCGTTTCTGCAAAGAGGTAGCGGGAGGTGGTGAGGCCAAGCTCATGCGCAGCGAAATCGCGGATGGCGTCGCGGTTCATCGTTAGTTTCGCGGCTTTGGCCGAGGGGACAATGTGCCAGCCTTCGCGCTCCAGTTCGCCGAGCATTGCGGTGTCGATTGCTTCGATTTCCGGAACGATATAATCCGGCCTGTGCTTCTCGACAGCCGCGCGGAGTGCCGCGCCGTCGAGCATCGGAAACACCTCTCGCGCGTCGGCCAGCTGCATCGCGGGCGCATCGTCGTAGCGGTCGCAGGCAATCACCCGGCAGCCGAGCCGCTTGGCGGCAATCGCGAATTCCCGGCCCAATTCGCCGGAACCGAGCAGCATCAGGGTGGCGATATACATCGAGGCTCGCTAGCCTGCCGCCCATCATTCGTCATCCCCTTTCCCGGGGATGCCACCGGGGGAGCGTCGATGCGTCAATTTCTGATCCTGTCCGCCTGCCTGATCGGCGGTTGCCAGACCAAGAGCGAGGACTGGGCAGTGAAGTCGACGCCCCCACCGCTCACCGCGCCGGTCCCTGCCGGCGCGACGCCGCCCAGCGTCCTAGCGGCGTCGAAAATCGGGGAATGGGTCGCGATCCCCGCCGACGACCTGATGGTCCTCGAACTTGCTGGTAACCGGCGGGTCGTCATCCAGTTGGCGCCCGACTTCGCACCGGTCCATGTCCAAAACATCAAGGCGTTGGCGCGGACGGGCTATTGGCAGGGCGCGGCGGTCTACCGGGTTCACGACAATTATGTCGCCCAGTGGGGAAACAACGAAACCGAAAAGCCGCTTCCGCCAAGCGTCGTTGCCCGCCCGCCTGCCGAATATCAGCGCAATCTCGCCGGTCTAGACGTTGTGCCGCTAGGTTCACCCGACCCTTACGCACCGCTGGTCGGCTATGCGAAGGGTTGGCCCGTTGCGGTGGACACGCGCGACGCGACGGTCGCCCTTGCCCATTGCTATGCCAGCGTCGGCGTCGGTCGCGACCTGTCGCCCGACACCGGCATGGGAGGGGAGCTGTATGCGGTAATCGGTCACGGCCCGCGCGCGCTTGACCGGATAATCGCAAACGTCGGCCGCGTTGTCAGCGGAATCGAGCATTTGTCGAGCTTGCCGCGCGGAACGGAGGCGCTCGGGATTTACAAGGAGCGATCGTCCGACGTCCCCATCGTCAGCGTGCAGCTTGCCTCGATGATGGCAGAAGAGACGCGGCCACGGTTCGAATATCTGGACGAGAAGAGCGCCAGCTTCGCGGCCTGGCTTCACGTCAAAAAAAACCGGCAGGACGATTTTTACATTCGTCCCGCCGGCGGAGTGGATCTGTGCAATGCGACGACACCGGTTCGGCCGTCGAAGTAGTCAGGGCGAAGTAGTCAGAAGGTCAGGCGGCCCACGCGTGGCCCGTGTCGCGGTTGCGATGCTGGATCACCACCGGGCCATTGTGATGACGCATGCTGGCCTCGGCCAGCGGTAGGGCGGTCGCGCAAAAGGCGCATTCCGCCGACACGCGGCCGATAATCCAGTGGGTGCGCCCGCAGCCCGGGCAATGGTTGACCTGATGCTCACGGTACACAGCGTGATATCCGCGTCCCGCCGGATCGTGCGTCATACGCAATTCGCCTAGCGTCGGAACAGTAGCCATATCATTGGTCCTTTCGGGCGAGTTGAACGGCCGAAAAGCCATTGGGTTTCATGTCCCTAGGATTCTACAGGGCGCGAAGTCCCTGTGCGGGACGTGCGTTGAGGGCGGGCAGCGCGGCAAGGAAGGCTGCCAGGACCGCCAGCGCGATGGCCCCGGCGGGGATCTGCGATAGCGTCATCCAGTCCGGTCGAAACTGGAATTCGAACAGCCTTGTAACCACCTGCTGCGCCGCGAGAACGCCCGCGCCGAGCGCGACCAAAGCAACGGCGGCGGAGAGAGCCGCAAACTCGACCAGTTGGCTCCGCGCCACCTCACCACGCGTCGCGCCGACGAGACGGAGCAGGACGATGTCCCGCGCTCGCTGTCGACGGGTAGCGACGACCGAGCCGGCGAGCACGATCATGCCCATTGCGATCGCGAAGGCCGTGGCGATGCGCACCGCACCGTCGATCGATTCCAGCAGCGATTTGACTTGGGCGACGACGTCGGACACCCGGATCGCGCTGACCATCGGCAGCTCGCTGGTCAGGCTCCGCTCGAACGCCGCGGTGGGCCGCCCTTCGCCGGGCGCAACGGTTGCCATCAGTGTATAAGGCGCATCGTCGACGGCCCCGGGCGAAAAGATAATCGCGAAGTTAAAACCGAGGCTGCGCCAGTCGATTTCTCGGAACGACGCAATCTTTGCGGTGATTGGCCGACCGAGGATGGCAACGGTCAGGTTGTCCCCGACCTTCAGGCCCAAGGCCTGCGCGGCGTCGATGTCGATGCTAACCAGCGGCGGTCCGCGATAATCGGCCGGCCACCATTCACCGCCGACGATGCGGTTGGCCTCGGGTAGCTGGCCGGCGAAGGTCAGCCCCCGGTCACCGCGCAAGATCCAGGCACCTTCGGGAATGGACTTCATGTCCGCGACACGGACGCCGTTGACCTCGGTCACCGGCCCGCGGAGCGAGGGGACGAGGCGGACCTCGGCGCCAGGCAATTGTGCCTGCACCAATGAATCGAATCGATCGCGCTCGGCACGGGGAATGTCGACGAGGAACAGGGCCGGCGCCCGCTTCGGGATCGTCGTGTCGATTTCAGTCAGCACGCTGGAGGCAGTCGCGGCAAGTGTAACAAGCAGTGTGAGGCCAAGGCCGAGCGAGACGGCGAGGCGTCCCGTCGGCGCGCCGGGTCGGTCCAACGCGGCGATGCCAAGCCGGGTGATCGGACCGCCAAGGTGTCGGGCGCCGCGCGCGGTGCGGCGGATGGCGAGGCCGATCAGCGCGAAAAGCAGGCAAAGCGCAGCGATGGCACCGACGCCGATCGCGGCGAAGGCAGGATCGCTGGCCGTGCCGATGGCGAGGCCTGCGGCGAGCAGCAAGGCTGCGCCGGGGGCCAGGAAGCTGGTCCAGCGAAGCGCTTCAGCATCCGCGACGTCGCCGCGTAAGAGACGGGCAGGGCGCGTGTCCCCGGCGGAGGCAATCATCCGCCAACTTGCGGCGAACGTGATGAGCAGTCCGAACAAAGCAGCTTCACCCAGCGCAAGCCATTGCGGGCTGGGATCGGGCGCCACCGGAAGCATGTCGGCGGTGAGCTTTGCGACAAGCCCCGGCGCCAGCGCGCCGACAGCAAGCCCGGCGACAATCGCCAGACCCGCGACAATGCCGATCTCGATTGCGAGCATCGCGTTGATCGACGAGCGGGGCGCGCCCACCAGCTTCAGGATAGCGATGCCCGACCGGCGCGACGCCGCAAAGGCCGCCGCCGCGCTCGACATGCCCAGGCCGCCGATGGCCAGCGCCGACAAGGCGACGAGCAGAAGCATCTGGCCGAGCCGGTCGACGAAGCGGCGAGTCCCGCCGCCTGCATCGCCTCGATCGCTGGCGCGCCAGCCGCCGTCGGCGAAGCGCTGCTGGAAGTCCTTGCCCGCAGCTTCGGGGTCGGCCCCATTCGCGAGAACAAGGCGATAGCTAGTGGTCGAAATGCTGCCCGGCTGGATTAGCCCGGTCATCGCCAGTCCGGCCTCGTCCATGATGGCGGGCGGGGCGAGCGCGAAGCCGCTGGCACTCGGCATCTTGTCAATGATGGCCGATACCAGGAACGCCGACCGCCCGACGCGGAGGCTCTGGCCCCGCGCTATTCCAAGGCGCTCCGCAATCTCGCGGCCGACGGCGATTTCACCGCCGGAAGGCCGCTTGCCGCCGGGCGCAAGGTCGAGCTTGCCCGCCAGAGGCCAGGCGGAATCCACGCCGGACAGTTCGGCAAGCAGGCTACGGCCGTCCGGGGAGACCAGCATCGCGCGGGTGGTAGTGCTCTTCGACGATGGTCCGATCGCCTTCATTACGGTCTGCTCGTCGGTCGTCGCTTCGCGTTGGGCGACCGACAGCAGCAAATCGCCTCCCAGAAGCTGGCGGCCATTGTCGGCTATCGCTCGGTCGATCGAGGAGGCGAGGCTGGTGACCGAGGCCAAGCCGGCGATAGCCACGGCTAGGCAGATCCAGAGCAGGCCAAGTCCTGCCAGCCCGCCGCGCAGGTCGCGGATCGCCAGGCGCATCGGCAAGTTCACTGCGTTAGCCGCCCGTCCGCCATACGCACGACGCGTGCCGCCCGGGCGGCGACAGCGGCATCGTGGGTGATAACCAGCAGGCCGGCCCCGGCGCTGGCCGCTCGCTCGAACAGCAGGTCGATGATCGTTGCTCCGGTGGCGCTGTCGAGGTTACCTGTCGGTTCGTCCGCCAGCAGCAGCCTGGGCCGTGGTGCGGTCGCGCGGGCGATGGCGACGCGCTGTTGCTCGCCGCCCGAAAGCTGCGCGGGATAATGTGTCAGGCGATGACCAAGGCCGACGGCCTCAAGCTCGGCCCTGGCCCGGTCGCGGGCATCTGCCGCGCCTGCCAGTTCAAGCGGGACCGCGACATTTTCCAACGCGGTCATCGTCGGGAGCAGGTGGAACGCCTGCAGGATGATTCCGAGCGAGCGGCCACGAAGGCGGGCCAGCCGGTCCTCGTTCCAGCCATCGATGTCCTGCCCATCAAGGTTCACCGCGCCGCTGTCCGGCCGCTCCAGTCCCGAGATAACGGCCATCAGCGAGCTCTTTCCCGAGCCCGACGGTCCAAGCACGGCGACGCTTTCCCCGGGGTCGAGCCGAAGGCTGACGCCCTTGAGGATTTCGGTTCGGACGTCGCCTTCGCCGAGTGTCAGGCGGACATCGTTCAGGTCGATAAGTGGCTGGTTCATTGCGCCGATAGCTAGGTAGCTTGCGATATAACGGCAATGGCGTCACCTTTGGCGGCATGATCCGCCGGTCGATTGCCACAGCCCTTTTGTCGATCAGTCTACTCGGCGCCGCTCCGCTAAAGGAGCGACCGCTCGTCCTTGCGTTCGGGGATAGCCTGACCGCCGGTTATGGGCTGGAACAGGGGCTTGGTTTCGCGCCGCAGCTGGAGGCGACGTTGCGGCGGCATGGCATCGCAGCCGAAGTGGCCGATGGTGGCGTGTCGGGCGACACCAGCGAAGCCGGCAAAGCGCGGCTCGGATGGACGCTCGATGGGCTGGGGCGCAAGCCCGATCTGGTGATCCTAGAACTGGGCGCCAACGACATGCTTCGCGGCCTCGATCCCACCTTGACCCGCACCAACATCGACGCGATGCTAACCGAGCTCAAGCGACGCAATATCAAGGTGCTAGTCGCCGGGATGCGCGGGGCGCCGAATCTCGACCCGGCTTACGTGGTGAAGTTCGAAGCGATCTATCCCGAGCTATCCAGAAAGCATGGTGCGGCGCTCTATCCCTTCTTCCTCGACGGCGTCGCGGCGCAGAAGGGGCTGGTGCAGCCAGACGGGCTGCATCCCACTTTCCAGGGGGTCAAGATCATCGTCACCCGCATCACGCCAAAGCTGAAGCGGGCACTGGGCCAGGACTAAATATTCAGACCGTCGAGGGAGATGGGTTCGGCAAACTCCGCTCCGATGCGGCCGCCGGCAATCCAGCGAACCAGGGCATTCGCGCGCTCCCGCCCTGGAAGAATTAGCCAAATGCGGGTGCCAACCTCGAAGTCGCCCTCAGCCTCGGCCATGAAGCCGGTTTCGGAAATGTTGAGCACCTTGGCTTCGAAGCCTTCGCTGCCCAGTTCGCGCACGCGCGCGCCAATATCGACCGGCATCCGGTTGGACCGGCGCCGTTCGGATTGGTCGCGTGCCTCTTCGATGCGCGCCTTGATCATTCGAAAGTTCATCTCCAAGCGGAAATTACTCTAAGGGTTGGGCAAAGGATATGCCCATCCGTCCATCCCGCAACCAGCGCACCTGACCCGCAATCGTGCCGCGGTCAAGCAGTTGAAGCGACACGCTTTCCCCGATGTGCGCCTCGCCCGCGAAGCGAATCATCGCTCCGGACCGCGACAGATTGAGCAGCGACACGACATGGTTGCGCTTGCGCAGGGCCAGGACGCCGGTGCTGGAGCCGGCATCGACCCGCTCCTCGTCGCGCTCGTCAAACATGCGCTTGACGGTTCGCGGGATCATTTCCCCGTGAAGTTGAAAGCGCGAAGACATGGTTCCGTCCTTCCCTCGAAAATGGGCAAGCGGAGATTCTTATGCTTCCCAATCGTTTAAGGATTGGTTTGCGACCGCAAAAACCGCTCGGGGCAGCGCGCCTCTACCTAGTCCCGCCGGTTCATCGCGTGTATGGTTGACGCTTGCTAGACATGTTGGCGGCCACGGTGCGATGCCGGGGTGTGCCTGGCGAGGGGAACTGAACAGTGACGACGAAGGTGCGTTCAAAGCATGCGGTGATTTTTGCGGCGCTGGCCGCGGTGCCGCTGTCCATGGTCTGGGCCCAGCCGGCGCCCGCCACCGACCCGATCGCGCCACTGCCCGAGGGCGCCCAGGCGGCTCCCGTCGAAGCGCCGCCACCGCCTCCGCCACCGCCACCGCTGTGGCAGGTTCCGCAGGCGCAGGCGCTGCTCAACTACATCCGCAACGTCGGCCGCGAAGGGCTGTCGCCGGAAGACTATAATCCGTCGGGCCTCGAGACGGCGATGCGCACCGGCGACCCGATGACCATGTCGCAGGTGGCGACCGACGCGTTCAACAAATTGTCGTCCGACTTGGCGCTCGGTCATGTGCGCGGTGACGCGCGGGTCGACTGGCACGTTGTCGACAAGGACCTGGACGAGGCACGGAAGCGAGCGCTTCTGGAAACGGCATTGCGCAATAACCAGTTGCCGCAGACGCTCGACGGCCTGCTGCCATCACACCCGCAATATGGCGCTCTGAAAACCGCACTTGCGACTGCGGCGAAAACGGACACGGCCAAGGTCAACAAAATCCGGCTGAACATGGACCGCTGGCGCTGGCTGCCGCGTGAGCTCGGCTCGAAGTATATCATCGTCAACGTGCCAAGCTATTATGCAACCTTGGTCGAGAACGGCGCCACGCGCTGGAAGACCCGGGCCGTGGCGGGGGCGATCAAGACGCCGACGCCACAGCTCAATGCCACAGCGTCGGGCGTGATCCTCAACCCCTGGTGGGAAGTGCCACAAAGCATTTCGCGCGAAGTGGCAGGAAAGGCCGGCTATGTCGCGGTGAAGGGCAAGGACGGCAAGGTGCAGCGCTGGCGCCAGCCGCCGGGGCCCAGCAATGCGCTCGGCCAGCTGAAGTTCGTTATGCCGAACGAGCATGCCATCTTCCTTCACGATACCAATGCGAAGAGCCGGTTCAACAGCTCGGTCCGTGCGGCCAGCCATGGCTGCATCCGGACCAAAGACGTGCTGGAGTTGGCGACCGAATTACTCAGCGACGACAATGGCGAATGGACGCCCGAGCGCATCAAGGCGGCACTGGCCTCCAAAAAGAGCGTGCAAGCCAATTTCGTTAAGCCGCTTCCGGTCTACATCGTCTATTTCAGCGTGGCGGCGAACACCGACGGTTCGATCGTCAACTATGACGACATGTACAAGCGCGACGGCAAGGTGATTGAGGCGCTGCTGGACAGCAAGGGCGAGATGCCCGGCAAGAAACCGGCCGAAAAGGTCGCGGCGAAATAAGTCAATAAAAAGGGCGGCTCGCTGGAGCCGCCCTTTCTTTTTCCCGCTTCGAAAACTTGTTGCCTGACCTTCAGGCGACTTTGTCCGCGTAGATCAGTCGGCCGCCGCCAAGGCGCTGCATCACGTCCCACTGACTCTTGCGGCTGAAGGCAAAACAGCCCTGGCTTCGGCCCAGCTTGCCGTGCTGCGCGATCATGTCATCTTCAGCATACCAGGCGTTGTGGATGACGATGGCGCGCGACATGGCGTTGTTGTTCGACCAGTCGAGGCCGTTGACCTTCATCGAAAGGCCGTACTTGCCGTGATAGGTATCGGCCGTGGTGTAGGCGCCGTTGGAGGTTGCCTCCGACCCCGGACGATTCGAAAAATGGTCGAGAAAGCCGGTGTGGCGCGGGTCGGATCCGCTGCCGTGGGCGACGCGGTGACTTTCCACCTGGCCGCTTGGTAGGTGGACGACGTGAAAGCGCGGATCGGCCGAGGCGGCGTTGAAATCCACGATGCCGATGAAGTCGCGGTCGCGAATCCAGGGCCGCGAATCGAGTGCGTGCTTGGCCTTCGCAAAAAGAGTTGGGTTGATTCCGCCTGGCGCGAGCGGCGTCGTTGGGGCCGGAGTCACCGGCGCCATCGGATCGACCGGAGGCGCAGGACGGGCGAACATCGACGAAGGCAGGACCTGCGAACTAGCAGCGCCCGACAGCAGTAATCCGCCTGCGCCAGCCGCACCAAGTCGCAACATTTCCCTGCGATTCAACGACATCTTGTCCCTCCGCTGTGGAAGGCCCTTATACAGATGCCAAGGTTAAGCTCCGATAACCAAAGGCAAATGTTTCCCGCGTCCGTCCCGCGCCAGCAACGGTTCGTCGTTGGGAAGCGATTGTTCGCGCAGGTTGAAAAGGGTTGAGACCACTGCTAAGGGGCCGCCTTCCGTACGCAGCCGCTGGCTCGTGCGACAATATTCATTGCTTGGCGACAACGGGCCGGATGTGCTGGCCTCCTCGCCGGGTTTGCCCGGTCGAATTCGGGCGTTTTCGAAGGGAGTTGGACGGCTTTTATGCAGATTATCGTTCGCGACAATAACGTCGACCAGGCGCTGCGGGCGCTCAAGAAGAAGCTGCAGCGTGAGGGCGTCTATCGCGAGATGAAGCTGCGCCGTCATTACGAGAAGCCGTCGGAAAAGCGCGCCCGTGAGCGTGCCGCCGCGATTCGCCGCGCCCGCAAGCTCGAGCGCAAGCGGATGGAGCGTGAAGGCGCGCGCTAAAAACGTCCTTCACCCCGTTTTTTAATCCTCCGTCACTTCGCGAGGACGTTCGATGTCGGTTTCACAGGTTCCGCTCCGCCCGATCAAGAAGGGCTCGCTGGTCAAGCTGTGGCTCGCCATCGCGCTCCTCGCTGCCCTCGCCTTCGGCATCGCCAAGGCGGGTGCGGGACAACTTTCGACTGTTGAGGTCGAGACGGTGACAGCGGGTAGCGGCCCGCTCATCACCGAGATGGACGGCGTCATCATCGAATATACCGGCCGGACCGAAGACGGCACAGTTTTCGACACGACCGACGGCCGCGGTCCCGCGCCGTTTCTGGTCGCCCAGGTCGTTCCGGGTTTCCGCGAAGCGCTGACCCGCATGCAGCAGGGCGGACGCTACAAGATCGTGATCCCCGGCCGCCTCGCCTATGGCGCCAACCCGCCGCAGGGCAGCCCGATCGGCCCGAACGAGGATCTGGCGTTTGACGTCCACGTTCTCCAGGTCGCCCCGAATGCGGCGCTCTCCGCTGCTGCCGCCGGCGGTCAGCCCCAGTAAGCTTATTTTCCGGAAGGTGGCGACGCCTGCCGGGGGCCGCCCTTCCGCTTGCTGATGTCCTCGAGCGTTGTTTTGACCGCGGCGACGATCGGGTCGGCGAGAAGCAACCCCATGAAACCAAATAGCGCGCCGAACAGCAGCTGGGCTGCCAGCACCAGCGCCGGCGCCAGGTCGACCGTGCGCTTCGCCACGTAGGGGACGATCAGATATCCATCGACGGTCTGGACCACGAAATAGGTCATGATCGCCCACAGCCCGGCGTCGGTCCCAGCAGAGAATCCGACCGCGACCATCAGTAGACCCGAAACGATGGCGCCGATGTTGGGAATGAAGGCCAGCAGACCCGTCAGCAGGCCGAGCAGCGCCGCCATCGGCACCCCACCCCACAGGAGCATCAGCCAGGTGCCGACGCCCTCCACCACCATGCCGATAATCCGGCCGAACATCAGGCGCCGCAGGACAAAGCCGACATGATCGCTAATCTCATAGAAGCTGGTGCGGCGGCCGATGGGCAGCATCCAGGCAAAGCCGCGATCATATAGGCGGGGTTCAATGGCGATGAAGATTCCGATGACAAGGACCAGGATGACGGACGAGACGATGCCGACGGCTGTGCTGAGCGCGGAAGTTAGGCGTCCCATTCCGCCAAGTAGCTGACTGCCGATGTTGCTCAGCCCCCCTTCGGGAAGAAGGCCGGCGGAATCGACATGGGCGAGCAGCTTGTTGGCCTGTTCCGTCACCACCACCCGAAGGGCACCGGCCTGTTCGGCGAAGGTGGTTCCGGCGAAATAGAAGGTCCAGCCGATAAACCCGAAGCCGGCAAGCGTGACGATGGCCAGTCGCCAGCCGCGCCCGATGGGTAGCACCCGCCCCAGCAGGCGGGTCCCGCCATCGAGGATGATCGCGAACACCAGCCCGCCAATGATCAGCAGGATCGGCTGGGCCAGCAGGACCATGACCACGATGGCCAGTGCCATGCCCAGCCATACGGCTGCTTTGCGGGCCTCGTCGCGGACCAGCTTGCTCGACATGTCCGACGGCCCTGGCCGTTCGACGGTGGGTTCGGACGGCTGATTGTCGGACATGGGCAGTTTTACTCCTTCGCCGCGCGAAGCGATTCGCCGGCGCGCCCGTTGCGGAAGGCCGGGAACCAGCTCAACGGGTTGGCCAATTGGGTGGTGCCATCGAGGCTGAAAGTGATGAATTCGGCGCGGCCACCGATATTTTCCCACGGCACCGGTCCGCCAAGGCCCTGCTCGGCAAGGCTGTAGCGGCTGTCGGCGCTATGGTCGCGGTTGTCGCCCATCAGAAATACATGATCGGCCGGGATGCGGATTGGACCGATGTCGTCGCCGGGGCTGCGGCCATCGTCGATCGTATCGTAGCTAACGCCGTTGGGCAGCGTCTCGCGGATGATCGGCAGTCGGCAGAACTGGCCGTCCTCGGTTTCCACCAGCCTGTCCCAAAACTGCATCATGCCGCACGGCGCATTGGCGTCTACGGGGATCATCGCCGGCGGACGTACCTCGGCCTTCACCGGCCGGCCGTTGAGGATCAGGCGCCCTCCGCGCATCTCGATCGTGTCGCCGGGCAGGCCGACCACCCGCTTGATATAATCCTCGCGCGCACCGGGAGGTGTCACGATGACAATGTCGCCGCGCTCGGGCAGCTTGCCTAGCAGGCGACCTTGCCAATGCGGCAGCACATGGAAGCTGGGCGACACCCAAGACCAGCCATACGGATATTTGCTAACCACCAGCCGGTCGCCGGTCAGCAAATTGGGCATCATCGATTCCGACGGAATGTAGAACGGCTTGGCGACGAAGCTGTGGAACAGCAGAACCGCGACCAGCACCCAGAAAAGGCCCTTCGCTTCGCGCCAGATGGCAGCGCGACGGCTTTCCTTCTGCGTTTCCGACGGGACGCTCGCCTCCGCCGCGGCGGGGACGGTTTCGCTACTCTCGGACAATCAGGGCTCCATCTTGCGGGCGTATAGAATGACGAAAGCCTGCGCCCATGGGTGGTCGTCGGTCATCGTCAGATGTACTTCAATGGCGTGGCCGTCCGGCGCCAATGCGTCAAGCCGCGCCTTCGCGCCGCCGCTCAGTTCCAGCGTCGGCGCGCCCGACGGCGCATTGACGACGCCGATGTCCTTCATGAACACGCCGCGCTTGAAGCCGGTGCC
Organism: Sphingomonas edaphi; assembly: GCF_003583725.1. Classification (GTDB taxonomy): domain Bacteria; phylum Pseudomonadota; class Alphaproteobacteria; order Sphingomonadales; family Sphingomonadaceae; genus Sphingomicrobium; species Sphingomicrobium edaphi. Next base: position 70,322 of record NZ_QXTF01000005.1, on the reverse strand, counting down.
GACCGCCTTCGAAAAGGCTTCCTTGGCGGCGAAGCGCTTGGCGAGCGTTCCGGCAATGGTGTGCGGTCGCCGCGCCGCCTTGGCGCGTTCGATGTCGGTAAACACGCGATTGAGGAAGCGTTCGCCGAACCGGTCCAGTGAATTCTGGATCCGCTGGATATTGCAGAGGTCGGAACCGATCCCGACGATCACCGGGCGCTGTCCATCAGCTTGCGCATCCGGTGTACGCTGTGTTCCAATCCCGTGAAGATCGCCTCGCCGACTAGGAAATGGCCGATGTTGAGCTCTGCCAGCTGTGGGATCGCAGCGACGGGCACGACATTGTCGAAGGTTAGGCCGTGACCGGCATGCGGTTCGATGCCGTTCTTCGCGGCCAGCGCGGCCGCGTCAGTGATGCGCCTCAGCTCCAGGGTCCGTTCCTCGCCTTCAACATGGGCGTAACGCCCTGTGTGGAATTCGACGACCGGCGCGCCCAGCCGCAAGGCGGCATCGACCTGGCGCTCGTTAGGCTCGATGAACAGGGAAACGCGGATGCCCGCCTCGCTTAACTGCTCAACGAAGGGCTTTAGAACGTCGAACTGTCCCGCCGCGTCGAGGCCGCCTTCGGTTGTCCGCTCTTCGCGTTTTTCGGGAACGATACAGGCTGCATGGGGGCGATGCCGAACTGCGATTCCTAGCATCTCTTGCGTCGCAGCCATCTCTAGGTTCAGCGGCAGGTCGATCTCCCGCATCAGCCGGTCGATGTCATGGTCGGTGATGTGCCGCCGGTCCTCGCGAAGATGTGCGGTGATCCCGTCCGCGCCCGCTGCCGCGGCAAGCAGCGCGGCGCGAACCGGGTCGGGATGCGACCCTCCGCGCGCGTTCCGGATCGTGGCGACATGGTCGATGTTGACGCCAAGGCGAAGTCTCTCGCTCATGCGGCAGCGCGGCTGCCCGGCTTGATCGCGGGGATGGCGGCCAACTCGGCGGGAAGGTCGTCCGCGGCGTAGGTCGGCACGTCTATACGGATCAGCGGAATGAACGGCACGCCAAGATCGACCGAGCCGCTCGACCGGTCGACTAGGCTTGCGGCGCCAACGACCTTGCCGCCGGCCTCCTCGATGGCCGCAATCGCTTCCTTCGACGACAGGCCCGTGGTGACGACGTCCTCGACCATCAATACGCGCTGGCCCGGTTCCAACGCGAACCCGCGTCGCAAGTGGAAGGTGCCGTCGGGCCGTTCGACGAACATCGCCGGCTTGCCCAGCGCGCGGCCCATTTCGTGGCCAATGATGACGCCGCCCATCGCCGGGGAAATCACCGCGTCGATGGAATCGCGGATTGAGGCGGGCAACTTATCGGCCAGAGCGCGGGCCAGCCGTTCGGCCCGGGCACCGTTCATCAGCACACGCGCGCACTGCAGGTAGCGAGGGCTGCGAAGACCGGACGACAATATGAAATGTCCTTCCAGCAGCGCGTCGGCCGCGCGGAATTCCGCCAAAATTTCCTCGTCCCTCACGCAGATGCTCCTTAGATCTTGCGCCCGAAATAGGCCTCGGCGGCGACGCTCGCAACCGGCGGCGGAAAAGCGCCGACGCGGCGCTTGAGGGACGAGAATGTCCCGCCTATAAGGCCGCCAATTTCGGGCCTGCCGCATCCGGCGGGGCCTTCTTTGCAACCGAAGCGATCGGGGTGACGATGAAATTGATGGGATGGGCGATCGCCCTGGCGGCAGCCGGCCTTACTCCAGTGGGCGCAAGTGCCCAGACACCGCCGGCCGCGCAGCCGCAAGCTGCCCCCGCGACCGAGGCTGCTGCTCCCGCCGCCACGCCCACCCCGGCCGATGCCTCCGCGGCTGCGCCCGCCCCGGCGATCGATTATGCCGCGCCGACGCCCGGCATCGGCGTTCCCGATGGCCGCAAGGGCCTGCAGGATCAGGTAACCGCGGTTGGCCAGCAGGCCGCCGACTTCCACAACGGCCCGCTGCTCTGGATGTGCATTGCGATCAGCATTTTCGTCCTGCTGCTCCTTGGCTACACGATTGTCCGTTATCGCCGCGGCGCGAACCCGACGCCGTCGCGCACCAGTCACAACACGATGATCGAGGTCGTCTGGACGCTCGTTCCAGTGCTGATCCTGGTCGCCATCGCGATCCCCTCGATCCGCCTGATCCGCGCGCAGTACAGCCCGCCGCCCGCCGACGTGACGATTAAAGTGATCGGCAACCAGTGGTATTGGACCTATCAGTATCCGGACAATGGCGGGTTCGAGATCGTCTCTAACATGCTCAAGGAGCAGAAGGACGTGAAGCCGGGCGAGCGCTATCGCACCGAAGCCGACGGCCCGCCGCTGCTCGCGGTTGATGAGCGCATCGTTATTCCCGCCGGCAAGGTGGTGAAGTTTATCGTCACCTCGAATGACGTGATCCACGCGTTCGCGATTCCCGCCTTCTGGACCAAGATCGACGCCAACCCGGGCCGCCTCAATGAGACTTGGGTGAAGGTTGATCGTCCGGGCGTCTATTTCGGTCAATGCAGCGAACTTTGCGGCGCGCGTCACGGCTACATGCCGATCGCGGTCGAAGTCGTTCCGGAAGCCACCTTCAATGCCTGGCTCGCTTCGAAGGGCGGCTTGCCCAAGGGTGCTCAGCCCGCCGCCGAAGCGACTCCGGCCGCCGCGCCGGTTGAAGCCGCCGCTGCCTCGGCAGCCGACAATGCCGCGGCGCCAGCGCCGGCCACCAATCAGGCCGCGACGGCCCAGAATTAATCTCCAGCGGAAACGAGAAGAGATATGAGCACCATTCCCGCCGACGCGCTTCCGCTGAAGGCCCATGACGCGCATGACGCGCATGACGCGCATCATGACGCAGACCATAAGCCGGGCTTCTTTGCCCGCTGGTTCATGTCCACTAACCATAAAGATATCGGTACGCTGTACCTGATCTTCGCGATCATCGCGGGGATCATCGGCGGCGCAATTTCGGGTGTCATGCGCGCCGAGCTGGCTGAGCCGGGCATCCAGATCCTGACTCAGGGCTGGCCGATCGGCGCAGGCAGCGCCAACTTCGATGAGGCGCTCCACCACTGGAACGTTCTGATCACCGCGCACGGCCTGATCATGGTCTTCTTCATGGTCATGCCAGCGATGATCGGCGGCTTCGGCAACTGGTTCGTGCCGTTGATGATCGGCGCGCCGGACATGGCCTTTCCGCGCATGAACAATATCAGCTTCTGGCTGCTCGTTCCGGCGTTTCTGCTGCTCCTCGGCTCGGCTTTCGTCAGCGGCGGTACCGGTCTTGGTGCCGGCACCGGTTGGACGGTCTATGCGCCGCTCTCGACGAGCGGCTCGTCAGGACCGGCAGTGGACATGGCGATCTTCTCGCTGCACCTTGCGGGCGCGAGCTCGATCCTCGGCGCGATCAACTTCATCACCACCATTTTCAACATGCGCGCGCCGGGCATGACCCTGCACAAAATGCCGCTGTTCGTCTGGTCGGTGCTGATCACCGCCTTCCTGCTGCTGCTCGCGCTTCCGGTCCTGGCCGGCGCGATCACCATGCTACTGACCGACCGCAACTTCGGCACAACCTTCTTCGATGCGTCGGGCGGCGGCGATCCGGTGCTCTACCAGCACCTGTTCTGGTTCTTCGGCCACCCGGAAGTGTACATCATGATTCTGCCGGGCTTCGGCATTGTGAGTCAGATCATCGCCACCTTTAGCCGCAAGCCCGTCTTCGGCTATCTCGGCATGGCCTATGCCATGGTTGCGATCGGCGTGGTCGGCTTCGTCGTTTGGGCTCACCACATGTTCACCATCGGTATGGACGTGAACACCAAGATGTACTTCACCGCCGCAACGATGATCATTGCGGTCCCGACGGGTGTGAAGATCTTCTCGTGGATCGCGACCATGTGGGGTGGTTCGATCACCTTCGAAACGCCGATGCTGTGGGCGATCGGCTTCATTTTCCTGTTCACCGTGGGCGGCGTCACCGGCGTGGTTCTCGCGAACGGCGGTGTCGATAACTACATGCACGACACCTATTACGTCGTCGCGCACTTCCACTATGTGCTGTCGCTCGGCGCGGTGTTCTCGCTCTTCGCGGGCTTCTACTACTGGTTCCCGAAGATGAGCGGCCGCATGTACAACGAGCTGCTGGGCAAGCTTCACTTCTTCGTGATGTTCGTTGGCGTGAACCTGATTTTCTTCCCGCAGCACTTCCTGGGCCTCGACGGCATGCCGCGGCGTATCCCTGACTACAGCCCGGCGTTCGCCTATTGGAATTACGTGTCGACCGTCGGCTACATGATCATGGCCTCGGGCATGGTGATTTTCTTCATCAACATCTTCTGGTCGCTGATGGCCGGCAAGAAAGCCCCAGACAATTACTGGGGCGAGGGCGCCACGACGCTGGAATGGACCTTGTCCAGCCCGCCACCGTACCACCAGTTCGAAACCCTGCCAAAGATCGATTAAAGATCGAGGCACTGATAACTAGGGGCTGGGATCGAAAGATCCTGGCCCTTATTTATAGGGCAGCAGAGATGCGGCCGGCGGCACGGCACCGCCAAGCTTCGCCGACTTCACGGAATTAAACCAAGACGGGCCTAGGGGGTTCGTCAGTTTGCGCCATGCGCCGCTGTCCATCTATCTCCGCGGGCCGGATCGCGTGGAGGATAACAGATGCACTTTGTGTTCGCGCTCCTGGCGCATTGGTCATAGCCGGCTTTGCCCAGCTGAACGTGGGCCATCTCACGGTGCATAGCCTGCCCGGCACTGCCTCATTCTGCGTTGCGCTCGGCTATGCTGCCGGAAAGATCTGGAATGCTTGGTCGGTCAATCCGCCAACGATTCTGAACGCTGCGACGCTCGCGGGAATGATGGCCGGCCTCGTCTTGCGTTGGTGGTTGATGGCGAGGCGAAAACGGCCCTGCTTATTGATCCACCCGAGCTGCCTTCAAGATTTTTACCGCCGGCTCGAGCATCTCGCCCTTCATCGAGCCTTCGCCCTTCGTCGCGGACACGGGCGAGGCGAGAATTCGATCGACGACATCCATCCCCTCGACCACCTTGCCAAATACGGCAAAGCCCTGGTCCGCGCCATTTGCGTCCAAGCCCGGGATGTCGGTCGTAAGGATGAAGAAGTCGGCCTGCGCAGTCCCTGGCCCCTGGCTCGCCATTGAAATCGCGCCGCGCACATGTTTAAGGCCCGTCGTGGCGGTTGATTCGTGCGCGACGGCGGGGAGCAGCTTGCGCGCGTCCGAGGTGATGCCACCTTGGACGAGCCCACCCGTGTCGCCGTATTTCATCGCGCGATAGATGCTCTCGCCATCATACTTGCCGCCAGTAACATATTTCAGGAAATTGGCCGTGGTCAGCGGCGCGTGCCCCTTATCCAGCGCAATGACGATCCGTCCGGCAATCGTGTCCAACTCGACTGTCACAAGGTCCTCGACCGCCGCAGGTGCGGGGGCAGGGGCCGCGCCGGGCGTCTGGGAAAGGGCGGGGGCGGCGACGGCGGTCATCAAAACGGCAAGCATGATTCGGATACGCATGGGTGCAGCCTAGCGCGCAAATTCTGAACCGCCACTGCCCGCCCTTTTCCTGTCCGCGCCAACGCCTTATAGGCCCCGTCCGTGACTAGCCTGCCTTTGCCTGCAACCCACTACCTCCCCGCTTCGCCGCGCGACCTGTTCGCGCTGACGAAGCCGCGCGTGATGAGCTTGGTGGTTTTCACTGGCCTGTGCGGCCTGCTGGCAGCGCCGGTGCCGGTTCATCCAGTGCTGGGCTTCACTGCTGTCCTGTGCATCGCGCTCGGCGCCGGCGCTGCGGGCGCGCTCAACCAATGGTATGAGGCGGACCTCGACGCGAAGATGAAGCGCACCGCCTCGCGTCCGCTTCCTGCCGGGCGGATGACACGGCAGACCGCGCTTCACTTTGGCGTGGGCCTAAGCGTTTTCTCGGTCATCCTGATGGACCTTGCCGCCAATCACCTGGCGGCGGCCATCCTCGCGATTTCAATCCTGTTCTACGTCATCGTCTACACCGTCTGGCTGAAGCGCCGGACCGCGCAAAACATCGTCATCGGCGGCGCGGCCGGCGCTTTCCCGCCGCTGATCGGCTGGATCGCGGCGACGGGCCAGATCAGCGCGCTTCCCGTGCTGCTGTTCGCCATCATCTTTCTGTGGACACCGCCGCACTTCTGGGCGCTCAGCCTTTTCGTCCGGACTGACTATGCCAATGCCGGTGTGCCGATGCTGCCGGTCGTCGCGGGCATTACCAACACCCGTCGCCAGATCGCGCTCTATACGCTGCCGATGATCGCCGCCGCTATTGCACCATGGGTGATGGGCCTGACCGGCTGGATCTACGGCATCGCATCGGTCGTGCTCAATGTCATCTTCCTCGCGCTATCGCTCGCGGTGCTGGCGAACAAGGCGAGAGAGCCCAAGGAGATGAAGCCAGAAAAGCGGCTGTTCGGTTTTTCCATTCTCTACCTGTTCGCCATCTTCGGCGCGCTGGTAATCGACGCCAAGGTGTTGGTATGATGCGCGAAGAAGATGAGCTGATCCGCAGGCGGCAGCGCGACCGGGCGCGCGTTATGGCCATTCTGCTCGGCCTGTTCGTGGTGCTGATGTTCGCCATCACCATCGCCAAGATGACAGTGAACCAATGACCAGCATTGCGGAGAAGAACCGCACCGTCGGCATCCGAGCGGCCTTGTTCGGGTTGGCGATGCTCGGCCTCGCCTTCGCCTCGGTGCCGCTCTATCGCGTTTTCTGCCAGGTGACCGGCTTTGGCGGCACAACGCAGAAGGCCGACGCCGCGCCGGGCGCTGTGGCGGGCCAGATCGGCGTGCGGTTCGACGCCAATATTGACCCGCGCCTACCGTGGAAGTTTGAACCCGAACAGGAAACTGTCCGCATCCATCCCGGTGCGCGCACGGTCATTTATTACCGCGCGACCAACTATACGGCGCGAACAACGGTGGGGAGCGCGACCTTTAACGTCACTCCGACGCAAGCCGGACCGTATTTCAGCAAGATTGAATGTTTCTGCTTCACAGAACAGACGCTGAAACCGGGCGAAAGCGTGCGGATGCCCGTCACGTTCTTCGTTGATCCCAAGTTGCGCGAAGATCCCGACACCAAGGGCATCGACGAGATCACGTTGAGCTACACATTTTATCCGGTGGAAAATCCGGAAAGTGGCCGCTAGAGCCGCAATCAGTCAAACAGGAACGCATCCATGGCCGCGACGAAGAATCACGACTATCACATCCTTCCGCCCGACCCTTGGCCGATCATCGGCTCTTTCTCCGCCTTCGCGTTATTCGGCGGGCTGGTCATGTGGATGCACGACAATCCCTACGGCAAGTTTGTGGGCTTCGCCGGCTTGGCGATGGTCCTGGTCACGATGTTCAGCTGGTGGTCGAACACTGTCAAGGAAGCGAACGAAGGACATCACACGCCGGTCGTGTCGCTGCACCTACGCTACGGGATGATCCTCTTCATTGCGTCCGAAGTCATGTTCTTCGTTGCGTGGTTCTGGGCCTTTTTCGCCGCTGCTTTGTTCCCGGCTCCGGTCGAATGGGTCGATGGAGCTGCGCAGCCGATCGCTGATGCTGCGACGGCGGCGACCTGGCCGATGCACGGCATCGAAGTGCTTGATCCGTTCGGCTTCCCGCTTCTCAACACCCTCATCCTGCTCTGCTCCGGCACCACGGTGACCTGGGCGCATCATGCGCTGATTCACGGCGATCGCGACGGCCTTAAGAAGGGCCTATGGTGCACCATCCTGCTCGGCCTGCTGTTCACCGCGATTCAGGCTTATGAATACATCCACGCCCCGTTCGCCTTCAAAGGCAATATTTACGGTGCGACCTTCTTCATGGCGACCGGTTTCCACGGCTTCCATGTGATCGTCGGAACCATCTTCCTCGCCGTCTGCCTCGTTCGCACCTACAAGGGCGACTTCACGCCGAAGCAGCATTTCGGCTTTGAAGCGGCGGCCTGGTACTGGCACTTCGTCGACGTGGTGTGGCTGTTCCTGTTCGTCTCCATCTACATCTGGGGCGGCTGGGGCGCGCCGATGCACGGCTGATGGGCGGGGCGCCGGTGACCGGCGCCGCGCCGTCACTGGCGGCGGCGACTTCCGGGGGCCTGTGCCCCCGATGCGGGGCGAGGACGCTGTTCGCGGGCCTCGCCCGCTTCGCATCCCGCTGCCGCGCATGCGACCTCGATTTCGATAGGTTCAACGTCGGTGACGGGCCGGCGGCGTTCCTGATCCTGATCGTCGGCGCGATCGTCGCAGTCGGCGCCATTGTCCTGGACCAGGGTGTAAGCCCACCGTGGTGGGTTCACCTCGTATGGATGCCGATCGGCCTCGGCCTCACGCTCTACGGTCTCCGGCTGGGCAAGGCCGCACTCATCTACCAGGAATATGTCCACCATGCGCGGGAAGGACGGATCGTCAGATGAGACGCAAGCTTCCCATCATCCCGACCATCCTGGTCGCGCTCGCCGTCGCTACGATGATTGGGCTCGGCATCTGGCAGCTGCAGCGCAAGGCGGAGAAGGACGCGCTGCTGGCTAGCTATGCCGCCGCCGCCGGACAGCCGCCAATGGGCTGGCCAGTCGTTCCCCCGAAGGAGCCGCCGCTTTTCCGCAACGCGACCGGCAATTGCCTGCAGGTGGTCGGCTTCCGCACCGCTGCGGGTCAGAACGTTCGTGGCGAGCCTGGCTACTTGGTTATTGCCGACTGTCGGACAGGGGCCGAAGGTCCCGGCTTGGCGGTCGAGCTGGGCTGGTCGAAGAATCCGAATGCAGGCCGCGATTACAAGGGCGGCCTCGTCAGCGGCCTGATTGCGCCAGATTCGAAAAGCCGGATGCGGCTCGTCGCTGCGACGCCGGGACCCGGACTCGTGGCAAGCGCGCCGCCCTCGCCTGCCAACATTCCCAACAACCATTTCAGCTACGCTATCCAGTGGTTCCTGTTCGCAACTATCGCAGTGGTGATCTACCTGCTTGCCCTGCGCGGCCGTTGGCGAATGGAGGCGGCGGCCAATGGCTGAGCTAACTCGCCTCGCTAATGGCGTAACCGTCGCTATCGATCCAATGCCGGGTGCACAGTCGGCGGCGATCGGCCTTTATGCCGGGGTCGGCTCGCGGTCGGAAGCGGACGGCAAGGGCGGGCTCGCCCATCTTGTCGAGCATATGGTGTTCAAGGGCGCGCGCGGCCGGGACGCTCGCGCGATCGCTGAGGCGATCGAGGATGTCGGCGGCTCGCTCAACGCCTGGACCGCGCGCGACCAGACCGTTTTCCATGCCCGCACGTTGGCGCCCGATGTCGGCCTCGCGCTCGAACTGATCGCCGACCTGGTTCGCGCACCGAAGCTGGACGAGGCGGAGCTGGAGCGGGAAAAGCTCGTCATCCTGTCGGAACTTGGCGAATGCCTCGATACGCCTGACGACCTGATTCACGATCATTTGTTCGAAGCAGCGTTCGGCACGCAGCCTATCGCCCGGCCGGTTCTGGGCACTGACGCCAGCATCCGAGGTTTCACTCGCGCCGACTGCACCGGCTGGCTTGAAGAGCAATATCGGCCGGACAGACTGGTCATCGCCGCAGCAGGCAAGGTCGATCCTGGCCATGTCCTGATGCTTGCAGAGGCGCTGTTCGGCGACCTTCCCACCGGCGAGGCGCCCGCCATCGCTGATGCTCGATTCCTCGGTGGGACTCGGTCGGACCGGCGCAGCGCGGAACAAGCCCACCTCGCCTTGGCGATGCCAGGGTTGCCCGCTTCTGATCCCGAGGCGCCTTCCCTGTCACTGTTCGCGCAGGCCGTGGGCGGCGGTATGTCGTCGCGCCTTTTCCAGGAGCTTCGCGAGGATCGCGGCCTTGCCTATTCCATTTACGCCTGGACGCAGGGCTTTGCCGACACCGGCATGTTCGCGGTTAACCTATCGACCGACAAGGCGCGGGCCGCCGAGGCGCTGAATCTTGCGCGTGAAACAGTCGAGCGCGCCGCGCAGGATCTTACTGAGGCCGAGGTGAAGCGCGCCCGGGCGCAGGTCGAGGCGGGCATATTGATGGCGCTTGAAACCCCGCAGGGTCGAGCCGATGCGATGGCGCGCTCGCTGGAGATCTTCGGCCGGATCATGAGCGTCGACGAAATGCTGGAGGAGCTCCGCAGCGTCGATGCGGGACGCGCCCGTGCCGCCGGGGCCACGATGCTGTCCGGGCCGCGCGCGATGGCCTCGATCGGTGGAAAGCTCGCGCTGGCCGCATGACCATCGGGAATCTCGAAACCATCGTCGCCGAGCCTTGGGACGACTGGGGGCTGCTTGACAGCGGCAATGGTCAGAAATGGGAGCGTTACGGACCCGTTACGGTCGTTCGCCCGGAACCGCAGGCGATGTGGCAGCCCGAACATAGCGTTTGGGCTCCCGATGCGACCTTCGTCCCCGGTTCCGACGAAGAAGGCGGCGGCCGCTGGGTCCAGCACCGGGCCGTCCCGCAGAGCTGGCCGCTGGTCCGGGGCAACGTTCGTTTCCACGCTAGCCTGACGCCCTTCCGCCACCTTGGCTTCTTCCCCGACATGGCGCCACAGTGGGACTGGATGGTGGAACGGGCCAACGACGCCGATATCATGAATCTCTTCGGCTACACCGGCGTCGGCACACTGCTGTTGTCCGACATCGGCGCGCGTCTGGTCCATGTCGATGCGTCGAAGAAGTCGGTTGAGGGCGGGCGGGCCAACGCGGCTCTGTCAGGTCTTGCCGAGCGGCCCATTCGCTGGATCGTCGACGACGCCGCGAAGTTCACCGCCCGGGAGGTCCGGCGAGGCCGCCGCTACGATGGGATTCTGCTCGACCCGCCCAAGTTCGGCCGTGGCCCGGAAGGTGAAGTCTGGCGACTGGAGGAACATCTTGCGCCGCTGCTTGCGAACTGCGTCAAGCTGCTCGACCAGGACAGCCGCTTCCTTGTCCTTACCGTCTATGCGGTGCGGATGTCGGCACTCAGCATCGGCGAGCTGTTGTCACAGCTGACGACCCATCTTGGCGGTCGCGTCGAGTGCGGCGAAATGGCTGTGCGCGAGGAAGCGCGCGGCCTACTGCTTCCGACGGCCATCTTCGCGCGCTGGAGCCGCGACTAGCTCCGCGACGCCCTGATCGCCGCGCCGCCGACGAAGGGCGCGCCAGCGACCGTCAACAAGGCAACTGCGGCTTCGAGCTTCAACGCGGCACTCTCGCCGTCGCCGGTTGCGGCTGCACCGAAGATGACCAGCGGCACAGCAAGCGGCATCAGCAGCAGTCCTGCGAGGGCCCCGGCGCGCGCTAGCCCGGCCGTCAAGGCGGCGACCCCGACGGCAAGCGCAGCCAGCGCCGGCGTGCCGATGGCCAAAGCGATAAGGCAGCGCGTCAGGGCCGGTCCGTCCAGGCCGACCAGGAAACTGCCGGGCACTGCCGCGATTAGCAGCAGCGGACCGAACGTTAGCCAATGCCCGATGATCTTTGCCGCTGCGACCGCTTCCTCGGAGACGCCCATGATCGTGAGCTGGTCCAGGGTTCCATCTGCCCGGTCCGGTTCGACCAGTCGCTCGATCGGCAGGAGGGCTGCGGTCAAAGCAGCAATCCAGAGAGCGCCGCCCCCGATGCGGGCGAGAAGTCGTGCGTCCGGCCCCACGGCAAAGGGAACGATCGTGGCCACCAACAGGAAGAACGCAACCGGAAGCCATGCCCCTCCGGACAGGCTGCGGCGCACATCGCGCGCGATAAGGCGTCCGATCATCGGCCAAGCTCCAGCCGCTGCCAGTCACCTTCCAGTGCGACGTGGCTGGCCGCGACGACCGCGCCGCCGGCCAACTGGTGCGCCGCGATCGCGGCGGACAGCCGCCGCACGCCGTCGCCGTCGAGCCCGTTGACCGGCTCGTCGAGCAGCCACAGAGGTGAACCGCTGGCCATGACCCGCGCAAGGCGCGCGCGCTTGGCCTGTCCGGTTGACAGCAGCCGCACCGGAACGTCGGCGAGCGGGTCAAGACCGAAGGCGGTCATCGCGTCGGCCAGCTTTGGCCCGTTCCAAAAGGCGAGCGCCTTGCCGAGCTTTAAGTCGAGGTCGAGTGCCAGCCCCTCGTCGGCCAGTGCTGCTTCGCTCCGTTCCAGCTTCCCTGCCGCCGGCTTGAGCAGGCCTGCGACCAGCCGGATCAGGCTCGTCTTGCCGCAACCGTTCGGTCCCGCAAGGTGTAGCGCACCTCCCCGGTGGAGTGAGAGATCGAGGCCTTCGAACAGCAGTCGACCGCCACGGATTAGCGCAAGCCCGCGTCCCTCGAGGAGGGTCATTCCTGCTCCTCCAGGGCATGCATGTCCTCGTCGCTCAGCCCGAAATGATGGCCGACTTCATGGATCAAGATGTGCCGGACGAGATGCTCGAACGCCTCGCCTTCCTCGGCCCATTCGGCGAGAATCGGTTGTCGGAAAAGGCGGATGCGGTCGGGCAGCGTGCCGCTGGTCTCCACGCTCCGCTCGCCGATGGGGATGCCCTCATAGACACCGGTCAGGTCGAGCGGATGGTCGATGCCCATTTCGGCGAGCAGGGCGTCATCGGCATATTCGTCGATTTGCAGCACGACGGCTCGCAGGTGGTTGGCGAAAGGCTCGGGCAAGGCCGTCAGCGCGGCGCGAGCGATTGCCTCGATTTCCTCTGCGGAAGGGGGATGGTCGAAGCGCCGCGTCATGCGGGAACGGCATAGGGGCCGAAGGCCCCAAGCGGCAAGCTTGCCCAATCGCTCCAGCTTGCCTAGAGGTCCGGCCTTCCAGCGATATGCGGAGCGGTGGCCGAGTGGTCGAAGGCGCTCGCCTGGAAAGTGAGTATACGGCAAAACCGTATCGAGGGTTCGAATCCCTCCCGCTCCGCCATTTTTCATGATCTCCTCTGTTTCCCATCGCTTGACTCGCGCTGCCTGCTGGCCGCAATTAGAACATAACAAGAACAGATATGCGCGAGTCGGTGGATCATCTTGCCCGGGTAAGGCGGCGTATCGCGGGAATCGCGAGGGAAGACCGCAACCGTCCGGATGGCCGCTTTTCGACTGGGCACGAAGAGCTGGATGCGATGTTAGAGGGTGGATTCGCCCGTGCGCGGCTTCATGAATTCTTCGCGCTGGACGTAGGAGATTGCGCGAGCGCGGCCGGGTTTGCGACGATGCTGGCGATCCGGGCAACTGAAACAGAGGCACCCCTGCTCTGGCTTCGCTGCGATGATGCCCGGCGGCGGTCGGGTGATATTTACGCGCCGGGCGTAGCTGAACTGGGCAGCGATCCGAACCGGCTGATTCTTGCGATGGCACCCGATGCGGTTGCGCTGTTGCGAGGGGCAGCGGATGCGGCGCGATGCTCGGGATTACCGGTGCTGGTGGTCGAATGCTGGGGCAAATGCCCAGCGCTAGACCTGACTGCCAGCCGCCGCCTGGCGCTGGCAGCGGAACGGTCGGGAACGACGGTGATCATGCTTCGCGCCGATGCCAAACCTTCGCCGAGCGCGGCGGAAACCCGCTGGGCGGTCCGTGCTGCCAGATCGGCTGGTGAGGCGGGGCTTCCGGCCTTCGAAATCGAATTGCTGCGCCGCCGCTCCGGTCCCGCCGGAATGCGCTGGCATTTGGAGTGGAACCGTGACCAATCCATCTTCCGGGACCCGGCGCTATCTGGCGATCTGGTTTCCCGTTCTTCCCGCGGATCGGCTGCGACGTCAGCCGCCGCCTGATTTTGCGCCCAAACAACCGTTCGCGCTCACCGGCAAAATTAAGGGCTCAATGCGGCTGGTTGCGCTCGACCCCAGCGCAGGACGGCTAGGATTGTCGAGCGGGCTTTCCCTGGCTGATGCACGGGCGCGCGTGCCCGAACTTGCGGTGTTTGATCATGATCCTGCGGCCGACCGGCGCTGGCTGGAGCGGTTGGCGGAAGCCTGCCTGCGCTACACGCCGATGGTTGCGCTCGATCCGCCGGACGGGCTGGTCATGGACATCAGCGGCTGTTCCCATTTGTTCGGCGGCGAGGAGGGTCTGGCGGAGGATACCGGGCGGCGACTGCGGGCAACTGGAATGACGGTCCGGATCGCGGCAGGTAACACATCGGCGGCGGCGCGTGCCCTGGCCCGCAACCCATGGCAGGGAGGCGACGAATGCAAGGCCATCCGCTCCCTTGGCATCACCGCGCTGGAACTGGGCGAGGAAGCGACACAAGCCTTGCTCCGCGCAGGTTTGAAAACGGTCGGCGACATGGCGGTGCGGCCAATGTCGGGGCTTGCCGCGCGGTTCAGCGGCGAGGGGGTCGAGCGGTTGCGGCACCTGCTGGGCGAGGTCGAACGGCCGATTGTTCCGATCAGGCCACCCGCGCCGGTGACGGCCGAGCGCCGATTTGCCGAACCAGTCGCGCACACAGAATACGCCTTGTCCGTCCTGTCCGAACTGGTCGCCGAAGTGGGCGAGGAGATGGGACGCCGGGATATCGGTGGGCGCCGATTCGATGCGACATTTTTCCGTAGTGACGGGATGACGCGAACCCTGTCGGTCGAGACCGGCCGACCGGTTCGCGACGCGAACAGCGTCGTCCGCCTAATTCGCGAGCGGGTCGAAGGGTTGAGCGATCCAATCGATCCCGGCTTTGGCTTCGACGTCATCCGGATCGACGTACCGGTCATCGAACCGCTGGCCGCGGCCCAGTTGAAACTGGAAGGCGGATCGATCAGCGAGATGCAGATGGCGGCACTAATTGACCGTCTTACCACCCGTCTTGGCCGCGACCGCGTGCGTCGCTTGGCACCGGTCGATACCCATATTCCCGAACAGGCGCAGATTGCCCTGCCCGCGGTGGAAGACATGAAGCCCGCCGCGTGGCAAGTGTCGGAGGCCGGTGAACCGCCGTCGCGCCCCTTGCATCTGTTCGATCCGCCTCAGCCAATCGAAGTAATGGCCGAAGTCCCGGACGGCCCGCCGCACCGATTCAAGTGGCGGCAAGGCTTCCACTATATCCGCCTTTTCGAAGGCCCTGAGCGAATCGCTAGCGAATGGTGGCGGCGCAAGGACGGCGCCGTCGACCGGCCAGGCCTGACCCGAGATTATTATCGGGTAGAAGATGCGCGCGGGCGGCGCTTCTGGATATTCCGTCACGGTCTCTATGAGGAGAAAAACAAGCCCGGCTGGTACCTGCATGGTCTGTTTGCGTGAGCGCGCCAGCCTTCGCAGAACTGGTCGCGGCGACCAATTACAGCTTCCTTCGCGGCGCTTCGCATCCGGCCGACATGATAGCACGCGCGATCCAGCTGGGCTTGACTGGCATCGGCATCGCCGACCGCAACACGGTTGCTGGCGTGGTCCGCGCCTGGGTGGCGCTGCGCGAAGGACCGGTTCGCGCCCAAGAGAAGATCAGCGAGGAGCGAACGAGGAGTAGCCGCCCCGCCAAGTTGAAGTCCGAGGAACAGGCGCTGTTCCAGACCGACCTAAAGTTGGTTGTGGGTGCGCGACTGGTGTTCATCGACGGCACCCCGGACATCGTCGCCTATCCGACAAGCCGGCGCGGCTGGGGCCGACTGACGCGGCTGCTGACCGTTGGCAATTTGCGGGCGATCAAGGGAAACTGCATCCTACGGTTCGATGACCTTGCCGCCTTTCACCAGGAACTGGCGCTGATCGTCATGCCGACCTCCAGCGCGGTGGAGCAGGAGACGCATCGAAGTCCGGTTGAGTTCGACCGGTCCGATCCGGGGACCGGACCCCGTCTGGTCGAGGTCAGCCCGCGTACCTTGTTCGATACCCTGGACAGGTTGACGCGGATCGCGCCCGGCCGAGTGTGGCTAGGCCTTTCCATGCCCCGACAGGGCGCCGATGCGCGGCGCGCGGCCCGGCTGGCCGGGACGGCGCAGGAGGCAGGCGTACCATTGCTGGCTACCAACGATGCGCTCTATGCGGAAAGCGCGCAGCGGCCCCTGCACGATATCCTCACCTGTATCCGTGAGGGAACGACGATCCATGCCGCGGGCCGGAAGCTGGAGGCGAACGGCGAGCGACACCTGAAGTCCCCGCTGGAAATGGCCAAGCTGTTCTCGGCCCATCCCGATGCGATCGCCCAGACTCAGCGGCTGCTCGACATGATCGACTTCACGCTCGACCAGCTGCGCTACGAATATCCGCACGAGCCTGTGCCGGAGGGCTGGGACGCCGATGGCTGGTTAGCGCACCTGGCTTGGGAGGCGGCGCACAAGCGTCATGGACCGGTCCTTCCCGAACAGCTGGTCAAGCTGATCGAGGAGGAACTCGAACTGATCCGCGAGCGACGCTACGCATATTATTTCCTGACCGTGCACGACCTGGTCAGGTTTGCACGGGAAGAGTGCACGCCACCGATCCTCTGCCAAGGCCGTGGCTCCGCGGCCAATTCGGCGGTTTGCTTCCTGCTCGGCGTCACCTCGATCGACCCGATGAAGCATGACCTGCTTTTCTCGCGCTTCATCTCCGAGGAACGCGACGAGCCGCCCGACATCGATGTCGATTTCGAGCATGAGCGGCGCGAAGAGGTGATGCAGTATATCTATAGCCGCTATGGGCGGCACCGGGCAGGGATCGCGGCAACCGTCATCCATTACCGGTCACGAAGCACGGTCAGGGAAGTGGCCAAGGCGCTGGGCCTGAGTGAAGACGTGTCCGCGCGCATTGCCTCAACCGTTTGGGGAAGCTGGTCGGGAGACTTGGGCGACGAGCGGATTTCCGAGGCCGGGTTCGACCTCGCCAATCCGCAGATCGTGCGGATGCGGGCTCTTTGCCGCCAACTGCTGGGATCGCCTTTCCCTCGTCACCTGTCGCAACATGTGGGCGGCTATGTGCTGACCGAGGATCGGCTCGACGAAACGGTGCCTCTTCATCATGCGGCGATGGAGAACCGCACGTTCATCGAATGGGACAAGGACGACATCGATGCCTTGGGCCTGATGAAGGTCGACGTGCTGGCGCTGGGGATGCTGACCTGCATCCAGAAATGCTTCGACCTGATGCGTAAGCATGATCTCGGCGATCACACGCTGGAAGTGGATATCGACGCCGCCGATGAGGCAGTGTTCGACATGCTGTGCAAGGGCGACAGCATTGGCGTGTTCCAGGTCGAAAGCCGGGCGCAGATCAACATGCTGCCGAGGCTCAAGCCCCGGACGCTTTATGACCTAACGGTGCAGGTGGCGATCGTCCGGCCAGGCCCGATCGAGGGGGACATGGTCCATCCCTATTTGCGCCGGCGAGCGGGCGTTGATCCGGTCGAATTTCCATCGCCCAAGCCGCCCCATGATCCGAACGAATTGAGAAAGCTGCTGGGTAAGACCTTTGGCGTTCCCCTATTCCAGGAACAGGCAATGAGACTGGCCATCGTCGCCGCCGATTTCACACCTAATGAAGCGAACCGGTTGCGCCGTGCGATGGCAACCTTCCGCCATGTCGGCGGCATGGATGCGTTCAAGGAAAAGCTGGTCGAGGGGATGATCGGGCGCGGTTACGAGCGCGACTTCGCCGAGCGATGCTACAAGCAGATCGAGGGGTTTGGCAGCTACGGATTTCCCGAAAGCCATGCCCTGTCCTTCGCCCGGCTGGTCTACGTGTCGTCGTGGATTAAATGCCATCATCCGGCGGTGTTTGCAGCCGGTATCCTCAATTCGCAGCCGATGGGTTTTTACGCCCCGGCGCAACTGGTGCGCGACGCGATCGAGCACGGCGTCGAGGTGCGCCACGTGGACATCAATACCAGCGACTGGGACTGCACGCTGGAAAAATGCGAGGATGGCAGCCACGCGGTGCGGCTGGGTTTCCGTCAGATGGACGGGTTTCGTTCGGCTTGGGCGGAAGCGTTATGCGCGGCGCGGCAGGAGGGGCCGTTCCGCGACCTGGAAGATTTAGCGCGGCGGGCATCTCTGTCCCGGCCGGCGCTTCGGTTGCTGGCGTCAGCCGATGCCTGCCGATCGGTCGGCTTAGGACGGCGCGAGGCGTTGTGGGAAGCGCGGCGGATGCCGGGCGAGCAACTTCCCTTGTTCGCGGCAGCCGATGCGGAGGAACTGGCCGCTGAGCCTGATGCAATGCTCCCTGCGATGCCGCTCAACGAGCAGGTGGTAGCCGATTACCAGACGCTTCGCCTTTCCTTGAAAGGGCATCCCATGTGCTTCCTGCGCGACCTGTTTCGGTCGGAAGGGGTGTTAAGCTGCGCGGAAACGTCGGCAGCAAAAAACGGGAAACGTGTCCGGACTGCGGGCGTGGTGCTGGTGCGCCAACGGCCGGGCAAGGGCAATGCCGTCTTTATGACCATCGAGGATGAGACGGGGGTCACCAACATCCTCCTTTGGGCAAGCGATTTCGAAAAGCAGCGACGGGCAGTGATGGGATCGCGCCTGATGATGATCGAGGGAGTAGTCCAGCGTAGTAAGGAGGGGATTGTTCACCTGATGGCCAGCCGGATCATCGACCGGACGACTGAACTCGACCGCCTTTCGCAGGCCGACAAGCCGACGATCCCGCTATCACGCGCCGACGAATTCTGGCGGCCGCAGCATCCTCGCGGCCACAGCCACCAGGGGCAGCATCATCCGCACCCGCGCAATGTGCGGATCCTGCCTAAGTCGCGTGATTTCCATTAGGCTTAAAGCGCCTCGATAACCGTCACATTGGCGATGCCGCCGCCCTCGCACATCGTTTGCAGGCCATAGCGCTTACCCCGCGCGCGGATTGCGTGAACAAGCGTCGCCATCAGCTTCGTGCCGCTAGCGCCAAGCGGATGGCCGAGCGCGATCGCTCCACCGTTGACGTTAAGGCGCTCAGGGTTGCCGCCCACTTCCTTCAGCCACGCAAGCGGGACCGGGGCGAACGCCTCGTTCACCTCGTACAGATCAATATCGTCGAGCTTGCGGCCCGACCGCTCGAGCGCGCGCCGCGTCGCCCTGATCGGCTCGTCCAGCATGATCACCGGATCGCCCGCCGTAACGGTGAGATTGTCGATCCTCGCCAGCGGAGTCAGGCCATGCTCTTTCAGAGCGCGCTCCGACACAACCAGCACGCCAGATGCGCCGTCGCACACCTGACTGGCATTGCCAGCGGTAATGACACCATCGGCGGATATGCTTTTGAGGCCGCCAAGCGCCTCCAGGCTGGCATCCGCGCGAATGCCTTCGTCGCGGTCGTGGCGGCGCGCATTGCCTTCCTTGTCGACACCCTCGATGATGACGACTTCGCGATCGAAGGCGCCGCCATCTGCGGCCGCGGCAGCCTTGCGATGGCTGGACAGGGCGAAGCGGTCCAACTCTTCGCGGTCAAACCCATACTTACGCGCCACCATCTCGGCGCCGGTGAACTGGCTGAACTCGTTGACGCCGTAGCGTTCCTTGATCGACGTGGGCCAAGGCCCGATGCCGATGCCCGCCTGCATTGGCAGAATAACCGGCGTTCCCATCGGCACGCGCGTCATGCTTTCGACGCCCGCGGCGATCACCACGTCCTGGGTCCCACTCATCACGGCCTGAGCCGCGAAGTGCAGCGCTTGCTGAGAGCTCCCGCATTGGCGGTCAATGCTTACGGCAGGGACGGTATCGGGCAGTTTAGAGGCCATCACCATGTTCCGGCCGATGTGGAAGCTTTGTTCGCCGACCTGGCTGACGCAGCCGACGATCACATCCTCGATGGCTGCCGGGTCGATGCCGCTGTTCTCGACCAAGGCGTTGAGCACTGCCGCGCCAAGGTCGGCGGGATGCCAATCGCGTAATGCGCCGCCACGACGACCGCCCGCCGTCCGCAAAGCTTCCACTATGTAGGCCTCGGCCATGCTCAGTCTCCGTGGGGGATGGACCAGGCGAGGACAAATCGACCGTCGCTGGCAAGGTTTGAAGGATCCTCGACCAGCCCGCATTCGCCCGCCGCGAGATCATTTACGGGTAGGTCGATGGGCAACACTTGCGCGTCGCGAACGCCTTGGGGAAGCGGAGGCGGTGCGTTGACGCACCAGGCCACTCCGAAATGAGGACCGTCGACCAGCACCACGCTTTCGTCGGCCAGGTGGTGGTCGAGCGGGTGGCTGTGAGGCCGGGCGTGGACGGCATGGGCAGCCTCTTCCAGATGAAGCTCGCGCGGGCGGCCATAGTCGTAAAGCCGATAGGTCAGATCGACCGCCTGCTGGATTTCAAGCACGGTCAGGCCGGGTCCCAATGCGTGCACCGTCCCGGCCGGATTATAGATGAAGTCGCCGCGCTTCGGCTGGCGCCAGTCCATGAGATCGACGATCGAGCCATCTCGAGCAGCTGCCATCAACTCTTTTGCCGGGACGTCACGAACCGTGCCGATCCCCAGTTCCGCGTCGGCGGCTACGTCCAAGACGATCCAGCACTCGTCCTTGCCACGCGGATAGCCGCGCTCGCGGGCGAGTTTGTCATCAGGGTGCACCTGGATCGACAGGCGCTCGGTAGTAAACAGATACTTCGCCATGACATCGAGCATCATTCCGACGGGCGGCTCGAACCAGATTTCGCCAACCTGACGATCTGGATCGACCGCGAAGCGCGGATCGATTCCACACCGCCCCCAAGGCTTGTCGACAATTCGGGTCGTCAGCTTCAGCACGCTATCTTTACTCCATCGCGGCGACGAGTTCCTTTAGGGGAAGGAAGGCAAATCCGATCGAGCTGTCCGAAATGCCATAGGGCATGAACAATTGGGCGCCGACCCGCATCGCACCGCAGGTGTATACGACATTTGGCACATAACCGTTGCGGTCATCGTCCTCCGCTTGAAGTACCGGATGCCGGGTACGCCCGATGATCTTGGACGGATCGTCATGGTCGAGCAGGATTGCACCGATCGAATATTGCCTCATTGCTCCGACGCCGTGCGTCAGGACCAGCCAACCCTCGTCGATTTCGATCGGAGCGCCGCAATTGCCGATCTGGATGAACTCCCACGCATATTTGGGCGTCATCAGCAGCTCGCCGCCGTCCCAACGCGCAAGGTCGTCGGAGCGGAGGAGGAAGAGGTTCTGTCCGTCCTGCCGGCCGACCATCATGTATTGGCCGCCGATCTTCCGCGGGAAAAGGGCCATGCCCTTGTTGCGGGCCGCATCGCCGGCCATTGGGATGAGGTCGATTTCGCGGAAGTTTGCGGTCCGCATCAGTTCCGAGCGGATGTCCCGGCCGGAATAGGCAGTGTAAGTGCCGATATATTCCTGCCGTCCGTCATCGTGAGTGAAATGAGTTAGCCGCAGATCTTCAAGCCCGTTTGCTTGCGCGGGCGTCACGGGAAAGATCACCATTCCCGAAGGATTGGTGTCTTCTTGCCGATAAACGGTGATGGGTCCATCGCATTGGGCGCAGTCGAGGTGCGGTGCATCGACCGCCGTCGCGAAGGGGGGTTCTGGCTGGAGCTCGAACGCACCGTTGGCACCGACCAGCCCCTCGCGAAAAGCGATTGAACTGATGTGCCCTTCGCCCACGGCGCGAAGCGACATGATGATCCGCACTGTAGTCGGATCCAGTCCGCTCTGGTCGGGATGCGGCACAACGCTGGGGTTCATCAGCGCCGCGGCAGCGTAGCTATATTCGTGACAGAAATAGGCGCCGATGAGCTGCTTGCGCTTATCCCCGATCCCTTCGAGGGAAAGGTCGAGCATCTCGCAAATTTGGTCGAAGCGGCGAAGGAACACTTTGCGGGTCTGCCAATGGCGTCGCTCGAAATCCCGCATGACGGTGCCCAGCTGCTGACCAACCTCACGATCGTTGAGCGAAAGAACCGCCGTCACCAGCCGCTGGGCACGTCCCGGCTCGGACTTGGTACCCTGCCAAGCCAAGTGAAAGGGGCGAACGACGACACGCGAAGGGTCCGCTTTGAGCCGGAGCGGATGAAGCTTGGACTGGATCATGGGCCTTTAATGGAGCGCGAGTGGCCTCGCTTCTGCGTCCATGGCGTCGTCCTGTCCACCCCGGACGGGCTTTCCAAAGCGCTGCATCGACTGTGCCGCCAGATGAAGCGAAAGGATCGATTCCGCCCCCTGATTGCGATTGATGCCGGTTGCCATCAGTCCGTCGCAACAGCTTCCGTCGGACGGGTCGGCAATCGGCACGCCTGCGTCATTGTCGCCAAAGAACCAACCGAAGACCTGTCGCGCGACGTCATGCCAGCGCCTTTCGCCCGTTGCCTCGAAGGCAGCTGATGCGGCCGCGATCGTTGCGGCCGCTTCCAGCGGTTGCTGGTCGAAGGCCAGCGGCGGCTGGTAAGGCCGCCCAAAACCGTTCGACCCAATCGGCCGGAACTTGCTGCGCGGGCCGGTCTGCCTGCCGATGAGCCATTCGAGCGTGCGCAGCCCAAGTTCAACCGGTCGTGAATCGCCGAGCGCTTGCCCGGACCGGATCAGCGCTTCAGGAAGTCGGGCGTTATCATAGGCGAGCACGGGTTCGAACCAGTCCCAGCCCGCGCGCGAAGCCTGGCCATGAAGCTTCGTCAGTTGCTCTGCGGAATGGCGCATAAGCGGCGCCGCTAGCGGATGCTCGCTGAACTCCGCAGCACCAAGGGCAGAGATTGCTGCCGCTCGCGGTGAATGAAGCGCAGCCAGATGCGGCGCGCTTTCCTCGAACAAATGACGGGCCCAGCTTCGGATTCCGGGGTCATCAGCCTTTGTAGCAAAGCCGAGTGCCCACAGCGTCCGCCCGTTGCTGTCCTCAGACCCCTCTGGCTCGAGCCATCGGCGATCGTAGGACATGAAGTTGCGAAATCGGCCAATATCCCTGTTCCAGCCATGCTGGACGAACGCCGCATAGGTGAAGGCAAGCGAACGCGCCTCGTCGTCGTTCCGGCCCACCATCACCATTAGCGCCCGCGCGTTGTCATCGATGCAATAGCCGTGATCGCGGTCCGGTACCGCAAGCCGCGCGTGCTGCGCCATGCCGACCGGATCGGTCATTCGCGTGATCGCATTGAGCGGAAGTAGGGATGGGGAGGGTGAGGCCGGTGCTTTAACGCCTTCTGGCCGGCGGCGAACCGCCAATGGTGCGAGTGCTCGCTCGACGACCTTTGGCCATAGCATCGTCCTACCGCGCCCATAGGCAGCACGGGAAAGCGCCGCGCGGCGCTCATCGTCATCGAGTAGGGCTGTCACGGCAGTGGCCAGTGCTTTCGGATCGGCCGGCGGCACCAGCACGCCATGATCGTCAGCCAAGATTTCGCGGGCATGGACATAGGGAGTCGATACGACCGGCTTCCCGACCGCCACGGCGTAGCTGAGCGTGCCGGATGTCACTTGGTTCATGTTGAGATAGGGCGTGATGTAGACGTCGCTCGCCTGCAGCATGTCGAGCAGCTGTTCCTGCTCAACAAAGGCATCGACGAAGATCAGCCGGTCGGCGATGCCCAGCTCAACGGCCCGATCCTCCAAAGATCGCCGATGGGCTTCGCCCTCGTGCCGGACGAGGTTGGGATGGGTCGCGCCGACGACGGCATAAGTTGCGTCCGGGTGTTTGGCGAGGATCGCCGGCATTGCCTCGATCATGTGCCGAATGCCCTTGTCCGGAGCGAGCAAGCCAAAGGTCATCAGCACCTTGCTGCCGGCCCAGCCAAAGCGTTCCTTCATATCGTCCGGCCGGCAGAGCGGACGATCGGGCACCCCATGCGGGATGATGTGCATGCGGCGGGGATCGACGCTATATCGCCGCCGCAATATCTCGGCGCCTCGGCTGGCCATCACGATCACCGCTTCGGCGCGAGCCAGGAGCCGACGCAAAACGACGTCTTCCTCGTCAGAGGGAGTGTCGGTCACCGTGTGCAAGGTAATGATCAGCGGCAGCCGCGACGCCTCCAGCAATTCGAGGATATGTGAACCGGCAGGACCGCCAAAAATGCCAAACTCATGCTGAAGCCAAATAGCCTCTGCTCCGCTGGCGTCGATTTTCGCAGCGCTTGATCGGTGCGCGGCAGCATCGGTTGCGGCGATAGTCCGGATATCACAGGCGTACGTGACGCCTGACCCGTCGTCCATGGCGTAATGGTCGAGGACCAAGGCCGGGTATCGGTCGCGAAGCGCATCGGCGACGTGGGTAGTAAACGTTGCCAGGCCGCATTTGCGAGGCAAGGCGTTGCCGATGAGTGCCAGATGCCTGATAGGGCAAGACTGCCTGCCGGGCGATGGTGGATCGTCCGCAATGGGCTGCAAGATGTCGATGTCGAGCGTCACGCCTCGGCCTCCATGGGAACAGGGGGGTGTCCGCCAGATCGGGACTCACCCCGTTTCCTCAACGCTCCCATCATACCATGGGTTGCACACCGTTTCGCATCTGCACAAAAAAATTCGCCGCGATGCGAAATCGGGTCGCCGCGTTTGCCTAGGCGACCTCTCCCGCCGCAACCGCGCTCGACCAGGCCCATTGGAAATTATAGCCGCCGAGCCAGCCGGTGACGTCCACAGCCTCGCCGATAATAAATAGACCCGGGATCTTTTTGCACTCCATTGTGCGGGAGGACAACTCGTCGCTTGAGATACCGCCGACGGTGACTTCCGCCTTGGCATAGCCTTCGCTGCCGTTCGGCCGGAATGCCCAGCGGTGAAGTGTCTCCTCGGCCAACGCCAACGTGCGGTCGGTGATCCCTCCCACCGCCCCAGAGATATTGAGCCGCTCTGCCAGGGCCGCGGCCAAGCGTGACGGCAGCGATTGCTCCAGCAGTCGCAAGATCGACTGGCGGGGGTCATCGCGTTTCGTCGCCGCCAGCCAGCCGCTCCGGGAGTCTGGCAGGAAATCAATGAAGACCGGCTCACCGTTCCGCCAGTAGCTGGAAACCTGCAGAATAGCCGGACCCGACAGGCCGCGATGCGTGAACAGGGCAGCCTCCCGGAAGGAGGGACTCTGTCCGGCATGAGCGACGACCTCAGTCGCGACGCCCGACAGTGTCCGGAACAGCGCTTCGTCGCCAGACAGGGTTAGGGGCACGAGCGCCGGGCGCGGCTCGACCAGTTTCAGCCCCATCGACTTGGCCAGTGCATAGACAAAACCGGTTGCGCCCATTTTCGGGATAGACGGGCCACCAGTAGCGAGAATCAGAGCAGGGGCCTCCGCGGAGCGGTCGTTACAGCGGATGCTAAAGGCAGCCCCATTTCGTTCGACAGTCGCCGGGTGGCCCAGCCACAGCTCTACGGCGGCTTCGCTGCACTCCTTCCACAAAAGGTCGACGATTTGCCGCGCGGACCCGTCGCAAAAGAGCTGGCCGAGCGTTTTCTCGTGCCAAGCGATCCCGTGTCGTTCGACCAGGTCGAGGAAGTCGTACTGCGTATAGCGGGCCAGTGCGGACTTCATGAAATGCGGGTTGGCCGAGATATAACGGTCCGGTGCAGCGTAAAGATTGGTGAAGTTGCACCGTCCACCGCCGGAGATCAGGATTTTCTTGCCCGGCTCGTCCGCATGATCGACCAACAGCACGCGTCGGCCTCGCTTTCCCGCCACGCGCGCGGCCATCATGCCGGCGGCCCCGGCGCCTAGTATGATGACATCGAATCGTTGCACGGCGCTGCAAGATACGGCGCGCGGCATCCGGTCAAGCGCTGCGTTAACGCCCACGCGCTCTCCCCAAGCTTGGCAGGTTACGCTAGAGCGCCAACCGATGAGCGCGACCTTGGTCTCCAACGATGGCTGGTTTCCTGCGAGCTGGCGAACCCGGCCGGTGCGCCAGATGCCGCCCTATGCCGATGAGTTCGTAGTTCGAAGTGTCGAAGCGCGACTGTCGGGCGCGGCGCCAGTCGTCTCCAGCGAGGATTGCGGGCGTCTGCGCGACCGGATGGCCGGTCTGGCCGGGGGCAGCGGCTTCTTGCTGCAAGGCGGAGATTGTGCGGAGAGCTTTGATGATCCGGTTGCCGAGCAGGTTGCCGGGATCACTGGACTTTTCGACGCCATGGCTGAGGTCTTGTCGCCCGCGATCGGCGGGCCGCTAATTGAGGTGGCGAGGATCGCCGGCCAGTTTGCGAAGCCGCGCAGCGCGTCTACCGAAGAGCATGACGGCGTGGTGCTCCCTGCCTATCGCGGCGACATCGTCAACGGGATTACCTTCGATGCCACTGCACGCCGCGCCGACCCGGGCCGGATGATCAGGGCGCACATGCAGTCGGTCGGAACGGCGGCCAGCCTAGCGGCTATGCGGGATGCAGCCTCGCCAATTTATACGAGCCACGAAGCGCTGCTGCTCCCGTATGAAGAGGCGCTGACACGGCGCGATCCATCGGGGCGCTGGTGGGCGACGTCAGGTCATATGCTGTGGCTTGGCGACCGGACGCGGCAGGTTGACGGCGCCCATGTCGAACATCTTCGCGGTATCGAGAATGTAGTTGGCGTGAAATGTGGTCCGGATCTCGGCGGCGACGAGCTAGTGCGGTTGGTCGATCGCCTCGACCCGCGCAACCGACCCGGTAAGCTGGTGATGATTGGGCGGTTCGGCGCACGGCAAATTGCGGATGCGCTGCCGCCTTTGCTGCGGGCCTTGCAGCGCGAGGGCCGGTCGGTTGTCTGGACCATCGATCCGATGCACGGGAACACGTCGATAAGCGGCAAGCGTAAGGTCCGGCGACTACCTGACATCCTGGCCGAGATTGACGCCTTTTTCGCAATTACCCGCGCAGAGTGCATCCACGGCGCCGGCATCCACTTGGAAATGAGCGCACTTGACGTAACCGAGTGCATCGGCGGGCGGGGACCGGCGTCGATCGACGAGCTGGAAAAAAACTGGCTGACTGCCTGCGATCCAAGACTCAATGCACGGCAGGCCGTCGACTTGGCCGCCCATGTCGCGGAACTGCTTGCTTGAACCTTGTTGCGAGACCGTGTCGTGCCCTGACCGGCGAGGTATCGATCCCCGGCGACAAAAGTTGTTCCCATCGCGCTCTAATCCTGGGTGCGATTGCAGACGGGAAAACCCGGATTCGCGGCCTCCTGGAAAGCAGCGACGTCCTATCCACAATAGCCGCCCTGCGGGCCTTGGGCGTACAGATTGAAAAGTGCGGGAAAGGCGAATGGGTCGTGAACGGTGGTCAATGGTCGACGCCAGCCGATGCTGTTGACTGCGGCAATAGCGGCACGTCGGCACGTCTGCTAATCGGTGCACTTTCCAGCATGCCGGGTGTCTCCGCGACCGTCACCGGCGATTCTTCCTTGTCGTCGCGGCCGATGGCCCGCTTGACCGGACCGCTGGTGCAAATGGGGGCGCGCATCGATGGCGGCGACCGGCTGCCGCTAAGCGTTCATGGCGGGCGGCTGGGCGGTATCGAGCATCGCAACGTCCCGCCATCGGCGCAGGTGAAGTCAGCGGTCTTGATCGCCGGACTGTCGACCAATGCTCCGGTTCGCATCGTCGAGCCGGTGCCGAGCCGGGACCATACCGAAATCATGCTGGCGGCCTTCGGTTGCCCGGTCAGCGTCGACGACACGCCCGGCGGCTGGGTCATTACCCTTGGTAATCAAAGGCGTCTTCTCGGTTGCGATCTGACCATAGGCGCCGATCCCTCATCCGCCGCCTTCCCGCTCGTCGCGGCGGCCATTGCTCCTGGGTCGGACGTGTTGGTGAGGGGGATGCTCGTCAATCCGCTGCGGACCGGGCTGTACGAAACGCTGGAGTCCATGGGTGCGGATATCGAATTGTCCAACGAGCGGATCCAGTCGGGCGAGATCGTCGCAGACATCCGGCTGCGCTACGCGCCGCTTCGCGCGTGCCACGTCCGCGCCGACCGCATCTCGGCCATGATCGACGAGATCCCTGCGCTGTCGGTTGCCTGCGCCTTCGCGGACGGGGAAAGCGTCATCGAGGGCCTGTCGGAACTTCGAGTGAAAGAAAGCGATCGGCTTGGTAGGATTGTGGCCGGGCTGACTGCCTGCGGCGTGGTGGCTCTTGCCGATGGGGACGCTCTACGCATTTTCGGTCGCGGCCGCGCGCGGGGCGGCGCGCGCATTACGACGCACGGCGATCACCGGATTGCGATGGCCTTCCTCATGCTCGGGCTTGGTGCGAGCAATCCGGTGGAGGTTGACGAGGCGGCGATGATCGCCACCAGTTTTCCGGACTTCACTGATACGATGCGCGGCATCGGGGCTGATATCGAATGAGCATCAACAGCTTCGGACACCTTTTTCGGCTGACGACTTGGGGCGAAAGCCATGGGCCGGCAATCGGCTGCGTGGTCGATGGTTGTCCTCCGGGTCTGACGCTGGATGATGCCCAGGTGCAGCGGTTGCTGGACCTTCGGCGGCCGGGCACTTCGACGATGGTCTCGCCTCGGCAAGAGCCAGACCGCGTTCGAATCCTGTCGGGCGTGTATGATGGCCGGACAACCGGTACGCCGATCGCGATGATGATCGACAATGTCGATGCTCGCAGCGCAGATTACCCGAAGGATGCGCCGCATCGGCTGGGGCATGCCGATTTTACTTACGATACAAAATATGGCTTTCGCGATCCGCGAGGCGGTGGCCGTGCATCGGCGCGGGAGACGGCAATGCGGGTCGCAGGCGGGTCGGTTGCGCGGCTGGTGATCCCTGAAGTCGAAATTACGGCGCGCGTCGTAGAAATCGGTGGAGAGGCCGACGAAGCGCGCTGGGCGGCGATGCTCGATCAGGCGCGGGCCCATAGCGACAGCCTTGGCGCGGTCATCGAATGCGTGGCGACGGGTGTGCCCGCCGGATGGGGAGCCCCGGTCTATGCCAAGCTAGACGCCGAGCTGGCCGGGGCATGCATGGGGATCAACGCGGTCAAGGGCGTGGAGATCGGCGAGGGCTTTGCGGCGGGCCGCGCAAGGGGGAAAGAAAGCCTGGATGCTACGCGCACAAGTGGCATCGATGGGGGGATTTCGACCGGACAGCCGATCGTGATCCGTCTGGCCTTCAAACCAACCTCGAGCATTGGAATCGGCGGTCGGCATGACCCCTGTGTAGGAATTCGCGGGGCGCCGGTGGTCGAGGCGATGGTGGCGCTGGTCCTGGCCGACCAAAAGCTGCTGCACCGTGGCCAGTGCGGCTAGTGGCACTTGAAGCGGTCAAAGGGTTCCAAGCAGTCGCGGCAACGCCACTGGGCTTTGCACGGCGTGGAACCGAAGCGGCTAATTTCTTCTGTATTGGCTGATCCGCAGCGAGGACAGGTGGCGGTCTTTGCCGGGTCGGGCGGCGCGATACCGTAGGCGGCAAGCTTCTCGCGGCCGACCTGGCTGATCCAGTCGGTCGTCCAGGGCGGCGACAAGACCGTTTCGATAGCGACCGTGCTAAAGCCCGACGCGTTAAGCGCTTCGCGGATCGATTGTTCGATCACCTGCGTCGCGGGGCAGCCGGAGTAGGTTGGGGTAATCACGACCTTGCCGTCGTGGACGGCGCGGACGATGCCAAGGTCGACGATCGATAGTGCCGGGATTTCGGGATCGGGAACGCCTTCCAGCACGGACCAGATGGCGGCCGGATCCATTACACCCGCTCCAGCGCCAGCGCGATCCCCTGGCCGACCCCAATGCACATGGTGGCGATCGCTCGGTTCGATCCGCTGCGCTGCAGTTCCTCGGTCGCGGTCAGGGCGAGGCGTGCGCCAGACATCCCGAGCGGATGGCCGAGGGCGATCGCGCCCCCGTTCGGATTTACATGGCTGGCGTCGTCGGCAAGTCCGAGCTGGCGCATGACGGCCAGACCCTGCGCGGCAAAGGCTTCATTCAGTTCGACGATGTCGATGTCACCGATAGTGAGTCCGAGCCGCTCCAGCAGCTTGAGGCTGGCCGGGGCCGGGCCAATGCCCATGATGCGCGGCGGGACACCCGCTACCGCGGCTCCGAGGACTTTAGCGCGAGGCGTGAGGCCATAGCGTTCGATGGCTTTGCGCGACGCGATGATCAGCGCGGCAGCGCCGTCGTTGACGCCGCTGGCGTTGCCAGCGGTGATCGACCCGCCCTCGCGGACGATGGGCTTCAGCGCTGCGAGCTTGTCGACGCTGGTTTCGCGCGGATGCTCGTCACGGTCGACGACCACCGGATCGCCCTTGCGTTGCGGAATCATCACCGGGACGATTTCGGCAGCAAGGCGGCCATTGGCTTGGGCAGCGGCGGCGCGGCGCTGGCTCTCGGCGGCGAAGCGGTCCTGGTCGTCGCGGCTGATTTGGAACTCGTCGGCAACGTTTTCGGCCGTTTCGGGCATGGAATCGATGCCGAACTCGGCCTTGAGCTGCTTGTTGACGAAGCGCCAGCCGATGGTCGTGTCATAGATGGCATTGGCGCGGCCAAAGGCACTTTCCGCCTTGGGCATAACGAACGGCGCGCGGGTCATGCTTTCGACGCCCCCGGCGATCATCAAATTGGCTTCGCCTGCCTTGATCGCGCGTGCAGCCATTGCGACCGCGTCGAGACCCGATCCGCACAGGCGATTGACTGTGGTTCCAGGCGCGGTGTCGCCGAGGCCCGCGAGCAGCGCCGCCATACGGGCCACGTTGCGATTATCCTCTCCCGCCTGGTTGGCACAACCGAGGATGACATCGTCGAGCGCCGCCCAGTCCACGCCAGGATTGCGCTCTTTCAGGGCGCGCAGCGGGATGGCAGCGAGATCGTCCGGCCGGACGTCTTTCAGCGCCCCGGCGTAGCGGCCGATGGGCGTCCGGATAGCGTCGCAGATGAAGGCGTCGGTCATTCGGCAACCCTACTCCGGCCCGAAGAGAAGTCGCGCCGTCGGTCCTGTCTCGCGACGCGCGCAGGCCGTTCGCGGTGCGTCCTCTCTCGAACAAGCTGCACTCGCTTTGCTCCGTTCCGCTTGCACTCGGCGATGCTCAAATGACCCCTCGACGCATCTGGTCGAGCTCGATGCTTTCGAACAGCGCCTTGAAATTGCCTTCGCCGAATCCTTCGTTGCCCTTGCGCTGGATGATTTCGAAGAAGATCGGGCCGATCACGTTCTGGGTGAAAATCTGCAGCAGCAGGCCTTGACCCTCGGTAGGCGCACCGTCGATCAGGATGCGGCGCTTTTCGAGTTCGGCGGTCGGCTCGCCATGGCCCTTCACCCGCTCGTCGACCAGTTCGTAATAAGTGTCGGGCGTGTCCTGGAACGGAATGCCACGATCACGCAGGATATCGACCGTCTTGTAGATGTCGTCACTGCCGAGCGCGATGTGCTGGATGCCTTCGCCCTTATATTCGCGCAGGAATTCCTCGATCTGACTTTTGTCGTCTTGACTCTCGTTTAAGGGAATCCGGATCTTGCCGCAGGGCGACGTCATTGCCTTGGAGAAGAGGCCGGTGACCTTTCCTTCGATGTCGAAGTAGCGGATTTCCTTGAAGTTGAAGAGACGCTCATAAAACTCGGCCCAGAAGCTCATCCGCCCGCGATTCACGTTGTGGGTCAGGTGATCGAGATAGGTGAGGTGGCTGGCGTGGCTTGCCTCCTGTTCATTCGCATCGGGCAGAAAGTCGAAATCGACATCGTAGATGGTGCCCTTGTGACCGTAGCGGTCTACGAAATAGAGGCGGGAGCCGCCGATGCCCTCGATCGCCGGAATGTCGAGCTCGCCTTCCGCGACATCTCCTTTCACGTCGGTTGCGCCGAGTTCGAGCGCGCGGGCATGGGCGGCCCTGGCGTCCTTCACCCGGAAGGCCATCGCGCAGGCGCACGGACCATGATCCTTGGCGAACTGCTCGGCAAAGCTGTCTTTTTCCGCGTTGATGATGAAGTTGATGTCGCCTTGGCGATGAAGGGTGACGTCCTTCCGCTTGTGCTTCGCGACGGCCGGGAAGCCCATCTTGGCGAAAAGCGAGCGCAGAAGCTCTGGATCGGGCGCGGCATATTCGACGAATTCGAAACCGTCGGTGCCCATCGGATTCTCGAGGCCCAACGGGCCGAGCTCGATGGAAGGGGCGGCGGTGGCCATGGTTATGTCTCCTTTGCGCCGCCCATCTGCGCTTGCCGCCTCGCCATTGCAAGGCGTAGGACGCCGGGATGGACATTCCCGACGGCTGGACGACCAGCGACGACGGCAAGGCGATCGAAAAATCGTTCCGTTTCAAGGATTTTTCCGAAGCGTTCGCCTTTCTCACGCGCGTCGCGCTCCATGCTGAGAAAGCCGACCATCACCCGGAATTCACCAGCGCCTGGAATCGCCTCCATTTCCGGCTGACCACGCATGACGCTGACGGGGTCACCGGTCGCGATACGGCGCTAGCCGAGGTCATCGACCGGCTGGCGCGGCCATCTGGCGTTCAGGCGGCGGGTGGAATAGGGGAAGCGTAATGATTGCCCCAACCGCCCTTTCTCGTGTTTCGCCGACGCTACGTTCGGCTGCGGCCCCCTATTATCGATACGCGGTGGGGACCTGCTGAGGCCAGTTACGTCCAGCTTTAGGGAACCACTGCCCCGCCAAGCCTCGCTTCGGCGGGGTTTTTCTTTGTCCGAAAGGATCGTTCGATGTTCAATCCCCAGCCACCCATTGCCGGAAGCGCCCCTGCCTCGTGGCACCAGCAGCTAGTGCCACAGGAGTGGGCCCGGTTCACGGCCGACGACCATCGCGTATGGGACAGGTTGTACAAACGGCAGCTGCCTTATCTGGGTGACCGGATCGTCCGGCCATTCCTTGATGGACTGGAAGGGCTGGGACTGGGCGACGGGGGAATCCCCGAGCTTGAAGCGCTCAGTGACCGGCTGGAAGCGATGACGGGCTGGCGGCTGGTATCGGTAGCGGGCATCGTGCCGGACCACGCCTTCTTTGACATGCTGGCGGATCGCCACTTCCCGATCGGCAACTTTATCCGGTCCACCGACAGCCTCGATTATCTGGAGGAGCCAGACTGCTTCCACGACATTTTCGGTCATGTGCCGATGCTCACGAACCGGCATGTCGCCCGGCTAATGGAAGCGATGGGACGACTTGGCGGGTCCGCCATTGCTGCGGGGCATGGCGAGCAGGTGAGCCGCCTTTACTGGCACTCGGTGGAGTTCGGTCTTGCCCGCGAGAGCGGCGAGGTCAAAATCCTTGGCGCAGGTTTGGCGTCCAGCTTCGGCGAGGCGCATTTCGCATTGGAAGCAGACGTCCCGCGACCCCGCTTCACGTTGCCCGATGCCGCAGGCACGCCATACCGGAACGACTGTTTCCAGCCGCTTTACTTCGTGTCCGACTCTCTTGAGGGCGTCGCAACGGAGCTGGAATCGGTCGACCTTGACGCGTTGATGGCCTTGAGCAACCAGGCCTCGCTAGGTCGCCGCGGGCTTTAGCGGGACGCGAGATCGTCCGGCGAAGGTTCACCAACGCCGGACAGCATGGCACGA
Source organism: Sphingomonas edaphi (assembly GCF_003583725.1). Taxonomy (GTDB): domain Bacteria; phylum Pseudomonadota; class Alphaproteobacteria; order Sphingomonadales; family Sphingomonadaceae; genus Sphingomicrobium; species Sphingomicrobium edaphi. Next base: position 37,043 of record NZ_QXTF01000005.1, on the reverse strand, counting down.
TAATCGTCAACCAGCGCCTGGCAGTTGCGCAGCCCGATCTTCAATTCCGCACTCAGCTCTTCGACCTCTGCATGAGGGTCGGTGGTGAAATCGTCTTCCATGAGGCAACCCGATGATTTTTATGAAAAACTATCGGGGAGCCGATCGGGTGCCACGGCTCAACGACGGTCGCTGCCCGTTCGTCGATAGTCCTGGTTAATGAACGGAGCGGTGACGATCGCCTTCGGTACCTGCATCGATCCTCGCGGGGTGACAGGGCAGGGGTGCGACCGCTATGCGCGCTGGCATGAATGAAACCCCGGTAGCACGCGAATATCGAACCGGCTCTGATCCGCGCACGCTGCGCGATGCGCTGGGCTGCTTCGCGACAGGTGTCACCGTCGTTACCTGCATTGACGAGGACGGGAGCCCGGTCGGGCTGACCGCCAACAGCTTCACATCGCTGAGCCTCGACCCGCCGCTGTTGCTGGTTTGCGTCGCCAAGTCGGCGGCAAGCGCTGGACCTCTGAGCGCAGCCGAGCATTTCGCGGTCAATGTCCTGCAGACCGGCCAACGGCCCGCGTCAATCACTTTTTCAACGCGCGTCGAGGACAGGTTCGGCTGCACCGAGTGGAGCGAAGGCGAGCATGGCGCGCCCGTACTAATGGATTCGCTGTCGGTATTCGAATGCCGGCGGCATGCGATCCACGAGGGCGGCGACCATTTCATATTGGTCGGTGAAGTTGTGAAGGCGACGTTCGAACCCGGCCTCGATCCGCTGCTCTATTTCCGGGGCAGCTACCGCCGTCTGCACTTCGATTAGCTGAGTATCGCCGCGCTGACCGATCTACAGGTGCGTGACTTAACGTGAAAAAAACGGCAGCGTTCGCGCATGGCTGACCGGGGGAAAATCGAGTCGCCAGGGGGCAGGGCTCGCGGCAGTAAAGCCGCGGGGCGGCAGTCGCCGGGTGGGGCAATCGGGGACCAGACCGGCAACCTGGTCGGGGTGCTGGATTTCCGGCGCATGTTGGCGATCGCCGACGCGCTGCCGGTCCTGATCGCCTATCTCGATTCCGGGCAACGTTATTTGTTCGTCAATCGCGCGCTGGCCGATTGGCTTGGCATGCCGCGCCGCCAGGTACTTGGACGGTCGATGCGCGACGTGCTGGGCGAGGAAGCGTACAAATCTCGTGAACCGATGATCCGGGCGGCGCTTGCCGGGGAGCGGCAATGGTTCGCGGCGAATTTTGATCACCCGACGCGTGGTCCTCTAGCCGTGCAGTCCGAATATGTGCCGCAGCGCGGGGCCGACGGTTCCGTCGAGGGCGTCGTGCTGCTGATCCAGGACGTGACCGAGCAGCGTGCGGCGGAGCGGTCGCTTCGGGAAAGCGAGGCAAGGTTCCGCCGCATCGCCGACAGCGCCCCGGCGCTGATGTGGGTCAGCCGGCTCGACCGGTCACGCGACTTTGTCAACGAAGCCTATGCCGAGTTCGTGGGCTTGGACGTCAAGGACGCCTGCCAGTTCGATTGGCGCGCCGCTATCCACCCGGATGACGCCGAGCGCGTCGTGGCCGAAAGCATCGCCGGCGAAGCAAGCCTGAAGCGATTCACGCTGGAAGCGCGCTATCGGCGGGCGGACGGCGAATATCGCTGGCTGAGATCCGTGTCGCAGCCTCGCTTCGGACCTGACGGTGAGCTGGTTGGATTTATCGGCGTGGGTTCCGACGTGACCGCGGAAAAGGATGCGGAGAGCGAGTTGAAGGCGCAGGTCGCAGCGCGGACTGCGGCGCTTGGCGAAAGCGAAGCGCGGGTGCGGGCGCTGTTCGATTCCGCGCTGGAGATGATCGGGCTGCTCGACCTCGATGGCCGTTACGTCGAGGTCAACCGATCGGCGCTGGATTCGCTTGGGCTCACTCCTGAACAGGTCGTCGGCAAGCATCCGTGGGAGATCGGGCCGTTCAGCGGTCATCCGGAAAGCCAGGAAAAACTTCGGCAACTTGTCGGACAGGCGGCTGGCGGCGCAACCGCCACCGCCGAGATGCAGATCGACACTGTCGGCGGTCAGGCCAGCCTGATCGTTTCGATGAAGCCGGTGATGGGCGACGACGGGAAGCCGATGTTCCTGCTGGGCGAAGGCCGCGACATCACCGAGCTGAAATCGACGCAGGACCAGCTCCGGCAGGCGCAGAAGATGGAAGCGCTCGGCCAGCTCACCGGCGGAATCGCGCACGACTTCAACAATTTGCTAACGGTGGTCGTTGGCGGCCTCGACCTCATCACCAAGCGGGTCGAGGACGAAAAGCTGCTGCGCTACGCGACGAATGCGCTGTCCGCGGCGGAACGGGGGGCGAGGCTGACCGCCCAGCTGCTGGCGTTCAGCCGGGTCCAGCGACTGGAGGTCAAGCCAACCTATGTCGCGCCACTGATTGAAGAGATGCGGCCGTTGCTGCGTAATGTGCTGGGACCCGGCATTGAAAAGGTGTTCGACCTAGACCCGCACCTGATGCCGGTCATGGCCGACCCGACGCAGTTGGAAGTCGCGGTGCTGAACCTCGCGATCAACGCTCGCGACGCAATGCCCGAGGGCGGCACGTTGACCATCAGCAGTCGGCGGCGGCGGATCAGCGACGATCCGGAGCTGGAGCCCGGCCATTATGTCGAGCTTTCCATCTCGGACACGGGGGAAGGGATGACGCCGGAGGTGCTGGCGCGTGCGATCGAGCCCTTTTTCACAACCAAGGAGGTGGGCAAGGGCACCGGGCTTGGTCTGTCGATGGTCTATGGCATGACGCGCCAATCGGGCGGCACGGCGCGGATCGAAAGCGAGCCGGGCGTCGGCACGACGGTGAAGCTCTATTTCCGCCGGGCGACGCGGGACGCCGAAGTGCCGCTGAGCAATGGCGAGACCGGCGACATGCTCCGCCGTCAGCAGGGCAAGGCGACGATCCTGGTGATCGACGACGACGACGATGTCCGCCAGTTCATCGCCGCCAGCCTGGAAGAATACGGTCATGAGGTGGTCGAAGCCGCCGATGGGCGCGAGGGGATCGACCGTTTCGCGGAGGTCGCGCCTGACCTTGTCATCTTGGACTTCGTCATGCCGGGCCTGTCGGGGGCAGAAGTGGCCGCGCACATTAGGGCGACCAAGCCGGGCCAGCGCATCCTGTTCGTTTCCGGCTATAGCGAGACCGACGCGATCCGGAAGGTGGCGCCGGACGCGGAAATCCTGCCGAAGCCGTTCAGGGCGACCGTGCTGGACGAAGCGGTAAGGGACGCGCTCGCAACTTCCTGACGATGCCGGACGTTTCAGCGGTGTTCAGTCAGGGAGGTGACGTGATGCTGAAATCGGTTCTGCTCGCGGGGTTGCTCATGGTGAGCCTCGGTGCTGCGGCGCAGACCGCGCCGGTTCAGCACGCAAGCGTCAATCCGCGGGCCAACGAACTGTTCGACCGCGAGCCGCTGCTCAAAAGCTGGGCGCTACGCATTCACGACCGCAACCATGACGGCTGGCTTACCTCCTTCGAGGCGGCTGCGGCCGCGGAGAGTTTTCGCGACGTGGCAGATGCGGATCGGGACGGACGGGTCAGCCTGCGCGAATATGGCGCCGCGCTGGAATTTATCCGCGCTCGATACTGATCGTCAGCCTGCCATCCGCTTCGCGCCGAGGCCCATCACCATCTGGTTAGCGCGGTCGTACGACAGGGGGCGGCCGAACAAATAGCCCTGGATCGTGTCGCAACCGAGGTCGCGCATCCGCTCGAAATCTTCCGCCGTTTCCACACCTTCGGCAGTAATCGACATGCGGAACGACTTGGCTAGCTGGACGATCGACTGGATGATCGCGACGTTCTCGGGCCGCGATCCAGCTTCGCGAACAAAGCTTCCGTCGATCTTGAGCTTGTGGAAGACGGCCTTGTTTAGATAGCCGATCGACGAATAGCCGGTGCCAAAATCGTCGAGCGCGATGCCGACGCCGAGTGCGCGGAGGCGGCGAAGCACGTCTAGCGTGGCGCCATTGTCGCCGAGGAACACGCCTTCGGTGACTTCCAACTCCAGCCGATTCGCGGGCAGTTTGAAGCGGGCCAGCGCTTGGCTTACAACGTTGGGCAGGGCCGGCAGGATAATCTGCTTCGGGCTGATGTTCAGCGCGACGGTGATCGGCTCGGGCCAGGTGGCGGCGGTTCGGCAAGCCTCTTCGATGACCCATTCGCCAATGATCGGCATCAGGCCGCTTTCTTCAGCGACCGGAATGAACACGTTCGGCGGCACAAAGCCGCGCTGCGGATGGTTCCAGCGAATGAGCGCTTCGAATCCAACGAGCTTCTGCGTCTTGGCGTTGACCAGCGGCTGGTAGACGAGGTGAAACTGCTTGGCGGCGATGGCGCCGCGCAGGTCGGTTTCCAGTCGTACCCGGTCGTCCTGCTCAGTCTGCAGTTCCGAGGAGAAATATTTAACCACGCCGCGGCCGGCACCCTTCGCTTCGTAGAGCGCAAGGTCGGCCTTGAGGATCAGGTCGTCCACGGTCGCCCCGTCGATTGGGCCGAACGCGCAGCCGATGGACACGCCGATTCGGATTTCGGTCTGGTCGATGAGATAAGGCTCGGCGATCGAGCGGATGATTCCTTCGGCCAGCTGCTCCACCTTGTGGCGCGACTGGGCGTCCGTCAGCACGATGGCGAATTCGTCGCCGCCCATGCGGCCGACGTGCCCGTCGGGCCCAACTTGGTCGCACAGCCGCTTCGCCACGGCCTGCAGAACGGCGTCGCCCTTCGGGTGGCCAAATGTGTCGTTGACCGGCTTGAAGCCATCAAGGTCGAGAAACATAATCGCGCAGGGGACATTACTGCTCGTCGCGCCGCGCAATGCTTCGCCCAATAGCTGACGTACGCGGCCACGGTTGGGGAGACCGGAAAGGACGTCGACGTTGGCAAGATGCGTCAGGCGTTCCTGCGTGTGGCGGATTTCGGTGATGTCGCTGCCGACGCCGCGGAAACCTTCGAAGCGTCCGGCCGTGTCGACGATAGGGTCGCCGGCGATCGAAATCCAGCGCTCGCCGCGCGCGGTTTTCAGTTCCATCTCGAGTGCATTGAAGGGCTGCTTGGCAAGCAGGACGCGGCCAAGTTCAGCATGGCCACCCAATAGAGCAGGCAGTGAATGACCTAGCAGCTGGCCGGCCGGGCGGCCGAGGAGCGCGCTCATGCGGCTGGAGATATAGGTAACGCGGTTTTCGCTATCGACCTGCCACAGCCAGCCCACACCGCGCTGCTCATACTCCTGCAGCAACAGGCTCGCGCTTTCCGATTGCGATCCATAGTCGGCATTGGTCTTGAGCTGGCCGAAGGCCCAGCGGGCAACGGTCAGCACTCCCACTATCGCCACGCCGAGCGTGAAGAGAATGGCCAGCATATTATCGAAAAGGACGCCGTTTCGGCCGACCAGCAACGTATAGCTGAGTCCCGCCGTAAAGAGCGCCATCCACGCCGTCACGCAGGCCGGGACCACGACGAGCCCAAGCGCGGCGATGCCGAGGCCAGCGATCAGGGTCGCGGCCACCGTCTGGCTTTCCGGAGCGAGGGCAGGGAAGGCGAGGATGGGGAGCGACAGCCAAACCACGGCGCGGGCAATGATGTCGCCGACCATCAGCCATTTCGGCAGCTTGCGGCCCGAACGGCCGACATGGGTAACGGCCTGTGTGCGGGCGACCTGCATCGCACCAAGATTGGTTGCGACGACCGCGGCGGTCCATCCGAGCAGATAGTGCGCTGGCACATGGCCGAACAGAATCATTGCCATCAGAATGGCGGCAACGCTGTTCGCGGCAGCGAAGAAGGGCGCGAACTGGCCGCGTGCGATCAACTGCGCATCGCGCAGCGGGCTACTGCCGTCCGCTTCTTGCGACGTCACGCCCAGCGATTCGCCGTCGGGCAGGCGCGCTGAAATCATACGCTTGTAACGGTCTGGAGCCTCGTACATCCGGTCATCCGTCTGGCTTGAAGGCCAGCAAATAACCGGACGACCGTTACTTCGCGGTTAAAAAGCGGGTCACTTTTATTCTTAAAGCAGGTCCAGCTTATCCAGGTCGCGGGTCGTGACAGGATGATAGCCGGGCCGTGCCTTGGCATAGACCCGGACCGCAATTGGGCGACCCCATTGCGCATCTTCGGCGAGCGCAGTGATCAGCGGCCGGACGAATTTACGGCGCCCCTGCATGGTCAGAAACTCCTCGAGTGCCGGCACCGCGGGAGCGAACCGATTCGCAACCGCCAGTGTCAGGAAGGCAAAGCGCAACTCGTTGTTTCCCGCTCGAGAAAGATTGAAGGCATTGTCGAGCGCAGCGAGCCGCTCGGCAGGCTGGTCGGGGTCGATCTTGTTGAGGAAGCGGAGCCGTTCGTCGGTCGTCCACTTGGCCCAGTTTGCGCTGGGCAGCGTGCCGCTCTCGAACGATTCGACGGCCGCGTCTACCTCGGCGAACGCCTGCGGATCGGCCTTGGCGATGTTCGACGGGATGCCCGACTGGTTGACCCACTGATCGAGCATCAGCCGTTGTTCCAGCGACTGGTCGCCCTTGATCAGATTTTCGCGAATGTCGGCCAGGAAGATGCTCGTCGTTACCGGCTGGAACTCGTGGCGGCTGAACCAGCCCTTGAGCCACTCGTCGAACTTCTCGCGGCCCACGATTGTCTCGATCGTGCGCAGGAATGCCGCGCCTTTTTCATAGGCAATATCGGTCAAACCCGAGTCGGGATGGCGGCCCTTCAGGTCAATGTGCAAGCGCGTGTCCGCGCCCGTGATTCCGCCATTGTCTTCAATTGCCTTGTTCATCGCGTCTAGGCCGAGTGCGACCTGCTGCGCCGCGACCTTCGGCCCATAGACCTTCTCAATGATCCGGCGCTCGGCGTAGGTCGTCATCCCCTCGTTGAGCCAGAAATCGGCCCAAGTCGCGTTGGTCGCAAGGTTACCCGACCAGCTGTGCGCGAGCTCATGGGCGACAAGGCTGACAAGGCTCTTGTCGCCGGCGATGAAGGTCGGAGTTAGGAAGGTCAGCGTCGGGTTTTCCATGCCGCCGAACGGGAAGGACGGAGGCAGGACGAGCATGTCGTAACGGCCCCACTTGTAGGGACCATAGAGATCCTCGGCCGCGTCAACCATCTTCTCGGTGTCGGCCAGCTCGGCAGCCGCCTTTTCAACCGTGACCGGTTCCGCCCAGACGCCGGTGCGCGGGCCGAGGTCGCGGAAGGCAAGGTCGCCAACGGCGATTGCGATCAGGTAAGGCGCCACCGGATGCTCCATCGCGAAAGTGAAGGTGCGCGTGTCGCCTTCGGACACCGGTTCCCCGATGCGCGGCGCGCTCATCACGGCGGTTAGCGGCGCCGGAACCTTGATCTTAGCCTTCCAGCTCTGGCGGATGCCCGGTGAATCTTGGGTCGGAATCCAACTGCGATTTTCGATCGACTGGCCCTGGCTGAGCAGGAAGGGATGCTTCTTGCCCGCAGTCTGCTCGGGTGTCAGCCACTGAAGCGCGCCGGCATCCGGCGCCGACTTGTAGCGGATGACGACCTTGCGTTTGTCGCCCATCTGGATCGCCAGCGGCGCACCGAGATTCTCGTCGTTCGCGCCCACCTTGTAGGGCAACGGCTGGCCCGCTTCGTCGGTGATAGCCTCGATCTCCAGCCCCTTGTCGTCGAGGATGATTTCCTTCGCGCCCGGCTTGGCCTGGATATCCAGCGTAGCTGTTCCACCGACCTGCTTGGCGTTGAAATCGACCGCGAGGTCGAGATCGATATTCGTGACCCGCGCTTCCAAGGGCTTGGCGTAGCTGTGGATGTCCATCGCGTCGGGCGTATCTAGGATTGGCGCCACGGCGGCATCCCGTGCCGCCGGAGCAGGGGCGGTACCAGACTCGCAAGACATTAGCAGGATGGCCGCTGCGGCGGCAACCAGGGGACGAATGGTCAAATCACTCTCCGGGATTGAATGCGCTCAGGCTGCTTCGCCGACCGCCTTATAGACTGTGTTAATCGGCCGCGAGAGGACGCGGCGGACCATCGGTTCGAAAAATTCGAGCGGCGCGCTGTCGTAGGATGCATCAAATGCCGCTTGGTCATAGAGCTCGCAGAAGCGCGTCGTATCCTCGAAATGCTTATGCCCGCGAAACGCCTCGCGCATGTCGCGGTTCATGCCGAGATAGTGAAAGAAATAATATCCCTGAAAGATGCCGTGATGCTCGACGATCCAATGGGTCTTTTCATCGACGAACGGCTTGAGGATGGCGGCGGCAATATCGGGGTGGTTGTAGCTGCCTAGCGTGTCCCCGATGTCGTGCAGCAACGCAGCGACGACATAGGTTTCGCCCTCCCCGGCGCGATGGGCGCGGGTCGCGGTTTGCAGGCTGTGCTGCAGCCGGTCGATCGGGAAACCGCCATAGTCGCCGTCGAGCAGTTTCAGGTGGGCGAGCACTCGGTCAGGCAGGTTGGCGGCGAACGGCGCGAACTGCTGGCCAATGGCGGCCCAATCCTGCGCGGTCGACTCCTCCATCGATCGGAAGGTGGCGCGCGGCGCGTCGCTGTTCATCCTCGGCACTCCTTGGCTCGGTTGCACCTTAGACCCGTCGGACGGCGGACGCCAAGCCTAGGCGGATGCGGGCTGGCGGCCTATATCGCGCCAATGCAACCACTCACAGCAGTGAAGGGCGATAATGGCGAGCGATAGCGTCCGCGCTCTGGCGGAGGCTGCTGCGCAGGGTCACGTGCCCGCCGCCCGCAACAACAAGGGGCCGGCGCGTCCCTTCCTCGCGGGGGTCGGGCTCGACCGGCCGTTCTTCGACGACAAGAATCGCGCCTTCTGGGTCCTGCAGTCGATCGGCTGGACCGGTTTCTTCTTCCTGAGAACCATTTCCGGTCTCGCGAACTCGCTGGGCGCGATGTTCGTCGTCCACACGCTTCTGCTGACGGCCACAGGCTATTCGCTGACGCTGCTAATGGCGTCTCTGTACCGGCGGTTAATCGTCATGCGCGCGTTGTGGACTGTGGCAATCAGCCTGTTCACCGTCGTCATCGCCGCTGCCGCATTTTCCTTCATCGAAACGTGGAGTCTGGCGACCTTCATCAACCCAGAATTCAAGCCGGCGGGGATGCAGTTCTTCGGCGCGATCATCCTCGATTTCTCGATCCTCGCGGCGTGGTCTGCGCTCTATTACGGCATCAACTATTATCTGCTGCTGGAGGAGGAAATCGACCAGCGCTCGCAGCTGGAAAGCCAAGCAAGCTCGGCGCAGCTGGCCATGCTGCGCTATCAGCTGAACCCGCACTTTCTGTTCAATACGCTCAACAGCATTTCGACCCTGGTGCTACTGAAGCAGACGGAGCGGGCCAATGCTATGTTGTCCCGGCTGTCCTCCTTCCTTCGCTACACGCTGGTCAACGAGCCGACTGCCAAGGTGACGCTGGTACAGGAGGTGGAGACCCTGAAGCTCTATCTCGAGATCGAGAAGATGCGGTTCGAAGACCGGCTCCGCCCGCATTTCAAGATCGAGGGGGACACGATCGGGGCGCGACTGCCCTCGCTTCTGCTCCAGCCACTAATCGAGAATGCGATCAAATATGCCGTAACCCCGGCAGAGAACGGGGCCGATATATGGGTCACCGCGCGGCGCGAGGGACGGGCCGTGCGGATCGAGGTAGCCGACAGTGGGCCGGGGCCGGGGGCCGCACCGATCGATGCTCAGTCGACCGGAGTCGGACTGGCGAACATTCAGGACCGTCTGGCGCAGGCCTATGGACCGGCCCATGGATTTGCGACCCGAACGAACGAACATGGGGGGTTCAGCGTTATCATCGAAATTCCGCTAGATACCGACCAGAAGGACGAGCAATGACCATCCGAACAATCCTCGTCGACGACGAGCCGCTGGCTACGCAGGGCCTGCGCCTCCGTCTGGAGGCGCACGACGACGTAGAAGTGGTCGCAACCGCCGCCAACGGCCGAGAGGCGATCCGCGCGATTAAGACGCACAAGCCCGACCTAGTCTTCCTCGACATCCAAATGCCGGGGTTCGACGGTTTTTCGGTGATTTCGGGGATGATGGAGGTCGAACCGCCGCTGTTCGTGTTCGTTACCGCGTATAACGAGCATGCGCTGCGCGCATTCGAGGCGCAGGCGGTCGATTACCTCATGAAGCCGGTCGAAGAGGACCGGCTGGCGGCAACGCTCGACCGTGTCCGGCAGCGCCTGACGGAGAAGCGCGGCGCCGAGGAAGCCGAGCGGCTGAAGGAAGCGCTGGCCGAACATGCGCCGGAGGCGGCCGAAGAACTGGCCGATGCGTCTTCCGAAGGCCCGGCGTCCAACCGCTTCGAGAAGATGATCAACATCCGTGATCAGGGGCAGATTTTCCGCGTCGACGTGGACACGATCGAACGGATCGATGCTGCCGGCGATTACATGTGCATCCAGACCGGCGACAACACGCTGATCCTTCGCGAGACGATGAAGGACTTGGAAAAGCGGCTCGACCCACGCCGCTTCCAGCGCGTGCACCGCTCGACGATCGTCAACCTCGACCTCGTGCGGCAGGTGAAGCCGCACACCAACGGCGAGTGTTTCTTAGTGCTGGACAGCGGCGCCCAGGTGAAGGTGTCGCGCAGCTATCGCGACGTGGTGGCGCGCTTCGTCCACTGATCCGCTGCTCGTCGAAGCGCGCTGGAGTCCGCCGCGACTCCTCGATTAAGGACTGCCGATGACGAAGTTTTCCTGGCTCGCCGCCGCCTCCGCCCTGTCCATGATCGCGCTTTCGGGCTGCGAAGTATCGAAACAGGCGGAGGGCAACGCCGTGTCCGCCGAAGCGCCCGGCGCGGACGGGCTGTCCAAGCTAGCGCGGATCGAGATGACGACCGACACCGGCTACCTCAGCGCGGAGGAGAAAGAAGTCGTCAACTTGCTTATCCAGGCATCGAACTTGATGAGCGAAATCTATAAAAGGCAGTCGACGCCCGATTACGACAAGCTTCGTGCCGAGGTGGTGGCGAAGAATGATCTAGCGCTGTTCGAGCGGTTCGACGCGTTTTTCGGCCCGTGGGATCCGGTCAATGACGGAGAGGCGTTCTTCGGCGGAAAGCCAAAGCCGGCGGGCGCGGGCTTTTATCCGGCGGATCTAACCAAGGCCGAGTTTGACAAATATCTGGCAGCGCATCCGGAAGAAGTAGCGAAGCTGACCGACCCTTATACCGTCGTGAAGCGGCAGGGGGACAAGCTAGTCGCGGTGCCCTATTCGGTCGAGTATAAGCAGTGGCTGGAGCCCGCAGCGAAGCTGCTCGAGCAGGCCGCGGCGAAGACGAGGAATCCCTCGCTTCAGAAATTCCTGTCCCTTCGCGCACAGGCCTTCCGCACCGACGACTATTTCCAGTCGGAACTCGCCTGGATGGACCTGAAGGACACGCCGATCGAAATCGCGATCGGCCCGTATGAGGTCTACACCGACGAGCTTTATGGCCGGAAGACTGCGTTCGAGAGCTTTTTGACCTTGAAGGACCCGAAGGAATCGTCGGCGCTGGACGTCTACAAGGGCCATTTGCGCGACATGGAGGCCAACCTTCCGGTTGAGGAAAGCTACAAGAACTTCCAGCGCGGCTTCGAATCGCCAATTGCGGTCGCGGATCAGATTAAGGGGGGTGGCGATAATGTCCCGGGCATCCAGACCGTCGCGTTCAACCTGCCCAACGACGAGCGGGTTCGCGAGGCCAAGGGTGCGAAGAAGGTTATCCTTCGTAATGTGCTAGGCGCGAAATATGAGCGCATCTTGGCCCCGATGGCGAGCCTGACGCTGGTAACGGAACAGTCCGGCGACGTGACCAAGAAATATATGTTCCTTGAAACGCTGTTCCACGAACTGTCCCACAGCTTGGGGCCGGGATCGATCGTCGTTAACGGGCGCACGACAACGGTCGACAAGGAGCTGAAGGAAATCAGTTCGGGCTTCGAAGAGGCGAAAGCTGATGTCATGGGCGCTTGGAACATCCTCTATATGATGGACAAGGGCGTGCTTCCGGCTGCGGAGAAGAAGCAGATTCGCGCGACTTATGTGGCCGGGCTTTTCCGTGCGATGCGGTTCGGTACCGGCGAGGCGCACGGCAAGGGCGCGGCGATGCAGTATCGTTTCCTTCGCGACCGCGGCGGCATCGTGTGGGACGCACAGGCGAAGCGGTTCCGGATCGACGAAGCCAAGATCGATTCCGCAATTCGCGACCTGGTCGGAGCGATCGTTCGGCTGCAGGGCAATGGCGATTATGCTGGAACCAAGGCGTTTCTCGACAAGTGGGCGGTTCTCGACCCCGAAGCGCAGCAAGTCATCGATACGATGAAGGACATTCCCGTGGATATCCGGCCGGTCTACCCGGACCGGATCTGACGGCCGCACCGCAAGGAGGGGCGCAATGGCACGAGTGACGGGTCTGGGCGGCGTCTTCTACAAAGTGGCCGATCCCGAAAAGACGCGAGCCTGGTACGAGGAGCACTTCAGCATCGGTGGCGAATGGGGCGCGATGTTTCCGTTCAAGAGCGACGATGCGGACGGCTTCGCGCTCCTGTCGCCGTTCAAGGCGGGTAGCGACTATTTCGACCCAAGCACGCTGCCATTCATGATTAACCTGCGTGTTGACGATCTCGATGGCATGGTCGCCGACCTCAGCGCCAAGGGCATTGAGATTTTGGGGCGGCAGGACGAGGATTATGGCCGCTTCGCTTGGATACTCGATCCCGACGGGCTGAAGGTCGAACTATGGCAACAGAAAGGACCGGCCCCAAATGAGCAGCAAGTATGAAACCTTCGCCGCGCTCCACGCGCCCGGCGACCCGGTCATTTTCTACAACATCTGGGACGTCGGTAGCGCGCTCGCCGTTGTGAAGGCGGGCGCGAAGGCGCTGGCGACGGGCAGCCACCCAGTGGCCGATGCCAACGGCTGGCCAGATGGCGAGCAGGTGCCCATCGATTTCGCCCTCGCCAATGCCCGCCGGATCGTGGACGCCGTCGACCTGCCGGTCACAGTTGATTTCGAAGGCGCTTATTCCACCGACCAGGAGGAGGGCGGCAGGAACGCGGCGCGTTTAAAGGGAACCGGCGCAGTTGGCTGCAATTTCGAGGATCAAAGGATCGGCGGGGAGGGAGTGCATCCACTGGATGTGCAGGTTCGGCGGATCCAAGCGATGCGGCGCGCCGTCGGCGAAGACTTCTTCATCAATGCCCGGACCGACCTGTACTTAAAAGTCAAAGAGCAGGACGACAGCTTGGTCGAACATGTAATCGAACGCGGAAAGGCATTTGCTGACGCCGGCGCGAATGGATTCTTCGTGCCCCGCCTCGCTGATCCCAAGCAGGTTGAGCGCGTCGTACGTGAAGTCCCGCTGCCGCTCAACCTAATCGCCTTTCCTGGCGCGCCGCTGAAATCCGATTGGGCGTCAGCGGGCGTCGCGCGTATCAGCCACGGGCCATTCCCGCACCGCGCGTTGATGGAGCAACTGACGGTAGCGGCGAAGGCGGCGATCGGCTAGGCGGTCTGCCGCCGCTGCCACGGCCAGCGGCGCGACGGGCCAGACTTCAAAACGCTCCGGCGGAAGATGGCCGAGGCCAGCTTAAGGATCAGGGCGACCCATAATACCTGCCAAACCAGCGCGATAACGTGCGGCCACAGCGCTTCCTCCTCCGCAGCGCGCGCGACCATGGCAAATGGGGAGGAAAGCGGGAACACCGCCGCCCCAATTGCCGCGGCGCTATCCGGCCGGCCGACGCCGAGCGATGCAAAGCCGAACAGCAGCACCTGCGACATGGTTACGGGCATCGACAGGGTCTGGACTTCCCGAACTGTCGAGGCCTGGGCGCCGATGCCGAGGAAGGTGGCACCGATCAGCAGGTAGCTCATCGAGAAATAGAGAAGGATGAAGAAGAGGAAGGCCGGCCAACCGACGGCCGGAGGGGGCAGGGATTCAAGCCCGCCCTTGGCATAGATGGCGATCGCTGCCGCACCCGCGCTGGTCCAAACGGTAATGCCGACAAGCGACATGGCGAGCATCGCGAACAGCTTTCCAAGGAAAATGGCGTCGACTGGGACTGCAGCGGCAAGAACCTCGATCACCTTGTTCGATTTTTCCTCGATCAGCTGTGACAGCAGCATGCCCGCGAGCAGGATGGTCAGCACGAACAGGATCGTCTGGCCCGCGCGGGCCGTGAGGTTTCGCGCGAAAGCGACCGAGCCCGAGGACGTCCGCGTCAGTGTCACCTCGACCGGCAATGAAGGCACCTGGAGAGACGAGCGCATCCTGACCGCTTCCTCGACGAAAAGGTTGATCTGCTGGACGGTGCGCCCGTCGGCGGTGACTGCACCGGTGAACTTGGGCGCGAACAGGCCGCCCTCCAGCACCCCCAGGATAGGATTGTCGGCAGAGGTCAGTAGCCGCTGCCGTTGTGCGGCCGCATCGGGTTCTGGGTCGACCCGCTGCAGCCTGACCAGCGGCCGGTCAGTGCCGAGCGGCTCGAATCGGTGTCGCGCCTTTTGGAGCAAGGCGAAGTCGGCTGGCGACGACACGACCGCTACCGTCGCGGGCGCGGCTGTCTCTTCGACTTGCGCACCGATGCCACCGAAGATGAAGCCGAGTCCGATGGGAAAGAGCGGGCCCAGCAGGAAGAAGAGGAACGTCTTGCTCAGCACCGTCGCCGAAAAATCGCGGCGGGCGATGACGAAAGCAGCGCGTATCGTTTCCGGCAATTTCATTCGGATCCCGCCTCCGCTGGCGAATGGCCCATTTCCCTTGCCGCCGCTTCCCCGGCGATGGCAATGAAGGCGTCGTGCAGCCCGGGCCGTTCGATGCTGAGTGTCTCAATGCCGGCCGCGCTGTCGAGCAACGCCTTCAGCAAGGGCTCCGGTCCGCCCTCGGGCAATTCGAAGCGCCATTCACCGGCAACATTTTTTGCTGAAGTGGGCAGCGCGCTGCGCCAGGGACCGTCCGCCATCCGAGTGCGGAGATGAACGATTGGCCGAAGCCGGCTTCGCGCTTCGTCCACCGCGCCTTCGAACGCCGCGCGGCCCTCTGCAATGATCGCCACGCGTTCGCACAAGCGCTCGGCATGGGCGATGACGTGAGTAGAGAAAATAACGGTCACCCCCGCCGCCGCCTGATCGCGGATCAGTTGCTCCAACTTTTCCTGGTTCAGCGCGTCGAGGCCGGAAAATGGCTCGTCTAGGACGATGAGCCTGGGCCGATGGACGATGGTCCCGAGGAGCTGGACGGTTTGCGCCATGCCCTTCGAGAGGGTGCGGATCGGGCGCTTGGCCCAATCCTCATGGCCGCGGTCCGACAGAAGTTGGAGCGCCCTTCGGCGGCCCTCCGCAATCGGCAGCCCGCGTAACGCGCCCATGAAGGCGATCGCCTCCGAGGCGGGCATCGTCGGGTAAAGGCCGCGCTCTTCGGGCAGGTAGCCCACCTCGCGCGCCACCTCGAGCGGCCGGTCGTGACCAAGCAGCGTGCGCGTGCCCGATGTGGGATCGATGATCCCCAGCATCATGCGCAGCGTTGTTGTTTTGCCTGCGCCGTTGGGGCCTAGGATGCCGGTGATGCTGCCCTCTGGGACGGTCAGGCTGACGCCGTCGACAGCGCGCTTGCCGTCGAAATCCTTGACGAGGTCCCGCGCCTCGGCGGCAATCGCTCTTTCCCCCATGGCGAACATGGGTAAAGGCTGGCAGGGCCATGACAAGCCTGAAGCAGCGGATTTTCGACAAGGCGGCGGAACTGGGATTCAGCGCCTGGGGCATTGCGCGCGCGAACGCGGCGCCGGAAGCTGGCGAAAGGCTAATGGACTGGTTGGCCGCCGGAAACCACGGCGAGATGGGTTGGATGGAAGAAAGGGCCGGCCAACGTTCCAGCCCGAACGGATTGTGGCCCGACGCAAAGTCGGTAATTGCGCTGGGTATGAGCTATGCGCCGGCGGTGGACCCGCTAGCGCTTGCCGATGCCGGGGATCGCGGCCGAATTTCGGTCTATGCGCAAGGCGCAGACTATCACAAGGTCGTGAAAAAGGCGCTGAAGGCGATGGGCCGCTGGCTCGCGGACGAGTGTGGATGCCAGCTTAAGGTCTTCGTCGATACTGCGCCCGTCATGGAAAAGCCGCTATCAGCAGCAGCCGGCGTTGGCTGGCAGGGGAAGCATAGCAACTTGCTCAACCGCGAGCATGGCAGCTGGCTGTTCCTCGGCATCATCTACACCACTCTGGATCTCGAGCCGGACGATCCGGCCGCCGAGCATTGCGGCAGCTGCACCCGCTGCATCGATGCTTGCCCGACACGCGCCATCGTCGCACCGCAACTGGTTGATGCACGACGGTGCATTTCATATCTCACCATCGAACTGGCCGGACCCATCCCAAACGAATTCCGGGAAGCGATCGGCAACCGGATTTACGGCTGCGACGATTGCCTTGCCGTCTGCCCGTGGAACCGGTTCGCCAGCGCGGCTCAGGCCAACAAGGCTTTTGCGCCGCGCGCCGAACTGGCAGCGCCCGCGCTCGCTGATCTCCTCTCGCTCGACGACGCTTCGTTCCGCGAGCTTTTCTCAGGGTCGCCGATCAAGCGGATCGGCGTCGCCAGGATGACGCGAAATTGCTTGATCGCTGCTGGGAACAGCGGCGAACTGTCGCTCCGGCCCTCGATCGAACGGCATTTAGGTAGCGATGATCCGGTGGTGGCGGACGCTGCCCGCTGGGCGCTAGAACGGCTTCAGCGCCTGCCGAGCCGCGCCTCGATCGCATAGACGCAGCTTTGAGCGCTGACATCGGCGCCTTGGAAATTGCGAGCCTCGACATAGCCAACGCGCGGCGTGCCGTTGCCTTCCGGATAGAGATAGGCGTCAAGGACGCAGGCCGGTCCGGCAAATTGCAGTTTCGTGCCGACACCCTCGCGAATCTGGATTCGCGGCCTGCCAAAATGTTCTGTCAGTTCGTGGGCCGTCATGCCGTTTAGGTTTCGATGTTCGTGATCGTTGGTCGTGACCGCATGACCGGCCGGCGACGTCGGTTGGGGCGCGGGCGTGGAAGCGCAGGCAGCGGCGAGCAGGGCGGCAATGGGGGCAAGGCGGCGCATCTCGCGCTGTTGTGACGAGCCGTCCGCGAACTGGCAAGCTTGTGTCCGGCGACCCGTGCCGCTAGGCGGCGCGACTTCTCCCCATCAGCAGGAACTTCGTCCATGACCGACACCCGCTTCGACGTGCTTTGCATCGGCAACGCCATCGTCGACGTAATTGCCGACGCCGAAGAGGGCTTCCTGACAGAACAGGGTCTCGACAAGGGATCGATGCGTCTGATCGACGAAGATGAAGCGGTCCGGCTGTATGGCGAGATGGGGCCTGGACGCGAGATTAGCGGCGGATCGGCCGGGAACACGGCGGCGGGCCTCGCGGCGCTCGGTATCAAGACCGGCTTTATCGGCCAGGTCGCCGACGACCAGCTAGGCAAAATCTACCAGCACGACATCCAAGCGCAGGGCATCGACTTCCTGGTGCCAGCCCGGAACGATGTCGGCGCGACGGCCCGCTGTCTCATCCTCGTGACGCCCGACGCGCAGCGGACGATGAACACCTTCCTCGGCGCCGCGCAGCGACTGGAGGCCCATTCCGTCAACATGGACGCCGTGGCGGATAGCGGCATTCTCTATCTTGAGGGCTATTTGTGGGACCCGTCGCAGCCACGTGCCGCGATGGAAGCGGCGATGGATGCCGCCCATGCGGCCGGGCGCAAGGTGGCCTTTACCCTGTCAGACACCTTCTGCGTCGACCGTCATCGCGACGGCTTTTGGCAGCTTCTCCGTGCGGGGAAGATCGATATTTTGTTTGCCAACGAGGCAGAGGCCAAGGCGATGGCGGAAGTCGATGATATCGACGACGCGGTCCGTGCGCTGGCCGAATTCGCCCCGACGCTGGCCGTGACGCGCAGCGAAAAGGGCGCCATTGCCATTGCCGGCGGCGAACGCGCTGAAGTGACAGCTGAGCCGATCGAGCGACTGGTCGACACGACCGGCGCGGGCGACCTATTCGCATCCGGCTTCCTTGCCGGGCAGGCGCGCGGCCTCGGATTAGAGGCGTCACTGAAGCTGGGTGCGGTAGCCGCGGCCGAAGTTATCCAGCATTATGGCGCTCGACCCGAAAAGAACTTGAGGGAACTGACGGGCGATCTCCTCGCCTAAGCTATTCCCGCAGCAGGCAACAAAAAAGGGGAGGCGGTGACGCCTCCCCTTCTTTTTAGGCAGATGCCCGTCCGCTCAGTCGCGGCTGCCCGGGACCGGTGCCCCCGGCATCGGCGCCGCATCGATTGGCGGAGCGTTGGGATCAAGCTCCGGAACTTCGATGATCCCGCGGCCGAGGTGGCTGTGGCTGCGACTGTAGCCGAAGTAGACAGCGAAGCCGACGATGGTCCAGATCGGCAGGACCATCATCGCCGCCGTCGGCAGGTTCAGGAACAGGAACACGGTGCCGAGGATCGTCAGTGGCCCGATGATCGCGAGACCCGGGACGCGGAACGGACGGGTCACGCCTGGCGCCTGCTTGCGAAGCAGCATCACGGCAATCGCTACCATCAGGAAGGCATAGAGCGTTCCGGCGTTGGCGATGTCCGCTAGCTGGCCGACCGGTAGGAAGGCCGCTGCGATAGCTACGACGACGCCCGTCATCGCGGTCACGACGTACGGCGTCTTCCACTTTGGGTGCACTTCCGACAGCTTCTCCGGTAGCAGGCCGTCGCGGGCCATCACGAAGAAGATGCGGGTCTGGCCGAACAGCAAGATCAGAATAACCGACGGCAGCGCCAAGAAGGCGGCGATGCCCAGCATATTGCCGACGCCCGAGAAGCCGATCTGGCGAAGGACGTGGGCAAGGGCTTCATTAGAGCAAACCAGCGCAGCGGAATGTTCCGGCATCGCGCACTGACGAGCCAGCTCTTCTGAACCTGCCGGGAAGGGAATGCCGTTCGGCCCCATGATCGGCTGGCCGCCGATGGTGCCAATCGCGCCGGCCGCGACGAGGATGTAGAAGACGGTGCAGAACAGCAGCGAGCCGATCAGGCCGATAGGGACGTTGCGCTGCGGGTCCTTGGTTTCCTCTGCCGCGGTAGAGACCGCGTCAAAGCCGACATAGGCGAAGAAGATCGTCGCCGCTGCGCCGACCGCGCCTACACCCGTGCCAAAGCCACCGAAGATGCCCGCGGGCAGGAACGGGTTGAACTTGTCCGGATCGAAATAGGCGCTGGTCAGCGTCAATGCGATGAACACAGTCAACGCTGTCACCTTGATCGCCACGAGCACCGCATTGACTCGGGCGCTCTCCGTAGTGCCGATCATCAGCAGCCAGGTGATCAGCAGGGCGATGACGAACGCGGGCAGGTTGATGAAACCGCCGGCGGCGCCGCCCAGTGCCAGCGGACCGGCACTGAGGTAGGCCGGTAGCTGTATCCCCAAGAACTCATTGAGGATGGTTCCCGTAAAATATCCTGACCAGCCAACGGACACGGCCGACGCGGCGATGGCATATTCTAGAACGAGGGCCCAGCCGACGGTCCAGGCAAGAAATTCGCCCATCGTAGCGTAGCTGTAGGTGTAGGCGGACCCTGCCACCGGAACCATCGCGGCGATCTCCGCATAGCAGAGCGCGGCGACTATGCAGACCAAGCCGGCGATGATGAACGCCAGCATCAGGCCAGGGCCGGCTTTCTGAGCGCCGGCGGCGGTTAGAACGAAAATACCGGTGCCGATGATGCAGCCGATACCGAACAATGTAAGCTGGAATGCGCCGAGCGTACGGTGCAGCGCCTTCTTCTGCGCCGTCGCAAGGATGGCGTCGAGCGGTTTGACGCGGTCGAGAATCATGGTCTTCCCCTTGAATGCGGGTGCCGTTCGTGCGGACCCGCCTTTTGTGCCGGGGAGCCTAGCGCTTCGAATCGCCTGCGCAAGCGCCGATTATCGTGCCTTTGCCTCTAGCGGGCGAGCATGGGGCCCAGAGGTTGCCCGCCGAACACATGGACATGGAGATGCGGCACTTCCTGTCCGCCACGCTTCCCGACATTTGAAAGAAGGCGATAACCCTGCGCGTCGGCGCCCGTCATCCGGGCGACCTGCCCGACCGCGCGGACAAAATCGGTGATCTCCGCTTCCGAGGCCTTTTCCGTAAAATCGTCCCAGCTGACATAGTTGCCCTTTGGAATGACAAGGACGTGGATCGGGGCGAGCGGATTGATGTCGTGAAACGCCAAGCTGTGCTCGGTCTCCAGCACCGTGCGGTTCGGAAGCTCCCCGCGAATAATCCGAGCGAAGATATTGGCGGGGTCATAGGGCGCTTTGGCGTCGATTGGCATGGGTTAGGGTTAACTCCGCTTGACCGTTTGGCGTCGCTCGCTACCACGAAAAGCGATGAGTGAGGAAACCCCTGAGTCCCTGATTCCCTATGACGAGATCGTCCAGGAGGCGCTGCGCGAGGTCGTCGGACGCGTGCTTCACGAGGTTTCGGCTGCAGGAGGGCTTCCCGGCGGCCATCATTTCTACATTACCTTCAAGACTACGATGCCGGGAGTTTCCATCCCCAAGCATCTCGCCGAGCGCTTCCCGGACGAGATGACGATCGTCATCCAGCATCGTTTCTGGGACCTAAAGGTCGAGGACGATCGGTTTTCGGTTGGGCTGAGCTTTGGTGGCGTGCCATCGACGCTGGTCGTGCCGTTCGCAGCCGTGACCGATTTCGTCGACCCGGCCGTGGACTTCAGCTTGAAGTTCCAGGCCAATGGCGCGCCGGAAGGTCACGAAGAACACGACGAGCCGGAAAATGACGCGCCGGTGATCGAGACCGAAGATGGTTCCAACGTCGTCAGCGTCGACTTCACCCGCAAAAAGTAGCCTGGCTTTTCTCGACTCCGGGGCTGCTGCTGGCTAACGGGCAACGCAATCCAGTCCCACTCGAGGAATGCTGCGTCCATGCCCACCAACACCCGCACAGAAACCGACAGCTTTGGCCCGATCGATGTCCCGGCCGACAGCTATTGGGGCGCACAGACCGAACGGTCGATCGGCAATTTCCCGTTCGGTGAACGCGAGCGGATGCCGGCCGAGATCGTTCATGCTTTGGGCTACGTGAAACAGGCAGCGGCGCGGGTGAATGCGCGCATCGGCGGCCTCGACGCTAACCTGGCGGAAGCGATCCAGCAGGCGGCGGAGGAGGTCGCGCGCGGCGATCTGGATAGCCAATTCCCCCTGGTCATCTGGCAGACGGGTTCGGGTACCCAATCCAACATGAATGCCAATGAAGTAATCGCCGGCCGGGCCAATGAGAAGCTGACCGGCAACCGTGGCGGCAAGGAGCCGGTCCATCCCAACGATCATGTGAACAAGGGGCAGTCGTCGAACGACAGCTTCCCGACCGCCATGCACATTGCGGCGGGCATCGCGGTGGTCCGAAAGCTGCTGCCGGCGCTGAACACGATCCGCACCCGTTTGGCCGACCAAGCCGAGCGGTGGGACCGGATCGTGAAGATCGGCCGCACGCACCTGCAGGATGCGACCCCGCTGACGCTGGGTCAGGAATTCTCCGGTTACGCCGCGATGATCGAGGATAATATTGCCCGGGTCGAAGCCGTTCTTCCCCGGGTCCTTCGCCTCGCCCAAGGCGGCACGGCGGTTGGCACGGGCCTGAATGCGCCGAAGGGATTTGCGGAAGCGTTCGCAAAAGAAGTCGCCAACCTCACGCAGCTTCCTTTCACTTCGGCGCCAAACAAGTTCGCCGAACTGGCGGCCCACGACACCATGGTCGAGCTGTCGGGCGTGCTCAACACCATCGCCGTTTCGCTAAGCAAGGTCGCCAACGACATTCGCCTGCTGGGCTCCGGCCCGCGCTGCGGTCTGGGCGAACTTAAGCTCCCGGAGAATGAGCCAGGCAGCTCGATCATGCCGGGCAAGGTCAACCCGACGCAGTGCGAAATGCTAACCATGGTCGCAGCCCAAGTTATGGGCAACCATGTCGCGGTGACCGTGGGCGGCCTGCAGGGGCATATGGAACTTAATGTGTTCAAGCCGCTCATCGGCGCGAACGTCATCCGGTCGATCAACCTGCTGAGCATCGGCATGGAAAGCTTTACCGAGCGGACGCTGGACGGGCTTGAGCCAGATGAGACCCGCATTGCCGAGTTGATGAACAAGTCGTTGATGCTCGTCACGGCGCTCGCGCCGGAAATCGGCTACGACAACGCTGCGACGATCGCCAAGCATGCGCACAAGAAGGGTCAGACGTTAAAGGAAGCCGGTTTGGACCTCGGCCTCGTCGACGAAGAAACCTTTGACCGTGTCGTCAAGCCGGGGGAAATGCTCGGTCGGTAAATGAGGGAGCTGCCCATGTTCGCCAGTATGCCAGTTCGCATTGCCCTGATCGTAGCGTCCTTGCTGGTGGTGGCGGGCTGCGCATCGCGGCCGGCGCCCGCTCCGGTGGCAATTCCCGGAGCAACGGGCATGGCGCCCGCCGCTGCGGCTCTCGCGCCGGCGGCTTATATGCAACTGGCGGCGTCAAGCGCGCTATTTGCAGTCCGTGCGTCGGACTTGGTCGCGCAGCGGACGGGCGATGCAAGGCTTCGCGAAGTGGCGCGCGCTATCGCTCAGGACCAGCGCGGCATCGGCTCGCAGCTGAATTTCGCCGGCCGCAGGCTCGACCTGTTGCCAAGCGCCGCGCTGACCAGCGAGCAAGCGGCAGACCTCAGCCGGTTGGAAAGCGTGGGCGACGTCGACAAGCTATATCGCCAGGTAATGGATCCCGTCCTGACCCGCGCCGCCCAATTGCACGCGGCCTTCGCAGTTCGCGGATCGAGTCCCACGCTTCGTCCGGCTGCCCAAATGGCGGCGCCGGCCACGCGCCGAAATCTTCAGCAATTGCGCCGACGCTAAAGCTTCCAGCCGAAACGAACGCCAATATTGTCGATGCCGGGGTTCTGGCCGCCGAACAGCTGGGCGTGGCTCAAATGAACCCAGCTTGCCTCGACACTGGCTCGGTCCGAGATATGGTAGCCAATTCCCAGTTCCGGCTCAAATAGGATGCGACTACCGAATGCGATCTTGTCGGCGCGGTTGAAGTTGCTGTCGGACCCATTGTGGATGGCGAGGCCGAGACCGGGACGGACGAACAAACGTCTGCCGAAATGCGCCGACATTCCGATGGCTGCGTAGCTCGTTTCGCCATTGGTGTTGAGCGCGCCGAACGCATAGGGCTGCAACGGTGTCGAGCCGATGTGGCCACCGCGGTAGCCGAGCTGGATATCGACCCCGTCCTCGATCCCGCTCTTCGTCGATACGGTGTCGACGTCATGGATATATAAGCCGCCGAAAACCTCGCCTGCATTTGCCGGCGCGGCGAGGAGCAACCCGCAAGTCGCGGAGATAAAGAGTTTTTTCATCGCGATTGGCTATAACGCCGGCGGCCCGGCGACAAGTCTAGTCTGCCTGCCAGGCCCGCAAAGCGTCGCTGGGTGCGAGCAGCATCCAGACATTGAGCGTCAGATTGTCGCGGATGACGACGAGCGGCGCCAGTTCCAGTGAAATAACGATGGCAATGCTCGCCCAGACCGGCAGCTGTCGGGCGACCACAAACCCGATCACCATCATGACGATATCGCTGGCGGAGTTTAGGATGGAATCGCCGGAATAGCCGAGCGCGATAGTCGTTTCGCGGTACCGGTCGATGACCATCGGCGTGTTTTCCGCGATCTCCCATGCCGCTTCGATCAGCAGCGCGACCGCGAAGCGCTGCTCGACCGTCGACCGCCGCCACAAGAGGTGCAATGCAGCGTAGAAGAGGAAGCCGTGCACGATATGGCTTGGGCTGTACCAGTCGGCCAGCATCTGGCTTTGAGTCGGGCCGACGCGGCCCCACACTTCCACCGAACCGCACGTGCAGATCGGTGGTCGCCCCATTGCCATCAGGATGGCTATGGATAGCGCAATGACGAACAAGGACGAGAGGAGCGGCTTTGGGCGCTCGAATGCGGAAGGCATGGCGACGGAGTAGGGTGCGTCGCAGTGCTTGCCAAGCCGCCCACCGTGGCGCACGAATCGCGCCATGTTGCGCCTGTTTGGTCCCGGATGCTCTCCAAAGCCCATCGATGCCGGCGATGTGGCCTCGGGGCTTCAGCACGCGGTTTGGGTCGATCTCCTCGAGCCGACCAAGGCAGAAGAAGCGGTCGCCGAAAAGATTATCGGCACCAACATTCCTACTCGCGAGGAAATGCTGGAGATTGAGCCGTCGTCGCGTCTCTACGAGAAGGACGGCGTCTTTTTCATGACGATGTCCGTGGTGTTCGGCATCAAGGATGGCGAACCGGCGACTGATCCAGTCACCTTCATGTTGACCAAATCCCACCTCGTCACCGTTCGCTATATCGACCCGACACCGTTCGTCGTATTCGCCGAACATGCATACGCAGAAGCCGAGGACATAACCGACGCACTCGGCGTGCTGGTCCGCCTCCTTGATGCGATCGTCGACCGGATAGCCGATGAATTGGAGGAGGCAGGAAGGGACATCGCCACGATTTCGCGTCAGGTGTTCGAGCGGCATTCGAACAAGAGGCGCCGCAATCCCGAGCTGCGCTATGAGGCACTGATGATCCGTATCGGTGAGATGCAGCGGTTGCTGGCACGGCTTCGTGAAAGCTCGGTCAGCACTAGCCGGACTCTTGGCTACCTTGGGTCGCTGGACATCATGGGAGACCGCGACAGTGCTCGGCGGCACGTCAAAAGCCTGCTTGGGGACACAAGAGCGCTTGACGACCACAGCGACTTTTTGGCCGAGAACCTGAACTTCCTGCTCGACGCCTCACTGGGCATGATCAACCTCGAACAGAATTTCGTCATGAAGATATTCTCGGTGGTAGCGGTCGTCCTGATGCCGCCGACCCTGATTGCCGGTATTTACGGGATGAACTTCGAACATATGCCGGAACTGAAATGGGTGTTCGGCTATCCCATGTCGCTGGCGCTGATCCTGGCCAGCGCGATCCTTCCCTATTGGTGGGCGAGGCGAAAAGGCTGGCTCTAAGGCCAGCCACCCTTTGTCATGACAGGCCATTCTTGCTAGGGGCGCGGCCAACCGCCGCCGGACCCCGCGCGGCCCCATTCGAACATGTAGAGGAAAGCCATGATCCCGACCGGCCAGGACAGCCTGAAAACCCGTTCCGCGCTGGAAGCCGGAGGCAAGAGCTACACTTATTATTCGCTGGAGAAGGCCGGCGCGCAGCTGGGCGACGTTAGCCGCTTGCCTTTTTCGATGAAGGTCCTGCTCGAAAACCTGCTTCGGTTCGAAGACGGAACGACGGTTACCAAGGACGACCTGCAGGCGATGGCCGACTGGCTGAAGGATCGCCGGATCAACCGCGAGATCCAGTATCGTCCAGCGCGCGTGCTGATGCAGGACTTCACCGGGGTTCCGGCCGTCGTTGACCTCGCTGCGATGCGCGACGCCATGAAGAATCTTGGCGGCGACCCCCAGAAGATCAACCCGCTCGTCCCCGTGCACCTCGTCATCGACCATAGCGTTATGGTTGACGAATTCGGCACTCCCAAGGCGTTCGAGGACAATGTCGCGCTCGAATACCAGCGGAATGCCGAGCGATACGAGTTCCTGAAATGGGGCAGCCAGAGCTTTGACAACTTCAAGGTGGTTCCGCCGGGCACCGGCATCTGCCACCAGGTGAACCTTGAGCATATCGCGCAGACCGTCTGGACGAGCGTGGACCAGGCTGGCACCGAAATCGCCTACCCCGATACGCTGGTCGGCACGGACAGCCACACGACGATGGTCAACGGTCTTGGCGTGCTCGGATGGGGCGTGGGCGGCATCGAGGCGGAGGCAGCGATGCTCGGCCAGCCGGTGTCGATGCTCATCCCCGAAGTCGTCGGCTTCCGCCTGTCGGGCGAACTGAAGGAAGGCATTACCGCCACTGACCTGGTGCTGACCGTCACCCAGATGCTTCGCGCCAAGGGCGTCGTCGGCCGCTTCGTCGAATTCTTCGGACCGGGCCTCGATGCGCTCAGCCTCGCCGACCGCGCGACAATTGCCAACATGGCGCCCGAATATGGTGCGACCTGTGGCTTCTTCCCGATTGATGAGCGGACGATCGACTACCTCCGCCTAACCGGCCGTGACGAGAATCGCATTGCTCTCGTTCGCGAATATGCCAAGGCGCAGGGAATGTGGCGTGACAGCACGACGCCTGACCCGCTGTTCACGGACACGCTGGACCTCGACATGTCGACGGTCGAGCCGTCGCTGGCAGGCCCGAAGCGGCCGCAGGACCGCGTTCGCCTCAGCGAAGTCGACGAACTGTTCAATGCGGAGCTGGAAGGCACTTACAAAAAGTCGCTCGAATCCATCCGCTGCCCGGTCGACGGGGAGGACTATGGCGTTGCAAACGGCGACGTCATGATCGCCGCCATCACCAGCTGCACGAACACCTCCAACCCTAGTGTGCTCATCGCCGCCGGCCTCGTTGCTCGCAAGGCGCGGGCTCTCGGCCTGACCCGCAAGCCATGGGTCAAGACGTCGCTGGCACCGGGAAGCCAAGTCGTCACCGAATATCTCAACGCGGCGGGATTGAGCGAAGACCTAGACGCGATCGGTTTCAACCTTGTCGGTTATGGCTGTACCACTTGCATCGGTAATTCTGGCCCACTCGCGCCGGCGATTTCGAAGGCGATCAATGAAAACGACCTGGTTGCTGCCTCGGTTCTGTCGGGTAACCGCAACTTCGAAGGGCGGGTCTCGCCCGACTGCCGCGCCAACTATCTGGCGTCGCCGCCGCTGGTCGTCGCCTATGCGCTCTTCGGCACAGTAACGAAGGACATTACCAAGACCCCGATTGGCCAGGACCAGAACGGCAAGGACGTCTTCCTGAAGGACATTTGGCCGTCGAACGAGGAAATTCGCGAACTTATCGACGCGCATGTCTCGCGTGATATGTTCCAAGACCGCTATGCCGACGTCTTCCGCGGCGACGAGCGCTGGCGCTCCATCGCGGTAACGGGCGGCGATACATATGCATGGCCGGCCAACTCCACATACATTCAGAATCCGCCCTACTTTAAGGGCATGACAATGACGCCGAAGCCGCTCACCGACATTGAGGGTGCACGCGCCCTGGCGCTGTTCGGAGATTCAATTACAACCGATCACATTTCACCGGCCGGCTCGATCAAGGCCGACAGCCCGGCGGGTAAGTATCTGAACGACCACGAGGTCGCCCGCGCTGACTTCAATAGCTACGGCGCGCGCCGCGGTAACCATGAAGTGATGATGCGCGGTACCTTCGCCAACATCCGCATCCGGAACCGGATGCTAGACGGCGTCGAAGGCGGCTTCACAAAGGGGCCGTCCGGTAACACGCAGGCCATCTACGACGCGGCCATGGAGTATGCGCAACAGGGGACGCCCCTGATCGTGGTTGCCGGCAAGGAA
Source organism: Sphingomonas edaphi (assembly GCF_003583725.1). GTDB lineage: Bacteria > Pseudomonadota > Alphaproteobacteria > Sphingomonadales > Sphingomonadaceae > Sphingomicrobium > Sphingomicrobium edaphi. Next base: position 9,563 of record NZ_QXTF01000005.1, on the reverse strand, counting down.
TATGGCACCGGCTCGTCGCGCGACTGGGCAGCGAAAGGTACTATTCTGCTGGGCGTCCGCGCAGTGTTGGCCGAAAGCTTTGAGCGCATCCACCGTTCGAACCTTGTCGGTATGGGCGTCCTTCCCCTGCAGTTCGCGGAGGGTGAAAATGCCGCGACCTACAATCTCGACGGCGGCGAAACCTTCTCGATCGACGGCGTTGTCTCAATCGAACCACGACAGAATATCACGGTGAAGGTCACCCGCGCGAATGGCGAAACATTCGACATCGTCGCCCGCTGCCGCATCGATACGTTCAACGAGCTGGAATATTACCGGTCGGGCGGCATTCTGCAGTTTGTTCTGCGCAACCTCGCTGCCTAGGCGAGTGCAGCCCTAAGCCATTTCGGGAGGACGGCGTGCTCCGGCACGTCGTCGACCCGGGCGTGAACGACGGCTAGGCCGTGCTCAGGATAGAGTGCCCGTGCCTGGCCCGCGTCGCAGTCCTCCACGACCAGCAGCCGGCGATTGACTTTATGGCGCCAGTTCATGCGCGCTGTATTCTCCTGCCCCACGAAGCAGCCTTTGGTGAAGCTGACCCCGTTGAGCTCCGCGGCGTTGCATTCCAGCCAGAGGAGATCGCCGAGCTCGATCCGGCCCTCGCAAACGCCGAGCCGCAGGCGGTGTTCGAGCCAGCCTTTCGCGGGCTCGTCCGCCGGACCCAGCCAGCGGCGGCCCAGTTGTTCCAGTCTTGGGTCCGGCGCGCCCATTCGTCCGTCCGCTTGCCAATGAACAAAGAGGCCCGTGTCCCGCTCGATCGAGATCGGGCGCCGCAGGCGATAGATGGACAGCCGCCTTGCAAGATCGTCGGCCGCGGCGGCTTCGCAGTCGATCAACAAGTCCTCTCCGTCGGGCCACACAATGAAATCGAACAGGCATTTTCCTTGGGGCGTGAGAAGCCCCGCCCAAACCGGCAGGTCCCCAGTCACATCCTGCGTCACCAAGCTTTGGATGAAGTCGCGGACGCCATCGCCCGAAAGTCGCAGGATGGCGCGGTCCGCCAACATGGTCGGCACTGGGGTGGTGGTTGGCATGCCCCTTAGCTAAGGAGCGCGCGTGACTTTGCAATCGATCACTATCCGCCGGCCCGACGATTGGCACGTCCATTTGCGCGACGGCGACATGCTCAAGCTGGTGGCGCCTTACACGGCACGCCAGTTCGCCCGAGCGATCGTCATGCCCAACCTCATCCCGCCGGTTACGACAGTCGCACAGGCAGCATCCTACCGCGACCGCATTGTCGCCGCGGCAGGCGATAGCTTCACGCCGCTAATGACCTGCTATCTGACGGACCTCGCTGATCCAGACGAGATCGGGCGCGGGCATGTGGAGGGCGCTTGGGTCGCGGCGAAGCTTTATCCCGCAGGCGCGACGACCAATAGCGACAGCGGCGTCACCGACATCCGCAACATCCATCCCGCACTGGAGCGGATGCAGGCGATCGGTATGCCCCTGCTCGTGCATGGTGAAGTCACGAGCCCCGACATCGATGTGTTTGACCGCGAAGCAGTGTTCATCGACCGCGTGCTTGACCCGCTGGTTCGTGACTTTCCTGCCCTCAAGATCGTCTTCGAACATATCACGACGCGTCAGGCGGCCCAGTTCGTGGCCGAAGCGTCGTCGGCCGTCGGCGCGACCATCACGCCGCAGCACCTGATGCTCAACCGCAACGCCCTGTTCCAGGGCGGGCTCAGGCCGCATGCCTATTGTCTGCCGGTAGTGAAGCGGGAGGAGCACCGTCTCGCCGTGCGTGCTGCGGCAGTTAGCGGCAGCTCCAAATTCTTTCTTGGGACCGACAGTGCGCCCCACGTCCGCGGCGCCAAGGAAAGCAGTTGCGGCTGCGCTGGTCTATTCAACGCGCCCTATGCCCTGGAGGCCTATGCGCAGGTGTTCGACGAAGAAGGCGCGCTGGACCGACTGGAAGGTTTCGCCAGCCTCAACGGCCCAGCCTTCTATGGATTGCCCTTGAACCCAGGCACCGTAACGTTGGAGCGGGCCGACGTGGATGTGCCGGACCGGATCGGTGAGGGCGAAGGTTCCGTAGTGCCTTATGGCGCCGGTGGCCGGTTCGGCTGGCGAATGGCCTAAGCGGAGCTTCCGGTTCCTTTAGGGCCAACCATTGAGCCAAAGAATTTCTCGACCCGGTCGTAACATTCGCATGATCGCTGCTCGAGGCCTTCGCGGTCGTGGACCTCGATGATTCCGCGGCGGGTGGTAATGAGGCCTTCATCTTGGAGCTCGCGCGCAACCGCATTGACAGTCGTCCGCTGGACGCCGAGCAGCCTGGCGAGCGACTCCTGAGTAAGGGCAAGGCGGCTTCCGGCACGGTCCTGCGCGGTCAGCAGCCACCGTGCTGCACGCGATTCGATCGAATGGAAGCTGTTGCAGGCCACGGTCTGCATGATTTGGGCAAGCAGGTAATCGGCGTAGCGGCAGAACAGGTTCCGCAGGTGCCCCGACAGCGACTTGGCCTCCTCGACGACTGCCATTGGAATGCGGATCGCGGGGCCGGGGACCATGACCTCGGCCCGTGAAAAGGCGGGAATGTTGCCACAACTGACGATGCCGCCGACAGCGCCTTCGCGCCCTATGGAAGCCACCTCGACCGACCGCCCGTCTTCCATTTCCACCACCAGCGAAATCATTGCCGGCCCAAACGGAAAGATCGAGCTGTCGACGTTTACCCCGCGCCGGAGCACCGTTGCGCCAGTCTCAAGCTCGATCAGTCTCGCCTTACCGTCGAGCAGATGGCGAAGCTCGTCCGGGAAGGTGGACAGCAACCGGTTTTCAGCGAAACCGGCCTCGACCGAAGGCGCGCGCGGCACAGCCTCTCGAACTTGGGACATCGCGAAATCTCCAGCGCGGAAAACAGGTTTCCAATGATCCGGCTGCGCTTTCGTTTCATCAGACCCACGGATTCGGCAATTTCCCGCGCGAAGGGCGGTTGAACCCCGCGACGCGGTTCGCTACAGCCCCGCCGCAATGCCGCAGTTCCCGGAGACGTGGGTGAGTGGCTGAAACCAACGCTTTGCTAAAGCGTCATACGGGAAACTGTATCGAGGGTTCGAATCCCTCCGTCTCCGCCAGCCGCCACTTTGCTCCTATTTCTTTGCGATCCATGCCCCCGTGGCGTCGTACGTCTTCCCATCTGCCGGATAGACGAACGGGAATTCCCAGCGACCAATCACTTCTTCGGCATTGGGGCCGGTGAACAAGCCCAGGAAACTGTTCGGCCCCACGAGCGACGTATTGAACCGCCCGGAGAAATTCGCCGTACCGGACGAATAGACGGTATCAACAAAAGATAGCATGCCGAGGTCGTAAACCGATTCGAACGTATTCAAATAAGGGTGGATTGCCCCGCCCAATGTCCCGGCACCAAAATCGAATTGCAGGTTTACGGACCCCCCCGTGCCTCCGACAAGGTAGTCTTGCTGCAGCAGGTTGGTCTGGCCGCTGAAATATCCGTCATAAGTTGCGCTTCCCGCCACGGGAACCGAGCAGCATGAGCCATATCGTCGTTGATAGTCGAGCTTTCGCGCATAGTCTCATGGCCGCCGCCTCTGCTTCGGCGGCATCATCGACGTATTCCGACTCGTATTCCTATGACGATGAGCTGACGGATTACCGATGAAGCCCGGACGCCTTCCTAGGCCTTGAGATCGGCAGCCTTCATTTCGGCTTCCCGCTCGAACAGACGCGCCAATTGCGCCAGCCCGTTGAGGTAAGGTGGCGGGCACCACTGATCACGATATCCGGCAGCCGCGGCGGCGCGTAGTGTCCACATCGGATCGGCTAGGTGTGGCCGCGCCAGCGCGATCAGGTCGGCGCGCCCGGCGGTGAGGATTGCGTTGGCTTGGTCGGGATCGGTGATGTTGCCTACCGCCATCGTCGCAAGATGCGCCTCGTTGCGAATCTTGTCGGAAAACGGCGTCTGGAACATCCGGCCGTAAACCGGCCGTGCGTCCGCCCAAGTCTGGCCGGCCGATACATCGATCAGATCCGCACCCGAGCGTGCGAATGCCTGGGCGATGGCGATGGCGTCTTCGGGCGTGATCCCTTCATCGCCAGCCCAGTCATTAGCCGAGATCCGGACGGACATCGGCCGACCGCCCGGCCAGGCGGCCCGCATGGCTTCAAACACTTCGAGTGGAAAGCGGAGCCGGTTTTCGAGGCTGCCGCCATAATCGTCGCTGCGCCGGTTCTGCAGGGGCGTGATAAAGCTCGATAACAGATAACCATGCGCCGCGTGCAGTTCGATCATGTCGAAGCCTGCTGCCAACGCCATCCTAGTTGAAGCCACGAACTGGTCTCTGACCTCGTCCATATCGGCCCGCGTCATGGATCGCGGCTGCTGGTTGCGATTGCTCCACGCCACGTCCGACGCCGCGATTAATGGCCAGTTTCCTTCAGGCAGCGGCGCGTCGGCTTCCTCCCAGCCGAGTTGGGTCGAGCCCTTGGCGCCCGAATGGCCAAGCTGGAGGCAGATCTTAGCCCTGCTGTTGGAATGAACGAAATTGGTGATCCGCCGCCACGCATCGATATGCGCCGGATCGTACATACCCGTGCAGCCAGGCGTGATTCGGCCGGTGGGAGAGACGCAGGTCATCTCCGTAAAGACCAGTCCCGCGCCACCTTGGGCGCGAGCGCCATAATGGACGAGGTGGAAGTCGCCAGGCGTCCCGTCATTCGCGGAATAGGTCGCCATCGGCGACACGACGATGCGATTTTCGATCGACATGTCGCGAAGTTTGAACGGTGCGAATATGGGCCAGGCGTGCTTGGCTTCGCCCGTCGCCCGCTCCCAGAAGCGCGCCTCTGTAGCCTCGAGCCAGTCCCGATCGCGTAGCCGCAAATTCTCGTGGCTGATCCGCTGCGAGCGGGTCATCAGCGAATAGGCGAACTGCCACGGCTCGAATTCGAGATAGCGTTCGACCGCTTCGAACCATTCGGTCGAATTTCGAGCGCTGTTCTGGAGCTTGAGGACTTCGAGGTTCCGCTCGGCCTGATACTCCTCCAGCGCTGCCGCGCGATCGAGTCCGGGGCGATTGAGCACTTCGGCCAGCTTGATCGCGTCTTCAAGTGCAAGCTTTGTCCCGGATCCGATGGAAAAATGGGCCGTGTGCGCCGCATCACCGAGGAGAATGATTTTGTCGTGGTGCCATCGCTCGCAAATGATGCGCCGAAATTTGAGCCACGCGGCCGATCCGCGCAGGTGCGTGGCATTACTTAGTAGAGGCTGTCCATCCAGGTGGCGCGTGAAGATGCGTTCGCATTCCGCAATCACTTGTCCCTGATCCATCGTGTCAAACCCAAGCCCACGCCAGGTTTGCTCAGAACTTTCGACGATGAATGTCGAGCAATCGTCGGCGAAGCGATAGGCGTGCGCCCAGATCCAGCCCGCGTCCGTTTTCTCGAACGCGAAGGTAAATGCGTCGAACGTCTTTGGCGTACCCAGCCAGACGAACCGGTTGGCACGTTCCTGGACATCGACCCCGAAGCGATCGGCGTAGGTTTCTCGGAATCTGCTGTTGATGCCGTCTGCGGCAATGATCAGGTCCCAATCGTGCCAGGCGGCAAGATCGGGGCTGCACTCTTGCTCATAATGAAGCTGGATGCCGAGCTCGCGGGCTCGGCTGGACAAGATTTCCAGCAGTCGCTTCCGGCCGATCCCAATGAAGCCATGCCCGGATGATCGGACGCACTTGCCATGGATGTGGATGTCGATGTCGTCCCAATGGGCGAACTCTTCCCTGATAATCCCGCCCGAAACCGGATCGTTTGCCATCAGGTTTTCAACAGTCTGGTCCGAAAAGACGACGCCCCAGCCAAACGTGACGCCTTCCGCGTTCCGCTCGAAAACATGAATGTCGTGCTGTGGGTCGCGAAGTTTCGTCGAGATCGCGAAATAAAGCCCCGCGGGTCCGCCACCGATGCACGCAATCTTCAAGGCCTTCTCTCTCCTCCCTGACGCGGTGTAGCCGCGCTGCGAAGCGGATGCACTAACTCAAATGGTCGGGGGCGGGCGCGGCCGAGTCGCATTAGGAGGCGCTGCGAGTCGCGCTTGTCGTCGTCAAACTCGACGGATTTTCCCAAAGCGGGACGGTATTCCCACAATTTTTTCCACAGCCCGGGAGGGCGCGGGGGTTTGGCTTGAATCCGTCAGAATCCGACGATAGCTGCTGTTAACTTTCTGGTAACGATAATTATAAAATTAACGAAAATTAACTTTCCGAATATAGTGTGAATCTATAGGCACCCTAATGCTAAAGCTATTCAACGTTAGTGCGATTACGACAATGGTATTAATTGGCTGATTCGATAGTCAAGTAACAGATTTACTGCCTATAACAGTAAATCTTAACCAAGAATTAGTCGTAGACGGAAGCTAGTTTCCGCGCTTGGAAGCTGCAACGGAGTCGCGTCAGCTTGATAAATATCGCTCCAGATGGTTCTTTTCATTCACGAGCGCGGGGGCGGTCTCGACTAATCCATGACCGCGTTAACCGAATCCGGTTAACCGGCTTAACCCCCGCCCAAAGGACTGAACGCGTCGCGGCCCTGCCGCGCCGCCACTGGGCAAGAGGTGGTTATGCGGTACGAAGATACTTCGCACATGGGCGGCTTCCAGGCGTCGGGACCCGACGCGCGTGGCGACAACGACGCGATCCCGGCGGGCTCGAAAGCGCCGGCAACCGGCAACGTAATCACGGGCGAGGGCACTCAGACGGGGCCGTCGGGTTCCGACATGGCGACGGGAGCCCACATTACCGCGATCGAAGGCGCTGGCGGCAAGGACGCCAGCTTCGCCGGGGGCAAGCTCGCAGTATCTGGCGAGCATGGCCGTCTCACGATCGATGCTGAAGGCAACTATAGCTATCAGGCGAAGGCCAATGCGCCGGAAAATTCGCGCGACCGCTTCACCTATACGCTGGCCGATAGCCAAGGCGGCACGGATACGGCTGTCCTGACGATCGAAATCGGTAAGACGCCCGCAGTCATCAAGTCGAATGCGCAACAGGTCGTCGTGGGGCCCGACGGTGTCGTCGTCCTGCCGGCAGGTGTGCAACTCAGCGATATCATGATCGTCGGCCGCAACCTCGTGGTTAACCTGCCGGATGGTGGCCAGATGGTCATCATCGACGGCGCGGTGTTCGTCCCGCAACTCGTCCTTGACGGCGTCGAAGTGCCGGCGACCAACCTTGCCGCCCTGCTTGTCGGCCAGGAAATTGCGCCTGCCGCCGGAGACGGTCCGCCGCAGTCGAGTGGCGGTAACTTCCAAGTCCCCGTGGCGCCGCTCGATCCCGGGGTGCCGCTGGGCGACCTGATCCCGCCGACCGAATATGGTTATCAACCGCCAGAAGTTCGCGAAGTTTTCGACATTATCGATCGCGAGCCGGAAATCTTTGTGCAGCCCGACGGCCAACCGGCGTCAGTCGCCGCTATCGACTCTGTTGATGAAAAGGGCCTGCCGACCCGTAACGAAGGAGAACCGGAAGGCAGCGGCGAGGAAGCCGCTGCGGGCGCCAATGGCGACACCAGCGAAGCGACAGGCGGCAACATCATTTACGATTCGCCTGACGGCGTCGCGGCGATCACGATCAACGGCGTGGCAATTGTCAGTGTCGGCCAAGTGATTCCCGGTGATTATGGCGACCTTATCATCACGAGCATTGCTCCCGGTCAGATCGGATACAGCTACACGCTGACCGACAATACCTCGGGTGACGTGACGCATGATGATTTCCTTGTTGAGTTGACTGACAGCGACGGAGACGTCGCAACCGCCACTCTGACAATTAACATTGTGGATGACGTTCCGACGGCCCGGCCGGACACCGACGCGCTAGGTATCGGCGAGGCAACTGCAACGGGTAACGTCATGACGGATGCAGCCCCCGGGGACGCTGGCGACAGTGACACGAACGCCGCCGATACGGTTGGTGCCGACGATGCGACACTAACGTCGGTTAGCGGCGCTGGCGGCAGCGACGCAACTTTCGAAGGTGGGGTGTTGGTTGTCGATGGCCAGTATGGCGTGCTGACGATCGATGCTGAAGGTAACTACACCTACACGCGAAATGAGAATGCGCCAGGAGGCGTGACCGACGTATTCAATTACACGCTCACTGATGGCGATGGAGACACGTCTTCCTCTACATTGACGATCACCATCCCGGATGCGTTTCCCGATTTGGCAGATCCGGCTCTCGTTCGTCTTGACGATGACGCGGTGGGCAGCGAGGGCAACGCGGGCGGTCCCGAGGATGACGTAAACTCTGCCGGTCTGCCGGGCCAGCTCGCTGGTACGGGCGGCGATGGTGATCTCGACTACAACTTCACCGGCCTCAACACGCTTCCCACGGGCTTCACGACTAACTTGGTGAACGCCGGGACTCTGCAGATTTTGCAGGGCGCGACCGTTGTGCTGACTATCACGCTCGACAATGAAACGGGCGCGTTCAACGTTGTCCAGAACAACCCCATCGATCACCCATCACTGGATGGGGCCGCGGGCGACGATGTTGAGAACAACCTGATATTTTCGATAGGCGTAGAAGTGGAAGATGCCGACGGCGATACCGATCCGGCGACTATCACGATCAATGTCGACGACGATACGCCGGTCGTTAATGTCGAGCTGGATCGAGAAGGTGCAGTCACAGTCGATGAGAGTGGTCCGGCGGGGGCTTCCACGATCAACTTCGGTGGGACCGAAGGCGACGACCAGGATGTGCCGGGCAGCGGTCCAATAGGCCGAGCTGTTGGTGCGACCGCCATCGTTGATGCTACAGCGCTCTTCGGTGCAGATGGCCCTTCTGGGGCCGGTCTGACCTATGCCCTGCAGCTGGGCGGCTCTGACACGGAACTGACTCTGACCGATGGTTCGGCTATCGAACTTCAATTGGTCAACGGCGTCATCGTCGGCATGGTGTCCGAAGGTCCCCATGCCGGTGAAGCCGCATTCGCTATCGCGATCGATCCGTCGACTGGTATTGCAACTGTCGAGCTCTATTTGAGCCTCGACCATCCGGTGAACCCGGATCCGAACGACCAGTTACAGCTTGGTCCGAACACGGTCGACGTGGTCGTGAGCGCAACGGACGGGGACGGCGACACGGTAACGAGCGATCCCGTCGACGTTTCGGGCTTGTTTAATTTTAATGATGACGGCCCGGCGGTCGATCCTGTTCTGGACGCGGAGGCGACGGTCACGGTGGACGAGAGTCTCCCGTCGACGGCTCCGGCGATCAACACGGGTGCGATCGTCAAGGGTGACGATCCTGACCTCGCTGGCGGACTTGCGCTGGGCCAGGCCAACTCGGGCGTGGCGGTTGTCGATGCCAATGCGGTGTTCGGTGCTGACGGTCCGGCTGCGGGCGGTGGCATCAGCTATGCGCTGAGCATCACCAATGTCGTCTCCGGCGTGACCCTGACTGACGGTTCGGCGATCAACCTGCAGCTGGTTGGCGGCGTGATCGTTGGCGTGGTGGCTGCTGGTACCTTCGCAGGTCAGGCCGCAT
>NZ_QXTF01000004.1 GCF_003583725.1 Sphingomonas edaphi | reverse complement strand
GAGGTAGCGGGTCGCAAGCCGCTTTTCGATCGAGCTTTCCTGGACCTCGATCGCGATGCAGTGGGCGCCGGCCATGACCGCCGCAAGCGGCTGCGCACCGCCCATGCCGCCGAGGCCGGCGGTGAGGATCCACTTGCCAGTGAGGTCGCCGCCAAAATGCTGGCGGCCCATTTCCGCGAAGGTTTCGTAGGTGCCCTGAACGATGCCCTGGCTGCCGATGTAAATCCATGATCCGGCCGTCATCTGGCCGTACATCATGAGCCCCTTGCGATCGAGTTCGTTGAACTTGTCCCAAGTCGCCCACTTGGGCACGAGGTTGGAATTGGCGATCAGGACGCGCGGCGCATCCTTGTGCGTGCGAAAAACGCCGACCGGCTTGCCTGACTGGACCAGCAGCGTCTGGTCCTCGTCCAGCCGCTCGAGCGTCTCGACGATCTTGTCGTAGGCCGCCCAGTTGCGAGCCGCCCGGCCAATGCCGCCATAGACGACCAGGCTCTGTGGATCCTCGGCTACCTCGTCGTCGAGGTTGTTCATCAGCATCCGGACGGCCGCCTCGGTCGTCCAATGCTTCGCCTTGATCTCATTGCCCCGGCGGGCGCGAATCGAACTGGAATTGCGTACCTTATCTTCTCTCGCCACGCATAAGCTCCCTACAGCCAAAGAGTGGCTGTATAGACAGCTATGTACGATGCGTTCGAATCAGGCAAGCCGGTCTAAACCGTAAAACTATCCTCAAACTCGTACCGGCTGCTTGGATGGGTCAGGCGCGCGTAGGAAACCAAGCGCGATTGCGACCAGGTTTGCCTGATCAGAAGAAGACAGGGTTCGTCTGCTTTGATCTTCAACAATTCCATCGCGTCCGTGCTTGGCATCACTGCCCTGACGATGTGGTCAACGCGTTCGAGTGGTGCCGCTCTCGTGAGAAATTCATTCGGGGTCGTCCGGGTGAAGTCGACTTCGTCATATCCAGGAGCCGCAGACCCCAGGACGAACCGTTCTTCCAGTTGGATCGGAACGCCTGCTTCGGAGTGTACGATCATCGAGTGAAATATCGGTGTTCCGACAGCAACGCCTAGCAACGGGGCGGTCTTGCGGTTGGCTTTCTCCGCAACGTTCTTCACGACAAGCGAAGCGTGCTGGTGACCGCGAGCGCGGATTTCATCCGCGATGTTGCGGATTTCGATAATGTGACCCTTGGCCGACGGATCTGCGACAAAGGTCCCAACGCCGGGCAACCTTGTCAGCACGCCACTGTTCTGAAGTTCTCGAAGAGCGCGATGCGCAGTCATCCGAGACACGCCGAATTTCTTGATAAGCTCAGCTTCGGATTCGATCCGATCACCCGGCCGTCGGTCGCCACGCGCGATACCGTCCAGGACGTATTTTTTGATTGCAGCATAAAGCGGCTCGGGCGCTGCGTGTCCGTATCGATCGTTCACGCTCGCCATTTATTCCACCCCTATGCCTGACATTACTTGTCTAGGCGGGATGAGCAAAAATGAAAAGCAGCCTCGCAAGACGAATAATCCGGACAGATCTGACTCAGCGGTTTGGCTTGTCGAGCGCGAAGGCATGTCCTCAGCCAAGGGCGGCGCATCGATTGGGGTCTCAGCGCAACACTGATCGCTGGATCGGCCAGCTCGAATGCACCAGCACGTTTATATATTGACATGTATAGACAGTTGGCATCTGCTCTCGAATCATAGGAACTGAGGAGGGCAAAGCTATGTCGAAGTTGTACGTGCACCTGCTGGCGGGAACCGTGCTTGCAGGGGCTTCGGCACCAGCATTTTCCCAAGATGTGACACCACCGGATACTGCTACTTCTACGCCGGCCAAATCTGCCGAAGGCGCCACGGAAGAGGCGGGTGAGGCGATTGTTGTAACGGGTTCCCGCATCCGCCGCACCGACCTTGTCGGCGTTGGTCCCGCGACTGTCGTCACAGCTGAGAGCATCGAAAATACCGGCGTCGTTAACATTGAGACGGCGCTTCAGCGCCTGCCCGCGAACGCGGGCTTCGCAGGTAACCAGACGGCGTCCTATTGGACCAGCAATGGATATGGCACGGCGCAGGTTAACCTTCGCGGTTTGGGCATTAAGCGCACGCTCGTACTCCTAAACAATCGCCGCCTCGTTGCTGGCGGTACTGGCGCCAACTCCTCGCCAGACCTTAACATGATCCCGGTCTCGATCATCTCGCGCATCGATGTCCTGAAGGACGGTGCGTCGGCGATTTACGGTGCCGATGCCGTTGCCGGCGTCGTGAACATCGTGGCGAATACCGATTACGAAGGCCTCGGCATCGGCGCGCGGGCAGGCGTCACCGAAAAAGGCGACGGCGGGGACTACACCGTTGATCTTACTTGGGGGCTGCAGCGCGATCGCGGTGGCTTGGTTGCCGCCGTGACCTATCAAAAGACCAACCCCGTCAACATGGCGTCTCGTGCGCCTTGTGCACTGGCTGAGACTTCTCCTGGTACGCTTGGGTGCGTCAATAGTGCATCAACGGCGGGCGGCCGGGCTGTTCTGCCAAGTGGCGAGCAAATCAACTTCAACAATATTCCTGGTGGCGACGGCGATTTTTATGAGCCGTACAACCCCGCCAAGCACAACTTCAATTCGAACCCGTTCTTGAATGCGGTGAGCCCCATCGAGCGGGTCAGCACCGCAGCATTCGGGCATTACGACATCACCGATAATGTCACCGCCTTCGGTGAATTTCTGTACACGTTCCGCAAGAGCGATCAGATCGCAACGCCCGGCACGATCCGGAATCTTGCTATTTCCGCAAGCAATCCGACCAACCCGACAGGCGAAGACATCGTCCTGATCCAGCGCCGCCTGGGCGAGCCCGGACCGCGTGTCTTCTTCCAGGAAACCAACACCTACCAAGGTACCGTCGGCTTCCGTGGGGAGATTGGCGGCGGTTGGAACTGGGAGGTCGCGGGCGCTTACGGTCGCAATACGGCGATCGATGGGATGACGAACATCGCCAACCTCGCACACGTTCGCAACACCGTGGACACCTCGGTTTGCAGCTTTGCGCCTGGCGCCGCCATCCCCTGTGCTGATTATCTCGGCAATGGGGACCTTACTCCGGAGGTGCTTGATTACATTCTTGCCACTACCAAGGATCATGGCGGTAACGAACTGAAGACCGTCTATGCCGACGTGACGGGCGACTTATTCCGGTTGCCCGCTGGCCCGGTGTCTCTCGCTACAGGCGTAGTTTATCGCAAGGAGAAGGGCTGGCGTGACCCGGATCCTTTGATTGTTGCCGGTGTTGCGAACACCAATCAGCAACAGCCGATCTCAGGTACGGTAACCGCCAAGGAAGCCTATGCCGAGGTTTCCGTACCTGTCTTGAAGGACCGGCCGATTTTCAAGGCGCTGACGCTGAATGGCGCACTGCGTTATTCGGACTATGATCTCTTCGGCAGCACCTGGAACTACAAGGTTTCGGCAGACTGGCAGGTCGTCGATGCGCTTCGTCTGCGGGCGACCTACGGAACGGGTTTCCGTGTTCCGAACGTGCCGGAGCTTTATGGTGGCGTCTCTGAAGGCAACCTGACGACCACCGATCCGTGCAGCAACTACATGGCGAGCGGCAATGCTACGCTGATCGCAAACTGCCAGGCGGACGGCGTTCGACCGACCTATGTGCAGTTGGGGAACACGATCCTGACGACGGTCGGCGGCAATCCCGACCTCGAACCAGAAAAGTCGAAAAGCTGGACAGTTGGCGCGGTCTTGCAGCCTCGGAACATCATTCCGGGTCTATCGCTGACTGCCGATTGGTTCTCGATCGACATCGATCACGCGATCCGGGCAATCCCAGGCTCGACCAAGCTGTCCGTCTGCTACAATACGCCAGACCTCAATCATCCGTTCTGCGATGATTTCACCCGCAGTCCTCTGACTAACGAGATCACCTATCTTTCCGCTCAGCCGATCAACACCGGCCGCGAAAAGATGAGCGGACTTGATCTCGGGTTGGTCTACAATCGGGTTCTCGGTTCAGTGGGTCTGAAGGTCGACCTCAACGCCACTTATCTGAAGGAATATGTCGTGACGCCGTTCCCCGGCGGCGCTGACATTGATTTCGATGGCTATATCGGCGGCGGCAACGGCGGCTATCCGAAATGGCGGGGTTACGGCGTCGTCACCGCCGACTTCGGTGTTCCGGAACTGACTTGGTCGACCCAGTGGATCGGGAAGGCCACCGATTTTAACGCACAGCCCGGCGAATTGGGCTACCGCGCTCCGGGCGTCTTCTACCATAATGTCCAGCTGGCGTTCGACGTGAAGAAGAACTTCCGGTTCGCACTTGGTGTCGACAACCTCTTCGATAAGAAGCCGCCGTTCATCCAGAGCTGGACCGACGCGAACACCGATACCATGACCTATGACCTGCTCGGCCGGCGCTTCTACGCCACCGTACGGCGTCAGTTCTAAAGGCTAGGAAGACAGTGATGACAATCCGCTGGCCGCTTTTGGTTCGTCGTGTCCACAAGTGGCTGGCGCTTGTCCTCGGCTTACAGGTCGTACTGTGGACGGCGACCGGCATGTACATGGTGGCCGTTCACATCGACTACATCCATGGCGACCACCTGGTGAAAAAGCCGCCGGTCGCCAGCCGCAACCTCGCCGGGTTCGTCGAGCCGTCTGCAATCCTGGCATCTCACCCACTGGCCCGGGGCGCGAAATTCCAGTCGTTCCTGGACAAGCCGGTTTGGCGGATTGAGACCCAAGAAGGGCCGAGGCTCTTTGACGCTTCAACGGGTAAGCAACTCCCGCCGCTCAATCTGTCGCAGGTCGAGGCGGCTGCCCGAGGCGTCTACACGGGCGACCCTGCGATTGTATCGGCAAAGCTGCTCACTACGTCACCGTTGGAGATGCAGGCTCGTAAACCGCCCTACTGGCAGGTCGAGTTCAAAGGTTGGAATCGGCCAACGCTCTATATCGAACCGCACACGGGCGAACTGATAAGCCGGCGCCACAGCCTCTGGCGCGTGTTCGACTTCGCGTGGATGCTTCACATCATGGATTACTCTGAGCGGACTAACGTCAATAATCCGCTGCTGCGAGTTGCAACATGGAGCGCGGTCTTAATGGCCCTTTCGGGCGCATGGCTGCTGCTTTGGTCCTTTCCCAAGAAAAAAGCGAAGAAGAAGGTCGCATGAAGATGCAGCGCGTCGCACGGCCCTCGCGGTTCAAGATCCAGCCCATTCTTTGGCGGAAGATCCACAAGTGGGTTGGCCTGATCCTGGGTCTTCAGTTCGTCATCTGGACTATCAGCGGCGCCATCATGGCATTGCTTGATATGGACAAGGTGGGCGGGCACAGCACTGCCGCGCCGGTGGAGGCGGTGTCGCCATGGCCATCAAAAATGGTGCCAGTCGGGTCTCTTGGCCCTGTCGAGCAACTGAGCCTCCGCCGCGTCCTGGACCGTCCCGTCTACGAGCTGGTTCATGACGGAGACTTACGGTTGCTTGATGCGATCACCGGCCAACCCCTTGTCATTACGGGTCCCGTAGCAGGTGCGATCGCAAAACAGGCGTTTCACCATGACTCGCCAATCACGTCCATCGAGCGGCTCGAGAAACCAAACCTCGAGGCTCGTGAGCACGAGGGACCCATGTGGCGAATTAATTTCGCCGACGAGGAGAACAGCAGCAGCTACGTGTCCGCCGTAAGTGGGCAGGCGCTGGTTAATCGCGGTGATACGTGGCGCACTTGGGACTTCGTCTGGATGCTCCACAATATGGATTACGTGAACCGGTCAAGCTTCAACCACCCATTGATCATCTTCGTTGCCTTTGGCGCGTTGTGGTTATCGTTCACGGGCTTCTACTTGCTCTTCAAGAGCTTCCGGCGACGTGAATTCAACTGGGTGCTGGGCCGCGGGGCTCGAGAAGGTAAGGAAGGTGCCAAGCCAGCAAAGGCCAAAAATCAGGAACGCACCGATAGCGATCGTTAGAGCGAGCCGTCTGATTCCTATGCGCCTTAAAGGAGTATCAAACGGGATGAACTCTGAAGCCGCCATGGGGCCCGTCCTTTGCGATGCTTACAACAATGCATCTGGATCACTTATACGCCCATTCGAGGTCGATTTCGACGGCGGACACTTGGAATCGACCTCTCGACAACGAGGATCCGGAATGGGTCGATTGCAGCAATAGACGGTAGTGACCCAATTACGGCATGTTTTCAGACGTTGCTGGGAGCATTACTACAAAAAGCTCGTAGACTGGAACCGAGGCGAGACCCGCACGGTTCCACCCGGTGATGCACGAATTTCTCCTCTCGGCGGCGACGTTCTTCGAGAATGACGTCCTAGTCGGCCTGTTCTTTTTTGCAGGCACCGCGATCGTGATTTCCCTCTGGATTCCCGGCTTCCTCTTGCCCATCGCCGCGTCGTCGGGGGCGGTGCTGGACGCATGGGCGGGTTCGACAGCGGTTGCTTGTGGCGCACTCGTTGGGAGCATGGCGATTTTCGCAACGTCGCGGCGTATCGGTCGGGATCGATTGCCATCGAAGCTCGTCGATTTCATTCACAGATTCGAACACCAGTTTCGATCACACGGGGCCTGGTGCGTATTTTTGCTGCGATTAATCGGCGCGCCGCACTTTCTCGTTTCGGCAGGAAGCGCGCTAATGCTGATCCGCGCGCGCTACTTTGCGCTGGCGACCCTAGCGGGAATGGTTCCCGGCATCCTGCTCGCTGCCACTGCGGGTTCATCCTTGGCAGCCTAACGCTGCGTTGCCTTTTACTGTCGGCACTGGATTTTGAGTCCGCAGACGCAAAATGTGGGCGTCGGCGATTAGTGGGAGCCGACAGTGAGTCCGGGCGTTAGCGCTCCATGCGCCGTCCAAAACCAGCAGTAATCGGGCTCGTGATCGCCGGCCTTTTCATTCTTGTCCTTGGAATTTTGCTGATCCGGGAGCGCGGAAGCGCCTCTGAACAGCGTGCCGAAAAACCGACCGCGTCCGGCGCCGGTGGGGATGTCGAGCAGCGGTGCGCTTCACAGCAGACTTACGACAGGATCAAGCTGGAACTGTTCCGTCGGGCAGTTGAGACGCGGGGAAGCGGTCGAGAGCCATTCGACAGGCTATCGACCTATTCCGTGGCAAGAATGGAGCGGCCGCTACTAACGGACTACGATAAAGAGCTTGGCACGGTTCGTTGCTCTGGACGATTATCGCTCGACCTTCCGCCGGGCGTGGCCGTCGTAGGAGGGCGCCGTGCACTTTCGGCAGACATCGACTATCTGCTTCAGCCGGCCGCGGATGGCAGCGGCGACGTCGTAATGCTGGAAGGCGCAGATCCGATTATCATTCCACTTGCGACGCTGGCACCGACGTCTTCAGGGCCCGCATTGCCATCGTCTTCTGCGCCCGCTGCGATACCCGGCGAAAGTGTGACGCGCAGTTCGGAGGTCCTTGCGCCTCAAAGCAGTCAAACGCCTGCGCAAGAGCCAGCCCCACCGATCCCTGCGACGCGCGAAAATGCTCAGGCTGAGCGACCCGCGATGACGAGTCGGCCGAGCTTCAACTGTCGTTATGCACGGACACGTAGCGAAATTGCAGTTTGCAGCGATGGCAGACTGGCCGCGCTCGACCGAGAAATGGCGGCGCAATACCTTCGCGCAATTGCAAATGCTGATGCGCGCGAACGTCGTTTGCTAACGAGCACTCGAGATCAGTTCTTACGCCATCGTGATCGTTGTACTTCGGAGGCTTGCATCGCGCAGAGCTACCGGGGCCGCATGCGTCAGATTAGCGACATAGAGGCTAGCCGTTTACGTAACTGAGGCCAGCAGCGAAATGGTAACCCATAGGAGGCGCATCGGCCAAGGATTTCGGTTTGACGACCGCACGCGCCGCTGCAGCGACCTAACGAGCGTAGTCCTATACTTTACTAGGCCTCTCCACCGAGACCGGTGGGAGAAGTCGCGTCCATCTCGAGCCCAATTCGGATGACGTCGGGCGTCGTTCGAACACCTAAGCGACGCATAAGATTGGCCCGATGCATCTCCACGGTGCGGATGCTGATATTCAACGCGTGGGCGATCTGCTTATTGGTTTGACCGGTACTAAGGTAGCGCAAAACTTCTCGCTCACGCGGAGAAAGAGAGCGCAGTCGTTCAGCGCGGTTTCGCAGTTTCTCCTGGGCGCTCATCTGCTTTTTTAGCGTGAGCATGGCCTCGCTGATGGCCGCCAGAATTTGATTTTCACTGAAGGGCTTCTCGACAAACTCGATGGCTCCGCCTTGGATGCACCGGACAGCCAGCGGGATGTCTCCGTGCCCGGTCATCATCACAACCGGCCAATCGACATTCAACTCGCCAAGTTCGTCGAGCAGCGCAGGGCCATCCACACCCGGCATTTTTACGTCGAGCAGAATGGTACCAGGTACTAGGCTTCCGAGCTGGTCGAGGAACATCTTGGCCAGTGGGAAAGACCGCACCTCGAAGGCATTCGCTTGAAGGAGACCAACGAGGGAATGAGAGAAGTCGAAGTCGTCATCGATGACGTAGATGTTGCGATAAATAAACTCAGCCATTCGGCTTTAGGTCCTCATTGGCTAACGGGAGAGTGAATGCGAAGACGGCGCCCGTGGACCCGTTTTCAGCCCAAAGCCGACCGGAGTGGGCCTCGATAATTCGCTTGCTAATCGGCAGGCCAATTCCCGATCCTTGCGTCTTCGTCGTAACGAACCACTCAAACAGGTCCGCCATTCGTTCCTGGGGAATACCAGGGCCACGATCTTCGAACCGCACGGTCGCAAAAGCGTCGGTCTTGGTAATGGAAATCTCTACCTCGGGATGGGCGAACTCCGACATTGCCTCCTGCGCGTTCTTCAACAGGTTCACCACGACCTGCTGAATTTGGACGCCGTCGGCCATGACAATCGCGCTATGAAGGGACGTGGTAACGACGGACATGTTCGGATCGGCCATGCGGACCAATGTGATGGCTTCGAGGACCGTCCGCATTAAATCCGTTGGCTGCGGACTGGATGAGCCAGTCGAAGTGAGATTGCGCAGGCGGCGTAAAATGTCCCCAGCCCTCATGGTGGCGTCATAGGCACGACCGATGACTGCACTCAGCTCATCCGGGTCAGCTTTTCCCACCATTTTTCGCGCTAGGGCTAGATAATTCACCGTCGCAGCGAGAGGCTGATTGATCTCGTGGGCTACAGCACTTCCGAACGACTCCATCGCCGTCGAACGCGAAACACGAAGCAATTGCGCTTGCAGCTTGCTGGCAAGCGCCTGCGCCTTGACCTGCTCCGTCACGTCGTGCCCTTCGGCAAACAGGCCCACGATGTTTCCGTCGCCGTCACGGACCGGATGATAAATGGTGTCGATATAGTTTCTTACGGGTGGTTCCCCGGGTTGGTTTTGGAACTCGATGGGAAGGCCTCGCCCCACGAATGGGACGCCCGTCGTGAACACCCGGTCTAAGATATCGACGAATCCCTGCCGGACAATTTCCGGCATAACCTCAGCGACTGTTTTCCCAATTAGGTCCTGTCGACCGACCAACTGACGATATGCCGCATTTGCGAAGGTGAAGCGGTGTTCAGCGCCCTCGGCCATCGCAATGAAGCCGGGAGCATGCTCGTAGACTTCGTGAAGGGCGTCGAGTTCGCGCGCGAGGCGTTTTTTGTACGCCACCTTTGCCGTTCTATCGGTGAGGACGCAGATGGCACCGATGGGACCAGATTGCTGCTCGGGGTGGAAGAGGGGAGTATAGGTGAAGGAATAATAGCCTGTTTCGGTATAGCCGCTGCGCCACGTCGGAAGCTCCGTGTCGTCAACGACCCCCGACTTGCCCGAGAAAGCATCCTCAACGTACTCAGATAGGCGATGCCATACGGGAGCTGCCACCTCGGCAAAGGGCTTCCCGAGGATCTCATGATAGCGTGGGCCGAGGGACCTGGCATATGCGTCGTTGAACAGGAGTGTCCGTTCTGGACCCCACAGCAAGATCGTCGGCGATGCCGAGATCAGGATGAACCGTACCCAACAGCTAAGCGGAGTCGTCCATTCGCAGAAAGGACCGAGGGGAGTCTTTTCCCAAGGATGGAGGCCGAACGCCTCTAGGTCTAGGATCTGATAACGAGTGGTAGTCAACGCGGTACACCTTCGCGGCCTTCTATAGGTCGCAGTTAGATTCTGTCGACTTACCTTGAACAACCCTCGGCTCGACGGCGGGCTTCCATGGAGGCGGTTGGGAATCCACTACGGCATCAGGCAAATTGCGGATCACTCAATGCTTATACCGCTGATGGCCTAGCTCGGACGAAATGGCCGGAGATGTGGGCAGTCGACACCGCCCTCCCGCAGGGGTGCAGTTTTCGAAATGGAAGCTTCGACCGCCGAAAGCCTACTAGTGCGAAACCAGTCGTTTGTCGGTCCGTCGATCATGGGCTTGCTTGCTTTGAAACGTCCGCTACCCATCGTCTACAGACCGGGGGGCGCGTACATGTTGGAAATCCAGAATCTTTCGCACACATACGCCAATGGGACGGTGGCGTTGGAGAACGTGAGCCTGTCCATTCCGCGCGGGATGTTCGGGCTGCTCGGACCCAACGGCGCGGGCAAGTCGACCTTAATGCGTACGGTGGCGACGCTCCAGGAACCGACGGCTGGCAGCATCAAGTTCGGCGACATCGACGTGCTTGCCGATCCGGAGGCGCTGCGTAGGCGCCTTGGCTATCTGCCCCAGGATTTCGGCGTTTATCCGCGCGTGTCTGCATATGCGATGCTGGACCAGTTGGCGGTGCTGAAGGGCATCACCGGCAAGGGCGAGCGCAAGAGCGTCGTCGAGACCTTGCTCAACCAGACCAATTTGTGGGCCGTCCGCGACAAGGCAATCGCCGGATTTTCAGGCGGCATGCGGCAGCGTTTCGGCATTGCGCAGGCGCTGATCGGTAACCCCGAGCTGATCATCGTCGATGAACCGACAGCGGGCCTCGATCCCGAAGAGCGCAACCGCTTCCTCAACCTGCTGGCGGCGATCGGCGACAACGTCGTCGTGATCCTGTCGACGCACATCGTCGACGACGTCGCGGACCTTTGTCCACGCATGGCGGTGCTGGCCAATGGCCGGCTGCAACTCGAGGGCAAACCGGCCGAGCTGATCGCATCAACACGCGGGAAAGTCTGGAAGAAGACCATCGACCATAGCGAGCTGGAAGATCACCAAGCCAAGTATGAAGTGATCTCGACCCGGCTGTTTGCCGGCAACACCATCATTCACGTCCTGTCGGACACTCAGCCTGCCGGATTCGAACCGGTCGAGGGCGGCCTCGAGGACGTCTATTTCTCGACGCTGTCTAACCTCCGCCGCGCAGCCTGAGCGGGAGACACGCCATGCTAGCAGGCATCGTTGGATTCGAAATCCGCTACCAGCTGAAGAACCCGGTTTTCTGGGTTTCGATGGCCATCTTCTTCCTGCTCGGTTTCGGCCTGACGGCAAGCGAGAATGTCAGCATCGGCACCCCGGGAACGGTTCACGAGAATTCGCCCTTCGCAATCGCGGTCGCCACGGCTGCGTTCGTCCAATTCTACCTATTCGTCACGACAGCCTTCGTCGCCAATGCGCTGGTCCGGGACGACAATAGCGGTTTTGCGCCCATCGTCAGGGCAACCAGCGTCACCGACAAGCAGATCGTGCTGGGCCGTTTCCTCGGCGGACTGATCATCGCGACGGTTGGCTACCTCGCAATCCCGCTGGGAATGTTCGTTGGATCGATAATGCCTTGGGTGGATCCGGAGACGGTCGGACCGCAGCGGTTAGCGTTCTATGTCTGGAACTTCGCGATCTTCGGCGTGCCGAACATCTTCCTGACCAGCGCGCTGCTGTTCGCAATGGCGACGCTGACGCGATCGATGATGGCATCCTATGTCGCCGCCGTGGTGCTGGTGATGGGCTATCTGATCACCTCCAGCATCGTCGGCCAGAAAATCGAATATCGCGAGACGTTCGCCCTATGGGAGCCGCTCGGCAACGGCGCCATCGCCGAGGTTACTCGCTACTGGACACAGGCCGAGATGAACAACCGACTCATCGAGCTGGAAGGCGTCGTGTTCTACAACCGGTTGCTCGCCGTCGGTATTGGCGCCCTGTTCCTCGGCGTCACCCTGTGGCGGTTCAAAATGACGGAGCGCGCCCCGTCGAAGCGTAAGCTCCGTAAGCTGGCGAAGAAGCAAGTTCGCGAGGAGCGCGCGGCGGCGGCAATGCCGACGCTGGGCGGGGAATCGTTCAGCGCCCGCGACGCCCAGCCTTCGCGCTGGGTCCAGTTCCTGACCCGCCTGAGAACCGAAGTGAGGCAGGTGCTGACGAGCCCGGGATTGATCATCCTGTCGTTGCTGGCAATCGGCTTCACCGGTGCGTTCTTGTGGCTCGGACAGTCGACCTACGGCACTTCCGACTATCCGACGCTAGCCGCAACGATCGGCACGGTGCGCAATGGCTCAGGAATATTCCTGCTGATGATTGCCACCTTCTATGGCGGTGAGCTGGTGTGGCGCGAACGCGACCGCAAGCTCAACGAAATCCTCGATTCAACGCCCACTCCGAGCTGGGTGATGACGGTGCCGAAGATGATCGCGATTTTCGTCGTGCTGCTGGTCGTAAACCTGGCGACCATCCTGAGCGGATTGTCTTACCAGCTGGCGCAGGGTGCGCGTGAATTTGGCCTCATGGAATATGTCGGCTGGTTCATCATTCCGGCGGCAATCGACGGCCTGTTGATCGCCATACTGGCAGTGGCCGTCCAAGTGCTCAGCCCCAACAAATATATCGGCTGGGGCATCATGTTCGTCTGGTTCGTCGGGACGATCTTCCTCAACAACCTCGGCTACGCCAACCCGCTTTATACCTACGCGCGGACGCCGTCCGTGCCGCTCAGCGATTTCGTCGGCGCGGGCAGTTTCTGGGTCGCGGAGGCAGTATTCCAATTCTACTGGCTGTGCTTTGCGATCGTACTGGCGGTACTGGCCCACCTTATCTGGCCGCGTGGCACTGACTTGGGCGTGGGAGTGCGCCTTAAGCGGATGCGCCGACATGCCACGGCGACGCCGCTAGCAATTGCCGGCATTGCCGCTGTGGCGATGGCTGCGACGGGCGCCTACGCCTATCACAATATCAAGCAGCTCAATCGCTACGAAACTTCGGACGACGCCGAACTCTATTCCGCTCAATTGGAGCGCAAATATCTGAAGTTTGAGAACTTGCCGCGCCCGGTGGTCACCAAAGTGACGATGGACGTGCAGTTATTTCCATCAGAACGAAGGCTCGAAGCGAAGGGAAGCTATGAGCTTCGCAACGATACTGGCGCGCCGATCCGCGAGCTGCATGTGAGGCAGGGCAGCCGTGACGCCGAATATCTGAAAATGGAAATTCCGGGAGCCAAGCTGATCTCGGACGACAAGAAGTTCGGATATCGCATCTACCGGTTCGATCAGGCGCTAGCAGTGGGGGCAATCGCGCGCCTCAACTTCGCATCGCGCATTTGGCATCGCGGTTTTCGCGCCGGCTCGCCGGCGACCGACGTCATCGAGAACGGCACCTTCGTCAACAACTTTGGCTTCGCGCCGATTATCGGCATGAATCGGCAGGGCCTGCTCAGCGACCGTACGCAACGCCGACGCCAGGGGCTCCCGGCGGAGCTGCGTCCGGCTAAGCTCGAGGATCTTGAGGCAACCAAGGGCAACTACGTCAACGTCGACTGGGTGATGTCAGACATCACGCTGACCACCGACGCTGGTCAGACGCCGATTGCACCTGGAAACCTGGTATCCGACGTGACCAATGGCGGGCGCCGCACCGCGCACTTCGTCAGCCCGGCTCCAATCCTCAACTTCTTCTCGATCCAGTCGGCTGACTACAAGGTGGCGAGCCGCGACCACAACGGCGTCAAGCTATCGGTTTTCTATCATCCCGGTCATGACTGGAATGTGCCGAAGATGCTGAAGGCGATGGCATCGTCGCTCGACTATTACCGGGCAAACTTCGGGCCCTATCAATTCAACTATGCCCGGATCATTGAATTTCCAGGCTATGCCAGCTTCGCCCAGGCGTTCGCCGGCACCATGCCCTATTCGGAATCGATCGGCTTCGTCGCCAACACTAACGACCCAGAGAAGATCGACTTCACGACCTATGTCATCGCTCACGAAATCGCCCATCAATATTGGGCGCACCAGGTGATCGGAGCCGACATGCAGGGCGGCACGCTGACCAGCGAAACACTGGCCCAATATTCGGCGCTGATGGTGATGAAGCGGATGTACGGCGAGGACCAGATCCGCCGCTTCCTTAAATATGAGCTCGACAATTATCTGTCGGCCCGGAAGGGCGAGGCAGTCGAAGAGCAGCCGCTCTACCGGGTCGAGAACCAGCAATATGTTCACTATCGCAAGGGATCTGTGGCCATGTACCTGCTGCAGGAGCGGCTGGGCGAGGATGCGGTCAATCGGGCACTGGCCCGGTTCGTGGGGAAGTTCCGCTTCAAGGGCGCGCCCTATCTGCGTTCTGTCGACCTCATCAACGAGTTTCGTAGGGAGGCGAAATCTCCTGAACAGCAGCAGCTGATCACGGACCTGTTTGAGCGGATCACCATCTATGACCTCAAGGTTAAGGACTCCGAGGTCCGGCGCGATGGTGACGGCTGGGTCACGACAATGACCATCTCCGCTGGCAAATTTTATGCCGACGGCAAGGGAACGGAGGCGACGGCAAAACTCGCCGAGCCGATCGAGGTGGGCTTGTTCACCGCGCGCCCAGGACTGGGTGCCTTCTCCGCCAAGGACGTCATTGTGATCAAGCGCGAGCCGATGCGCGATGGCGAACAGAAAATCGTGGTCCGGAGCAATCGGAAGCCGGCCTTCGTTGGGGTCGATCCCTATAATTACTACATAGATCGCAACAGCGACGATAACGTGAAGACCGTTGGGGAAAGTTAGTCTGTGAATGGTCGAGTAGGTCGTTGGCCGTCGCTCGCCTACATCCGGAACGAACGGCTAATGGACCTGAGGAAGCTCGAACACGGTCCGTCCGCTATCAGGCCAAAGGAACGCAGCTGGCAGCGTGTTTAACCGCCATGGCGCTGACAAAGGTGGGAAGGGAAGTAGGCGTTCGCTGATCAGGAATGCTGAGGGAAACGAACGTTGCCGGCGATCTCCGCTACTTTTTCGGTACGTGCGCAACAACTGCAATTTCGACGAGTGCGCCTGGCTGCAGTAAACCCGAGGTGCCAATAGCGCTCCACGCGGGCGGTGGCGACTTCATATAGCGGTTCTTGACCTTGGCGAATGCCTCGATTTGTGCGTTTGGATCGGTGTGATAGGTACGAAGCTCAACGACATCGTCCCAGCTCACGCCCGCCCGCCGTAGAGTGTTGCCAATAGCGTCGAATGCCTTGGCGAACGCCGCCTCCATGTCGGTTTCACCTGGAGCCAGATAAGCAGGTACGCCCGAGACATAGACTATGCCGTTGCTGACAACAGCGTTCGCCCAGCCAATCTGCTCTTGTATCTGCCGCTGCCGCGCATTCTCGGGCATGATTACAACCGCCCGCTGACGAGCTCCTTCCGGCTGCTGCACGGCCACGGCGAGCGCTGCGATGGTCGTCAGTATCATTTTGCAAACTCCTTCTCAGCGTGGTCGAGCGTCGGTGCATCCCCATCACTCGAGGTCTAACGAAGGCGAAAGCTGATTCAAGAAGCCTTTAGCTCCACCGTCTGAAGCTTGGTCGCAGTCGGACGAAGGCAGAAATTAACCATGCCGGGAAACGGATGTCTCATTGGATGCCGGTAAACCAATTCCATGTTGCATCAATCTATAGCCGCCGGGGAAGTTGCCTACACCTCGCTCGCCGAGCTCCTTGGCTCGTTCAGCTACGCGCTGGATATCACGGAAGGGCAGCCTGCCGGGCACAGTTTGCGCAGCGCACTGATTGGAAGCCGGATAGGCCGAGCCATCGGCCTTTCAGCGTCCGAGCGACACAGCCTGTATTACACGATCCTGCTGAAGGATCTCGGTTGTAGCAGCAACGCGGCCCGGATCTGCGAGCTTTACCAAGCCGACGATCGGGCGTTCAAACACGGCTACAAGACCGTCGGGACGAGTTTGGCCGCGACCCTCGTCTTCATCTTCTCCAGGACAGCGGCGCGGGCGCCGTGGAGGGAGAGGGCATCCGCCATCGGCCACATCCTACGCAACGGCGACGACATTGCCCAAGACCTGATTGTGACGCGCTGTACGCGCGGAGCGGATATCGCTCGGACATTGCGCTTCGACGAAAGCGTTTGCGAAGGGATCTTTCACCTCGACGAGCATTGGGACGGATCCGGCCGTCCCTCGCATCTTCGGGGAGACGCCATTCCGCTCTTCTCGCGTATCGCGCTTCTCGCCCAGATCGCGGACGTCTTTCACGAACATGCCGGGGCGCAGGCGGCGATGGACGAACTACGCCGGCGCGCAGGCGTCTGGCTCGACCCCGAGTTGGTGGATGTCGCATGCCGGCTTGGGGCAGAGGAATCTTTCTGGAGTGAGCTGCAAGCTCCTGGCCTCGAGGCTCGCGCGGCCGTGTTCGCGCCGCCAACCGAGGCCGTGTTGGTGGACGATGACTATCTCGACGATATCGCGCGCGCCTTCGGAGAAGTCATCGATGCCAAAAGCCCGTTCACTGCGGGCCATTCGTCTCGGGTTGCAGATCTCTCTTCCAGCCTGTCCCTGTCCCTCGGTTTGGACCAAGGGGCATCACGGTCGGTTCGGCGGGCGGCTTACCTCCACGACGTCGGAAAGCTCGGCGTGTCGAACAACATTCTCGACAAGCCAGCCGGCCTGACGGATCCGGAGTGGCAGGAAATGCGCGCCCATGCCGACCACACGAGGGAGATTCTTGGCCGGATCGGGCCACTCGCGGCGCTGGCTGATACGGCCGCGGCGCATCATGAGCGCCTTGACGGCAGGGGATACCCGCTTGGGCTTTCAGGATCCAACGTCAGCCTTGAAACGCGCATCATTACCACCTGCGATTTTTTCGACGCGATAACTGCCGACAGGCCATACCGATCGGCGATGGGCCTCGACGCTGCACTGGGCGTGATGAAACAGGAAGTGGGGACAGCGCTCGATCCGCTTTGTTTCGACGCGCTCGAGGCGATTGCCAAACAGGGCTGATCCAGCGGACGGAGAGGGTGCGCAAGGCAACGCAGAGTTACGCAATGACATGAGCGTCGTAGTTGCGCGAGCTTGGCGATCCTCCGACTGCTGCACCGCAAACAGGCAAAGCAGGCCATCCGCTTCCGGCGAGGTGGGGAAACCGCCACTCAGTCGACGGGATCAAATCCGGGCGGGGTGTAGGATACTTCGAAACGAATTCCGTCCGGATCCTTCATAAACAGCGCAGTTATGGGGCCGATGGTTTGAACCTCAGGAGTGACGAAGCCTGCGTCCGCCATTGTCCGCTTCACCGAGTGCACAGTTTCTACGTCAGGCGCCGAAAAGCCCAGATGGTTCATGCCAGCACCATATCGCTCGTATCCAGGCAATCCTGGCTGGGATTCCCGGAACTGGAAGAAGAACCCTTGGCCGTCCGTCCAGACGTGATTGCGCTTCTTCGCAAAGCCCAGGAGTGGCAGCAGCGTTTCATAGTAGGGATTGCTGTTGGCAAATGAGCTCACCAGCAAGGTGAGGTGGTCAATTTTCAAGGCTCTCATCCATAATTTGGAGTGGCTTGCGCCAGGTGCGGTTCTCGCGCGGCTGAGCGGATAGAATGGGCCCGGACTCTGGCCAGAACTTTTTAGCTCCCGCCTGTCGTTTTCGACAGGAATAGACGCTTGCCAGGATGGTCGATGACGAACCGACGATCAGCAAGAATGTCAATTCCGAGAATTAGTGCCGGCTGCCCTTCGGCAAAACCCAGCGCGGTGAAAACAGGAAGATCGGCGATACGGAGAGTGACTTGGGGCCTGCTGGCCTGGCCTATGCGCAGCTCCCGGAAAGTGTTGGTCACACTCGCTGTCCCATGAGTTGTGACGCCTTTGACGGTGCTCGCCTTGATGACGCCAGGGCTATCGGGCGTGAGACCC
This sequence comes from Sphingomonas edaphi, assembly GCF_003583725.1. Classification (GTDB taxonomy): domain Bacteria; phylum Pseudomonadota; class Alphaproteobacteria; order Sphingomonadales; family Sphingomonadaceae; genus Sphingomicrobium; species Sphingomicrobium edaphi. Next base: position 195,338 of record NZ_QXTF01000004.1, on the reverse strand, counting down.
AGTAGCCGGGCTGCCGCCCAGTTCATGATGGTGCCCTTGGCACCGGTATCGAGGATGGCGGGAATTTCCGTGCCATCCAAGTGAACCGTCAGCCTGGGCGTAAGTGCCTCATCGAGCGTGATCGGGACAGGCGGGAGCATTCCCTTCAGCATCGCCTCGGTCGGGGCGTCTGTCATGCGCCATACTCGGCCCGGCATATCCATTTCCACTGCGAAGCGCGCAATAACATCGGCGCCTAGCACACCGTCGACACCCAGCTCGTCCACCGGGCTAGGCGGAAGGGCGAATGCGGTCAGCCCGTCGAAGGTGCGACCATCGACTGTCAGGCGTTTCAGTGTCAGCGTTTCGATCTGCGTCTTGCCTGCGGCCCCATCCAGGTTTTGAGAACCACTAGCGAACATGGAGCTTGGCATCGCCGCGCGCAGGCAAGGCAGGATCGACGTGCTACTGGCGGCGGTATCAATGATGAAGCGCAGTGGTTTGGAGCCATCGAGCGCGACTTCAGCGATTGGGTGCCCCGACGGCAACACCTCCATGGGAGCGGCTGACAGCGGAGCAGCGACCAAAAGCGCACCTGTGGCGAAAATTGTTTTGAACAAAGCATGCCTCGATTTTGCTTGGAAGTGGTCCGGCGCTTCGACAACCAAAACGCGGTTACGAACCTAGATTGTTCGACAATCTGCGCACCTTTTCTTCGACAAATGGCTCGATTGTTTCTGCACATCGAATGACCGCGATCTCCAGAGCACCGCTGAATAAACGGCGGCATTGTCAGTTTGGTCGACTGGAGCGGTCTCTTTGCGGTCCATTCCATCCTGTTGATCGTCCATCGCTATTCCATACCGCCGCGGTGGCTTCCTTAATGGCTGACACTAGTGACCGTTGGTGCCAGGGACTCGACGGTCAGATCGCGAGTGGATAGGCTGAGGCACTGTCGGAGCCGGCGGAAGGGGGCATGAGCGTTTCGGGCAAGGTCGAACTTGCGCACGAGCCGGACTTCGTAATGGGGCGGCTGACCGTTTCACCCTCGCGGCGCGAGCTGGTTCGTGACGATGGTCAACGTGAAGTCCTCGAGCATCGCGTTATGCAGGTGCTTATCGCGCTCAGCAAAGCTGAAGGCAGCATCGTCACTCGACATGAGTTGACCATGCTTTGCTGGAACGGCCAGGTGGTCGGTGAAAATGCGATCCATCGGGTCATCTCCCGCCTGCGCAAAGTCGCGAATGGCATTGGCGCGGGATCCATCGAGATCGAAACCATCACAAAGATTGGCTACCGGCTCACCAAGCTCGACAGCCAATCCGACCGCGATGCAAATCTACCGGGACATGGAACGTTGGCCGGGCCAACAGAGCGGGTTACCCCCCGACTGTCGCGACGTAACCTTGTCCTAGCCGCTGGCTCAGCAGCGATCTTCGGTGGTGGCGCATATCTATACCGTCGGCAATCTGAGGCTTCAGTGCCCTCCAATGTGCAGGCTCTCGTCGCCCAGGCACGGCAGCTAAGAGACCAGAGCACACGCGAGGCGCAATACCAGGCCATCGGCCTGCTGCAACACGTAGTGACGATAGCGCCCGACTACGCCGACGGTTGGGGAATGCTGGGGTGCGCCTATGCCGTCCCGTCTCATTACAGGGAACAGGAGGAAGGTATCGCGTTGCGTGCCCGCGCAGAATCCGCGGCGCAGCGCGCGCTCGCGCTCGATCCAGGCAACGGATATGGCGAGTTGGCTTTGTCGGTGGCGCTTCCGTTCATTGGTCATTGGATGGAGCGGGATCGGCACCTTAATCGCGCCCTGTCTGACCGTCCCGACGAGGACGAAATACTAGCCTTTCGAGCTGCTGCCCTAATCTTCGTCGGTCGGGCCAAGGAGGCGTTGTCCTATTATGCAAAGGTCCGGCACAAGCCGTTCACCCCGGCCGTCTATAACGATTATATTCGTGCACTTTGGAGCGCCGGCATGGTTGAGGAAACCGACCGCGCCATGGACGATGCCGCTGCGCTTTATCCGACCCAGGGGACGATTTGGATAACCCGTTTTCACGTCAAGATGTTCAGCGGAAAGCCCGATGCTGCAATTGCACTGGCGGAGGACCCAAAGGGCCGCCCTTCCGATATCGATGGCCCGACCTTACCGGCGTGGATTGCTCAGGCCCGGGCTATAGGGAGTGGCAATCCTGAACAGCGTGAACTGGTCAGCGTGGCCCAGATGGAACGCGCCCGAGTTTCCAGCTTTGGCGCGGAATCTGCAATTCGTGTTCTAAGTGCGCTTGGACGGGTCGACCAAGCCTTTGAAGTCGCGGGCGCTTATTATTTTGGACGCGGCTTTATCGTGCCGGACTCTCCGGCGCCGGGGAGCAAATTCACCCCCGGCCAACGGCATACGCGCCTGCTATTCGAACCCGTCACGCGTTCGATGCGAGCTGATGCCCGGTTTGAGCCGCTGGTCGAGGAAATCGGTCTTGACCGCTACTGGCGTCAATCCGGGGTCCAACCAGACTATCGCCGACCCTGACCGCCGCTCCACGCTAAATATCAGCGGCGCATCAGCAAAAAATCAGGTCCGCAGTGTCCCATTAATTCCTGCGTTCATTCATTCCAATCGACGCAACGGAGTTCGCTCCGCGCGGAACAGGCACGTGACCAGAGGAGAGGCGGGATGGTCGGGAAGTCCTACTATTGGCCAGCGGGAATCGCGGTCAGTCTTTGCGTTTGTGCACCTACGGCAACCGCAAAGGACTTTGGAAATTGGGGTCCTCCGGTGAATGTGAAGACGTTGCCGGGCTCTAGCCCAGAAATCAGCACCGAATTCACTGAGGGCTGTCCCATCCAGTCACCGTATGACGATGCCCTCTACATCGCATCGAACCGACCTGGCGGTCTTGGTGGCCTTGATATCTGGGTAGCGCGTCGCAACGGTGAAGGTTGGGGAACGCCGGAGAACGCAGGTGCGCCAATCAACAGTAGCGCAGACGATTTCTGCCCGACTCCCGCACGGGGCAACCGGTTGTTTTTTGTCAGTAAGCGCACCGAGCCCAACGGCGATATCTATGTTTCCAAGAACGGCAAGGTCACGAGTGTGGGACCGAACATTAATAGCGCGGCCCAGGAATGGAGCCCATCGTTCTTCGAGACCGATGGCGGCAGCGAGGTCCTATACTTTTCAAGCACCCGCAATGGTGGCCAGGACATTTTCTACAGCGTCAATGGAGGGCCGGCGCAACTTGCCACGGGTGGGGTCAACAGCTCGGCAAATGACGCCAGGCCAAATGTGCGTCGCGATGGACTGGAGATGGTCTGGGATTCCGACAGATACACTACGCTTGGGGGACCCGACATCTTCGTGTCTACCCGCGCTTCGGTTGATGATCCGTGGGGTCCTGCAGTCCACCTCGACGCTCCTATTAACAGCAGCGCTGTCGAATCGCGGGCTTCCTTGTCCTGGGACGGGACCGAGTTGTTATTCGGATCGACTAGGCCGGGTGGAGAAGGCGGCTCGGACGTCTACCTTTCCAGGCGAAGCAAGATCACCGGAAAGTGATCGAATGATCGAATGAGTGGCGACCGCATTCTCCCCTGTCGGCAATCGACAAGAAGCGGGCGCCAGTCGGCTGGGCGCGAGGCACTGCGGGGGCAGCCTCGCGCCCATTTTCTCGTGATGACGCCAAATTTCGAGCTTCAGCCATTTACTCAATGGACCGATCGCGTCCGGGAATTCAGCCTTGCACAGGATCGGCTGCGTGACTTTCCTTACGGGTGTGGTCGAACGAATGTGGATACACCCCTTTCAGTACCCGGCCGAAGTGCCGTTCGACCGCCCGTTGGCAATCACATGCCAGTCCGTTCAGCGCTTCAGGCTTTCGCACTAGTAAGGATCCGCGGCGCGTCTCTACGAACTCGCGCTCTTTCAACGACCGAATGACCCTGCTGACGTACGAGCGGCCCACGCCAAGCATGCCCGCCAGTTGCTCCTGCGTAAGGGGAACGACATGGTCTCCAGTTCGCTGCATCGCTGAGATCACCCACTTCGCGGTTCGCTGTTCGATGGAGTGCGAGGCATTGCAAGCGATGGATTGGAACAGTTGGGCCATCACGCAGTCCGCGTAACGGGCGAACAGATGCGCCAACGTCGCCGACCTGCTTTTAGCAGCGTCCAATTGCTGGACATCCATCCTCAGAAACGGGCCGGAATACTGGACCTGTGCCCTTGCGTAAGCGGGCAGATCGCCTTGGCTGACGATGCCTGCTACCGCACCTTCCCGGCCGATCAGCGCAGTCTCAACCGCGTTGCCGTCTGCCAGGAGAACGCGGTAGGAAATGAGGCTTGGGCCCAACGGGAAATACACCAGACGAACCACGTCGCCCGGCTCATATAAAATCTCTCCCACCTTGGCGTCCCATGGCTTCAGATGCGGCTCGAGGAGCGCGAGGTCATCCGGACGCAACGCTCCTAGCAGATTGTTTTCCTTCAAAACTTTCATGCTAACTCCTTGCGCGTCTGCAAACGAGCAAATCGCCCATATGTTCACTAGTGAGCAGACCGAACCGTTATGTGTGTGTACTAGTTGACACAGCGCGCATCGTTCGCGTCGGTTGATCGTGCCCGCTCACGACAGACCCAGACGTTCCATGGCGGGCTGTTGGAGTTGAGATTGGGCGGACAGGAAATCGATACCGGCTCAGCGCCGCTCAACATGATCTTGGGCGGTGGCTATGAGGCCCAGCGCGCCCATCTGCTTGAAGGGCGTCCGGGGTCAGGCAAGACAACGCTCGCGCTTCAGTGCTTGCTGGCGGCCAAGGCGCGCGGTGAGCGCTCTTTATACATCACTCTATCGGAGGGACGTCTGGAGCTCATCCAGTCGGCGGAAACCCACGGCTGGGACCTCGATGGAATAGACGTCTTCGAACTCACGCCTCCCGAGTTGAGCCTCGACACTTCTCGTGAACAGACGGTTCTTCACACCTCGGATCTCGAACTCGGCGAAACCGTCGAAATAGTGATGGCTGAAGTCCGAAGGGTGAAGCCGCACTGCGTGGTATTTGACTCGCTGTCGGACATTCGGCTCCTCGCTGGGGGACCGCTCCGGTACCGTCGGCAGGTCCTCGCGCTGAAGAATTTCTTTACCGCGCAAGGGTGCACCGCACTCTTCATAGACGACTTAACGGAGGAAATGGACGACGCGAATTTGCACAGTCTCGTTCATGGGGTCATTCGACTGGAACAATGGACGATCGCCTATGGGACCGAGCGGCGACGCATTCGAGTCTATAAGATGCGTGGTCGCGATTTTCGCGGTGGGTTCCATGACTATGTGATCCGGACCGGCAAGGGAGTCTGCGTTTTCCCGCGCCTTGTTGCGGCCGAGCATAACGATGGTTTTGACGAGCAGGGGCCTGCAAACAGCGGAATTACCGCGCTGGATGAGATGCTCGGTGGAGGTCTGGACCGTGGAACCAGCTCATTGATAATCGGTCCGGCCGGGTCCGGAAAGTCGACGATGGCCGCCCAGTTCGTGCTGGAGGCGCTGAAGCGCGGCGAAAAAGCTCTTTTCGTCAGTTTCGACGAGACGCGGCGGAACTTCTTCAAACGCGCGGCCGGGCTATCATTCGATTTTCCTGCTTATGACGGCGAGCAATTCCACTTCAGACAGGTCGATCCTGCTGAGCTGTCGCCGGGCGAGCTAAGTGAAACTCTTCGTCAGTACGTCGAGGAGCTTGGGACGAGTGTCGTCGTGCTGGATAGCCTGTCAGGCTATCAGAATTCGATGCCCGCTGAGAAATTCATGATGCTTCAGATGCATGAATTGCTGACGTACCTGAATCAAAAAGGGGTCATGACGATCCTTATCCTGGCCCAGCACGGCATGGTTGGTCCCATGCATTCTCAGGTGGATCTGACCTATCTTTCCGACACCGTCCTGCTTTGTAGGTTCTTCGAAACCGGTGGTGAATTGAAGCGTGCGGTCTCCGTCATCAAGAAACGGACCGGAGGGCACCAGTCGTCGATCCGAGAATATCGGATCGATCGACAGGGTCTTCGCGTTGGTGAGCAACTCGACGAGTTCGAGGGCATTTTAACGGGGGTGCCAAAATTTAATCCCCGGGCCGGAAAGTTGCTCCAAAGTCGGGAATAGGTGTGCCTCAACGCGTTTCAATTACGGCTCCCTCGGGTCGCGATGCCGATGTGATTGCGAAAATCCTGGCTGGAGCCGGGTTGGCGACGTGCGTTGAAGCAAACATTGACTCGCTAGTCCAAGCTCTCGATCGAGAACGAGCCGGGGCGCTAATCATCGCCGAGGAAGCCTTTCGACACGGAGCGCTTGAGCGACTTGCACACCGATTGGCAAAGCAGGAGCCATGGTCGGATATTCCGATCATATTCCTCGCGCTGCCTAATTCGACCAGCCAGCTGCCGACACTAGTGATCGAAAAACTTGGTAACGTCACCATTCTGGAGCGGCCGCTTCGGCCTTTAGTGCTAGTGTCGGCCGCTCAGGCGGCCCTGCGAGACCGCGCTCGGCAGCATGTTGCTGCAGATTATATCCTGCAGATCGAGGCGCAAAGCGCCACCGTCCTAGCGAAGCAAGCTGAACTCGAGGCACTTAACCTAGAGTTGGAACGGCGCATTGCGGACGCTCTAGCCGAGCGTCGCGTGCTTGCTGACATTGTCGAAGGAACAGATTCTTTCGTCCAGGTAGCGGACCTAGAGTTTAGGTGGCTTGCAGTGAACCGGGCCGCGAGCGACGAGTTCGAGAGGATATTCGGCCATCGTCCGCAAGTGGGCGAGTCCATGCTGGATGTGCTGCGTCACCTTCCTGATGAACGCGAGCGATTGAAGGAAATCTGGAGCCGCGCCCTTGCCGGAGAAGAGTTCCTGGAGCTCGGAGAATATGGCGACGAAGGCCGAGATCGCCGGGTCTACGAGATGAAGTTCAATGCACTGCGCGACAATTCGGGCAGGCAGGTAGGCGCGTACCAGTTCGCTACTGACGTCACGGATCGCGTAGCCAAAGAGCGGCAGCTTGATGAGGCCAACGAGAAGATGAGCCAGATGGCGAAGCTCGAGACGCTGGGCCAATTAACAGGCGGCGTAGCGCACGACTTCAACAATCTTCTCACCCCGATCGTGGGCGGCCTTGACATACTTCGTCGCCTCCACGCCGATGACCCGCGATCGAGCCGTCTCATTGCTGGCGCGGCAGAAGCCGCGGATCGAGCGACAACGCTGGTGCAGCGTCTCCTGGCATTTGCACGTCGGCAAAATCTGCAAAGTCGGGTGGTGGATGTCCGGGCGCTGGTGCTGGGCCTGGAAGATCTTCTAGCAAGAACGTTAGGCCCCGGTGTCGACCTTGAATTTCGCGCGCCGCAGCAACCCGTTTTGGCGAAGGTAGATTCAAGTCAGCTCGAGCTCGCCATTCTCAACCTGGCCGTTAATTCGCGCGATGCGATGAAGGGCGATGGCAAGATCGAAATTGCACTTAGCCGAAGGTCAGTAACCCAGTCCGATGATCCTGACTTACCCTTGGGTTCATATGGCGTAATTTCGGTCACAGACGCGGGCGGCGGAATGGACCCGGACATCTTGGCCAAGGCAATCGAGCCCTTCTTTACGACCAAGGGGGTCGGGCAGGGGACAGGGCTCGGCTTATCGATGGTGCACGGACTCGCCGCACAGTTTGGCGGGGCGCTCAAGCTGCTCAACGCATCGGGATCCGGCCTGACTGCAGAAATCTGGCTCCCGGAAGCGGGCGATTACGGCCTCGAAGTCGATGAAGGCCAGAATGCCACTGGGCTGGGTGAATTGAGCAGCTTGCGCATCTTGTTGATTGACGATGACCTGCTCGCCCGAACAGCCATTGAAACGTTACTCCATGATATGGGCCACGAGGTGATCGCGATCTCATCCGCGACGGACGGTCTCTCGATGCTGGAAACAATGTCCTTCGATGCACTAATTGTTGATGTGTTGATGCCCGCAATGAGGGGCGACGAGCTGGCTGCGGTCGCTGCCGCTAGATGGCCCCATCTCCCGATACTCTTGCTTACAGGACACCCGGGCGAACTCCGCGAGGACGCTCAAGAGTTGGCTTTACTTTCAAAACCGGTGACGCGTGGCCAGCTGACGGAGGCTCTATCCAAATTGGTGGCGGTGGATTCGTCTCGGCGATCGGTTGAGATTGAACCATCGGCCTAGTGCTCGCCGCACAAGGCGGGGGCATCAGAGAAGTCGACGAGGTAACCGACAGCTTTAGCGCTTGCGGACGAACTCGGCGCGCAAGACGAGACCTTTGATCCCTTCGTATTTGCAATCTATCTCCTGTGGGTCGCCCGTTAACCGAATGGACTTGATCAGGGTTCCCCGCTTCAATGTCTGTCCGGCCCCTTTTACCTCTAAATCCTTGATGAGGGTGACCTGGTCTCCATCTGACAGAACATTGCCCACGGCATCGTGCACCTCCACCCGCTCAGTTTTTTCATGACGGGCTGCGAGTTCTGAGGCGGGCAGCCATTCACCACTAAGCTCGTCGTAGACATATTCTTCGTCTTGCATGGGGCTCACATCTTGTCTGAGACGTCGTGGCCATGAGGGTCAGGCTGGCCTTTGTCCAGCGGGGCGCTTCTTCTCAAGGACACTCAACCATTCGTCTATTATCGTTCCGCGCCGCGCGCCGAGCGTGCTGCCTCATGGTTCGCCCGAGAACGGTCCGTCCTGCAGCCCGCTGTCACTCGGCGATTTTCGTCCATGATGATCGCGCTAACCGCTCTGCCAGGAAATCAATCATCACTGAAACTGCCATCGGCCGAAAAATACCGGGCGGCATCACTAGATAAAGGCTGATCGGCCGTGGTCGCCAGCCCGGTAAGACCTCTTCCAGTTTTCCACTGTTGAGTTCGCGCCAGACGGCAAAGCTGGGCTGAATCGCTAGGCCCAATCCAGCAATCAGCGCGGGCATGATGGCGTCAGCGTTGTTCGCCTGGAGGCGTGCAGGAACGTTAACTACCCATTCGCCCTGTTGCTCATGGTGTAACCGCCAAACCGACGGCGTCGGCAAGTTCGAATAGAGAATGGCCTGGTGTAGTTCGAGATCGATGGGATGTTTTGGTCGTCCTACTCGGTCCAGATAGGCGGGTGCCGCCACAATCGGCGTATCGACCGCGCTAATCCTGCGAGCCCGCAAGGAAGAGTCGGCAAGCGCAGCTATTCGGACAGCGAGGTCGTAGCCTTTCGCGATCAGGTCTTCGTGTGCGTCGCTAAGGTTTAGATCAACTCGGACATCAGGGTAGGTCTCCAAAAATTCGGGAAGGAGCGGTGCTATCTCCGCTAAGCCGAATGACATGGGTGCTGTGAGGCGGACAGTGCCCGTGGGCGTCTCGGACTGAGCGGATGCTTCTGCCTCGGCTGCGGAACCTTCCTCCAGTATTCGTCGGGCCCGTTCGAGCACGGCTTTGCCATTGTCTGTCAACGCCAGCGTGCGCGACGTGCGATGCAGAAGCGGGACCTTCAGCCGGCTTTCAAGACGGGTAATTGCCTTGGACACGGTGGGTTTGGAGAGCTTCAGGTCGCCAGCCGCTTTTGCGAATGATCCAAGGTCCGCTACCCGGGCAAAGATTGCGAGTGCTTCGAGATCGGGCAGTCGGGCCATGTAAGTTTCGTCACCGATGCCTTTCCGGCATTTCTATATCTTGAATGAAAGGTCGTGCCTACATTCTTCTCAACGCCAAGACGCATTCGTGGAGAAGAACAAATGATCGAGGTTCGACCTTTCAATCAGCTCGGCGGCGCGAACCATGGATGGCTCGATGCCAAACATCACTTTTCCTTTGCCAGCTACTACGATCCCAGCCGCATGGGATGGGGCGCACTGCGCGTTTGGAACGACGACACCATCCAACCGCACACCGGCTTTCCGCCTCATCCGCATTCGGACATGGAAATCATCACTTACGTCCGCAAAGGTGCGATCAGTCACCGCGATAACCAGGGCAACGCTGGCCGTACCGAGGCGGGTGACGTTCAGGTCATGTCGGCTGGGAGCGGTATTGCCCACTCGGAATATAACAACGAGGACGAAGCCACTCAGATCTTTCAGATCTGGATTCAACCGACCGAGAAGGGCGGGGAGCCGTCCTGGGGCGCTCGCCCCTTCCCTAAGGGAGAGCGATCCGGCAAATTCGTGACGCTGGCTTCGGGACTGGATCGCGACGAGGACGCTCTCAAAATTCGTGCCAATGCCAGGGTGGCTGGAGCGACCCTGAAAGCTGGCGAGACGGTCGAATATCCGCTGGATAGCGGGCGCAATGCGTATCTGGTCCCCGCTCTCGGCGTTGTCGAGATCAATGGGCAACGCGTAAATGCCCGCGACGGCGCCGCGATCCGGGATGTCGCTTCCATCAAGATCACCGCGATTGAGGACAGCGAACTGGTCCTCGTCGACGCTGCCTGACGAACTCCCCCCGGCGCGCTGTCTCCTCCCTGGCGGCGCGCCACCCCATTTCAAGGAGACCTACATGACCCGCAAGTTTGCAATCATTGCCGCTCTTGGCCTCACGGCCCTCTCCGGCGTTGCCATCGCGCAAGCAGATCCGTTTGTTCGTAATCCCGTCCAGGTGAAGTCGGGAAGCTATGTGCTCGATCCGGCGCACGGGAAGATTACCTGGTCGGTCGACCACATGGGCTTTTCGACCTACGTTGGGCAGTTCACCGACGTCACCGCGAACCTTGATCTGGACGTCCGTAATCCGGCCGCCAGCAAGCTTGATGCTTCAGTTAAGACTGACAGCGTTGGAACTTTCCACGAGGGTCTCGACAAGCACCTGAAGACCGCTGACTTCCTAGACACTGCGAAATTCCCGACGGCGCAATTCAGGGCGACGGGTATCAGGCTGGTCGATCGAGACAGTGCGAAGATCTCCGGAAACCTCACTCTTCACGGCATCACAAAGCCGATCGTGATCGATGCCGATTTCAACCAGGCGGGGATCAATCCCGTAGACAAGCGATATTCGCTCGGGTTCGACGGCGAAGCCAAGATCAAGCGTTCCGAGTTCGGCATCAACTATGGCCTGCCGCTGCTTGGCAACGAGATCACGCTACACCTGGAAGCCGAATTCAAGCTGAAGACCCCGAAGGGAGGTGCGTAATGATGTCCACATCACTTCTCGGTCTTTCAGGCAGCCTACGCGCTAACTCTTATTCAACCGGTATCCTAACGTCGCTGCAGGAGAAGCTCTCCGGCGATCTCCACCTTGCGATCCACAGCCTAGCCGATGTGCCGCTGTATAATCAGGATCTGGATGGCCCGGATGCACCGAGGGCGGTTGCCGAATTGCGCGACGCGATCGCGGCAGCAGACGGTCTGGTACTTGTTACGCCTGAATTTAATTACGGCATGCCGGGCGTTCTTAAAAACGCCCTTGACTGGGCATCGCGACCCTACGGTTCATCGTCGCTCATTGGAAAGCCGGTAATTACCCTGAGCGCATCTCCTGCTTTCACAGGTGGCGTCCGCGCACAGGCGCAGCTGCACGAGACATTATTGGCTACTCAGTCAGTAATCGTACCAAGGCCGCAAACTGTCATTGGAGAAGTGCACACGAAGTTTCAGAATGGTCGGTTGGTCGACCAGCCTTCGCTCGACTTTGCTGTGGCGGCCGTTCGGGATTTGCAGAACTTTGCCCGTGGCCGAACGAGCAGACTTGCGGCGTAAGGTTACACCCCGAGGTCTCAGCAAAGATTGTCGTTTACCTGTTCGGCGAACTGGATCGTTCCAATTTCGAAAGTCCGTCTTCCACCGTCTTGAGCCGTTCCCCGAGATTGACGTGCTCAGGCCGAAGAGGCGCAAGAATGGTGGAAGACGCCAGCTAAAAACTCGCTCTTAAAGCCACGGCATCAAAGGGGGATGGCGCGAACTGCCCGAAGCTTCCAAGCGAGTCCTTCCCGAACGGCAATGGTAACGCTGCGAAACGTCCGAACGAGGACCCATGTGCCGTCAGGTTCCTCTCGCTCGACCCGGACCGCGGCATCGGCGAAGGCCATATCAGGCGAAATCAGCTCAATGTGATCGAGGTTCGTAATGTGCCGGTGAGTGCCCCTTCGCCGCGAAAATGCCTCGTTGAAGAAGCCTGTCACTGGTTGACGCCCCACGATCACCGGTGACTGCGGCGATACGCGAACACTGCCAGCGTCAGCATATTGGGAGGCAATCGTCGCAACGTCCTTTGCATTCCATGCAGCATCATTGTCGGCTGCAAGTTGTTCAAGTGCTCGGCGATCCGTCTCGCTGGGCGGGGCGGCCAAGACTGGTGTGTTGAGGCCTGACGCAAGCCAAAATGCACCAACGGCCAAGTAATATCGGAACATATCAAACTCCCTGGTCATGCGTCGCCAATTGCGTCGCGAACACATTTCGGTTTCCTTGCGGACGGTCTTCGAGCAAGCGACGTTTCGTGAAAGGCGGCAGAAATTCGTGAGTGACGCTGGCGAGCGAATGGAGGGCTGGACTGTGCGCCTTGCCGTCGTCATCGCGGCGGGCCTGCTTCTGGGGCGGTTGGGACCGTTCGGTACCTTTGCCGAGTTAGCCAGTTTCGAGCGCTATGCGTATTGGGTCGGCTTGACGCTGCTGATGTGGTTGCAGGGCGTCGCGATATTGTCGCTGCTCGTCACATCCATGGAAGAACGTCGCTGGCCCCGCTGGCCGATCGTGATCGCGGCGGCATTGCTCGCGTCAATTCCGACTTCGTTTGAGGTGGCTTGGGCCGAGATGCTCCTGAGGGTTGAACGGGATCTTGGAGCGAGAGACCTGTTGGCGATCGCAGGCGATGTTTCCTTGCTTTCGGTTCCGCTACTGCTGCTCACCCATGGGTGGACGGTGCGGCGGGAGGATGGGCTGCTCCGTGCGGAAGGTCATCCGCCGCGCGACAGACTGGTCAAGTTTGCCGAGGTCGGTGGCATCGGTGCATTGCTCGCCGTGAACTCCGAGGATCATTACGTAAGGCTCTACACAGATCGGACCGACCAGTTGGTAGCGATGCGGTTCGCCGATGCTTTGAGCGCGTTGACCTTGGAAGATGGTCTGCAGGTCCATCGGCGGTGGTGGGTTGCGACCCGAGCGGTCGAGACTATCTCCAAGGAAGGTGACGGGCTTCAGATCCGCCTGCGTAATGGACTAACAGTTCCGGTTAGCCGCAGCTTCGCGCAGCAGGTTCGCAAGGTATGGGTCGGCCGGATAGCCTGATTGCCTCGTTGGATCGGGACCTGAGCTGGGAGAGCCGACAGGGGTCATCGACGGCTCTTAACGAACGCGACAACCTGATCATCGCCCGGCAATCTTGCGGCTCACGAGTTTTCTGTAGATGAGCGCCGTCATGCATGAAACTGAGGTAATGTTGCTGGCTTTGTCCGAGATCGCTCGGGAGTGCTGGGCGGCCCACTCTTGCGCCCCATCGTTTGATGACAAGGGCAAGGACCTTTTCGATCCTGTGACCGATCTTGATCGGTCGATCGAGCGGGCGATGCGCTCCAAGATACTCAAGGTCTTTCCTGCTGATGGGGTATCGGGAGAAGAGGAAGGCTGGTCCAATGAAGGAGCGGCCCGCTACTGGAGCCTTGATCCCGTCGACGGTACCCGCGCGCTGATTTGCGGCCTGCCGAGCTGGAGTGTGCTCGTTGGGCTGATCGAAGGCGACGAACACGTCGCTGGCATGATCGATTGCCCAGCATTGGACGAGCGGCTGACGGCGGTGAACGGTGTGACACGGCGCAATGGCTCAAGTGTACGATCGAGCGGTTGCGTTAACGTCGCCAAGGCAAGGCTGTCGACGACCGACCCTTATTTGTTTTCAGGACCGGAGGCGGAAGCTTTTGAGCGGGTGAGGGTGAACTCGCTGGTGGTCCGATATGGCTTGGACGCGCTGGCCTATGCTCGCGTTGCAACTGGGGGCATCGATCTCGTGATTGAGAACAGTCTGCAGCGGCATGACATCGACGCGTTGGTACCGGTCGTGCGCGGCGCAGGCGGATATATCGGTGATTGGCACGGCGGACAGGATTGGAACGAGGGCCGGATTGTCGCTGCTGCTACGCGTGAACTTTACGACGAGGCAGTAGCGCTGCTTGCTTTGTGACGCTGTTCCAGAACTGAGGCTACGTCCGACCAGCTCTGGCCGGAGGCATGGAGCAAAACGGTAAGGTGATAAGCTAAGTCCGCGACCTCGGAGATTAACTCGTCACGCTCTCCGCCAATGGCCGCGATCGCTACCTCAACTCCTTCTTCGCCGACCTTCTGCGCAATGCGCTTCACGCCCTCGGCAACGAGGCCGGCCGTGTAACTGGAGGCGGGATCTGCGTCCGCGCGGTCCGAAATGGCCTGCTCCAATACTGAGGGAAAAAACGGAGAGCCTGCATCACCAAAACAACTGGCGCTGCCGGTGTGACAAGTAGGGCCTTCTGGATCGACGGTCGCCAGCAGTGCGTCGCAGTCGCAATCGAGCTGAGCCGTTAGCAGGCGAAGCCGGTTACCGCTCGTTTCGCCCTTGACCCAGAGCCGCCCTTTTGAGCGGCTGAAGAAGGTGACGTAGCCGGTATCGAGCGTCGCGGTCAGCGCGGCCTGATCCATATAACCAAGCATCCTGACCATTCCGTCGCGATCCTGGATGATCGCCGGAATTAACCCGCCGACCTTGTCCCATGCGATGCTGAGCATATCGATCATCTGCGTACCTCAAGTCCCTCACGCGCCAGGAAAGCCTTGAGCTCGGGGACAGCGATGCGCTGCTCATGGAATACCGACGCGGCCAACGCTCCGCTGGCTCCGGCACGAAATGCTGCGGCGAAATCAGCAGGTGCGCCAGCGCCGCCTGAGACCACGACCGGAACGTCGACGGCTGCAACCAGCGCCTTCAACTGTTCCAGATCATAGCCCTGCCTGACGCCATCACGGTCCATGCAGTTGAGCACAATTTCTCCTGCCCCAAGCGCCACGGCCTCACGTGCCCATTCCAGCGTGCCGCGGCCGCTGTCACGCGTCGCCTCGGGGCGTCCTGTGAGTTGTTTAACGGCCAAGCGCCCATCGCTTTCGCGAAGGCTGTCGATGCCGACCACTACGCATTGCCGGCCAAAGGCTGCAGCCAACTCAGCAATCAGCGGGGGCCGGGCGAGGGCCGGCGAATTGACGCTGATCTTGTCCGCCCCCGCCGACAGGGCACCGCGCGCGGTTGCGACGTTAGCGATGCCGCCCGCAACACTGAATGGAATGTCGATGACCTCTGCGACCCTCTCGACCCAGCGCGGATCGAGGCTGCGGCCGTCAGCGCTGGCTTCGATATCGTAGAAAACGAGTTCATCGGCGCCCTCATCGCGGTAGCGCAGCGCGTGGTCCACGATATCGCCCATGTCGCGGTGGTCGCGGAAGCGAACGCCTTTCACAACGCGTCCATTAGCGACGTCGAGGCAGGGAATGATCCTAGCCGCGGGCATGGGCTAGCCCTTCCGCAACCGTGAAGCGCCGCTCCCAGATTGCTTTTCCAACGATCGCGCGCGCCGCGCCAATCGCGCTAAGCGCTGCAAGGTCGCCAAGCACGGCAACTCCGCCCGATGCCTGCAGCTCAATTTCGGGATAAGAAGCAGCAACCGTCCGCATCAACGCCAGATTTGGCCCCTCCATCATGCCGTCGCGTGAGATGTCCGTTACCAATAGGTGGCGAACTGACCCAAACTGCTTGAGGACCTCATCGAGGGTCCGTCCCGTGGTGGTCAGCCAGCCGTGAGTTGCGACAATTGGAATGCCATCATCGAGGCGGACATCAAGGGCAAGCACGATGCGGTCATTTCCGTACTTGTCGATCAGCGCGGCAAAGGCATCCGGATCATCGAGGGCCAGGCTCCCGATCACGACACGCGCGATACCTGTTTCGAGCATTCGCCCAACGTGGTCTGGAGTGCGGAAACCCCCGGCAACCTGGAGAGCTAGCGGTGCCGTTCTTGCCAAGACGGCGAAAAGTTCGTGCTGGCGGGGTTCTCTCGCTCGCGCGCCATCAAGGTCCACAAGATGTGCTTCGCTCGCTCCTGCGGCGGCGAAGCCAGCTAATGCGTCGGCGGGGTCGGCGTCATAAACCGTCTCGCGGGCGAAATCGCCCTGCGCCAGTCGCACGCAGCGTCCACCAACTAAGTCGATCGCGGGCACCAGGATCATGACGCGAGGAACGCTGACAGAAACCGCGCGCCCGCCGCGGACGAGCGTTCGGGATGAAATTGCGCGCCCCACAGCGGTCCCGCGCGTACTAGCGCCGGGAAGGCGGTGTTTCCATGTATCGCTCTTGCTGCGGTGTAGGGGCCATCAGGACAAGCGAAGCTATGCGCGAAGCAGAAATGCTCGTCTTCCGCTACGCCGAGCCCCGGCTGGACGTCGGACAAGGCGCACCAGCCCATGTTTGGAACGGGAGCGGACGGAACTGGTTCAAGCGCGGCAACGGTTCCAGGAAGTAGGGCCAGCAGGGAGGTACCGCCGTCCTCCTCGCTCTCCTCGAACAGCAACTGCATGCCGAGGCAAATGCCCAGCGTTGGCGCTGTGCGGTGGCGGAGGATTTCATCCAGTCCGGTCTCCCGGAATCGCGTCATGGCGCTGCTCGCCGCGCCGACCCCCGGCATCACGAGGTGCTCGGCCGACGCTGCGACGGCCGGGTCGGAAGTCAGTATGGGCTGGCGGCCAAGCCTCTCGAACGCCAGCGCGACCGAACGCGTGTTTCCGTAGCCCAGATCGAGGATGACGAGGCTGGTCAAAGCACACCTTTGGTGGACGGAAGCCCCGCGCTACTGCCCTTCGCGACAGCTTGCCGCAGCGCCCGACCGAACGCCTTGAAGGCCGCCTCAACCTTGTGATGGTCATTATCGCCGCTGACCTCGACGTGGATTGCCGCGCCGAGGGACTCTGCCAAGCTGCGGAAAACGTGCGGGACCATCTGGGTGGGCAGGTCTCCAACGGCAGGAGTTTCGAATTGTCCCTCGAACTTGGCGAATGGCCGGCCCGAAAGATCCAGCAGCACCTGGCCCGCCGCCTCGTCCATTGGGAGGGCAAAGCCGAAACGGCCGATACCGCGCTTGTCGCCCAGCGCCTGACGCACGGCGCCGCCGAGCGCAATGGACACATCTTCAACGGTGTGATGCGCGTCGACATCGGTGTCTCCGCGACATGTGAGCGTGAGCGCAAAGCCGGCATGGGCCGCAACCTGGTCCAGCATATGGTCAAAGAAAGCGACGCCTGTATCGATGACGCGCGGTTCGTCGCGATCGAGGTCGATCGCCACAGCAATCCGTGTCTCCTTGGTGTCCCGTACCAGCTCGGCGCGCCGATTGCTGGTGTTGTTTGTCATTCCGAAAATGGCAAGCAGCGCAGCGTTTTCTGCAGCTGTGCCGATGCTGACGCGGACTCCGCCGGGCAAGGCATTGGGGCGGAACCGAACTCGCACGCCGGCCGCCGCCAACCGCCGCGCCAAGCCCTGCGGATCGACGACGTCCAGGAACAGGAAATTGCCGCCGGAGCGGATGGACCGGATCTCTCCGACACCATCAAGCAGTCCCGCCAGCCTTTCCCGTTCGGCAATAAGGTCGCCGATGCGCTTGCGGTGCAGCGGCATTCTCTCGGGACCCAGTGCGTCCAGTGCGGCAGCAATGCTTGGACCGGGAAGTGGGTAGGGGGGCGACACGCGTGCCAGGAGTTCGATCAACTCAGGTGAGCCGATCGCGCAACCGATCCTTGCGCCTGCCAATCCAAAGGCCTTGGACAGGGTACGAAGTACGACAAGATTTCCGGAAGCCTCTGCGGCAAGGCCAGGATCGTCGGAAAACTCGATATAGGCCTCATCGACGACCACGATCGTGTCAGGAAGCGCTGAAGCGATACGTCGAACGTCTTCGGGCGCTACGCGGGTCCCCGTTGGATTATTGGGGGTGCATAGAAACAGAAGCTTTGGCCGTTGAGCAGTCATTGCCTCAATGACCTTGTCGGCATTGAAAGCGAACTGGTCGTCGAGGCGAGCCCTAATCACTCCGGCACCCTGCACGCTCGCAAACTGGGCATAGGCAGAGAAGGTGGGCTCGACGATTCCAATCGAATCTTTGCCGGCCTCGCAAAAGGTGCGGATCAACAGGTCGATCGCATCATCGCTGCCCCGGGTGACCCACAGGCGCTCCGGTTGCACCGCATAAAGGTCCGCCAGTCGGCGGCGCAGGACATCCGGCTGTGGTTCTGGATATCGGTTGAGGTCTCCACCCGTGGCCACGAGCGCCGGATAGGGGTTTTCGTTGGCGTCCAGCCTCACCGTGCCGGGCAGGGGTGGGCCGGCGATATCGGAGGGAGGAAGCGCAAGAATTGCGGGGCGAGCCAGCCGCGTAATGAGGGTCATGATGCGGCCCTTGCCTGGGCAGCGAGGGCGTGTGCCTCCAGTCCTTCGAGCCGAGCAAGCGCCGCGGCGGGCGCCGCGAGGGATGCCGCTGCTTGCGAGCTCAGCTGCTGGACTGTCATCGACTTCATAAAGGTGAGCGTCGAAACCCCGCCGGTGAAGCGGGCGGCACCGTCGGTCGGCAGGACATGGCTCGAACCCGCCAGGTAGTCGCCAAAGCTCTCTGCTGCAGAGCCGCCGACAAACACGGCCCCGGCATTGCGAATGGAAGGCAGCAGCGTCGGGGCGTCAGATACGGCAAGGCAGAGATGCTCCGGTGCGTAGGTGTTGGCGATCGCAACTGCTTCCTCAATGTCGGCGCAGGCAATTGATCGGAACGGAGCGAGCGTCGTCCCCAGTCTTCCCGACTGTATCGCGAACGCCGCTTCGACCGCATCGAGGACTTCTGAACATGGCGAAACGAGAAGTACCTGCGCATCTGGATCATGCTCGGCTTGGCTGAGAAGATCTGCGGCGACGGTTGCAGGATCAGCGCTGCGATCGGCAAGAACCAGCAACTCGCTCGGTCCAGCCGGGAGGTCTATCCCGGGCCCGCCGCGCATCGCGGCGACTTGAGCCTTGGCCGCAGCAACCCACGAATTTCCGGGGCCGCAAATCCTGTCGACGGCCGGGATGTCCCCGGCTCCGAAAGCGAGCGCGGCGATGGCCTGCGCTCCTCCAACTGTCCAGATCGCTTCAACACCGCACAGTTCAGCGGCAAGCGCGATGGCCGGGTGCAGCGTACAGTCCGGCCGGGGCGGCGTGACGACTACCAGTTCCTGAACGCCAGCTACCTTCGCTGGAATGGCAAGCATCATCAAGGTCGAGAAGAGGGGCGCGCGTCCACCGGGAACGTAGAGCCCGGCCCGGTCGAGCGGACGCCATAGCTTGGAAACCGCGAGGCCGGGGTAGGTAAGCACCTGCACGTCCTTCGGGAGCGTCTGGCGGTGAAAGCTCTCGATGTTCTGCGCTGCGAACTGCATCGCGGCCTGCGTGGCGGCGGGGATCATCTCACGGCCAACGCGCGCGAATGGAGCGACGGGTAGGCGGCGTGGGGCGAAGCCATCGATCCGCCGGCTCTGTTCCACCAACGCGGCCCATCCGCCTGTTCGAACTTCCTCGACTATATTGCGCACGTCCGCGAGGAGGGCGTCGTTTTCCCGAGCTTGCGGCCGGGCGAGCGCAGCGGCACGGCTGCCGCGATCGGACCAGTCGAACCTTTTCACATCATCATCTTTTCGATGGGCATCACTAGGATTGCCGATGCGCCTGCGCCTTTGAGGCGCTCAAGCGTCTCCCAAAAAACCGACTCTTGGCAGACGGCTTGGACGGCAACCTGTCCGGGACGGCCGACCAGCGGCACTACCGTCGGCGCCTCGGCGCCAGGCAGAATTTTGCTGATCGCAGGCAGTGCGCTTTCGGGCGCATTCAGAACGATATATTTGCTTTCCTGGGTCGCAATAACGCCGCCGATGCGGGTCAGAAGCCCGTCCATTTTCGCCCGGTGCGGCGCGTCGACCGGCTTGAGCGTACGGATCATCACCGCTTCGCTGTCGAAAACGTCGGCAACCGGGGCGAGCCCGTTCGCGTCAAGGGTCGCGCCGGTTGAAACCAGGTCGCAGATGAACCGGGCAATCCCCAGTCTAGGCGCAAGCTCGACGGCGCCGCGCATCGTGACGATGTCGGCACTGATCCCTTGGGTGTCCAAGAAACGGCGAAGAATGTTCGGATAGCTGGTCGCGATGCGCTGCCCTTCCAACATTTTCAGCTTGAAGAAGTTGAGGCTATCGGGCGCGGCGATCTTGAGACTGCAGCGTCCAAATCCAAGCCGCGCGACTTCCTCGATCCGGCGGTCAGGCTGGCCCAGCGCATATTCCTCGAGGACGTTCTGCCCGACAATACCGAGCTCGCATACGCCGTCCGCGACGAACGTGGGTATGTCGTCATCCCGCACCAGCATCAGGTCGAGAGGGTAGTTGTCCGCTCGTGCCGACAGCGAAGACTTTCCACCGCGCGACAGCCGCAGGCCCGCGCCCTTCAGAAGCGACAGCGATTCTTCACTCAGCCGACCCGATTTCTGAACGGCAAGGTGAATCCGGTTGCGATCGGGGCTCATTTTGTGGGCCTCAGCCGATCGAGGAGGCGGCGGTAGCCGCCATTCGGTTCCTGCCTGAGAAATCTCGCAACGCGGACGACCGTTGTCGTGCTGACCCCGGTCGCATCGTGAATTTCCCGGTAGGTCATCGCGCCCTCGTCGAGCAGCTTTGCGACGTGCCATCGCTCGGCGAGCGCATGCACTTCCGCCGGCGTGCAAAGGTCCGTCAGGAAGGCACGTGCGTCCTCGGCGTTTTCGAGGGCAACAAGCGCGTCGGCGAGGTCGTCGGCAAGTGCGGAGCGTGCGTCTGAGAGCGGAGTGTTCGGCATGACCTTGTTACAGCGTGATGAAACAGTGAAACACGCCTCTACCGACCTCAGCCGCTGGTGGCAACCCCCCGTAGCTCGGGCTGCCGCGTCCCAGCTTTAAGATCGGCAACAAAGGCAGCCACCTCATCGGGGCCCTCGCCCCGTGCGATCCTCTCGACGATTGCCGAGCCGCTAATCACGCCCGCTACGCCCTCTGCCAAAGCAGCCGTTACCTGCTCTGCAGAACCGATACCGAAGCCAAGTATCGGGGGCGGCGCGCCTACCGCTGCAAGCCCGTCAAGCAGGGGTCGGTGATCAAACCGAGGCGCTTCGCCGTGCCCGGTTACTCCCACGCGAGCGACGCAATAGGTGTAGCCGCCGGATAGGGAGGCAATCCTCGCCAATGTCGCTTGGGGGGTATTGGGCGCGGCGATCATCACGAGGTCGATGCCCGCCGCTTTGGCCGCTCGAGAATAAGGCGCTGCCTCTAAGGTGGGCACATCGGCGACGAGAAGGCTGTCCGCACCGGCAGCGGCTAGCTCCTGGCAGAACGCATCGATCCCGCGAGCAGCAACGATATTGGCGTAGGTAAGGATGCCAATTGGCACGTTGGCATGGCGGCTGCGAAAGTCGGCCACCAATGCCAGGGCGTCCGCGGTGCGAACGCCGGCGGCCAGTGCACGAGCCGCTGCAGACTGGATCACGGGGCCGTCGGCAACCGGATCGCTAAACGGAATGCCAAGCTCGATCATGTCCGCTCCGCCTGCAACCAGCGCGTCGAGGTAATCAGCGCAGGCTACCGGATTTGGATCGCCGAGCATTAGGAACGCGCCGAACGCGGCCTGATTGCTGGCCGCGCAACGGGCGAACATTGCAGCATATCGCGTCATGCCGCGGCCCTCAGCGAATGCGCCGCTAACAACCTTTGCGCCTGGGCCATGTCCTTGTCGCCACGACCGGACAGGTTCACGAGCAGGATTTGATCATTTCCGCTCTCCGCCAACTTCAAAGCATGAGCAAGGGCATGGCAGCTCTCGAACGCTGCGACGATGCCTTCGGCCCGGGCGAGTGCGACGAAGGCGTCCAGTGCATCCTCGTCGGTTATTCCGGCATAAGTTGCACGTCCGATATCCTGAAGGTGGGCATGCTCGGGGCCAACGGCGGGATAGTCGAGCCCAGCTGAGACCGACCAGGTATCGGCAACCTGGCCGTCGCTGTCCTGCAACAGCAACGTCTCGGCGCCGTGAAGGATACCGGTTCGGCCGCGAAGCAAAGTCGCGCCATGTTCCGAACCATCCAGCCCTTTGCCGGCTGCCTCGATCCCGATCAGCGCCACGTCTGGATCGTCCACAAAATCGGAAAAGATGCCGATCGCGTTGGACCCTCCGCCAACGCACGCGATCACCATGTCGGGCAGGCGCCCTTCCAAGGCCAAGATTTGTTCGCGTGCCTCCTTGCCGATGACACGCTGAAACTCACGAACCATGAGCGGGAAAGGGTGGGGACCGGCAACCGTTCCGAGGAGGTAATGCGTGTTCTCGAAGCTCGCGGTCCAGTCACGTAATGCTTCGTTGACGGCGTCCTTGAGTGTTCGCCCGCCGGCCGTAACCGGTACTACCGTCGCGCCCATCAGCTCCATTCGGAAGACGTTGAGTTGCTGGCGGGCGACATCGTCCGCGCCCATGTAGACAACGGTTTTGAGGCCAAAGAGGGCGCCGGCCAGTGCGGTCGCAACACCGTGCTGCCCGGCCCCGGTCTCGGCAATGAGCCTGGTCTTGCCCATCCTCCGGGCGAGAAGCGCCTGGGCGAGGACCTGGTTGGTTTTGTGCGCGCCGCCGTGGAGCAAATCTTCCCGTTTGAGATAAATCCGCGTGGCGCCACCACCCAGATTACGACAGCGCGTCAGTGGTGTCGGCCGGCCGGCATAAGTCGACAAAAGGGTGGCAAGTTCTGCCTGAAATGCCTCATCCGTCTGAGCATCGAGAAAGGCGGATTCCAGTTGCTCGAGAGCTGGGACCAGAATCTCCGGTACATATGCCCCGCCGAAGCGGCCAAAACGTCCATCCAATTTCATGTGTCGCTCCTTGCGGCGGGGCGCAACGCCGCAAATAGCGCCGCCATCTTGTCATGATCCTTGATACCCGGCGCTGTCTCGATCCCGCTGGAGAGGTCGATTCCTGCTGCGCCGACCTGGGCAGCCGCGGCTACATTTGCCGGGTTGATGCCTCCCGCGAGAAAAGCGGTTGCCAGGGCCGGATGACCATCAATTACGCCCCAGTCGAAGCTTTGTCCCGTGCCGCCGTCGCCGCTGTCGAACAGCAATCTGTCTGAACATGCCGGGGGCGGATCGGTGATGCCGTCACGAATTGCGCAGACCCCGATCAGATCTCGGCCGGCCAGCGACGTGGTCAAAGTCGGGTCTACGGAGCCATGCACCTGCACTGCATCCAGCCCGAGAAGCCTAGCGGTGTCAGCAATGTGCGGGTCGTCCCCGGAAAAGACGCCGACGCTCCGCAGCCCGGCATTTCGCGCCGCGCCGATGAGAATTCGCGCTTGTTCCGCTGTGGTGCGGCGGGGGCTGGCAGCATGAAAGATGAAGCCGACATCAGTCGCGCCCAGGCGCGCCGCTTCCGCAATATCTTCGACCCGCGTCAGCCCGCAAATCTTCACTTGGCCGTGGACCAAGCTCCGCGTGGCTCGTCCGATATCATCGGCGGCCATTAGAGCCGAGCCCACCAGGAAAGCATCGACATAAGGCGCCAGCCGGGTGACATCCGATCGTCCGGAGATCCCACTTTCGGCGATGACTAACACGTTGTCTGGCACCTTTGGGGCAAGGCCTTCCGTCACCGAAAGGTCGATCGAGAGCGATGTTAGGTCACGATTATTGATGCCGACGATGTCAGCGCCCAGCGCCAGTGCGCGAGCCAATTCGTCCTCGTCGTGTACTTCGACGATGATATCCATGCCGAGTTCGCGGGCTTCGTGCATGACAGCCGCGGCCTCGTGGTCATCGAGCACGGACATCATGGCGAGAACGGCATCGGCTCCCGCCGCTCGCGCTTCGCGAACCTGGCTCGGATGGACAACGAAGTCCTTTGCGAGGATCGGCCCATCGAAACGTGCACGGACCGCGCGCAGGTCTTCGAGAGAACCACCGAAGTCCGCCTCGTCAGTGAGAACGCTGATTGCGTCTGCCACGGGCGCATAGGCGCGGACCGCATTCTCCAGCGAGTGACGGGCTGCGTGGCCAGAAGGACTGCGCCGCTTGACCTCCATGATGAAACGCGCGCCAGGTTTGGCGAGTGCTGCGCGCAGCGAGCGGCGTGTTGGTTCAGCTGCAATGGGTTCAGCAATGCGCGCAGCAACTTCGGTCCGCTTGCGCGCAACAATGCGGGCAAGGACGTCAGCCATTTGTCGCCTCCACGTAAGCTGCAAGAACCCGAGAAGCAGCGCCGCTCCTGATTGCTTCCAGCGCCATTCCTGCACCGTCTCGCAAGTCGCTGGCGACGCCAGCGGTTACCAGCAGAGCGGCCGCGTTGAGCCTGACGATGTCACGCTCGGCATCGTTGCCGCGGCCGTTGAGGAGGTTCTTGAGACGCTTGGCATTTTCTTCAGGCGCGCCGCCGGTAATTGTATCTGGTTCGGCACGGGATATGCCGGCGTCTTCCGGTGTGATTTCGATTTGCTCGAAGGTGCCGTTAGTTAGGCGGATGGCAGTTGTCGGGCCATGCAAGGCGACCTCGTCGAGGCCGCTTCCGTGCACTACCAAAGCTCGTTCGGTGCCCATTGCCTCAAGCGTGCGGGCAATGGGCATCAAGCGCTCGGGATCCGCTACTCCAAGTAACTGCACCTTCGGCCGCGCGGGGTTCACACAGGGACCGAGTAGGTTCATCACCGTGCGCACCTGCAGCTGCTGCCTTACCGGAGCGGCGTGCTTCATGCCTGGGTGGTAGGAAGGCGCGTTGAGGAAGCAAAACCCGGTCTGGTCTAGTGCTCGCCGTGCAACCGCTGCATCAACATCAAGTCGGACGCCAAGGGCTTGCAGCACATCGGCCGAGCCGCAACGGCTGGAGACGGAGCGATTGCCATGCTTGGCTACGGGAAGGCCGCAGGCGGCCGCAACCAGTGCCGTTGCCGTTGATACGTTAATTGAACCGGATCCGTCTCCACCAGTGCCGCAGCAGTCAGCGTAGAGATAAGCAGGCCGCTCGAACGGCTGGGCAGTGCCGATTAATGCCCGAGCGGCACCGATCATTTCCTGGTCGGTCTCGCCTTTCATTCGAAGGGCAATCAGCAAGGCCGCGATTTCAGCGGGCTGCAGCCGGCCAAGCACAAGCCGCTCAAATAAGTGCATGGCTTCGTCGGCAGTCAGGTCGTGCCCGGATAGGAGGCGCGGCAATGGATTTGGGACCGGGCCGAGGTCCTCTAGTGGTGTAGCGTTAGTGTCGAAGGGTGCTGAGGTCGTCTCAGGCAAACAGAAGGCGGTAGCGGTCATAAGTTGAATCCTTGGGGAGTGGCGTGCGCGCAAAAGAAAAGGCCCGCTGCGATGGCGGGCCTTCAGTCAGATGATCCGGGAAACCACGGATTATCGGCTGCGCGCGCGCCATCGCTCGGGCCCACGCCACCACCAACGCAGCGACAGGGTCGCAGCGGTCGGATTGGTCGTCAGGGCGGATGATTCACGCATGCACGTAGGGGACCTCAACTTTGGCGGGATGTCAATCGATCGCGTTGAAAGCCACAAGTCCGGTGCATTCTTCGCAGAAAACAGCTGTTCTGCCGCGCCCTTTTGAGCGTTATTTCGTCCCCGATCGTCATTTGCCACCGCTGGACGGGCCCCGAAGGTGCGCTCGAAAGAAGCTCACAACATTGCGATTGAAGGTTTGGTGAAAGGCGGACCGATCGAAGCCTGGATTATCTTTGCAAATGAAGGGCGGGCTCTCTGGGGTGCAGGGCGCAAGAAAGGAGAGATGCACCGCATTCTCAACGGAATGAAACTCGACCTGGCCTTTGAGAAGTTTTCGAATAACCCCGGAATTCGTCGCATAGGGGACGGTCTCGTCTGAGGATCCCGACCAGAGCTGAACGGGAATCTTTACGTCGCTAAGACCGTTGGGCTCAAACGCAAAGCTGAGGCCAGGTGCAACGATCACTTCAGCAACAATCCGCGGCTCCCGAACGAACGGGGGTGGTGTGGTTTCGGGCGCTGCAGGCGTCATGATCTTGCAGACGAATTCCGGCTGCTTCTTGCAGTGCTCATCCACGCTCGCGAGGTCCAGCTTTCCGCCGGCCGAGATAAGAGCGGTGGTGGCTCCGGCGGACATGCCGAACATGCCGACCCGGGACGGGGCAAGACGCATGCGTCCGTCCCACTGGCCCAGCATATAGTCTAGGACTTTGGAGACGTGCCTCGATCGGTCCACGAACCACTGGTGTTTACCGACTGAGACATCCTCCTGGAAATTGTCTCCGGGATGCATTGGAGCAACCACGACAAATCCAGCGTCAGCCAGAGCTTGCGCCGTGTCGACGTGTGCTAATGGACCGGCCCCCGTGCCATGCGACATGACGATGAGCGGTAGTTTTTCTCCAGTAGCGGGTGCCCAGATGACGACGGGAATGCGGGCGTGACCGGCGTCTTCCACGACGGCTTGGGAAACGGAGATCGACGATGCAGTGGCGTCAGGCGTCCACGCGAAGGAAGGGGCGATAGCCAGGGCACCGAGGAATAGACCCGCAAGTATTGATGTTATCGTATTCATAGGGGAGCTCCCATTCGTGGAGATTACGCCTACGCGTGATGGCGCTGCACGAAGCGCGGTAAATTCGAAAAGCTGACCATCGAGGCTACCAATGCACTGAGTCCGCCCAGGCCCACTGCCAGACTGACTGCGTCGGTAGTTGGGTAATAGCCGAGGAGCAGACCAACGAGTAGAGTTCCAAACGTTTGGCCGGACAGCCGAGCGCTCCCCTGCATCCCGCCCGCTGCCGCTGCGCGATCGGGGGGTGCCGATAGGAACATCGTTCGATTGTTGGGCACTTGGAATAGTCCAAACCCGGCTCCGCTTACGACCGCTGCGGCGACATACGGGGATAGGCCAGCACTCGCGGGGGAGAAACAGGCAATCAGGAGGCCTGCGCCGAGAAGCATGCCTCCTATCGAACATAGAATAGACGGATCGGCGCGTTCCGAGAGCCGCCCAGCGATCGGAGCAGTAACTGCTACTGCAACGGGCCAGAACATCATCACAATAGCAGTATCGATGACACTCGTGCCCAAGCCTAACTGTAGCAGTAAGGGCAAGGCTACCAAACCAGCCGACTGCGCCGTGAAACAGGCTACCGATGCATAGACGGCAGTCCGTAGCGGTCGGTTCGCCAGCAAGTCCACTGGCCAGAGCGGAACTTGGCGCATCTTCTCACGCGCAATCATCCATCTGGCGAGGCCCGCTACGCCAACCAATGCGACCGTCGCCATGGCGGGCTGGCTATTCAGACGCTCGAACGCGAAAAGTATGAGCACTGCCGACGCCGCATGGATGACGATTGCGACGCCATCGATAGAGCTTCGCGTGCTGTTGCTCGGCGGAAAGCCAATGCTGGCGGCCAATGCGACGATTCCGATTGGGAGCTTCGCCAGGAAAAGCCACTGCCAAGATCCCGCAGCCAGGATGGCAGCGGCTAGGGCAGGGGCAGCCGCGGAACTCAGCGCCACAACCAGCGCGTTCCAACCTATCGCTTTCCCAAGCCGGTCTGGGCCCAGCACGACACGCAAGATCGCAATGCCTAATGCCATGATCACGGCGCCGCCGAGGCCCTGGAATACTCTCCCAACTAAGAGCGCCAAGAGATTGGGAGACACTGAACACAGCACCGAGGCCGCGAGGTAAATCATGAGGCCGGCCACGAACATCCTGCGGTGACCAAAGCGCTCCGCCAGTTGCGCCGATGGGAGCAGTCCCACCAGCAGCGCCATCTGGTAAGCGCTCACTGACCAGATGATGTCTGCTGGTCCAACAGCCAGCGCGTTGGATAAGGTAGGCAGTGCAACGTTGAGCATGCCAGCATCCAGCACCACCATTGCCATCGAACAAAGGACGGCAAGAAGGCTCAGGTGTTCGCGGATCTTCATGCGACGACTGGCGGGGAAACCCAATGGCCATCCTGCTCGATGAACCGGGTCAGCTTGTTTTCCACTTGATCCTCATGCCGCAGATCACGCTCGGTAAAGCGGAAGACCAGAGCCTGTTCAGTCAGGCAGCGCGTGTCGTGGATGTCCCCGGGAAAATAGAGACGTGCGTGCCCGGGGCGAAGAATGTGTGTTTCGCGCCGAACCAGTCGCGATCCATCGCCCCATGGAACGCGCACGTAGGTGCTGATTTCTAGCTCGCCGGACTGGACGGCGTAGCAGACCCATGCGCGGCCATGATCGTGGGGCGCGCGGTAAAGGCCGGCCTGCTCACCATGGGCGAGGAGCATGAAGCCATGGGACGGATCTCGGTGAAGCTCGCGCGTGGCCGGTCGCTCGCTGAGAAGCGAGGCTAGCCAATCTTCTTTCTCATTCGCCGAAGTGAGGCGGTTCATCCATTCTTGAGTTTGGCGCACCAGGTCAGAGTTGATCGGACCCCATACGCTGCGCACATCCGCAACAAATGCTTCCAACGCAGTCTTCGCCATCGCGGGTCTCCAATGTGTTCGCCGACCTCGGATAATCCCGCGACCTACATTGCAGAAGGCGCATCAATTGCATTCCATTGTTGCGTAAAACGCCTTATCAAAATGCAATGTTCAGGCCTGATTTGAACCTGCTGGAAACCCTCGACGTCCTCCTCGACGAGGGCAACGTCACCCGCGCGGCAAAACGGTTGGCATTAAGTCCATCTGCGATGAGCCGGGCCTTGGCCCGACTCCGTAATGTTACCGGGGACCAGATCCTGGTTCGAGCGGGGAGAGGTCTAGTTCCCACGCCGCGTGCTGAGGAAATGAGGGCCAAGGTACGAGAGCTCGTGGAAGAGGCTCAAGTGCTCCTTCGACCGTCCGACGGACTGGAATTGGCGACCTTGCACCGAACGTTCACCATCAGGGCAAGCGATGGGTTCGCTGAAACTTTCGGCCCGCGCCTGATCCAGAAAGTGAGTGAGGAGGCGCCCAGTGTTCAGCTTCGCTTCGTTCGTAAGCTCGATAAGAGCAGCCAAGGACTTCGCGACGGTACGGTCGATCTGGAGACCGGGGTTGTTGCTGCCTCGATAGGGCCCGAGGTTCGGGCTCAAGCGCTGTTTTCCGACAGGTATGTTGCTGTCACTCGCGCAGGCCATGCGCTTGTGCGCCAAGGACTAACGATCGAGGGCTACGCAGAGGCGAGGCACGTAATCGCCTGGAGGGAGGGGATCGACCTCGGCGGTGTCGACGATCGGCTTGCAGAGGCGGGATACGCTCGTGACGTCGCTGTCACCGTCGACGGTTTTTCCGCCGCATTGGCGTTGGCACGTGGTTCAGATTTGATCGCAACCGTACCGGAACGACATACCGAGCAAATGCGGGCGGATATGCAGACGTTCGCGCTACCCGTCCTCGCACCGGAATTCACGATTTCGCTGCTTTGGCATCCTCGACTCGAGGGCGACCCGGCCCATCGCTGGCTAAGGAATAGCGTTCGCGAAATTTGCCAGGTGGGGTAACGAACTCGAGTTGATGGGCCAGTTGCGAGAGGGCAGCTCGTCGCGAAGCATAAATGCCGCATCGCCAGATCATCGGTTCTTCATCAGGACATCTTCATCGCCTTTGGACCTTCGTTGAGCAAAATCCGGCATGGATTTTGCGAACGGAGATTCCGATGCCTGGTTTATCGCGATTGAAGCTGGTCGGCCTGTTCGGAGCAGCAATTGCGCTCACGGCCTGCGGAGGTGGGGGAAGCGGCGCAGGAGTCGCCACTGTGCCACCGCCACCGCCACCGCCGCCGCCACCTCCGCCGCCGCCACCGGGTCCGCCGCCTATTCCGGATGGGAGCATCGGCTTGCAGAGCAATCTGCCGTTTGTTGTGGTCAGTGCGGGAGGGCAGTCGGACTATTCTCCGGAGCGTTGGCCGGTTGGACCCACCAAGCTCAGCGCCGACGACGTCCAATTCGCTTATTCGGCTGCCGATGGGCTCTATACGATTTCTATACCGGACTTCGAAACCGGCCGCCTCGTCACATTAGGAGGAAATGGCTCATACGACGAGTCCGGTTGGATCAATTTCACCGGCACGTACAACACGGTCACAAAGGGAGACAGCGGCGAGCTTCAAGATCTGAGGGTGACGCTTACCTGGCCTGAATTCGACGACAACTTGACTTACTCGAGCTTGGGCAGCTGGTCCGGTTACACGAAGGATGCCGAAGGCAATGACATAATGTCCCGGGGCGTCTTCGCGTACGGGATTCCGACACTCGCTGGCGAAATACCAGTTACGGGCTCGGCTGGGTACGCAGGCCAGGTTCGTGGGGTGAGCAGCGACCACTACGACATTTACGGGACAGTGGATCTAAGCTTCAACTTTGCTAGTGGGGCGCTGAGCGGTGTGATGAATCCTTCCGTGAGCGACGGCTGGGATTTGCATCCGCTGGGCGAATATCGGTTCCGCGACACGGTTTACTCGGCAGGAAGCACCACCTTCACCGGCAAGTTCGATGTGCCGGGGTCGACGGACGACAGCTGGTTTGGAGGCTATTTTACTGGGCCGCAGGCGAGCGAACTAATTGCCTCGTTCAAAGCGCCGTACATCAACCCGTTCAGTCAGCTTTGGGGGACGATCACGGGAGTCTGGGCGGCGGACAAGAAGTGAACGACCGAGAACGAGTAATCGCTCGGCATCGATGGCGAGGATGAGTTTCAGGGTCTCAACTTCCGGATGACCTGAACCATTTCGCTACTCTGGCATCAGTTCACGTTGTATGATTGCGCGTGCCGCAACGCCCAGAAAGGCAGCGTTGGCCTCGCAAATGCGGGGGCCGTGACGGTTTGAGCGATATGTCATCAGTCTTAGCTCGGGATGATTAGGCACGACGCAAACGCTAGGGTATCGGAGAAAACAGATGGCAGTCGCCAAGACTATCGAGATTGTAGCGAGCTCAACGAGCGGGATCGAAGACGCCGTTCGGAGCGGCATCGCTAAAGTAGGCGAAACACTTGATAATATTGAGGGCGCTTGGGTCAAAGACACCAAAGCAGTAGTCCGCGACAATTCGGTTACCGAATGGCGTGTCACGCTCGCAGTGACGTTTATCGTCGATTGAAGTGCGCCTGATTTCGGTCGCGCTCTGAACTATTGCTGGCCCCAAACGTATGTCCTGAGCGAACTTATTTCGCGACAGGAGCGGGGCCATGAACATCGAACAAATGCTGCAGCAAACGAACGCCATAGAGGCGGTTTCGCGCGAGTTAGGCGTCGACCCTGCAACAGCGCAAGCCGGTGCTACAGCTTTATTGCCATCCATCTTGTCCGGATTTCAAAACCCGGTCGGTGCGCCTGAAGCTCAGGCCGCGGGCGCGTTCCCTGGTCTCGGCGGCCTGGGTGGACTGCTGGGCAGTATTGGCGGACTGGGCGGTGGAAACCTGCTCGACAATGTCACTTCCAGCGAGCCCACCGAGGTTGAAAAGGGCAACCAGATTCTCGGACAGGTCTTCGGCTCCAAAGACGGGAGTCGAGCCGTTGCCGCCAGCGCGGCGGCCCAATCCGGCGTGGAGCCATCGCTCCTCAAGAAAATGCTGCCAATCCTTGCCATGATCGCGGCTGGCTACGTCATGAAACAGGCGGGCCAGGGTCAAGGCGGGCTTGGCGGGGCGCTTGGCGGCATTCTTGGCGGGCAACCAGCGTCCGACAGTGGCTTGGCAAGCGCGCCGCGATCGCCTGCCGGGTCTGGAAGCATTCTCGACGACCTGATCGGCGCCGCCGGCAAGTATCTGGGCCGATAAGATAAATTTGAATTTGTGGGAGAGAGACCATGAGTATTTTCGGCAAGATCAAAGACGCAATTTTCGGCAAGAAGGCTGAGGCCGCGCCCGTCCCAACCGGCTCTTCGGTTCCGAGCGGATCGCCGACGACTACCGCCGCACCTGCACCTGCGTCTACGATGGAGGCGCCGGAACAGGTAGATGTCGAGCAGGTTTTGACGAGCATCTCAGCGTCAAAAGGCAATCCCGACCTCAACTGGCGGACGTCTATTGTCGATCTCATGAAGCTCCTCGACATGGACTCAAGCTTAGCCAATCGCAAGGAACTGGCGACCGAGCTTGGCTACACCGGCGAGAAAGACGGCAGTGCCGAGATGAACATGTGGCTGCAGAAGGAAGTGATGCGGCAATTGGCCGCTAATGGCGGAAAGGTTCCCGCCGGCCTGACCGATTAGATGGTTGGGGGCGAGGCGTCGGTCATCCCCCCGATGCCTCGCCCGGGCTGCCACGTTGCTTTCCAATAAACGGAGAAGTTCTCATGCGACTGCTGATCATCGCCGCCGCCACCAGCCTCGCCATCGTGAGTTCCGGCTGCAAGAAAGAGCCGTCGACATCCGAGCTGAATGCGTCAAACCAGCTCAATGAGACGGGTAGCGCCGCAACGGGCGGCGCAGGTGCAGCGCTGGGCAACGCCGACTTCGCGAATGCCATTGCGGGCGGTGGAAGGTTTGAAGTCGAGAGCGCAGACTTGGCCGCGAGCAAGGCTACCTCGGCTGATCTGAAAGCACTGGCTGCGATGATCTCTGCGGATCACAAGGAGGCCGGTGAAGACCTCAAGGTAGCCGCGGGCGCATCGACCCCGTCATTTACTCCGCTGGCTTCATTGAGCGCGAAGCAAAAGGCCGACCTTGAAGCGCTGAACGCGGCAGGAAGCAATTTCGACAGCTTATATGTCAGCCAGCAGATTGCCGCTCACCAAGAGGCTGTCCAAGTCCTGAGCAACTACGTAGCCGGCGGTACTTCGCCCCAGTTAAAAGAGTTCGCAAGCAACGTCCTGCCTACGGTACAGGGCCACCTAGATAAGCTCAACGCATTGCCAAAATGACCTACGCGCTGGCGGCCGACAGCTACACGACTCAAGTTGGCCGCCATCGTCTTTCCGGCTGTCATGAACCCGCGACGGGATAGCCGGTAAAAATCTTGGGCTTTCGCATTAGCACGTGGGTCGTAATGCGGCGGACACCCAGCTCCCCGCTGACAAGTTCTTCTTTAAGCCTGGTCCACTCGGGCATATCGGCAACAACCACTTTGAGAATGTAGTCGACGTCACCGCTGACGTCCGACACTTCAACCACATTGGGGAGCGTCGCTACGGCAGCCTCAAATCGTGCCTGCTCGTCCGGCTGACGGCCTTCCAGCTGAACCTCCGCGAACAACACCAGTCCTATTCCCAACCGATAAGGATCTAATCGCGCGTGATAACCTTGTATTACGCCCGCGTGCTCGAGACGCTTCAGACGAGCGAGGCACGCGCTGGGAGACAAGTGCACTCGGTCCGCCAACGCTTGATTGGTAATGCGACCGTTGCCTTGAAGCACTCGGAGAATGTTCCGATCGATGGTGTCGAGCGATTCCTGCGGGTCCATGCGCCATAGACCGCAGAATCTGCGGAATCCGTCAATGGCTTTGGTGCCACCTGCAGCGGCACGATGCGTATCATGGCTCCCGCGAGCATCCGTGCTTTTGGAAGCTCTGCTGAAGGAGAATAGCCGTGACACAGTCTCAAAACTCCCAGGCCTATATCTTCGGAGCGTTTTTCGCCGCTTCGCTGCTGGCGGTAATCGTCTCCAGCATACTCATCGCCAACTAAGCGCTCGCCAGCCGACTAGTATCGAAGGGGGCGATGTGAAGAACTGGAACGTTCGGAAGGAACTTGGGGAGCACTCGGCGGGACAAACGAACCGGTTGGCTCGTACAATGAGTTGGCCGCACCTTGTGTTTCTCGGTGTTGGAGCGATCGTCGGCACCGGCATCCTAACGCTAATTGGGGTCGGCGCAGATAAGGCTGGCCCCGCCGTGCTCGTCTCCTTTGCGATCGCGGGCTTCGTATGCGCGTGCGCAGCGCTCGCATACGCTGAGACGGCATCGATGATTCCAGCCTCCGGGAGCGCCTACACCTACAGCTATGTCGTCATGGGGCAGGCTGTTGCGTGGGTTATCGGGTGGAGCCTGATCCTCGAGTATAGTCTGGTCGTAAGCGCCGTGGCGGTGGGCTGGTCGGGTTATGCCGCGCCGTTGCTTCACGCGTGGACCGGAATGCCAATGGCCCTGATGCAGGGCCCACACGCGGGCGGCCTGGTCAATATCCCGGCGGTCTTCATCATTGCGGTGGTCGCTGCGATGCTGCTCGCGGGAACGCGCAAGAGCGCAACGCTTAATGCCGTGCTGGTACTGCTAAAGATTGCCGCGCTCGTCATGTTCGTTGTGGTTGCTGTTCCACATTTCGACGGGGCAAACCTGCAACCATTCAACCCATACGGTTTTTCGAAAACCGTGAGCCCAGATGGCGTTGAGCGGGGCATCATGGCCGCAGCCGCCATCATCTTTTCGGCGTTTTATGGTTTCGACGCCATCGCCACGGCGGCTGAGGAAACCCGAAATCCAAGGCGCGACCTCGCCATTGGCATTGTAGGCTCGATGCTGGCTTGCGCAGCGATCTATACGGTGATTGCAGCGGTAGCCTTAGGCGCCACTTCCTTCACCCACTTCGCCAATAGCCCTGAGCCGCTCGCGCTCATCCTGAGAGAAATCGGGCAGTCTGCCGCGGCGCACTTCCTCGCCCTTTCCGCGGTAATCGCTTTGCCCACGGTGATCCTCGCTTTCTTTTACGGCCAAAGCCGCATCTTCTTCGTAATGGCGCGCGACGGGTTATTGCCTAAAGCATTGGCCCGAGTTTCCCGTTCGGGCGCGCCAGCCCGTACCACGGCTTTTACCTTCGTGATTGTGAGCATAATCGCCGCTTTCTTCCCGCTTGACGAGATTGTGGCCTTGGCAAATGCGGGCACCCTCGTGGCGTTCGCTGCTGTGGCTGCGTGTATGTTAATCCTGCGCCGCCGTTCGCCGGATGCTGAGAGGGGGTTTCGGACGCCAGCCGCCTGGCTCGTTGGACCGATTGCCATCGGAGGCTGCGTCTATCTTTTCTTCAGCCTGCCGGAGCAGACGAAGTTCTGGTTCCTGATCTGGAACTTGGCGGGGCTTGCTATTTATGCGCTGATCCGCCGCGTAAGGGCTTCCAAGGATCGCTCAGCGGCGTTTGAGCGAGCCTAGCTGGCCAACTGATGCACTGCGCTTCAGTCGCGGCTTCATGCATTCTTCAATGGCGTAGCCTCCCTTAAGCAGGTACCCAATGACGCGTGGGCGTCTCCTGAGGCGCCGCCGAGATGCATTCAACCTGGATGTCCTAGCCAGAAACCGCCCAGAAGCCGGGCGCAGATCAAGGCAGTAATCGAACGATGCGTAGCAACCAGTCCGCTGCAATGGTGGGGATCGATCTTGGAACTGCGAACACGCGCGCGGTGTCTTCGCGAACGGGGATCGTATTCGATCAGCCTTCGGTCTGCTGCTTCCAAGGCTATGACGCCGTTCCGCGCTTTATCACAGCAGGCGACGAAGCAAGCAATTACGAGGGCAGGGTTGCTCGGCCCCTAAAGATTGTTCATCCTCTAAAGAACGGCGTGTTGAGCGACATGACCGCAGCGCGAGACTACCTGCGGTTCGTGCGTCGCTCTTTAGGAGGGCGTCGTCGCTTTGGACGGATCAAACCGTTCATTGGCATCCCCGCCGATGCCACCCAAGCCGAGCAGCGCGCCTTAAAGACCGCTGCGATTGATGCTGGGTTCGGAACTCCGAGATTGATCCCGGAGCCCTATTTGGCGGCACTAGGCTTGGGTTTGGATTTAGAACAACCGAGCGCTCGTATGATCGTCGAGTGCGGCGCAGGAACCACCGAAATTGCAGTCATTGCTTTGGGAGGGTTCTGCCTGCTTAATTCTGTTCGTGGCGGCGGGAACGCCTTGAACAAGGCGCTGTCGGAGAGACTGCATTCTCGGCATCAGTTCCAGATCGGAGCGATGGAAGCTGAGAAGCTGAAGCTGCAGCTCTCCGAAATTTACGCGGGCCAGCTCACCGACACCAGCGTGAGTGTAAAAGGGCTAGACATTGTTACGGGACTCCCGCGTGTGCGCACCATCCCGGTTGCAAGCCTGCACTCGGTCTGGACGAAGCACATCATGCAAATCGTCGAAGGGATCAGGGCTCAATTGCACGAGGCTCCGCCGGAGATTGCGCAGGACATCCTTGAGAACGGCATCACATTGACCGGAGGAGGAAGTTTGGTTGCGCAGCTAGCTGAAGAGATTTCTCAGCATACGCAGGTTCGAACGTTTGTCGCCGAGCACCCTAAGGACTGTGTCGCGCTCGGTTTAAGGCGGCTACTGAGCGGCGAAGTTCGCGCGCCGGAGTTCCACTGACCAAAGTCCTGGCGGTGTTTCCCTCCGGTGCTTGCGATCCGTCGTCGTCTTGATGCCAGGCGTACGGCCGTCAAAGCCCCTCTCAGAGGAGGGCAAGTTTCAAGGTCAGCGCTTTGGGTAAGTAGTCCGGATCCGCACCCTCACGCGGCGAGACTGAAGCTGTCGGCGCGGGCCAACTTCCACGCGTTGCTATAAAAATCTCGTGTCTGATTGCCAAATAGCAGTTCGCCGTCGTCCAGAAAGATGTGGAGCTGCGAAAATAGCCTGATCTCCGTCAGGCTCACGCGCCGGACAAGGTGATGCGGGCCGATCTGGCTGGGATGCTCAAGGCCCGCCGCGGCAATCATGTCTGCAAGTGCCCGAAGGGTGTTACGATGAAAATTGTAAACCCGTTCGGCTTTGTCGGGTACGACGAGCGCTCGTTGACGGATGGGGTCTTGCGTCGCGACGCCGACCGGACAGCGATTGGTGTGGCAGGAAAGCGATTGGATACAGCCGAGCGCAAACATGAATCCCCGGCCTGCGTTGGTCCAGTCCGCACCCAAGGCCATCACTGCGGCGATATCGAATGCGCTGACAATTTTCCCCGCAGCGCCGACCTTTACTTTGCCGCGGATTCCGGCGCCCACGAGCGTGTTATGCACGAACAGCAGGCTCTCGCGCATCGGCATACCGAGATGGTCCGCGAACTCGAGCGGGGTCGCGCCCGTTCCGCCTTCGGCGCCATCGACCACGATGAAGTCCGGGAAAATTCCCGTTTCTCTCATCGCCTTCACGATGCCCATGAATTCCCAAGGCTGGCCAACGCAAAGCTTGAAACCAATGGGCTTGCCCTTCGACAATTCACGAAGCCGCTGGATAAATTGAACGAACTCTAGTGGCGTTGAAAACGCTCGATGCCGCGCCGGTGAAATGCAGTCCTCACCCATTGGCACGCCGCGAGTTACGGAGATTTCTTCAGAAATTTTCTCAGCCGGAAGAATGCCCCCGTGGCCGGGCTTGGCGCCTTGGCTGAGCTTTATCTCGATCATCTTAACTTGGGGATCAGAGGCTTGCTCTGCAAAGCGGATGGGATCGAAATTGCCGTCTGCCGTGCGACAACCAAAATAGCCGCTCCCGATCTCCCAAATGAGATCCCCGCCGTTTTCGCGGTGATAAGGACTGATGCTGCCTTCGCCCGTATCGTGAGCAAAGCCGCCCATCTTTGCGCCCTTATTCAACGCAAGTATTGCATTGGCGCTAAGCGCGCCGAAGCTCATTGCGGAGATATTGAAGATGGACGCTGAATAAGGGTGCCTGCAGTCGTTGCCACCAACCAGCAGTTTAAACGTCTGGGGGTCGGCGACAGGAGCAGGCCTCGTCGAGTGGGCGATGAACTCATAGCCATTCTCGTAAACGTCGAGCAGCGTCCCAAATGCCCGTTCGCTGCTTTCATTTTTTGAACGTGCGTAGACTAGTGATCGCTGGCTGCGGGAGAACGGGGTTTTCTCCTGATCGCCTTCGATCAGATACTGCCGAATTTCGGGCCGGATCTCTTCGAAAAACCATCGCAAGTGTCCCAGGATTGGGTAGTTGCGACGCACCGAGTGCACCGGTTGGAACAGGTCATAGATGCCGATTGCGGTCAAAGAGGCGCTCAGGGCAAAGATGGGCACTGCCCACAGGTCTGGAAGATAGTAGCCCGCAACGATTGCTGTTACCGCGCTGAGGATCAGCGTGGTGTATCTGGTGAAAACCACTTCAGATGTTCTTTCACGCATAGCAGTCCTCGGCCGGTCTGAGGCCGAGCATGACTGGAATCTGACGAATGTAAATTCGGGGTGGGCCCGACGCCCAACGTAGCGTCAGGACGCGCTGTCAGCTCGCTTGGGCTGAACCACCTTCAGAATGCGCAGTCGCCGCGAATTCCCAGCTACGTCGGGCCAGTCGATAACGCTGCCTGCGCGTAGCCCGTAAAGGGCGGCGCCGATCGGCGTCACGATGGAAACGCGGCCATCAGATATGTTGGCATGCGCGGGAAGAACTAACTCGACCTTGTGAATTCGGCCACTTCGCTCGTCGACATATTCGACGTTGGAGCCGAGGCTCACGGCATCGTCCGGCAGAGCCTTTTCTTGGTACAGCTCGGCGCGATCGATTTCCTCCAGCAGCATTTTGGCGATGATGGGCGATCGGTGTTCGGCCTGCATCGCTAACCGCGCGACGAGGTCGGATTCTGACTCTGTGAGATGGACAGGCGGGCGCTCTGCGCCCCGGGCCGTTGCCATGTGTTTTGCTTCCACAACAGTAAAATAAGGGAAATGACTAGAACCCCGAGACGCGCTTGCGTTCGGGGCTAGGCTCGCGCGGCGATCTGGCCTGCGTGCAATAGGAAGCGTTTGGCGGCGAAGTCTGTCACAGCTCTACCAAGGTGGGTGCTGGAGACGGAAAAGTCAAAGCGTCCGTTGCGCGGCCGTCGGGGGAGACCCAGCATAATTGAAAAGCGCCGCCCACGGCCTCCTGACTTCGGTTCGCTAGCGGGCCTCAGGCCCTCTGCGTCAGGTATTTCGCTGAGCGAATTCCCGGTTAATGGCGAGGGCGCCCAGCGTGCAGATCACGCCCGACAGCAGGTAGAGCCCGACCGACCAGAGGCCCACGTGGCTCGCCAGGAAGAGGGCGACCAGCGGGGCGAAGCCGGCACCAATGAACCATGCGGAATTCTGGACGATGGCGGCGCCCGTGTAGCGGTAGTGCGGGTCAAAGCTGCTGTTCACGATGCCGGACGACTGGCCGAAAGCGAGGCCGAGGAGAATGAAGCCGCTGATCATGTAGAGAGATTCGCCCAGTTGCCCTGCACCAAGCAGTTGCGGTGCAAAGCCACTATAGGCACCGATGAGCGCCGCCGAGACGCCCATTACGGCCCGGCGACCAACGCGATCGGCAATCAGGCCGGAGGCGAGCATCGAAACGACGCAGAATACAGCGCCAACGCCCTGGATCGTCAGGAATCGGACTGGACTCTCGTCGCTATTCAACAGGACGTAGGACAGCGGAAAAACGGTGACGAGGTGGAATAGTGCGAAGCTGGCGAGCGGTGCGAAGGAGCCCAGCGCAATGACGCGCCATTGCTTGCGCAGCGTTTCGAATGGCGGCGAGGGCTGGAGCTCGCGGTTCTCGAAAAGACGTGTAAATTCCGGGGTCGCGACGAGGCGAAGTCGAGCGAATAGCGCAACGACGTTGATTGCTAGAGCGACGAAGAACGGATAGCGCCAGCCCCAGCTGAGGAAGTCCTCCGTCGAGAGGATCGCCAGGAAATAGGCGAACAGCGCGGTTGCGACGGTGAGGCCCAGCGGGGCCCCCAGCTGTGGGATCATCGCGTACCAGCCACGCCGGTTTTGTGGCGCGTTCAGCGACAGAAGTGACGGCAGGCCATCCCATGCGCCGCCGAGCGCAATGCCTTGGCAAAGGCGGAAAAAGCCCAGTAGCCAGATGCTGACCGCGCCGACCCTCGCGTAACCCGGGAGGAGCGCGATCGCCATGGTCGCGCCTCCAAGTAGGAAGAGGGCGATCGTGAGCTTCACGCCGCGACCATATTTTTGATCGAGGAAGGTAAAGATTAGCGTCCCAATGGGGCGGCCAACAAAGGCGAGCGAGAACAGCGCAAAGGAATAAAGCGTACCCGTCAGCGGGTCGACGAACGGGAAGACCAGCGACGGAAACACCAGGACCGAAGCGATCGCGTAAACGAAGAAGTCAAAGAACTCGCTCGTCCGTCCGATGATGACGCCTATCGCGATCTCGCCCGGCTCGATCTTGTCGTGGGCGCTGATCAATTGAGCGTCGCGTTCCAGCGGAGTGGAGTTGGCTGCCGAAGCAATGACCGTCATCTGGCTCTCGTTCCCATGCTCTTTTCCAGGGTCATGCCTTAGCGCCGGGCACGACGACATCGGTGAAATCCCCTATATGATGCGAAACGCAGATGGACAAAAAAATTCCATGTCGAATCCGCTCCTGGGGCGGTAAGGGAGCTTTGATGTCGAAGAGCAGTCTTTCCTTGCCCGCCCGAACCAAACATCTCCTGCTTGTACCGCTGCTGCTGCTTTGCGCGGCCTGCCAGGGCGAGGTGCTGAATCCGGCCGGCGACATCGCGCGCCAGCAACGCGACATCATTTATATTTCAACGGGCTTGATGCTGCTGATCATCATTCCCGTGATGATCCTGATCGTGGTCTTCGCCTGGCGATACCGGAAGGGGAAGGGGGGTACCTATGATCCCAACTTCGACCATTCGACCGCTCTGGAGCTCGTGATCTGGTCGGCTCCGCTGCTTATTATCATCATGCTGGGCGCGCTGACCTGGTCGAGCACCCACCTGCTCGATCCGTTCCGCCCGCTTGATCGGATTTCCGGGGGCAAGGATGCCCAGAAACCCGTCGG
The DNA here is from genome assembly GCF_003583725.1 of Sphingomonas edaphi. Classification (GTDB taxonomy): domain Bacteria; phylum Pseudomonadota; class Alphaproteobacteria; order Sphingomonadales; family Sphingomonadaceae; genus Sphingomicrobium; species Sphingomicrobium edaphi. The sequence continues at coordinate 154,620 of NZ_QXTF01000004.1, read as the reverse complement.
AGAGCCGCTGCGCGTGCAGGTCGTGTCGATGGATTGGAAGTGGCTGTTCATCTATCCTGAGCAAGGCGTCGCGACGGTAAATGAACTCGTGCTGCCGGTGGACCGGCAGGTTCGGTTCGACATCACGTCGACCAACATGATGAACACCTTCTACGCGCCAACGCTGGCGGGCATGATTTATGCTATGCCCGGGATGCGGAGCACGCTTCACGCGGTTCTGAACAAGCCCGGGACTTATGAGGGCCTTTCTGCCAATTACAGCGGCGCCGGGTTTAGCGACATGCGTTTCAAGCTGCATGGGGTCGACCAGGCAGGGTTCGATCGCTGGGTCGCCGGCGCGCGCGGATCGGGCAAGGCGCTTGATCTTGCGACGTATCGCCAGCTGGAAAAGCCGAGTGAGAAGGTGCCGGCAATGCGCTTCGCTGCGACCGACGGCGACCTTTTCCGCCGCATCCTCGAGCGCTGCGTCGAGCCGGGCACCAAGTGCATGTCCGAGATCATGGCCCACGACCGCCGCGGCGGTGGTGACCCTCACGATATGCGCCCGGGTGCCGGAATGCCGGGCCGTGCCTCTCAGCCGCCGCACGGCCACAAGCCCGAAGGCGCGATATTCAAGTCGCCGTCGGAAAAAGGTTCGGGCCCGAACGTGACGAAGCCTGCCGATCCCAACAAGGCGTCCGGGACTACCCGGCCGGGCGCTCCTGAAAACCGCAACATGACCGCCATTCATCCCGTGCTCGCGCCGCTTGCCGGCCGCGATGCAGCAGCCTGAATTTCTGGAGCTGACCTCAGTGTTCGACCAGCCGCTCTCCAAGATCATCTTCGGTCGCCTGACCTGGGAATCTTTCCCGATCCACGAGCCGATCCTGCTCGTCACCTTCGCGGTGGTGGTGCTGCTCGGTGCAGGGATGCTTGCCGCCGTCACCAAGTACCGGTTGTGGGGCTGGCTATGGCGCGAGTGGCTGACAAGTGTCGATCACAAGAAGATCGGCATCATGTACATCATTCTTGGCATCATCATGCTGCTTCGCGGCTTTGCCGATGCGCTGATGATGCGCCTCCAGCAGGCGATGGCGTTCGGCGGGAGCGAGGGCTACCTCAACGCCCACCACTACGACCAGATTTTTACCGCCCACGGCACGATCATGATCTTCTTCGTGGCGATCCCGCTGATCGTGGGCATCGTCAACCTGGTCATGCCGCTCCAGATCGGGGCACGCGACGTAGCGTTCCCCTTCCTCAACAGCCTGAGCTTGTGGCTCACCGTTGCTGGTGCGCTGCTGGTCATGGTGTCGCTATTCGTCGGTGAATTTTCCACTGCCGGTTGGCTCAACTACGTGCCGGTCGCCAATGCGGAGAATAGTCCAGGCGTCGGTCCTGATTATTATCTCTGGGCGCTACAGATAGCTGGGGTGGGCACGACATTGTCGGCCATCAACATGGTCACGACCATCCTCAAAATGCGTGCGCCCGGCATGACCATGATGAAGATGCCGGTCTTCACCTGGACCGCGCTTTGCAGCAACGTCCTTGCGATCGCGATCTTCCCCATTTTGACCGGCGCCTTCGCTCTGCTGATGCTCGACCGTTACGTTGGCACGAACTTCTTCACCAACGATCTCGGCGGTAACCCGATGATGTACTGGAACCTAGTGTGGATCTGGGGTCACCCAGAAGTCTACGTTCTGGTCCTGCCGGTGTTCGGCATCTATTCGGAAATCACCTCGACCTTCTCGGGCAAGCGGCTGTTCGGCTATTCGTCGATGGTCTACGCAACAGTCGTCATCACGATCCTGAGCTACCTCGTTTGGCTGCACCACTTCTTCACGATGGGGTCAGGCGCCAGCGTCAACAGTTTCTTCGGCATCGCGACGATGGTCATTTCCATTCCGACGGGTGCGAAGATCTTCAACTGGCTCTTCACCATGTACCGTGGTGAGATCCGGATGGAATTGCCGATGATGTGGGTGGTCGCGTTCATGCTGACCTTCGTGGTTGGCGGCATGACCGGCGTCCTGCTTGCAGTTCCGCCGGCGGACTTCGTTCTGCACAACTCGCTGTTCCTGGTGGCGCACTTCCATAACGTCATCATCGGCGGCATCGTCTTCGGGCTGTTCGCTGGGATGTACTACTGGTTCCCGAAAGCCTTCGGCTTCAAGATGGATGTCTTCTGGGGCAAGATCGTCTTCTGGGGCTGGGTCATCGGCTACTGGGTGGCCTGGACGCCCATCTACATCGTTGGCCTGATGGGTACGACGCGCCGGGTACGGTATTTCGACGATCCGACGCTGCAGCCCTATTTTATCATCGCCGGCATTGGCGCTCTGATTATCCTGGTGGGCATCCTGGCGTTCGTCGTGCAGATCGCGGTCAGCATCAAGAACCGCGAGAAGCTGCGGGATACGACCGGTGACCCATGGGATGGTCGCACACTGGAATGGGCGACCGCGTCGCCGCCGCCCTCCTACAACTTCGCGTTCACGCCGGTCGTCCACGATATCGACGCTTGGTACGACATGAAGAAGCGTGGGGCAGCAAGGCCGCAGGGTGGGTATCAGCCCATCCACATGCCCAAGAACACGGGGGCGGGCGTCATCCTATCCGCCATCGCAATGGTGCTCGGCTTCGCGATGATCTGGTACATGTGGTGGCTCGCGGCTTTGTCCCTTGCGGCACTGTTCATCGTCGCGATCGCTCATACCTTCAACTACGACCGCGACTTCTACGTTAGCGTTGACGAAGTCGAGCGGACCGAAGGCGAGCATCATCGCCTGGCGACGGCGGGGGCCTGAACATGACGACGAAGGCCACTTCCAAGCCCAAGGCAGCGCCGCGCAAGAAGAAGATAGCCGCGGCTGCCGCGACCGTATCGGCTGATCCGACCTTCTACTTGATCGAAGCCGACGATCACCACCACCCGACCGGGGGTGCCACGCTGCTGGGCTTCTGGATCTACCTGATGAGCGATGCGCTGCTGTTCGCAGCGATCTTCGCGACCTTCGGCGTGCTGGGTACCAGCTATGCCGGAGGGCCGACGCCTCGGGAGATTTTCGAGCTTCCGCTGGTCGCGCTCAACACGGCTATCCTGCTGGTGTCGTCCATTACCTACGGCTTCGGCATGCTGGCGATGGAGCAGGGGAAGGCCAAGCTGACGCAGACATGGCTGCTCATCACCGGTTTGCTCGGCGCAAGCTTTGTGGGGATCGAGCTTTACGAGTTCGGTAAGCTGATCGCTGAAGGCGCGACCCCGCAAACAAGCGGTTTCCTGTCGGCCTTCTTCACGCTGGTTGGTACGCACGGGCTGCACGTGACGTTCGGGATCATCTGGATCGTCGTCATGCTGGTGCAGGTCCAGAAGCGCGGCCTGATCCCTGAAAACAAGCGCCGCCTGCTGTGCCTCAGCATGTTCTGGCACTTCCTCGACGTCGTGTGGATCGGCGTCTTCACCTTTGTCTATCTGCTTGGAATGCTGCGATGAGCCCGAACCACGCGACTACCGAACGCGCCGCCGGTACCCACGGCGAAATGGAAGGCCATGGCTCCAAGCGGAGCTACCTGATTGGATTTGGCCTGTCGGCAATTCTGACGGCCATCCCGTTCTGGCTGGTGATGGCCAATCCCCTCGGCAACGACGGTGCTACGGCTGCGCTGGTGATCGTATTCGCTGTCGTTCAGATCCTCGTCCACACGGTCTGCTTCTTGCACGTGAATACGCAGTCGGAAGGCGGTTGGACAATGGTCGCCTACATCTTCACGGGCGTGATCCTGCTGATCACGATCGCCGGCTCGTTGTGGATCATGTATCATCTGAATACCAACATGATGCCCGGCATGATGACGGAGCAGGTGAGCCAGACCCCGTGAAAAAAGGGGAGGCGAAGCGGTTCGGTCTGATCGGGCTTTGCGCCGTCTTTGCACTACTTTTTGCGGGCCTTGGAATATGGCAGCTTCAGCGGCTGCAATGGAAACTCGGCCTCATCGCGAAGGTCGAGCAAAGGATCCATGCTCCTGCCGTACCTGTCCCGAACTCGCGCAGCTGGAAAGATCTGGAGCCTGACTCGATCGAGTATCGGCGCGTCTACGCGGTCGGTACTTTCATTCACGAGAAGGAAGCGCTCGTTGATGCGCTGACGGAGCGGGGACCTGGCTACTGGGTGCTGACGCCACTTCAGACCGCCGATGGCAATATCATAGTCAATCGAGGGTTTGTCCCGCAGGATCGGGCAACACCCAACGCACGGCCCGAAGGGCACCAGGCGCGCATTCAAAAGGTTGAAGGGCTCCTGAGAATCACCGAGCCACACGGCCGTTACCTGCGGCCCAATCGCCCCAATGAGGACAAGTGGTATTCGCGAGACATTGCGGCCATTGCGAAGGCGCGTACCATAGCTGTTGCACCGTTTTTTATCGACGCTGACGCCAAGCCAAATCCGGGAGGATATCCGGTGGGCGGAATGACCGTAGTCCGCTTCCGCAATACCCACCTGATCTATGCAGTTACGTGGTTCGGGCTTGCAGCTCTTGCTGTTGTGGGTCTTTGGCTACTTCGAAAGCCGTCTCGCCGTTAAGCTAAAACGCGGTGCGCGAGGCGACAGAGCGGGGAGAAAAGACGCGAAAAAGGAGCGAGCGGTGCCGAAACCTGGCTGCTCTTCGCATGTCCAAGCGGGAACGACGATGACGCCGCCGCCCCCAGCGTTTGTTGGGGCAAATCAACGACCAGGTACGCCGATCGTCATTACTCGTTTGCCCCCGCAAACGTCCGCGCTAATGAATGCCCCATCGCCTCGCGGCCTTGCCCTACTCGCATTTGATTTACGCTACGGATACCCGGGCTTTTTCCGGGTGGACGGTAACAGCACCTAGGTAAAAATCCGTAGCTTGGCGGAACCTGGAAAATCGTCTCATAGTCCCATGATGCGCGCTGTTCAGTATCGCCGTTCGCCGCGGCTTCCATTCAACGTGACTGCTACTCCGGTTGGGAGAAGCGTTCGGCTCGTAGCCATTCTGCTGGCTTACGCGGCAGTTTTTACTGCCTTGCGAAGCCTTTCCAACCTGTGGGCGATGGGCCAATTCAGCCTTTGGTTTCCTGCCGCAGGATTGCGTTTTGCCTTCCTATGGTTGTTTGGCGCGAAGCTGGCGCCAGCGGCGGCGGTTGCTGAATTGCTGGTGCAACTCTTCACGGGCCAAAATGACCTAGAAACCTCGCCCGTCCTGTCCATCTTGGGAATCATGGGACCGTGCCTCGTATATGGCGCCGTCATCCACCTGGTTCGGTCCGGCGCAGGGCGACGGTCGCCGATATTGCGGTTTGCGCCGCTGCCGTTTGCCCTTGCTGCTATCATCGGGCCGATTGCAGCTTGTGCGGCGGCTCTTCCTTGGGCGGTTCCCCGCGCGCTCGAGAGCGGAACCTTTGAGCTTTCGAGCCTGCTGAAGTCGCTCCTCGTATTCTCACTTGGCGACATGTTGGGAGTGCTGTTCGTGGCTCCGCCTCTGGTCTGGCTTGCCGGGCGCTTAAGCGGGAAGCGCGCGATGCCGATGGCACCCCCGCGCTACGACGTCATTGCCGAGGTGACTGCTATCACCGTGGCCTCTTGGCTACTCGTCTGGGCGATCCTCACTGCGGGGCTCGGACTTCTTCTTGGCCCAATTCTACTCTCTACTTGTTGGACTGGCTTGCGAACGGGGCGGGCTGGAGCCTGGTTCTCAATCCTCCTGGCTGCAGCGTTAGTGCTGCCCGCGACGGAGGACATCGATAGCGAAGCTGTCTTGCTGAGGCTGCACATGCTCCTCGCCTGCATCGCGTCCATCGGGTACCTCGCCGGGAGCTTTGCTGAAGCCGAAGCTCTTTCCAGCGCTGAAATCGCCCGACGGGACCGCATGCTGTACCAGGCCGATCGACTACGAACGTTACGCGCGATGTCGGTCGCCGTGATCCATGAAATCAGCCAGCCTTTGTCCACGATCGCCATCGAGGCGAAAAATCTCGCGACGCAGGATCCGATAGCTGAAGGCGCGGACATGCAAAGGTCCGCTGGCTTGATCGCCCGCAAAGCCCAGGACTTGTCGCAGCTGGTGCGCCGGCTCCGCGGATTTGGCAGCCGTGAAGCTGATGAGCCGTCGCCGATCTGCGTGGGATTTTTTTGTAATGAAATCCTGTCGATTGCTCAACCTGAGGCGAAGCCCAAGCAGGTCTCGATCATCTGTCATGAGGGTCCTGAAGTCGCAGTGCTGGGTCAGGATATCGAGTTGCGGCAAGCGCTCCTCAACCTTGTCAGAAACGCAATCGCGGCGGCACCGGCCGGGTCCACTGTTGACATCTCGCATGAGGTGACGGGCGGCCGTGTTCAAATCCATGTCGACAACGATCCCCCCCAACAACCGCCGGAAGGCGGGATGGGCATCGGTCTGATCGTGGCGCGATCAATCGTGCAGGCGCACGGCGGGACAATCGAAAGAACAAAGATCGGGGAAGATCGTGTTCGTTATACGACCGATCTGCCCACAGTTGGAGATGATGATGAGTAATCAGGGAGAGCAGGCGGTAGTGTATGTCGTGGACGATGATGCCGACCTTGGAGCGTCATTGTCGCGGATGCTAAAGCGCAAAGGCTACGCGGCCGAGCCGTTTGTAAATCCCCAGCAGCTCATCGCTGCATATTCGGAAGCTCCGGCTGCCTGCATCGTGACTGACGTGATGATGGGCGAAATGGATGGCTTTGCGTTTGCCGACGAAGTCCGTCGCATTGATCCAGCCGCGGCCATCATTTTCATGACAGCTTGGCCAACTACGGCCAACGCCGTGGACTCCATCCGCCGCTTCGGTGGCCTCGATTATCTGGAAAAGCCGATTGACGACCAGCGATTGCTAGCCGCGATCGAAGAGGGAGTCGCATGGAGCCGGAAGCGGCGATGCCAGATCGAGCGGACTGCGAAGCTCACACCGCGAGAGCGGGAAGTGTTCGGGCTGCTGGTGAAGGGCCTCTCGAGCAAGGCGATCGCTGCTGAGCTTAAGCTCAGTCCCAAGACGGTCGAAGATCACCGCGCTCAGATATCGGCTAAAACCGGAACGAGCGGTCTTGCCCAGTTGATTGCGCTTGCAACGGAGTAGCTCTTCGAGCGGCGCCTAGCTGATCGTTCGGGAAATCAGTTCTTTCATGATTTCCGACGTGCCACCGTAGATGCGGGCAACCCGGGCATCGCGCCACAAGCGGGCGATGGGATACTCATTCATATAGCCGGCACCACCGTGCAATTGCAGGGCCGTATCGCAGCAGTCCCATTGCATCTCGGTGTGCCAAAGTTTCGCCGCGCTCGCTTCAGCCGGCGTCAGCTTGCCGGCGACGTGCCGCTGGATGGCCCAGTCGAGGTGCGCCCAGCCGACCTGCAAGCGGGCCTTGAGGTCAGCCAACGTGAAGCGCGTGTTCTGAAAGTCTGCAATTCGACGACCGAACGCCTTTCGATCCGAGGTGAACTTGACTGCCTCATCGAACGCCCGCTGCGCGCTGGCCTGGGCCTGCACTGCAATGGAAAGTCGTTCCTGGGGCAATTGCTGCATGAGCATGATGAAGCCGCCATTCTCGGCGCCGAGCAGCCGGTCAGCGGGAAGTTTCACTTCGTCAAAGAAGAGCTCGGACGTATCGTTTCCATGAAGGCCGATCTTGTCGAGGTTGCGGCCCCGGCTGAAGCCTTCATCGCCGGTCTCGACGAGGAACAGTGAGATTCCCTTGGCACCACCTTCTTCGGTCGTGCGAGCGGCAACGATGACGAGGTCGGCACTCTGGCCATTGGTGATGTAGGTCTTGCTGCCGCTGAGCTTCCATCCATTGCCGTCAGCCTTGGCCAACGTCTTCATGCCCTGGAGGTCGCTGCCGGCGCCAGGCTCGGTCATCGCGATGGCGCTGATCGTGCTTCCGGCCACCATTCCTGGAAGGTAACGCTTCTTCTGATCCTCGCTGCCGTAGTGGACGAGGTAGTCTGCGACGATGTCGGATTGAAGCGTGAAGCCGGCAGCGGACCCCATGTAGCTTATCTCTTCGCCAACGATCGCGTTGAAGGCGAAGTCCAGGCCCGGGCCGCCGTAAGCTTCTGGAACCTGCGGGCATAGAAGCCCAGCCGCTCCGACTTTCTCCCAGGCCTCGCGCTCGACGATACCATCACGTTCATGGGCATCGAGCCGAGGTTCGATCACGTCCGCGAGGACACGGCGAACGGTTTCGCGAAAGGCACGGTGGTCTTCGTTGAATAGCGAGCGGTCTTCGGCGTCGAGCATGTGCGGGATGCTAGCGCGATCAGAACAGCCTAGCTAGCGTGACGCCATGACAGGGCCATTAGCCGGACTGAAGATCATCGAGATGGCGGGACTTGGGCCTGGCCCATTCGCGGCGATGATGCTTGCCGATCATGGAGCGGAAGTTGTTCGCGTTGAGCGGGCAGGGATGATCGGCGTTCCTAACGATCCACTGCTCCGCAATCGCAAGTCGATCTCACTGAATCTCAAGCGCGAGGAATGTCGCGAAGTCGTACGGCGCTTGGCGGGGACCGCCAACGGATTGGTTGAAGGCTATCGACCTGGCGTGATGGAGAGGCTGGGCCTCGGGCCGGAGGACCTGCTCAAGGCCAATGACAAGCTGGTCTATGGCCGGGTGACCGGTTGGGGCCAGTCGGGGCCGCTGGCCAAGGAGGCCGGGCACGACATCAATTATATCGCGATAAGCGGACTGCTTCACGGCATCGGACCGAAGGAGCGACCCATCGCGCCCGTTAATTACCTTGGCGACTATGCGGGCGGCGGAATGATGCTGGCCTTCGGAATGGTGTCGGCGCTCCTCGCCGTTCAGCGAGGCGGAGAGGGGCAGGTGATCGATGCCGCAATGAGCGACGGCGCGGCACTGACCGGTGCACTAACCTACGGAATGCGCGCAGCTGGACTGTGGCGGGACGAGCGAGAGGCGAACCTCCTCGACGGCGGCGAGCCAATCTACGGCATTTATCGCTGCCTCGACGGAAAGTTCGTCGCAGTGGGAGCAATTGAGCCGCAATTCCAGGCGGCGCTCTATAAGGGACTGGCGCTTGCACCCGGCGCCGACCGGGAACAGATCGCCACGGTATTCAAGTCGCGCACCCGTGACGCATGGGCCGCTCACTTCATCGGCACCGATGCCTGTGTTGCCCCCGTGCTGGACTTGGGCGAGGCGCCGGTTCATCCGCACAACATTGCGCGTCGGACGTTCGTCGACATCGAGGGCGTGTTCCAGCCGTCACCGGCGCCGCGCTATTCCGACAGTCCGCTCGCCCGGCCCGAGCCTCCCCGGCGCGAAGGCGCGGACGGCGAGACAATCCTTGAAGGGCTTGGCTATGGACCGGAAGAGATTCGGGCGATCCTGAAAGGCGACTAGTGCATCCGCTTTACGAACAGATGGAAACGAGCGTGTTCGAGCGCATGTCGCTCGCGGCCGCGAAACATGGCGCGGTGAACCTTGGCCAGGGCTTTCCTGATTTTGGCTGGCCGGACGAGATCCTGAAGGCTGCAGCGAATGCAGTGGTCGTAGGCTCCAATCAATATGCGCCGTCGCGAGGTCTGCCAGCGCTCCGCGCTGCGGTGGCAGAGCATTACGGACGCCACCACGGACTGGATCTTGCTGCCGACCATGTCTGCGTTACGAGCGGAGCGACCGAAGCGCTGGCGGCGGCGATCCTGGCGACCGTTGAACCCGGCGACGAGGTGATCCTGCTCACCCCGGCCTATGATGCCTATGCGCCGCTAATCCGAAGGGCAGGGGGGATTGCTCGCGAAGTAGCACTCCAGCCACCGGACTGGCGCATTGAGCGGGCGGCTCTCGAAGCTGCCGTGACGCAAAAGACGCGCGCGCTGGTCTTCAACAACCCCCATAATCCGACAGGTCGATTGTTCGATGCAGAGGAGCTCTCGGCGATTGCTGAAATCGCAGTAGCGCATGATCTGGTCGTCATCGCCGACGAGGTTTGGGAGCATGTCCTCCTCGATGGGAAGAGTTTCGTGCCCATCGCGTCACTGCCGGGAATGGAACAGCGGACGTTGAAGTGCGGGTCGGCCGGCAAGATCTTCTCGCTGACGGGCTGGAAGATCGGTTGGGTGGTGTCCTCTCCAGAGATGGCCAGCCTGGCAGCTCGTGCTCACCAGTTTCTGACATTCGCAAGCGCCCCGAATTTGCAGGCGGCAGTGGCGTTCGGGATGGCGGAAGGTGATGCATGGCTGCAGCCTATGCGGGACCGTTTTGCCAGTGCCCGCAACCGGATGATGGAGGGGCTCGAGGCGGTAGGTTACGCGGTGCTACCGAGTGCATCGACCTATTTCCTGTGCGTCGACCTCGCGGCATCCGGCATTGAACTGGATGACGAGGCGTTCGCGAAATTGGCCGTCGAACAGGCCGGTGTTGCGGCCGTTCCCCTGTCCCCATTCGCCGATCAGGATAAACCAAGACATATGATCAGGCTCTGTTTTGCCAAGCGAGATGACACGATCGATGCGGGCGTAGCTGCATTGGCAAAGGCAAGGGAGTTGGCGCGATGAGCCCCGCTGAGGAAACGGCCAAACTTTTGGCATCGCTGGGAGTGAGGACCGAGGGATCGCTTGTGAGCCAGTCGCCGATCGACGGCGCGGCCATTGGCAGTGTTGCTGAAGCTACCAATGGTGAGGTCGAGCAGGCCTGTTTGGTCGCAGCAGAGGCGTTTGTTCAGTGGCGGACAGTACCCGCTCCCCGACGCGGCGAACTGATCCGCCTGCTGGGTGAGGAGCTACGCAACGCAAAGGAGTCCTTGGCCCGCCTGGTCACGCTTGAAGCTGGAAAGATTGTTCAGGAGGGCCTGGGCGAAGTCCAGGAGATGATCGACATCTGCGACTATGCCGTGGGTCTGTCGCGTCAGCTTTACGGCCTGACGATCGCAAGTGAACGCGCAGATCACCGCATGATGGAGCAATGGCATCCACTCGGTGTCGTTGGCGTGATCACGGCGTTCAACTTTCCCGTGGCCGTCTGGGCATGGAACGCGGCTCTTGCAGTCGTGTGCGGGAATCCAGTGATCTGGAAGCCGAGCGAAAAGACACCGCTGGTCGCGGCGGCCGTGATGGCGCTTGCGAAGCGCGCCCTCGATCGGTTTGGCCATGCGCCGCAAGGGTTGCTGCAATGTCTCCAAGGTGGGCGCGAGGTTGGCGAGGCTCTGGTTGATGACACGCGCGTCGCCTTGGTGTCGGCTACCGGGTCAACGGCAATGGGCCGGGTGGTTGGCCCTCGAGTAGCTCAGCGATTTGGACGCTCGCTGCTCGAGCTTGGCGGCAATAACGCGATGATCGTTGGCCCGTCGGCCGACCTCAAACTCGCCGAACGTGCGGTTCTATTCTCTGCAGCCGGAACAGCCGGCCAGCGTTGCACGACGTTGCGGCGGCTGATTGTGCATGAATCGATCGCCGACGAGTTTGTCGCTCGATTGAAGACCTTGTTTGCCGGCATTCGCGTCGGCGATCCCAGGGAAGAAACCACGCTGGTGGGTCCCCTGATCGACGAAGCCGCCTTCCGTGCCATGAACGAGGCAATGGACGGCAAGGCGGAGCGCATCGAGGTTGAGGGCGACGGGTATTACGTACGTCCGGCCATCGTCGAAGTGGATGCTCAACGGGGCATGGTGCTCAAAGAGACGTTCGCGCCCATCCTCTATGTCCTTCGTTATTGGGAGTTGGACGAGGCGATCGCGCTCAATAATGGCGTGGTCCAGGGCTTAAGTTCCTCCATCTTCACGAACGATCTTCGAGAAGCCGAGCGTTTTCTTTCGGCTGCCGGCTCCGATTGCGGCATCGCCAACGTCAATATCGGTCCGTCTGGAGCAGAGATCGGCGGAGCGTTCGGAGGCGAAAAAGAGACCGGCGGTGGGCGTGAGAGCGGCTCTGACAGCTGGCGAGCCTATATGCGAAGAGCTACCAATACGATCAATTACGGTACCGAGCTGCCGTTAGCGCAGGGAATCAAATTCGACGTCGCGCCCTGACAAGGAGTTCGGGCTCCTCGTCGACCAGCGTTTCCCAGCGTTCCCGCCATTCCACGCGCCAATCTTGGAGTGCGTCGGCCTCAAGGGGGCGGGCGACGAAGAACCCTTGGGCAGTGTCGCAGCCGAGGTCCCGCAAAAGCCGAAGCTGCTCGACAGTTTCAACGCCTTCTGCCGTAACCGTCAGGCCGAGGCCATGCGCCAGGTCGATGATGCTTTTCACGATCAGCGCACTGTCCTTGGAGCTGGGCGCATCTTCGATGAAGAACCGATCGATCTTGAGCTCGGTAAACGGAAGCTGGCGAAGCTGCATTAGCGTTGAATAGCCGACACCGAAGTCGTCGATTGCGAGGCCGATACCCTTGATCCGGAACCGGGTGAGCGTGTCCATCAGCTTAACCAGCGGCTGGGTCGCGCCTTCAGTCAGCTCCAGAACGAGCCGGTCTGTCGGCACGTTGAGCGCGCGGCACATGCGTTCGACAAGGTCCGGAAAGTCGAGATGATCGAGGCTGAGCGCGGAAATGTTGAACGCGAGGCAGGTGTCGAGCCCTTGCTCTTGCCACTTAAGCCATTGGCGCAACGTCGTCCGCAGTCCCCAGTTGGTCAACTGATCGATGAGACCATGCTCTTCGGCCAGCGGCACGAATTTCGACGGGGATATGGCTCCCAATTTCGGATCGTCCCAGCGAACCAGGGCTTCCACGCGCCGTAGCCGTCCGTCGGTGAGCGAGACCTTTGGTTGGTACACCATCCGCAAGCGGCCGTTGATCAGCGCCCGCTCGAAGCCGTCCAGCAGCCCGAGGTCGGATTGTGCGATCATTGCACCAGCGTGGGCCTCAGGTTGTTGAGAATGGCCTCAATGTCCTCCAGTCGCGTGGGTTTTTCAAGCGGACCCACCATTTGAAGGCCGAGCGTCAAGCCCAGACGAAAGGCGCTTTCCAAAATGCGGCGGTCGAAGCCCGAGATAATGAGGACAGGCTCTTTGAAGGCTTCGTCGGCAAGGAAACGCAGCAATTCGACCCCGTCCATGCCTGGCATGCCTAGGTCGATCGTCACCATCTGAGGCCGACTTTCGCGGAATTTATCCCGGAATTCCTGGTCGGTTCGGGTCACGGCGGGCAGGAAGCCGCACATCTTGGCGGCTTGGGCCACGAAGTCCGCTAGTGCCGGCTCGTCATCAATCAAAAGCAACTTGGGCAACGGCATTCGCGATTTGTCTCCTGCGCCCATTACCCGAGCTTTGTATGAGTTCTCATCAGCTTTCCGGGCGGGCGTCAAACGGGTGAAACGGCTTTTTAACCCAAATGAGCCTAACGTCCCGGATTGAAGCGTTTTTCATTGGATCTGGAGAGGGAGCGCACGCATGTTCGGGACGCTCATCCGGCGTAAGCAGAACCTTAGGCCGCTTGGCGACGATAATGTCGCCTTCGAGTCGACGACTTTTTCGCTGTCCACCGCCGTGCCCAAGCCCGCAGAGCGCCGCGATGACGACCGGCTGATGGCAATGCTCCGGGTTGCTAAACTCATTGACCAGACCGGTCGCGAGCAACTGATCCGGGTCCGCAATGTCTCCGCCGGAGGACTGATGGCCGAGCTAGGCCATCCCATCGAGGTAGGCACCAGCGTGAGTATTGAACTCTCGTCGCAAAAGATTGCCTCGACCGTTGTCTGGACACGTGAAGGCACGGCAGGCTTCAAGTTCGATCAGACCATCGACCTTGGCGAACTGCTGGCTGGCCGCAAGCAACGGCACGGCTTTCGCCCGCGTCCGCCGCGGCTCGAAGTCAATTGCAAGGCCAACATCAAACTTGGCGATCGCTACTACACCGTCGATGTCCATGACATTTCGCTTGGTGGCCTGAAGGTTGAGCCGATCGAAGAATATTGTCTGGGTAAGAAGGTCGTGGTCGTAGTGGAGAGTCTGCGGCCGGTGCGCGGTGAGGTTCGCTGGTTTGCGGACCGCAAGGCAGGCATCGTGTTCGACCAGCCACTTACCTTCGAAGAGCTGGCAGAGTGGGTGGGCAAGCGCCTGGAAATGGCGACGTTGAAGGCGAGCCGGAAGAATTAGGGCCTTCTAGTCCTGAGCTGTCGTTCCTATCTCCCGTTCGATACGGAGGAGATTGACGATGGCGGATGAAGTCGCGGTTCTGGCGGGCGGATGCTTCTGGTGCACGGAGGCCGTGTTCCTCGACGTCGTCGGCGTGAAGACCGTGGAGAGCGGCTATACCGGCGGCCAGACTGTCAATCCGACCTATAAGCAGGTCTGCGGCGGCGATACCGGTCATGCTGAAGCAATCCGGATCACGTTCGACAACGAGCAACTGAGCTTCGATGACCTGCTGGACATCTTCTTTGCCATTCATGACCCGACCCAGCTAAACCGGCAGGGCAACGACGTCGGCACCCAGTACCGCAGCGCTATCTTTCCGCAGGACGAAGGCCAGGAGGCGACAGCTCACGCCGCCATTGAGCGCGCGAACTCGGAGCATGACGGCAAGGTTGTGACGACTATTGAGCCGAAGGCGGAGTGGTACCCGGCCGAAGATTATCACCAGGACTATTGGGCGGGCGAAGGGCAGAGCAATCCCTATTGCATCGCAGTTATCCCGCCCAAGCTTGCCAAGCTCAGGAAGAGTTTCCAGGCAAAGGTAAAGGCGCAGGAAACCGTCAAAATATAATGGCCGGTTAAGCTTTGCTGCTACCTCAAGCTCGCCAAATCATGGCGAGTTTGGGGGGTATTTTCATGAAATCCATATTGTTTGGCGCGGCAGTTGCCGCGCTGTTTGCTGTGCCTGCGACCGCACAGACGGTGCACGCGGCGCCAATCGCTGCACCAGTGTCGAGCAATGCGATGCTTCGGGTCGGAACGGAGGTTCCTCTCCGACTGCTCGAAGAGCTCACCACCAAGGGCAAGAAGCTGCGGGTGGGGCAGCGTTTCAGGCTAGAGACCACGGAAGCCGTGATGGTGCAGGGCGTCCAAGTCATTCCAGCAGGCAGCCCGGCCGTCGGCGAAATTACCGACGTGCGCAACAAGGGGATGTGGGGCAAGTCGGGTCACCTTGGCGCCCGTCTGTTGTACGTGACCGTTAATGGACGTCAGATCCGACTGAGCGGAGCATTCGACGACAAGGGCGTTGCCGGCGGCGTGGGGGCGGTTGCTGTGTCGGCCATTGTTTTCCTGCCGGCCGGCTTCTTCATGACCGGCACGAGCGCTCGTGTGCCGGTCGGTGCAATGGTCAAGGGCTTCATCGATGAAGACGTCCAGCTGTCGATCCAGGCCAGTGCGCCGGCACCGTTGACCGTGCAAGCGCCGGCTCCGGTCGTCGTGACGCCTGCTGCGGCAGGCATCGGCAAGTAAGTCCGATTTGTAAGTAGCTGCGTGTCGCGTCCTTGCGACGCGCAGCTATTGCGGCGCAGCGGCTCTTTTCAATCGGTCTCTGATCGCTGCAGCAATGCCGTCGCCCGGCACTGGTGCCACCGCGATGCGCGCCTGGGAGGCGTCGTCTGCCAGGTGCAGGAGCTCGAACAGCCGTGCAGCCGCCTCTACCGCGTCGCCGGTCTCGCTGAGACTTGCATCTCCACGAACAGGACCGAAGCCGATGAGGTATTCATCATCCTCGGCTTCGATCGCATCGAGCCTCAGCGGCTTGTGCGGTGCATAGTGGCTGGCGAGCTGGCCGGGCGCCTCGATCGACCCGCCAACACCTTCGTCGGCCGCGATATTGATTGGGCCTCGGCGCAACAGGCGTAGCGGACCGCCGGTCGCCGCGACGATGGTGGACTCGATCCCGCGCTGCGTCGCCCCGCTGTCAATGATCAACGGGATCCGGCCGTCGAGCGATGCCAGGACATGGCTGGCGCGGGTAGGGCTGATCCGGCCGCTGGCGTTGGCCGAGGGTGCGGCCAGAGGCTTACCGGTCTCCTTTAGCAGGGCCTGCATTGCCGGGTGGGCAGGAACGCGAAGCGCGATGGATGGAAGGCCGGCGGTCACGATGCTGGCGATCGATGACCCTTCGCGCAGAGGCACAACGATCGTCAGTGGCCCGGGCCAATGCTCCGTGGCGAGCGCCTTCGCATGCTCGTCGAACACGCCAATTTGCTCCGCAGTCGCCAAGTCGGGGACATGGACGATCAACGGATTGAAGCTGGGACGACCCTTTGCTGCGTAGATGCGCGCCACTGCCTCGCCGTTGGTGGCATCGGCCGCAAGCCCGTAAACGGTCTCGGTCGGAACAGCGACAGGCTGGCCATCGAGGATCAGGCGCGCGGCCTCGGAAATTGCCTCGGCGTTATACGGCAATACGCGTGTCTCGGGTGGAAGAGCCATGAAGCGCCCGCTATAGCCCAACGGCTTCAGCATCAAGGGATCGCCAATGAGCTTCACAGCCCCCGTCCGTGACCAGCGACTGACGCTGGATAGTGTCGTGAAGATCAGCGAGCTCGCGAATGGGCCGGACAGCGAGATGGTTGATGCCGTGCTGGAAGGCGCCGCGGCCCTAGCTGAGGGCGAGTTCGCGCCCTTGTCCCGGTCGGGCGATACGCAAGGCGCGCGCTGGGACAATGGGGCCGTGACAACGCCGCGCGGGTTCAAACAGGCCTGGAATGCTTTCGTTGAGGGTGGGTGGATGACGCTCGCCGCGCCGGAGCACCACGGCGGGCAGGGATTGCCGTTCGCCTTGTCGGCTGCCCTGATGGATAATCTCAATGCCGCGAATGTCGGCTTTGCTCTTTGCCCGATGCTTTCGATGGGAGCGATTGAGGCGCTTGAGCAGCACGGCTCCGAAGAACTGAAGCGTGATTACCTGCCGAAGATTGTTTCGGGCGAATGGCCCGCCACCATGAATCTCACCGAGCCTCAGGCGGGCAGCGATGTAGGTGCGCTAAAAACGCGGGCAGAACCGAATCCCGACGGCAGCTGGCGGATCACCGGCACCAAGATTTTCATCACTTATGGCGAGCATGACCTGAGTGAGCAGATTCTGCACCTCGTACTCGCTCGCACCCACGGATCGCCCGAAGGTACACGGGGGATTTCATTGTTCCTCGTCCCGAAGATCTTGCCCGATGGCAGCCGCAACGACCTCAGGTGCGTATCGATCGAACATAAGATGGGCATTCATGCCTCGCCGACCTGCGTGATGAGTTATGGCGATCATGGCGGTGCGACCGGCTGGCTGGTCGGACCGGAAAATGGCGGCATGGCCGCCATGTTCACCATGATGAATAATGCCCGTTTGAATGTCGGCCTGCAGGGCGTCGGCATTGCGGAAGCTGCAACTCAGCGCGCCGTGGCCTATGCGCTCGACCGAAAGCAGGGGGTTCGCAACCGCCTGCCTGTCGCCATTGCCGAGCATCCGGATGTTCGGCGGATGTTGCTTCGCATGAGGGCTCTGACGATGGGGGCTAGGGCACTGGCTTATTACGCGTTCGGGCAGGTTGATCGCGGCGTGCGAGGGGATCCGCAAGCGGTGCTTCGTGCCGACGTTCTGACACCGCTCGTCAAGGCGTGGTGCACCGATGTCGGCTGTGAAGTGGCGAGCCTTGGCGTACAGGTCCACGGTGGCATGGGCTATATCGAGGAGACCGGCGCGGCTCAGCACCTACGCGACGCAAGAATCGCCCCAATCTACGAAGGTACGAACGGAATTCAGGCCGCCGACCTGGTCGGCCGCAAGCTGGGTCTCGACGGTGGATTGGCGTTCGACGAACTGATCGCTGACATTGAAGCTGAAACCCAGCATCCCGGGCTGATTGCCCTTACAGATGCAGTGGAAATCGCAGCCGCCAGCTTGCGCGAAGCCGCGCCCGACGACCGGCTGGCAGGGAGCTATCCCTTCCTGACCATGTGTTCGGTCATGACAGCGGGCTGGCTCATTGAGCGGATGGCGCTGAGCGAGCAGGCGGATGGAAGGACCAAGGCCGCTGCCGATTATTTCCTGTCGGTAGTCGTGCCCGAAGCGCTCGGACTTGGCGCTGCAGCCGAAGTCGGCGCGGCGCTACTTTACACGGTGCCGGCGGAAGAATTGGCCTAGGCGCGCTGCAGCAACTCGGCTGGATCGATACCGAGCCGGGCCATCCGGTCGCGAATGGCTGGCCATTCGGTGCTGATGAAAGCGTTGCGCTCTGAATTTCGGAGCCGCGCCTGTGCGCCGGGAGCGACGAACATGCCGACACCCCGCTTCACGATGATCAGTCCTTCGTCCTGAAAGCCCTGGTAGGCCTTGGCGACGGTGAGTGGGTTAGCGCCCTCTTCGGCGGCGAGCGCCCGGACCGACGGAAGAGGATCGCCGTCCTTGTAACGACCGACGAGAATCGCGTCGGCAATGACCTCGCGGAGGCGGACGTAAACGGGCTTTTCGTGTGATGAGCTAAGCGTCATGCTGTGACAATACAGCAAGGCGGATAAAGTTCAATCATATTCAGGTGGTTGCCATTCGCGGACCAGATCCGACAGGGCGGGGCGAGGCCGTTCCTCGAGCGGGATGCGGGGGCTTCCAAGAAAAAGAAAACCTGCGATGCGCTCGTCTGGCCTGCAAAAGGCGTTACGCACCCGGGGCGAATAGGCGGCCCAGCCCGTGATCCAACCGCCGACGTAGCCGAGCGCGTGCGTTGCATGGAGCAGGTTCATGGCGACGGCTCCGCAGCTCAGTTCCTGCTCCCAAACCGGAATCTTGTGCTCTTTTACAGGTGCTGAGATGGCAACGACCAGCGTCGGCGCTTGGTGCGCGAACTCGAGCGCTTTTGCATAATGAGCGGCGTTGGCCTCCGGATCATGCTCGGGAAGCGCACGGGCGAGGAGGTCAGCAAGTGCCTGTCGTTGCCGCGGTCCGACGATGACAAAGCGCCAGGGAGCGAGCTTCCCATGGTCGGGAGTGCGGGTGGCGATGGTCAGGATTTGCTGAAGTTCTGTCTCTGAGGGACCCGGCGCGACCATGTCACGAGGTCGTCCCGAACGTCGGGTTTGCAGGAGCGCTAGGGCGGAAGAGCGGTCATTCAGGGTCATGCCGTTCGCATAGCCATGCAAGCCATTGGCAACAATCGGCTTCACAACCGCAAATTCCCCGTTAGGTTGCGCGCCAACTATAACAGGCGTGCCCGCGCGAGGCGCGCCGATCAACCGGAGGAGAACGCCTCGTGGCGCCCGAAACCGTCATTCCCGCGATTGCCGCGGCATTTCTGATCTTATTGCTCGGCGGAGGCGCGGTTATTGCCGCCTCCGGCAAACAGGAAGTCTTTGGTCACCCCAAGGGCCTCTACATGCTCTTCTTTGCCGAAATGTGGGAGCGCTTCTCCTACTACGGCATGCGGGCACTGCTGATTTTCTACCTGACTAAGCACTGGCTGTTCGACGACGGTAAGTCGAACCTCATCTACGGTGCCTACACCAGCCTCGTGTACATCACGCCAGTGCTGGGCGGCTATCTGGCGGACCGCTATCTTGGTCAGCGGAAAGCCGTGCTGTTCGGCGCGATCCTGCTGACCTGCGGTCACTTCCTGATGGCGTTCGAGGGCACAGGTGGCCAGTCGGACCCGACGATCAACATCTTCTGGGCGGCCCTGTCGTTCATCATCGTTGGTTCGGGCTTCCTCAAGGCGAACATCTCGGTGATGGTCGGCCAGCTTTACGGCCTGACCGACACGCGCCGCGACGGCGCTTACACCATCTTCTACATGGGCATTAACGTCGGCGCCGCGATCGGCACCATTCTCGCCGGTTACCTCGGCGAGACCTATGGCTGGCGTTACGGCTTCGGGGCGGCGGGTCTCGGCATGTTGCTGGGCCTGGTCGTGTTCGTGTTCGGCAAGGGCGTCCTGCGCGGCGCCGGTGAAGCACCGGCCCGCGTCGAAGGCTCGAAGCCGGTCAGCGACACGCTGCTCTATGCGATCGGCCTTGGCGCCGTCGCTGTCTGCTGGGCGCTGATCCAGTACCAGGATGTCATCGAAGGCCTGCTGTGGGTCTCCGGTATCCTGCTGCTCGGCTACGTCCTGTGGCAGGCGTTTAAGCTTGACAAGGAGCCTCGCGAACGCATCTTCGCCATCCTGTTCCTTATTGCTCTAAACCCCCTGTTCTGGGGTCTCTTCGAACAGGCCGGCGGCAGCCTCAACCTCTACACGGACCGCTTCGTCGACCGTGCGGGTGTCCCGGCTTCGCTGTTCCAGTCGATCAACCCGATCTACATCATCCTTCTCGCTCCGCTCTTTGCGGGCCTGTGGGTGTGGCTAGGCAAGCGTAACCTGGAGCCTTCCGCTCCTGCCAAGTTCGGCCTCGCCCTGCTTCAGGTCGGCGCTGGCTTCCTCGTCTTCGTGATCGGCGCCAACACGGTCGGTCCGGCGGCGATGACGCCGGTCATCTTCGTGTTCCTGATCTACCTGCTGCACACTACTGGCGAACTCTGCCTCAGCCCGGTCGGTCTCAGCGCGATGAACCGGCTTGCGCCAAAGTTCATGGCGTCGCTGATCATGGGTGCGTGGTTCTACATGACCGCAGTCGGCAACTTTGTCGCCGGCAAGATCGGTGAAGCCACCGGCGGCCATGACGGCGAGATGACCAAGGAAGCGACGCTCGCGGTGTACAACCAGATCGGCTGGATTACTGTCGGCGCGGCTGTTGTTGTCCTGGCGCTGTCTCCGATCGTGAAGAAGTGGATGCACCTCGACACGCTGAAGGATGACCGCAATCTGGCCGGCGATCGTGAGCTTGGCGAACCGCAGGCCGCGGGAACCAACCTCAGCGGAGAGGCCAAGGCCTGATGCGCGTAAATGGGGGAATGAAGAGCCTCGCGGCAGCGATTATCGCTGTCGCGGGGCTCACCGCCTGCTCGACGCAGGAGAAGCAGAAGCCAGGCGCGATCCGCATCAACAAGGATCCGTTCCCCTCAACTTACCAGCCTTACGGGGGAGTACCGACCCTCATTCGCGGCGCCACGATCCTCGACGGTGAGGGCGGCCGGATCGATAACGGCTCAATCCTTATCGCGGATGGAAAAGTCCAAGCCGTAGGCGGCCCGGAAATTGCGGCGCCTGCTGGTGCACAAGTCATTGACGCAGGCGCTCGCTACGTGACGCCCGGCATTATCGATGTCCACAGTCACCTCGGAAATTATCCCTCGCCGGGTGTTCAGGCATTGAGCGATGGCAACGAGGCAACGGGTCCGGCGCGTCCTGAGGTCTGGGCCGAGCATAGCGTTTGGCCGCAGGATCCGGGCTTCTCACGGGCCCTGGCGAATGGCGGCGTGACCGCCCTCCAGATCCTTCCGGGATCGGCCAATCTGTTTGGCGGGCGTTCGGTCACGCTCAAGAATGTCCCTGCGCGCACTGTTCAGGGCATGAAGTTCCCCGGCGCCCCGTATGGTCTCAAAATGGCGTGCGGTGAGAATCCGAAGCGCGTGTACGGGTCCAAGGGGCAGATGCCGCAGACCCGTATGGGTAATATCGCTTCGGTTCGGCAGACTTGGGCCAAGGCCCGGGAATATGACCGCAAGTGGGACAAGTATGAGCGGGCCGGTGGCGAAATCCCCGTCCGCGATCTTGGCATGGATACGCTGCGCGGTGTGCTGGATGGCGAGATCGCAATCCACAACCACTGCTATCGTGCCGACGAAATGGCGATCATGATCGATGTCGCCAAGGAATTTGGCTACAAGATCGCCAGTTTCCAGCACGGCGTCGAGGCGTACAAGATCGCCGACCTGATGCGTCAGAACGGCATTTGCGGGGCGCTTTGGGCCGACTGGTACGGCTTCAAGATGGAAAGCTACGACGCCATCAACGAGAATATCGCGTACGTCCACAATGCCGGGGCCTGCGCGATCGTTCACTCCGACGACCCTAACGGCATCCAACGTCTGAACCAGGAAGCCGCGAAGGCGATTGCCGCCGGTCGCCGGGCAGGGATCGATATCAGCGAGGCTACAGCCTGGACCTGGCTTAGCGCCAATCCGGCCCGCTCGCTTGGCATTTTTAATCAGACCGGAAGCCTTAAGCCCGGCAAGATGGCCGACGTGGTGCTTTGGAACGGCAACCCGTTCAGTGCTTACACTCGGCCCGCTCGTGTCTGGATTGACGGCGCGCTTATGTATGACGCCAGCAATCCGAAGCTTCGACCGGTTAGCGATTTCGAGCTCGGTCAGCCGGGCGAGGGAGACGTGAAATGAAACGTCTCATTCTCACCGCTTCAGCATTGCTGGCCAGCGCTGCGCCGCTTCAGCCGCAAACCGTCGCAATCACGAACGGCATCGTTGCCCTAGGCGACGGCTCCGATCCCATGCCCGGCGGTACTGTCGTTATTCGCAACGGCCGAGTGGTCGCCGCGGGTAGCGGGGTATCCGTTCCAGCAAATGCCGAGGTGATCGACGCCAACGGTAAATGGGTAACTCCTGGTATCGTTGCGGGCTTTTCTCGCCTCGGACTGTCTGAAGTGGACCTTGGCGCGGATGGCTCGGACGACACCGAAACCCGCAATAGTCCCTTCAGCGCTGCGATCGACGTAGCTCCGGCAATCAATCCCAAGGCTTCGACGATCGCGGTCAGCCGCGCCGACGGCGTAACTCGCGCGGTCGTCGCTCCCGTGGCGGGGCGAAGCATCTTCGCCGGCCAAGGCGCGGTGATCGATACTGCCGATGACATGGATGCGGTGCTCCGCGCCCGAGCATTCCAGTTCGTTGAGCTGGGCGAGGGCGGGGCAGATCGTGCCGGTGGGTCGCGGTCGGCAGCGTTCGTGTTGTTCCGGAACGCGCTCCGCGAAGCAAGAGACCTTGGCGGACTGCGTTACCCCATCGCTGGGCGATCATCGGCCGCACGTCAGGCGGACGAAGTCCCCTACGAAGAGCGGCAGGACCCGCAACTACTGAGCAGGGATGCGCGCCGGACCGATGACGTGATGCTGACGCGTTTCGACGCGGCGGCGCTTGTCCCTGTGGTTCGTGGGAGGCAATTGCTGATCGTCCATGTCGAACGCGCCAAGGATATCCTGAACGTGCTCGACCTCCGGCGCGAGTTTCCGAGCCTGCGTATTGCGCTCGTCGGTGCAACCGAGGGCTGGACCGTAGCGGATCGCATCGCAGAGAGCGGTGTCTGGGTCATTGCCTCGGCACTCAATGACCTGCCTGCAAGCTTTGAGATGCTGGCCGCGACCCAGTCGAATGTCGGTCGCATGCGCGCAGCAGGCGTCAAGGTTGCGATTGGCATGATTGATGACAACGACACTCGCTACGTCCGCAATCAGCGCCAATATGCCGGCAACCTCGTCGCGCTTGGCAAGATCCCTGGCGCTGCCGGTGTAAGCTGGGCCGAAGCCTTTGCGATGATCACCTCGAAGCCCGCAGAGGCAGTTGGTCTCGGCGGCGAAATCGGTAGCTTGGCGCGTGGGCGACGCGGCGATGTCGTTATCTGGTCCGGCGATCCGCTGGAGCTTGCGTCAGCGCCGGAAGCTGTGTGGATCGACGGCGTCAGGCAGCCCCTTGATAATCACCAGACGAAGCTAAGGGATCGCTATCGCACGCTGGAACGCGGCGCACTGCCGGAGGCTTACAGGCATTGACGGCGCTGGCGATCCTTGCGCTGGCATCGATCGCCTTCGTCGGCACGCACTTCCTCATGTCGCATCCCTTACGTGCGCCAATAGTCGCCCGGTTAGGAGAGCGAGGCTTTACGCTAGCGTACACCGTGGTGTCGTTCGGCACGCTCGGCTGGATGATCTGGGCCTATCCTGAAGCGTCTGCCGAGGCTCCTCAGCCGCTGTGGAATGCTGGCCGTGCAGGTTTCGGGGCTGCGACGGTCTTGATGTGGCTGGGGTCCGTGTTGTTTGTAGGTTCGCTTCGGCGCAACCCCGCGTTTCCCCGACCCGGTAAGCCCGTCAGATCATTTGACGATCCGAACGGCGTTTACGCCATTACACGACATCCGATGATGTGGGGCTTCGCGCTCTGGGCCTTGGTTCACGCCATCGTTAATCCGACTCCTGCCAGTCTGGTCCTCTCAGCTGCCATCGCCATTCTGGCGTTGGTCGGTGCCCGGCTGCAGGATGCCAAGAAAGAACGGCTAGTCGGCCAAATCTGGCATGACTACCGCGCTCGTACGAGCTTCGTACCTTATGGGAAGGGGCTGCACTCAGCAGACGCCTTTGCACTCATTGGCGGAACGCTGCTGTGGTTGGCGGCGACATGGGCTCACGGCGCGTTGGGCTATCGACCGGCTGGAATCTGGGTCCTTTTCGGCTAGAGGCGTCGCCATGGGACGTAAACTATTTGGAACCGACGGGATTCGGGGGCGCACCAACGTCACCCCAATGACCGCTGACACGGCCATGCGCGTAGGGCAGGCCGCAGGCGCTTTTTTCATGCGGGGCGACCACCGTCACCGCGTCGTGATCGGCAAGGACACTCGCCTGTCGGGCTACATGATGGAGTCGGCAATGGTCGCCGGCTTTACGTCCGTTGGCATGGACGTCATCCAGGTTGGGCCCATGCCAACCCCTGCGGTTGCCATGCTGACCAAGGAACTTCGTGCCGACCTCGGCGTGATGATTTCGGCCAGCCACAACAAGTTTGCTGATAACGGCATCAAGTTGTTCGGCCCCGACGGCTACAAGCTGTCCGACGCTGCCGAGATGGAAATCGAGAAGATGATCGGCGAGCCGGCGGTGCTGATCGACGCGCCCAAGATCGGCCGCGCCAAGCGGATCGAGGATGCACGCGGCCGGTACATCCACTTCGCCAAGTCGACGTTTCCCGATCATCTCAGGCTCGATGGCCTCAAAGTGGTTGTCGATTGCGCGAATGGCGCTGCCTATCACGTCGCGCCCGAAGCGCTCTGGGAATTGGGCGCTGAAGTTGTCGCGCTCGGCACCAAGCCTAATGGCCTGAACATCAACGAGGGTTGCGGCTCAACGGCTCCTGATGTCCTGCGCGAAACGGTCGTTGCTTCGGGTGCCCATCTTGGGCTTGCCCTGGACGGTGACGCGGACCGATTGATCGTGGTCGACGAACATGGCGAACTGGTCGACGGCGACCAGCTCATGGCGCTCATCGCCTTGTCGCAGAAGGGACGGGGGTCGCTTCGCGGCGACGGCATCGTCGCAACGGTCATGTCGAACCTGGGGCTGGAACGGAAGCTGACGGGCGAGGGATTGGCACTTCATCGGACCGCAGTGGGTGACCGCTATGTGCTCGAGGGGATGCGGAAGACCGGATGCAACGTTGGGGGTGAACAGTCGGGCCATATCATCTTGAGCGACTATGCGACGACCGGAGACGGCTTGGTTGCGGGGCTCCAGGTGCTGGCGGCAATCGTTGAGAGCGGCAAGCCTGCGAGTGAGGTGCTGCACATCTTCGAGCGGGTTCCCCAGCTCTTAAAGAATGTGCGGTTCAGCGGCGGCGCGCCGTTGGAAGATGATGGCGTCAAAGCCGTGATTTCGGGCGCTGAAAGTGAATTGGGTGACCGTGGAAGGCTGGTAATCCGTAAGTCTGGAACGGAGCCGCTAATTCGCGTCATGGCCGAAGGTGACGATCCGGATCTGGTCGAACGGGTGGTGGACCGAATTTGTGAGGCAGTTGCGGCTGCTTAAGCATTTGCCGCTATAGCCGTTGCTCATGACAGCGACGACGCCTCGTATCCTGATTATCGCCGGCTCCGATTCGGGCGGAGGGGCAGGCATCCAGGCCGATATCAAGACGGTCACCATGCTTGGTGGGCATGCCATGACGGCGATCACGGCGGTGACGGCCCAGAATACGCAAGGTGTGACCGCCGTTCACACGGTGCCGACCGAAACGGTGCTCGCGCAGATCGACGCGGTCATCGCCGATATCGGCGTGGACGCGGTGAAAATCGGCATGATTGGCTCGCCCTTCACGGCACGACACATCGCCGAACGGCTCGCTGGCCTTGAAAATGTGCCGATCGTGTTCGATCCCGTCATGGTTGCGACCAGCGGGGCGACGCTCGCCGACGATGAAACGATCGCGGCGTTCGGAAAGCTGATGGACGTCGCGACGATCACAACGCCCAACTTGCCGGAACTTCGCAGGCTCACCGGTGAAGAGGACGAGGTCGCCGGCGCCCTGAAGCTTGTCTCGGACCATCGCTCGGCCGTGTTGATCAAGGGCGGCCATGAAGAGGGCGACGCTCTCGCAGACGCGCTCATCGAAGAAGATAATATGACCAGCTGGCAAGGCCAGCGCATCGAGACCAGTTCGACACATGGGACGGGCTGTACGCTAGCCAGCGCGATCGCCTTTTATCTTGGTGCGGGATTTTCTCTCTCGCAAGCCGTGGAGCGGGCGAGGCTCTTTGTGCGCATGGCGCTGCACGAAGCTCCGGGGCTGGGAAAGGGGCATGGCCCCCTCGGTCAGCAGGCCGTCCGGCTCGATACCGGATTGGGGTTGCGCCTCAACCAGGTCACCGTGACCGGCAAAGATTATCCCAAGATGGTCGACTTTTATTCCCGGCTCGGCCTCAAGCAGATCGTCGACAGCCCGGAAAATCAGTATGCCCGATTTGAAGCTGGCGCTGCCACTTTCTCGGTCCAGTGCGATCCGGAAGCCGAGATCGGCGAAACGGTCGCAATCTATTTCGAATGTGATGATCTCGATGAACGAGTGGAGCGGCTCGCCCGCTCAGGGATTCCATTCGAGCACGGACCCCGCAATCAGCCTTGGATGTGGCGCGAGGCGCGGCTGCGCGATCCGTCGGGCAACACGATTTTCATGTATCGCGCGGGCGAAGCGCGGCGCTTCCCGCCGTGGCGGCTCACCGACTAATCCACAAAATTTTCAACGTGCTACTGGCCGCCGCGCCAAGCGCTCGATAATCATCACGATCGATGAAGCGGCCCTGTTTCAAGCTTGAGCTACCATATCCCATGCCGTTGGCGGGGGTGGACGAGGCAGGGTGCGCACCTCTGGCAGGCCCAGTTGTCGCGGCAGCAGTCGTCCTCGACCGCGAAAAATTTCCGCGCCGGATCGACGACAGCAAGAAGCTCGACCTTGAAACCCGTGAAGCCATCTACGGCCGGCTGCAGAAGGTCGCCCGGATCGGGGTTGGCATGGCCTCGGTCGAAGAGATCGACCAGATCAACATCTATTGGGCCCGAATGCTGGCCATGACCCGCGCCGTCGAGGCTCTTGGTTTCGAGCCGGCCTGGGTGCTGGTCGATGGCAACGCCACCCCGCGCTGGCAGCGTCCTTC
This sequence comes from Sphingomonas edaphi, assembly GCF_003583725.1. Taxonomy (GTDB): domain Bacteria; phylum Pseudomonadota; class Alphaproteobacteria; order Sphingomonadales; family Sphingomonadaceae; genus Sphingomicrobium; species Sphingomicrobium edaphi. Next base: position 127,419 of record NZ_QXTF01000004.1, on the reverse strand, counting down.
GAAGGCGATCGTTGCCGGGGATGCCAAGTGCCGATCGATTGCAGCCGCGTCTATCGTCGCCAAGGTCACACGCGACCGGATCATGGCGGACCACGCCCAGTCCTATCCAGGCTATGGCTGGGAGACGAACCGGGGCTATCCGACACCGGCGCACATTCGCGCAATTGATGCGCTCGGAGTTACGCCGCTTCATCGGCGCAGCTTCGGGCGTGTGCGAGAGCGGCTCGAGGGAACGATAACCCTTTCGATTGAATAAATTTGGCCCAGAGTCTTCTGAGTCACACCACTAGGGGTTGAGTCCGGAGTTTCTGCTTGGACTCAACATATTGTGGTCTGGGCGTCGCCGGATTCCTTTTGTTCTCCCGGGCGACGGGAGCGTCATGGTTGACGCCTTCTTGACCGCGAGTCCGCGCTGACTCATCGAGGATGGGAGCAAAGGGGACAAGATAGTCATGAACATGATCGCGCCGGTCACGGAGAGCCTTGGGCGTTCGCGCCCGCGCACCAGTCCCAAGAAGGTAAAGGAACTTCCCGTCGATACCATCCTCGAAGGCGACTGCATCGCAGAGATGGCTCGCCTGCCGGACAAGTCGGTGGACATGATTTTCGCCGATCCGCCCTACAACCTGCAGTTGCAAGGCGACCTTTTCCGTCCTGAGGGAGGGCGCGTCGACGCAGTCGATGACGACTGGGACAAGTTCGAGAGTCTCCAGACTTACGACGACTTTACCCGCGAATGGCTGGCCGAGGCGCGCCGCATCCTAAAGGATGACGGGACGATCTGGGTGATCGGCAGCTATCATAACATTTATCGCGTCGGCTCGATTCTGCAGGACGCGGACTTCTGGATCCTGAACGACATTGTCTGGCGCAAAGCCAATCCCATGCCCAACTTCCGCGGCACCCGTTTCACCAATGCGCACGAGACGCTCATCTGGTGCGCGAAGGATGGCCAGGCCAAGTACACCTTCAACTACCGGGCGATGAAGGCGCTCAACGACGACCTTCAAATGCGCTCTGACTGGCTTTTGCCAATTTGCGGCGGAGGCGAGCGGGCCAAGGACGAGAATGGCGAGAAGGCCCATCCGACCCAGAAGCCTGAATCGCTCCTCTACCGAATTCTCCTGGCGTGCACGAAGCCCGGGGATGTCGTGCTCGATCCATTCTTCGGCACGGGGACTACCGGTGCGGTGGCCCGTCGCCTTGGACGCAAGTGGATCGGCATCGAGCGCGAGCGCAAATATGTGAAGGTGGCACGCAACCGGATCGACGCCACCCTGCCGCTCGATGAAAGCGCAATGACCGTCATGGCCGACAAACGCTCCGCTCCGCGCGTAGCCTTCGGACTGCTGGTGGAGAGCGGCATGGTTCCGGCGGGCAGCAAGCTAACGGATTCAAAGCGTCGCTGGACTGCGAACGTGAATGCCGACGGCTCGATCAGCTGCGATGGACAGGCTGGGTCAATTCACAAGATCGGTGCAGCGTTGCAGGGAGCTCCCTCGTGCAATGGCTGGACCTTCTGGCATGTCGAGGAAGCCGGCAAATTGCAGCCGATCGATGCGTTGCGGCAAAAGCATCTCGCCGCGCTATAGCAACCTATGCGCACGCTTATCCGGCCTACGGGCTTCGTCGATTCCCCGTTCGGCCACGATGGAAAGGTCGCCCGGCTCGCTGGGGGGCTGAACTGGTTTGCTCAAGTTGAACTGATCCATGCGGACGGTTCGCGCGAATTGGTGCCGGTGGAGGGCATCGAAAGTCGCTTCGATGATGCGCTGAACACGGATTGGCAGCGCATCACGGCCAATCGTACTCCGCTGCAATTGGGTGAGCGGACGGTGAGGCTCGATCAGCCGCAGGTCATGGGCATCATCAATGCCACTCCTGACAGCTTCTCGGACGGCGGATCGTATGTCGATGCTTCCGCTGCGGCTGAGGCTGGCGCCGTCATGGCGTCACAAGGCGCCGCGATTATCGACGTCGGCGGAGAATCCACGCGTCCAGGTGCAAGTGAACTCTGGGAGGGCGACGAAATAGAGCGCGTCCTGCCGGTAATTCAGCAACTGGCGGCCGGCGGAAACGCTGTTTCCATCGATACTCGCAAGTCCGGCGTCATGTCCGCGGCCGTTGGAGCAGGTGCTCACATCATCAACGACGTGTCAGCATTGCTCTGGGATCCGCAGTCAGCTGACGTTGCCGCAAAGTCCGGTGTCCCGGTTGTCCTTATGCATCATCAGGGCGATCCCACGACAATGCAGGATGCGCCCCGATATGACGACGTACTGGTCGAGGTATTCAAGTGGCTCGAAGAGCGCATCACTGTAGCTGAAAATGCCGGGATCTCGCGGACCAAAATCCTCGTGGATCCGGGCATTGGCTTTGGGAAGACCGTCGCTCACAATCTCGAACTTATGAACGGCCTGGCTCTTTTTCATGGCCTCGGCTGTCCAATCGTCCTTGGCGCAAGCCGCAAGCGGATGATTGGTGCACTTTCAGGAGAGGCTCCAGCCGATCAGCGCCTGGCGGGCAGTATCGCGCTCGCCTTGAAGGCGGTCGAGCAGGGGGCGCAGATTGTCCGGGTGCACGACGTACCGGAGACGGTGCAGGCACTGAAGGTCTGGAGAGGTCTTAGGGACGCCGCGCTGACGCCCCGCCGTTAGGCCGCGGTGTCGATGCCGAGTTCGCCCAGTTTGCGGTAAAGGGTCGAGCGCCCAATCCCGAGACGACGCGCGACTTCGGTCATGCGGCCGCGATAGTGGCCGATCGCCAACCGGATGATATCGGCTTCAATCTCTTCAAGCGTGCGCAGATGCCCGTCCTGGCGATAGAGCGTCACGCCCTGCCCACCGGAGACCGCCGCTTCTGTTGAAGTCTTGCCGATGTCCGGAGAAACGTCGCTTCGCCGACCAGAGAAACGCGACTGGATCGCGATGTGCGGGAAGTCCTCGGCGGTGAGCGAGTTGCCGCTCGCCTGCAAGGCCGCCCGGAACAGCACGCCGGCGAGTTGCCGGACGTTTCCAGGCCAGCCGTAGCGCATTAGGACTGCTAGCGCGTCATTGCTGATCGAGAGCGAGCCCATGCCGGGTTCCTCGGCAAAGCGCGTGAGCAAGTGTCGAACAAGACCCGGGATATCTCCGCTTCGATCGCGAAGCGGGGGAAGAGTCACCGTCGTCGCTCCAATCCGCTCTGCAAGGTTTGCATCGAAGTCGTCGGGAAGCGGCCGACTGGAGGTGGCAATCAATCGAATGTCGACGGAGTGCGAACCATTGCAGCCTACTGGCCGGACTTCGCCTGTCGCGAGGACGCGGTCGAGACGAGCCTGGGTTTCTCTAGGAAGCGCTCCGATCTCGTCAAGGAGCAGGGTTCCGCCGTCTGCCTCCACGATGCGCCCGACGCGCTCGGCAAATGCGCCCGGGAATGCTCCGGGTACGTGCCCCATAAGCTCGCTGTCGATGATGTTCGCGGGGACTGACTTACAGTCGATTTGCACTACGGGCCCCCGCGAGCGAAGGCTGGCGTGATGGATGGCGCGGGCCATTGTTTCCTTGCCAGTACCCGCTTCGCCAATGATCAAGATAGGAAGACGGTTGCGGGCGGCTTTAGCGGCCACTGCCAGCGCAGCACGGAATTCCGGGGCAGATCCGATCAGCTGATCGAGCGGGATGTCCGGTGCGATTTTTTCAGAGATAGGCGCCAGTTCGCCGACCGCGCGGCGGCGATCGGCGTGCGACGAGAGAGCGTCAAGCAGCCGGTCCGGCGCAATGGGCTTGGCAAGGTAGTCGGACGCACCAGCGCGCATGGCATCGACGGCGAGTGCAATTGACCCGCCTTCGGCAAGGACGATAACGGGAAGGCCAGGACGGCACTGTCGCAAGGCTGCGATCAGCGCAGGGCCTTGTTGATCGTTCCAGCTTGATAGCAACGCTGCGCGCACTTCGCGGCCGTGAGGACCTTGCAGGAGCCCGACAGCGGTCTCGGCGCAAGCGGCGCCGACGATCGTCCAGCCGGCCCGGGACGCAAATGCAGAGAGTTGCCGGCGCTCATTGGCATCGGCATCAACCAGCAACAGCGAACGGAGAACTTCCTCGCGCATGGCAAGGGTTTAGCCCAAAGGTGTAAAGCTGATGTTAAGCGCGAAGAAAAAAGGCGCTTGGGCCTCGGCGGCGGTCTTGTTAAGACCCGGCCAACAATTCTTACCAAGGGGATTCCAGTATGGCCGCTGATCAAGGCCACCCGACCGCAACCGAGATGGACTATCCGGCCCACAACCGTAACTATGCTGGCTTTATCAAGCTGCTGAAATACGGAACGATTGCGACTGTGATCGTCACCGCGATCGTCATCTACGTCATCGCGAACTAGGGTTCCCGGTTGAAGATCGCGTTCCTCAAGGAAGGCAGCGCGGAAACCCGCGTTGCCGCCATCCCGGAGACGGTGAAGAAATTCACCGCACTGGGAATCGAGGTCGCGATCGAACAAGGCGCCGGTGAGGGCGCCTCAATCGCCGACAGCGATTATGATACCGCAGGTGCCACCGTTGGCGCCCGCGATGCCGTGCTTAAAGATGCGGATGCGATCCTGTGCATCATGGGGCCCGAGCCGGGATCGCTTCAGGGCGCCAAGCAGGGAGCAATCCTGCTCGGTGCACTCGATCCCACGCGGCGGACAGACGACGTTAAAGCCTATGCGGCCGCCGGTTTGCAGGCGCTAGCGATGGAGTGGATGCCCCGCATCACTCGCGCGCAGTCCATGGATATCCTTTCGTCCCAGTCCAACCTTGCGGGGTACAAGGCCGTCGTGGACGCAGCGTCGCTTTACGGCCGGGCTTTCCCGATGATGATGACGGCAGCTGGGACGGTCAGTCCGGCAAAGCTGTTCGTAATGGGTGTTGGCGTTGCGGGCTTGCAGGCCATTGCGACCGGACGCCGTCTTGGCGCGCAGGTTAGTGCGACAGACGTGAGGTCGGCGACCAAGGAGCAGATCCAGTCACTTGGAGCCAAGCCGATCTTCGTTGAAGGCGTGGCAGGCATCGAGGGTGAAGGGCAGGGCGGCTATGCCGGTGAAACCAGCCCTGAGTATCAGGCGGCCCAAGCCGAACTGGTTTCTGGCCATATCGCCAAGCAGGACATTGTGATCACGACGGCCCTGATCCCGGGCCGGGCAGCGCCGCGGCTAATCAGCGATGCGCAGATTGCGTCGATGCGGCCCGGCAGCATCATTGTAGACCTTGCGGCCGAAGCGGGCGGCAATGTCGAAGGGTGCGTTGCAGGCGAGGTCGTGGACCGTCACGGCGTCAAGATTGTGGGCGCGGTGCAATTGGCGCGCACGCTTGCGGCCGATGCGTCTGCATTGTTCGCCCGAAATCTGGCGAACTTCCTCCTAGCATTCTGGGACAAGGAAGCGTCCGCGCTTAAACTGCCCGATGACGACGAGTTGGTTAAGGCGATCCGCCTCACGAACGGCGGACAGGTCGTTCACGACCGAATCAAACCTTAGCAGTAACGATTACGCTGCGCGATGATTGATGGCCTCCTGGATAGCAGGGGGCATGCGCTATTCCAGCAGCGCCAAACTCAAACTTAGTACACGCTAAAAGACGATCCGCGCCAGAGTCGCAGATCGTCTAAAGAGCTGAAAAATACCGCTTTTCAGCGAAAATTATTAGCCGCCGCTGCCGGCGCCGCCCCAGCCAGAACCGAAAAGCCAGCTCCAGAGCCCACGGGTCGGGCGCGCTTTCTTGTACTTCATGGTCGTCCCCTGTCGTTACACGGCGACTCGCACCGATGACGGGGACGTTAACCTTAATCGAAATGGTTAGCAACGCATTTACCAAATCATGCAGCGCGTCGCTTTCGCTCAGCAAGTAGCCGTTTAATCAAATCGTTAAGACTGCTTGGGCGGCCAATGATAAAGCCTTGACCCACTTCGCATTTCATCGCGATGAGCATGTCGAGTATTTCACGGGTCTCGATGCCTTCCGCGACCACGGTGCGGCCCAGGGAGTGAGCGAGCACAATCGTGGACTGAACCATTACCAGATCGCTCCGGTGGTCGCGCATCGACTTCACGAAGGTCTGATCGATTTTGATCTCGTCGGCCGGAATCTTCTTGAGATACTCTAGTGTTGAGAGGCCGGTGCCGTAATCGTCGATCGAGATCCGCACGCCCAGGTCGCGAAGGCCGAAAAGGGAAGCAAGATCTCCAGCACTTGCGAGTGTAGCGGTTTCCGTGAGCTCTAGGGTCAGCCGCTTCGGATCGAGTTTGTGCCGGTCCAGAATTGCCTTCACCTTCGATGGGAGGGTCTTGTCGGTCAGCATTCGCGCAGAAAGATTGACCGCCATGTCGAATGTCGAATGTTCTTGGTTGAGCCGCGCGGCCGCAGCCACTGCGGTGTCCAGCACAAAAAGAGTTAGCTTTTCGATCCGGTCATTTTGTTCAGCAGCTGCAATGAACTCGGTCGGGCTGATTGGGCCTTTCTCGGGGTGTGTCCAGCGAGCCAGTGCTTCAGCACCGCGTATTGTGTTGGTGCGAAGATCAAGTTGCGGTTGGTACGCGACCCAAACCTGACCGTCGTCGATCGCCTGGTCGAGCTGGCTGAGAAGTGAGAGGCGCCATTCGGCGTCCTTGAGGCGCTCTGGATCATGATATTTCCAACGCAGCCCCTCGGCCGTCGCTTCGTCTGCCGCGACGAGTGCGCTGCCCAAGCGATTAGCGATCGATCGGCCGCTTCCAATTTCGACGCCAAAGCTAACGGCGACATCAATTGGCTTCCCGGCGATTTTTGCTGGGCTTCGAAATAGAGCGTGAAGTGCCTCGATGTGATGACCGATTGCTGTCCCTGCAGGCACGGTCCATGCGAAGATTCCTTCGTCGCCTTGGTACACCCGGTCAACTTCGGACCCGACGTTAAGCCTCGAGACGATCTGTTGAGCCAGATGCCGCTCGTTAGCGAGCGACAGCGTCGAGACAATCTGCGGATAGTTTACGACGCGAGCGACAATAATGGCGCGGTCGCGTTCGTGCTTTGCGCGCCTCAGTGCAACGAGATTGGGCAGGCCGCTAACGGGGTTGGTCAATCCGCGGCTTCGCACGTAACGCAGCCCCAATCCGGCGGCGGTCCAAATCGCGACAAACAAGCCAGCGGTCACGTCGACGAATATAAGCTGCGGCTCAACAATAAGCGGCAGAGCCAAGAGCAGCAGCACCCCGGTCGCAAGGCAAGCTGCGCCTCGGCGGCCTTTAAGGAAAACGGCGGCACCGCTGAGAAGAGCGGCGAGGATGAATCCGGGCAGCCACCCGAGGTCGATCGGCGATCCACGGAGCAATGTTTCCGCGGCAAAAATGTGGACGTAGACCCCGCCGTATTTTCCGCGGCCTGGTATTAGATATTGATCGCCGATCCGCTCTGCGTCGGTACCGACGACGACCTTCTTTCCTCTAAAGAATGAAGCAGGCACGCGGCCTGCGAGAACATCACTGGCACTTACGACCGGTATCGATTTTACGTCGAACGTGTAGTCGATCCGAAAGAATTCGTCGCTCGGCTTTTCTTTGCCCGCCAGGATGGCCGCGAAAGAGGGCACTGACTTATCGCTGAGCGCTGTGCGATACGGAATGCGCCAGATTTCGTTAGCGTAGTTGTAGTTGATCAGGATCGAACCGACCCTGGAAACGGCTTCCAGTTCGGGAAACGGCCGGATGTCTGCAATTGTGCCTTCGCGCGCCCCCGCCCGGTTGAGCGCGGCAAAGTAAACATGGTTGCTTTCTGCTGCCGCCGCAACAAGGACCCGGTCTCGCTTGAGCTCGGTTCGGTCCGGAAGGATGATGTCGTGCAGCTGCATAGCGGGCTGGGCAGCGTCAATGCGCGTGATCAGCTGGGCATATTGGTCGCGCGGCCAGGGCCAGCGATGTACCTCTCGAAGCGACTTGTCGTTGATGCTGACAAGGACAATCTCGCCGCTTGCCGGCCGTTCATTGATGTGATTGCGCACCACCCGCAGGCGATCTTCCACATATTCGCCCGCTCCGATGACGCCAAAGAGCAAGCCAAGGCCAATGGTCCAGGCGAGCAGCTTCGCCGGGCTCTCAGGTCCGGTCTTGCCTTCGCGTCGGCGCAGCCATGCCATGGTCTGACGATTCCCTTCGTAGCTAGCCATGGGGAATGCGCACCAAAAGGTTATCAAATCGGAAACCTCAAAGCGTTTAACGCCCCAGCTTGGAAGGATTCCCGGCCGCCCTCGACAATGGCGCTGCCCCTTGCCACAACATCCGCAACTGAACGGGGAGGGGCGCCTTGGACTTCATCTCGATCCTGTCGATCTTCGTACTCGCCTGCTTTGTGGGCTACTACGTCGTCTGGTCGGTCACGCCGGCGTTGCACACGCCCTTGATGGCCGTCACCAACGCGATTTCATCCGTTATCATCGTCGGCGCCCTGATAGCGGCAGCAGCAGGCGGGAGCCTTGGTGCAAAGTGGCTTGGGCTCATCGCCGTGGCGCTGGCGTCGGTGAACATCTTTGGCGGCTTTGCCGTCACTCATCGCATGCTGGCCATGTACAAGAAGAAGGAGCGCCGCGATGCATGAGGCCGCGGCCGTCCCGTCTTGGGTCCTCCTCGCATACCTGATTTCCGGTGTTTGCTTCATCCTAGCGCTCAGGGGGCTATCCAGCCCGGTAAGTAGTCAGCGCGGTAATCGTTTCGGCATGCTTGGCATGGCCATCGCCGTCGCGACCACGCTTGCGACGCATGAGATAGCCTCGCTGTGGGAGATCGGTGCGGCAATTCTCGTCGGCGGCGGGATCGGGTTACTAATTGCCCGACGCATCCAGATGACAGCCATGCCGCAGCTCGTGGCCGCGTTTCACTCGCTGGTGGGCATGGCAGCTGTATTGGTTGGCGCGGCAGCTTTCCTGAACCCGGAGGCATTCGGCATCGTCGATGCAACCGGCGCGATCTTGCAGGTAAGCCGCGTCGAGATGGGGCTTGGCGTCGCCATCGGCGCAATCACTTTTTCCGGATCCGTGATCGCCTACCTCAAGCTCAACGGGAACATGAGCGGTGCGCCCATCCTTCTGCCGCTGCGGCACGTCATTAACCTTGGCACCCTCATCGCGATCCTGGGGCTAATTGCCTACTTCACGCAGGACCAGGCACCGTGGATATTCTGGACGGTCGTTGCGCTCAGCTTCCTGATCGGTTTCCTGCTGATCATCCCGATCGGCGGCGCGGACATGCCTGTCGTGATCTCGATGCTGAACAGCTATTCGGGCTGGGCAGCCGCTGCGATGGGTTTCACGCTTCATAACAGCGCGATGATCATCACCGGCGCGCTCGTCGGTAGCTCGGGCGCCATCCTCAGCTACATCATGTGCCGCGCAATGAACCGGAGTTTCATCAGCGTTATCGCCGGTGGGTTCGGAGCTGTGGCTTCATCTGGAACGGCAGAAGCTATTGATCGGCCCTACAAGCGGGGCTCGGCTGAAGACGCGGCATTCCTGATGAAGCAGGCCGATAAGGTCATCATCGTTCCAGGCTACGGAATGGCCGTCGCCCAAGCCCAGCATGCCCTGCGGGAAATGGCCGACCTGCTCAAGAAAGAGGGAGTGGAGGTCGACTATGCGATCCACCCCGTGGCGGGGCGGATGCCCGGGCATATGAACGTCCTGCTTGCCGAAGCCAATGTTCCTTACGACGAGGTGCATGAGCTCGAGGACATCAACAGCGAGTTCGCGCAGGCCGACGTCGCCTTCGTCATCGGCGCCAATGACGTCACCAACCCAGCTGCGAAAACTGACAAGGGATCGCCGATCTACGGGATGCCCGTGCTCGACGTTGAAAAGGCGCGGACCGTCCTTTTTGTGAAGCGATCAATGGGTGGTGTGGGCTATGCCGGCGTCGACAATGAACTCTTCTATCGCGACAACACCATGATGCTGCTCGCCGACGCGAAAAAGATGGTCGAAGAGATCGTTAAAGCCTTGGGTTAACCACGCTTTCCTTTTACTTTGCAGGCCTGAATCGTTTCTGGGTTGAAGCCCCCAGCCCGTCGGCGGCAGGGGTGCGCCCGGGGAAGGGGCCTGAACATTGAAGAAACTGGGGATCATCGGCGGCACGAGCTGGACCTCAACCGCTCTCTATTATGAGCAGATCAATCGCGGCGTTGCCCAGAGGTTGGGTGGCCTCCACAGTGCTGTTCTGGCGATCGAAAGCCTCGATTTAGCCCCCTTCGCGGCCATGCAGCAGGCAGAGGACTGGGAGGGCGTCGCCCGGACGGCCGTTGAAGCGGGCCAACGTCTAAAAGCGAGCGGAGCTCAAGGGCTACTGCTGGCATCCAACACGCTTCACAAGGTTTCGCAAGAAATCGGAGAAGCAACCGGACTTCCCATTCTTCATATCGGCGACGCGACGGCGGACCGGGTCAGCGCGGACGGGCGGACGCGTGTTGCCTTGCTCGGCACCCGGTTCGTGATGACCCAGCCCTTCATCCGGGAGCGTTACGAGGCGAAGGGTATCCAGCTTGTCGAGCTGCAGCCCATGTGGCGCACCGAAGTCGACCGCATCATCTATGATGAACTCGCAGCAGGCCGAGTGGTGAGGGAAAGCCAGCGCAAGCTGAAGACGCTGATCACCGAGCTTGGCAAGCAGAAAGTGCAGGCCGTTGTACTGGGCTGCACCGAGCTCGGCCTGGCCGTGGACGTTCGCGCAAACGTGCTGCCGGTTTACGATACTACCGCAATTCATAGCCGAATGGCCGTTGAGTGGATGCTGGGCGACAGCGAGGAGGCGCGCGCCGCGGCCTAGCGCGTAGCGGATCGACGCCTTAAGTCGGCTTTCGTGAGTAAGGCCGATCGTCCAGACCATCCCCGCTCCCAAGAGCGGTTCAATGAAGACGCCGCAACCGTTGCCGTGCGCGGCTCCGACGTGCCTGATCTGGAAGCTGGCGTCAAAGCGATCAGAAACGTCCTCAAAACGCTGCCGGTTCGTCCGGGCGTATATCGGATGCAGGATGCCAAGGGTGACGTGCTCTACGTTGGCAAGGCGAGGGCACTTAAGAACCGGGTGACCAACTATACCCAGGTCACCAAGCTGCCGAAGCGCCTGCAGAGAATGGTCAGTCAGACGCGATCGATGACCATCGTTACGACGAGGACTGAAGCAGAAGCGCTGCTGCTAGAAGCGCAGCTCATCAAAAGGTTTCGCCCGCCGTACAATGTGCTGCTTCGCGATGATAAGAGCTTTCCGTTCATTCTCCTGCGTGAGGATCATGCTTTCCCGCAGGTGCGAAAGCATCGTGGCGCGAGACGGACGAAGGGGCAATATTACGGGCCGTTTGCCAGTGCAGGTTCGGTCACCAGCACTCTAAATGCCCTGCAAAAGTTGTTCTTGCTGAGAAGTTGCTCTGACAGCTTTTTCGCAAACCGGGACCGGCCTTGTCTGCTTTATCAAATTCGCCGCTGCTCGGCGCCCTGCGTCGGGCGCATCAACGAAGAAGATTATGGTGAGCTCGTGGAGGACGCCAAGCTGTTCCTCGCGGGGAAGTCTACCGGAGTGCAGGCGCGCCTCGGAAAGCAGATGGCCGAGGCTGCCGAAAAGCAGGATTTCGAGTTAGCCGCTGTGTATCGGGATCGCCTGCGAGCGCTTACGTACATCCAAGGAAGCCAGACGGTTCACGCCGAAGGTTTGGGGGACGGCGACATATTCGCGCTGGCCTGCAAGGCCGGCCAGATGTGCATACAGGCCTTTTTCATTCGAGGCGGCCAGAATTGGGGACACCGCAGCTTCTTCCCGGCGCATACGACTGATGTCCCGGAAGCCGAAGTGCTGACTGGCTTTCTCATGCAGTTTTACGAAGACGTGCCGCCGCCAAGACGGATCCTGCTAGACCGCGAACTACCTGAAGCCGAGTTGGTATCTGAGGCGCTTTCGGAGCGAGCCGAGCGCAGAGTTGAGCTCCAGCGCCCGCAGCGCGGCGACCGGCGGAAGCTGGTCGAGCAGGCGCGTCGCAACGCCGAGGAAGCGCTCGATCGACGGCTGGCGGAGTCAACGACGCAGGCAAAGCTGCTTCGGGAACTGGCCGAAGTGTTCGAACTGCCCGACGTCCCGAAGCGGATCGAAGTCTATGACAATAGCCACATCATGGGGACCAACGCGACCGGTGCGATGATTGTCGCGGGGCCGGAGGGTTTCCGTAAAAACAGCTATCGCAAGTTCAACATCAAGTCAGGGATCACGCCGGGCGACGACTTCGGCATGATGCGAGAGGTGCTGGAGAGGCGGTTTGCCCGGCTTGAGAAGGAGGATCCGGACCGTTCGAGTGGTGAGTGGCCGGACCTGTTGCTGATTGATGGCGGGAAGGGACAGCTTTCGGCGGTCGGGGAAATCCTTGAGAATGCCGGTATCCAGGATGTGCCCGTCGTCGGCGTCGCCAAGGGGCCGGATCGCAATGCGGGGCGGGAAGTCTTCCATCTTCCGGGTGGTCGAGAAGTGACGTTTCTCCCCAATGCGCCGCTGCTCTTCTATCTGCAGCGGCTTCGCGACGAGGCGCATCGCTTTGCAATCGGTACTCATCGCGCCAAGCGGGCGAAAAGCCTTACCACTTCGACACTGGACGAGGTTCCGGGTATTGGACCCAACAGGAAGCGTGCGCTGCTGATGCATTTTGGCACGGCGCGAGCCGTCAAGGGCGCGGCTCTCGAAGATCTTGAGCGGGCGCCAGGCATCAGCAAGGCGATGGCGCGCCAGATCCACGATTATTTCCATCCAAGGGGTTAATGCGAACGACGACGAATGGCATCATCCTGGCGCTCCGCCCGCACGGCGAACATGGAGCGATTGTCAGGATGATGACGCCCGAGATGGGGCTACAGGCAGGCTATGTGCGTGGAGCGAGGGGACGCAATCTCCGACCGGTGCTCCTGGCCGGCAATCAGGTTGTCGCTGAGCTCTCATCCAGGACGGAGGCGCAGCTCGCGCAGGCGAGCGTAGAATTGAGTCACAGCCGAGCGCCCTTGCTCCAGGAGCCTCTCGCCGCCGCGGCTATCGACTGGGCCTGCGCTCTTACGGCAACAGGTCTTCCCGAGGGACAGGCATACCCTCGAATTTTTCAGGCACTGGAAGGATTGCTCGCTGCCATCGAAGCCGCGCCATCAGCCAGCGGTTGGGGAGCTGCAATGGTGAGGTACGAACTTCTCCTCCTCGCGGAACTTGGTTTTGGCCTCGATATCGCTCGTTGCGCTGTAACCGGCGATGCAGATGACCTGGTTGCAGTCAGTCCAAGGTCGGGCAGGGCAGTCTCTCGAGCCGAAGCCGCGCCCTATGCCGGCAAGTTGCTCCCCATGCCTCGCTTCATCCTCGAGGGGGGGATGGCGTCATGGCATGATATTCTGGAGGGCATGGCTCTCACGGGGCATTTCCTTCTCCGGGACGTGATTACAGACCGCGCTGTCACGGTCGCTGAGGCGCGCGCCCGGCTTGTCGACCGGATGAAACGCGCCGCCGGCAATTGAGGCGCTCTCTTGCGCACGCCGGGATTTCACGCAAAGCGTTAACCATGGCCGAAGCGCTCTCACTACTTTTCCCTTATTCCGCCGTTACTGGCGACATCACCGTGAGAGTTGCGGTCAGTTATCTGGCCGAACAATCGTCGCCGGAGCAGGGCAGGTGGTTTTGGTCTTACCATGTTCGCATTGAAAACGATGGCAGTGCGGTCGTGCAACTGCTCGAGCGGCATTGGCGTATACTGGACGGACGGGGGAACGCCCACGAGGTCCGTGGTCAAGGCGTCGTAGGCGATATGCCCGTCATCCTGCCCGGAGAGAGCTATGACTACGTCTCTGGCTGCCCATTGGACACGCCGACTGGCACTATGAGTGGGAGCTATCGCCTAGTCGATGGAACTGGTGCACTTCTCGACGTCCAGATCCCGAAGTTCACCTTGCTAACGCCCGGGCTGTCCTGACGTACTTTGTACGCATCGATTAGCGAGGCGAAACTATGATCGTTTGATGGGTTAGATTGCCCGAGCTTGAGCGGGGTAGATCGGCCAAGCTCACGCAAGCTGCGGATCCATCGATCGACACGGTGCCTGCTGTAGCCACCTGCGCGTGCCCCGCTGTCGCTGATGTCGCAATCAGCAGGTCAAAGGTTCGCGCGTCGACGTTCGAGCTTAGGCACAGGATGTTGCTTGCTTTGCCAACTTCCTTGTCATGAAGGCGTGGTTTGAAGATCGGCGCTACTGAGAGCGTTATTCGCGCCTGTTGCGATGACGTTGGGCCAAGGCCATCAACGTTTTGGTCGGTCTGCCTCGCGTCAGCATGTGCCAGCGGCACGGTAGCGATGGTAACCGCTAAGGCAACCTGGCCGATGATTTGCCGTTTGCGGTCTAGCATCGCCGCTTCCCCTCCGCCTGATTCAACGAACAGAAGTGAGCGGCTAGCGTGAGGCCGGAATTAACTAACTATCCGTTCCGGACGTTTCTCTTCCGATCACCATGGAAAACGCGACGTTAACGCATTTTAAAAACTCGGTCCCACCGAGGTCTGTTGACGGAAATTTAACCGCCTTCGCTTAACCCGGTTTCGTCCATTTTGGACCTTTTCGCAAGGAAGAGGAATTTTCACATGCCGGCGACCGTTAAAAGGTGCGTGATTGCCGCTCTGCTCATGGGTTCGTCCGGAGTAGCGCAGGCGTCGACGCAAGGAACTATGGGGGCGAGCTCGCAAGGGAGCGTGACGATCAATGCGTCCGTTCCGCCTCGCGTGCGCATCTCCAATCTTACCGACATCGACCTGACTGGTTCCGACCCTTCGGTCGATGCGGTCAATGCGCAGAATGTCTGCGTCTGGAGTAACACGGCCACGCGCGGTTACCGCCTGACGGCAACGGGCAGTGGGGCGGGCAGTGCTTTCACCCTTGCAAGCGGTGCGCTGCCAGTCGTTCCTTACTCAGTCGAGTGGGCCAGCACCTCCGGGCAAACATCCGGTTCGGCTCTTGCAACGACGATTGCCCTTACTGGTCTGACGTCCAGTGCCACTAACGCGAATTGCGCCCCCGGGCCGGCTGACACTGCGAGCCTGATCGTTCGTATTGGCGCCCCTGACCTCCAGGCGATGACAGCGTCGACCAACTATTCCGGAACGCTGACCCTGCTGGTCGCCCCGGAATAATGGAAAAGGGACACGCGGGTGTTCGATCGTCTTCTTTGCAAGGCACGGCCATCGCGTGTCCCTCTTCGCTTCAGCGGCGAGCGGGGCGTGTATCGGATTGCCAAAGTAGCACTGGGGGCTGTGCTCCTAGCCAGCGGAACCATGGCATCAGCGCAACGCGTACGCATTACTAACCTTACCGACGTTAACTTCGGCACCATCAACAATCTGGCGGCGGATGCGATTAATAGCCAAAGCGTTTGCGTGTGGGCAAACGGAAGCGGCAGTGATTACAGCATCACTGCGACCGGTTCCGGTCCGGGAGGCTCGTTCTCCTTAATGAATGGCTCGTGGCAACTCCCGTACCAAGTACGCTGGAACAGCCAGCCTGGTCAGACCAACGGAACCCTGCTGAGCGCTGGAACGCCGATAACCAATCAGGTTACGAACGCTCAGAACCAAACGTGCGGTAATGGCCCGCCAACGACCGCCAGTCTCATCGTTGTGCTGCCCAGCGCCTCGCTGTCGAGCGCTACTGCGGGCTCTTACAGCGGCACGCTGACCCTGATCGTGGCGCCCGAGTGATCGCAGCTGCGATGCCTCGACGGATCACCCTCTCGTGCGCGGTCGCCTTGGCCGCGCTTTCGTCTGCGCCTGCAAAAGCAGGTGCGGAATATTCAATTGTCGCATCGGCACCAGACGGTTTCTCGGAGCTCCAGGGACCACGCGACCTCGTCGTAGACGTGTTTTTCGGTGGACGTCGGCTTGGAGAGGCCAGAGCCCATGTTCAGCCCGGTTACCTGCGTTTTGCGGATCCGGTGGCCGTGGCCAAGCTGCTCGAGGATTATGCCGAGCCAGATACGTTGAGCCCCTTTTTCGCAAAGGACCTTCGCACGAACAGCAGTGTGGCCTGCTCGCAAATGAATAGCCGCAACTGCGGAATTCTGCATCCCCAGGACGTCGGCGTCATCTTCAGCGAGGACCAGTTCCGCGCGGACATTTTCGTCAACCAGAGCCTTCTTCGGGCCGCTGGCTCCTCAAAAGCGGCCTATCTCGAACCAACGTCCAATGGCGTCGGTATCGTCAACTCCTTTGGAGCAGCAGTCTCCGGCAACTTCGGTGGCGAGCCGATCTACAACCTGCAGAGCCGAACCTTGATTGGGCTCGGGAGTAGCCGCTTCAAAACGAATAACAGCTACTCTTCTGAGTACGGCCTCGTGGTCGACGACATGCTGGTCGAGATGGATCGCCCTGACCGTCGATATTCCGGCGGATTGTTCTGGGCGCCCGGCACGGGCTTGACCGGACGGACGCGGATCGTGGGCATGGGCGCAGCGACGCAGTTTGATACCCGAGTGGAACGCGATCAACTCATTGGGACGCCCATTGCACTTTTCCTGCAGCAATCATCGCAGATCGATGTTCTGATCGATGGGCGGCTTATTGGTTCGCAGGTTCTCGATGCCGGAAACCAGTTACTCGATACTTCGACGCTACCCGAGGGATCCTATCCGATCGTGCTGAAAATTCGTGAGCCGGGGCGAGGGGTTCGCGAGGAGCAGCGCTTTTTCATCAAGGACGCCCGTATTGCTCCGGTCGGGCAAACCGTGTTCCAGGCATATGCCGGCATGCTGGCGCCAACCCGGCGCAGCAAGCCGATCCACGTCACGGATACCTTCTATTACCAGGCTGGGCTGGCGAGGAGGCTGTCGAGGAATTTCGGGATCGACGGGACCGTACTTGGCACCCAAAAGAAAGCGCTGGGCGAAGCTGGCCTATACTATCTGACACGGCATGCCCGGGTTCGCTTGGGTGGGCTTGTATCGACGTCCGGAGATGTTGGAGGCCTTGCCCAGGTCAGCACGACCGGGACTGGTCCGGCCCATCTCAGCTTTGACCTTCGTAAGGTGTGGGGCGCTGGCAAGGGGGCGCTGATCCCGGGATCCTATGATGGCACTGGCTTCGATGCCGGAGGCGATGACGGAATCTTCCGCCCGGGGAATGACTATCTGCAGATGAATGCTACTGTAGGCGTTAGGCTGGGCGCCGCTAATCTCCGACTGTTTGCGTCATTCTACGATACTGACCGATCGAAGTCCGAATTCAGCATCGGCCCGAGCTTCGACTGGCTTTTCTTTCAGAAGAAGCGGCTTCAGATGCGCCTCGAAGGCGACGCACAGAAGACGCGCCATGCGGCCTCTGCTTATGTCGGCATTCGCTTCATGGTGGCGGGTGGAGGCCTTGCCGTGACTGGAGCCGCCGGCAACCGCTGGCAGGATTTTAAGAATGGGCAATCCCGCTCGCGCGCCGTCGGCACGATCGATGCCGAGTGGTCCGAGGAAGCCAGCGCTCTTGGTCGCTACACCCTTGGGGCAGGAATTGACCGCACGGTGGAATCCACGGCTGCCCGGGCCTCGGGATCGCTGTACACACCTTATGGCGTAGGGCGCGCAGATCTCCTGCACGATTTCTCGGGCTCGACCCAGTATGGCCTGTCGATCACCACGGGCGCTGTGGCTGGCGGCACGGACTTCGAGGTCGGTGGCCGGAACATCAACGAGAGCGCTGTACTTGTAGGCGTCGCGGCCCAGGATTCAGACGCAATGTTCGACGTTTTAGTCAACGATGCGACGGTCGCGAAGGTAGCGGCGGGGGAGAAGACTGCGCTCTTTCTTACGCCGTACCGGCGCTATGATGTCCGCATTCGCCAGGCGGGAGCTACGGCGTCGAATTACGATGCTTCGGCACGCCGGGTTACCCTGTTTCCAGGATCCGTCGCCAAGCTCCACTGGGATGCCGCGACTGTCCAGACGACTTACGGCCGTCTGCTGAACCGCGACGGCAGCCCCATTCGTAACGCTCTGTTGCAGGGAAAATACGGCGTGGGACAATCGAATGACGAAGGCTATTTCCAAATCGACACCCGAGATGGCGACGATATCACGCTTCAATCAGAGGGTTCCGGTCAATGCCGCGTCACAATGCCAAAGTTAACCGCCGAGGCGTATCAGGCGGTAGGAGATATTCAGTGTCGATGATGAAGAAGCGCTGGGTCTGGATCGCTGCTGCTGTTCCGGCCTTGATGTCAGCTCAACCAGCGCAAGCAGAGATCGTTCTGAGCCAGCTGATCGTGGACCTGGGGTCGGGCGCGGCCCATCGACAGGACATCGAGATCTGGAACAACGGCGAGGAGCGTGCCTTCGTCTCCGTAACGCCAGCCGAAATTGTCGGCGCAGGTCTTGCCGCCGAGCACCGCCGCGAAGAAAGCAATCCCGAAAAGCTGGGTCTCCTGGTATCTCCGAACCGGCTTATTCTTGAGCCGGGACAGCATAAGCTCATCAGGATTGCGGCCCTCGGGAAAAGCCTTGAGCGCGAACGCGTCTATCGAGTGACGGTGAAGCCGGTCGTCGGCGAACTTGCCAAGGACCAGTCAGGCCTGAAGGTTCTGGTCGGTTACGACGTTCTCGCACTCGTCCGGCCCGCTAACTCGCAGTCGCAGGTTAGTGGCCGCTGGGAAGGATCGACCCTGATCGTCAAAAACGACGGCAACGAGAGCGTCGAGCTCATCGAAGGCAAGCAGTGCAGCGCTCCCACGCAATGCGAAACGCTGCCGGCCAAACGGCTCTACGCAGGCGCGGAATGGCGCGTACCGGTTGCGCGAAAAGCGCCAGTAGAGATGTCAGTGAAGAGCCGCACCTCCACGAGGAAGGTGCAGTTTTAAACTCTCAATTCGCGGGCTGTCCCAGCAAAGTTTGCTGCCAGAAGAGCAGGTCGGTCCAGAACTGGTAGTCAACATTCTCTTTCTTGCCCCATTGGTGGCCCTCGTTGGCAGCAATGGAGACCCAGACCGGCGTGCCGCTTTGCTTCACCGCAGCTGCCACCTGCCTTGCCTCTGATGCAGGAACACGTGGGTCGTTCTCACCTGCGACGATGTAGAGCGGCATCTTGATCTCGCCGATGCGCGCCATGGGAGCGATCTTCTTGAACTGAGCCAGCTGCTTGGGGTCCCGCTCGTCGCCATATTCAACGCGGCGAAGATCCCGCCGGTAGCTTTGCGTGTTCTTGAGGAAGGTCACGAAGTCGGAGATGGCGACGACGCAGTTGGCACTTTTGAAGTCAGCCGGATAAAAGATCGCGCTGGCGTAGCACATATAGCCGCCATAGGAGCGCCCCGTCTGGGCGATACGCGAAGCGTCAATGCTCTCGTCTTTCTTTAGTACGCTTAGGAGCGCGCCGATGTCCTTGACCGAGTTTTCTCGGAGGAAGGGACCGTTGTCGAGGCTGATGAACCGCTTTCCGTAGCCAGAGGACCCGCGAACGTTCGGGTAAAACATCGCGATGCCAAGCTCGTTCATGAGGTAGTTGTAGCGACCGAGGAAGGAAGGGCGCGCCTGGCTTTCCGGGCCGCCGTGGATCCACATAAGCAGCGGCCGTTTACCGGGGAATTTCGCCGGGTCGGGGCGATAGAGAAAACCGGAAATTGGCTCTCCGTCGAAGCTCCGAGCAGAAACGAGTTCAGGCTCGACGTTTAGCTTGGCATCAAGTCCGCCCGTTTCGCTTTCCGTCCAGCGGGTGACGGCGAGCGTAGTTGGATTGATGGCGAAGGCATCGGCCGGAATGCGGGCGGAAGACAGGGTCAGCCCAATCTCGCCCCAGGGAGCAAATTCGAGGTTCGACGCGACACCCGAAGGCAGAGCGTCCACGCGCCGGATAGAGCCTGTGGCAGTATCCAGCAGGTAGAGCCGGCTTACGCCGGCCTCGTTCGTGAGGAAGGCAAGTGTCCGGCCATCTGAGCTGATGTCGAATTCTTCGATATCCCATTTCATGGACGGGCTGCGTGCGACGAACTTCCCGGAGGACAGATCTATCGTTCCTAGACGCAGAGTATCAGACTGCTCATCGCTCAGGGTCCATGCCCGACCATCAGAGGCAAGCTTCACCGTCCCGAACGCGATATCCCGGGAATGATTTCCCAGCGGCGTGAGCTTGCCAGTGGCGACATCCACCAGCCAAAGATTGCTCTTCGTCGCTGAAATGCCTTGGCGGACGATGGCGGTCTTCTTGTCGGGCGTGAAGCTTTCGATGTTCCAGCCGCCACCCTTTACCGACGCCATGAGCCGATCGGTCGAAGGGTCGCGCGGATCCATCACGTAAAGGTCGCTGTCAGCGCCATTGCGGCGCGTCGACGAGTAGCCGATCAGGCTGCCGTCCTTGCTCCAGGTCCCGAATTCGTTGCGGCTTTTTCCGTCAGTCAGCAGGCGCAGCCGCCCATTACTGAGCGTATACAGCTGGTAGAATTCGCTTCCGCCGACGTCCTTGCTCACGAGGAGAACATCACCGTTAGGTGACCAGCTCCCGTTAGCTGGCTCCTGCTCGAAGCTGATCTGCTGGCGTGCGCCACCGGCGCTTTTGACGACGTGCAACTGAGCCGTGTTCCCGAAGCGCGTCTGGATGAGCATGGAACGATCAGATGCGTTCCAGCCAGCCAAGCTTGCTGTCCTGTACTCGAGATAGGGGCGGGTCGCTTCGGCAAGGGCGAGGGGGACCTGAGGAACACCCTCCATTTTCATCGCGTCAGGCCGAGGAACGACGGGCGAGGGGGCGGCAGCTACCGCGACAGAGGAAACGGTAAGCAAGAATGCAGAAGCTAATGTCGTTTTCATAGAACTCCCCGACGAACTGGCTTGTCGATCTTAGCGGGCGCCCCTCTCGACAAGCATGACGCACCGCTTGTGAGCGCAGCTATGGAGGCATCCTAACGCCGCTGACCGGCTCGGGAAGAGCTCACGTCCGTGCCAAGGCAATTTTCCGGTGCTGCGTGTCCCAATTGGTCCGAAATGGCTGGATTTCGAAGGCGTTGTTAAGCGGCATTGTACCATCTGGTCACAGGGCAATCTCGCCTGGTTCCAGAGAAAACCCTTGGCTGCTGAAAGGCACGATCGGTGGCAGCGAGCCTCCAGCTTGCGTCACCGATTTTCAACGAGCGAGCAAGTTGTGGACGTGAACCGGCTCAAGCGATGGCTGCGGGATGCTGCACGCATCGATTATCGGCTGGCGCCTCGCGAGAATGACGGATGCGCGGACGAGGCCATCCTGCTTCTGACCGGCCGCCTCGTTCCCCTCTACCTGGTGGTCCTTGCAGCCATCTGGATCTGTGCCTTGAGATTTTACTCGTCGGCACCGGTGGTTCTGTCGCTGGTCGCCCCGGGCGTATTCACCGCGCTCATCTCGGCTCGGCTGGTGTATTGGCGGTCAACGCGGAGGATGACAGCAACAGTTGCGCAAGTTCGGGCAGGCATCCGCCAGCTCCAGCTTTTCAGCCCTATCATTGGGCTGACTATCGTCACTTGGGCACTCTCGCTTTATCCGTATGGCGATACAAATCAGCAGGACATGGTCCATGTGCTGAGCGTTGTTAGTGGAGTTGTCGCGATCCTGTGCCTCGGTGCTACGCCATTCGCAGCATCACTGGTGGCTTGCTCAGTCATTGCCCCGTCCACGGTTGCTTACTTCCTGTGGCCGCATCCTAACGGTAACGCGATTGCCATCCTCCAGTCGGTTGTGTTCGCGGTCGTCGTTCGCGTCGCCTTTTCCTATCAGGGCAACTTCCTCGCACTGTCGCACGCTCGCCGGCGATTGGCACAGCGGCACGAGCAGTCCGAACGACTGGTGGAGCGCACGAGCCTGCTTGCCTCCGAGGATCCGCTCACCGGTCTGTTCAATCGCAGGGCATTTTTGAGGAAGCTTGAAGAGGTTTTGCCCGGACCAGCGCACGCCAGTGTGCAGCTGGCAATGATCGACCTTGATGGATTCAAGGACGTCAATGATTCCCTGGGTCATGGGGCTGGGGATGCGCTGCTGGTCACCTTGGCGAAACGCCTCAGGGAGTTGCTGCCCGATGCCGTGATAGGCCGGCTCGGCGGCGACGAATTCGCGGTTATCTTCGCGCCCGAACGCCCCGTGGGACGTGCAAAATTAATTGAGGTGGCAACGAGCCTGAGTGTGCCCATCGAGCACGAGCAGTTGCGTTTTGGAGTGAGTGCTTCTCTGGGATTCCTCGATGCCCCGTCCAAGGGTTTGACAGTCAAGGACTGCCTGGAGCGAGCGGACCATGCGATGTATTCGGCCAAGACGGAGCAGGGACCATCGGTCGTTGTCTATGGCGAGAAGCTCGACCGCGAGCTGCAAAACAAGCAGCAGCTTATCTCCACCGTCAGCCGGCCGGGCTTCGAACAATATCTCGGACTTGCCTATCAACCGATCATCGATACGCGGACGAAAGCGGTCGTCGGCGTGGAAGCCCTTGCCCGGTGGAATTCGCCGGGGCTCGAAAACATCAGCGCCGGCAGCTTCATTTCGATGGCGGAGAACTGTGGTCACATCAATGCGGTCACTCACGCCATCGTAGAGCGGGCGGTCAAGGAATGCCGGGTCTGGGAATCGGGCGCCTCCCTGTTCATCAATATCAGCGGAAGGGACCTCATCATTCCGGACGCCCTGGACCAGCTGGCCATCGCAGCCACGTCCACGGGAGCGCCGCCCGATCATATCGTGTTCGAAGTTACAGAAACGGCTCTTGTGAATATCGAAAGCGGGATCGCGGGCATGAACCGGCTGAAAGCCGCCGGCTTCCGCTTCGCACTGGACGACTTTGGCTCGGGCCAGTCGAGTTTGAGCAGGGTTCACCGATTGCCGATCGACGTAATCAAGATCGACGGGGCGTTCATCGAGCATATCGCGCAGGACGTGCGTTGCCGCGCTGCCATTGGAACAGTGCTCGAACTCAGCCGGCAGATGAAGGTCGACTGTGTAGTCGAGGGAATTGAGACGTTCGACCAGAGCCTGCACGCCTCGCATCTGGGAGCAAAGCTGATGCAGGGATACTATTTTGCCAAGCCAACGTCGGCAGGCAAGATTATGGAATTATTGGATAAACCGCTGTTTCCTTCGGCCCCGTACCGTTACGGCTTTGCCTGCAGCCGATAGGCGTCATCAAACACTGAGTTCCAATTGTTTCGCTTCCGATTGCCTCCGGGAAATTCCCGGGGTACCCATAGCCATGCTCGGCCCGCTGCCTTGGGATTGTGAAACCCAAGTGAATCGTTCGCGTTGACCCTAATTGAACAGGTGGAGTTTGAGCGAAACCTATAGAGCCTTGAAACGAATGCCTGTTCCGGAGGCTCTTCGTTGAGCGGCCGGGTTTTTGTCGTCGACGACAACGTCGAAATGTGCCGGTCGCTGGAAATCATGCTCGAAGCATGCGGCTACTGCGTAAAGTCCTTCAACGATCCAGATGTCTTTCTTGCCGCCAGAACAGAACTGGATCCAGGCGTTGTCCTGCTGGACCTTCGGATGCCGGAGCGAAGCGGTCTCGATGTGTTAAACGAGATGAAAGACGGCTCTGCCGGGCTCCCTACGGTTGTGATCACGGGTCACGGGCGCATCGATGTTGCCGTGAAAGCGATCAAGCTAGGGGCCAAGGACTTCATTCAAAAGCCCTTTGCTGAAGAAGAACTTTTGACGATTATCGAGCGTGAGCTCGCAGATATTGCGCAAGCTCAGCCTGGTAATACTCCTGCCTCCAATGAGGCTCTAGCCAACCTGACACCGAGAGAGCGTCAGGTCGTCATGGCTCTCGCCGAAGGCAAGCCGAACAAGGTTATTGCCCATGAGCTCGACCTGAGCGTGCGGACTGTCGAAATGCACCGGGCGCGGGCAATGAACAGGCTGAATTGCCGTACATTCGCTGACTTGCTTCGAACCGTGCTCGATGAGCCCAAGGGGTAGGCTCTCTTCGGCAAGTTCCTGAATAAATTGCCGGCGCCGTGCCTCACTCCATCTAACCATCGAAAGGTAATGCTGTGCCAACTTGGCGTGCATCTGCCGAATGTTCGGCGACTGCGCAGCTGTCATCTTGCAGACCGCATCAGCGAGGCGCTCGGCCCAGTATGAATCGTCAGGGATCATGGGATCAGCCAGCGCAACCGGTCTTCTGGTCAATGGACTCAAGATAGGCGAGCATTTTCTTCAAAGTCGCAGGCGCCAGAGCCACGAATTTGCGGCGCGCGTCGAGCCGGTCGTCCTGACGCTCCAGCAGGCCTTCATCAGCCATCATCTTGATCCAGCGCAGCGCTGTCGTTTGCGGGACATGCGCACCGATGCACAGGTTCGATACCGTCACCCGGCGCTGTTGGAGGGCAGCCAAGGTAAGATCGAGCAGAATGTCCCAAGCCGGATCCGCGAAGAGTTCTTCAGCGAAGAACTGCGCTCGCCTGTCGCGCTCAGCAATGAGCGCTGCCGCCTTCTGCTCGAGATGAGGCCTGCTACTCAAATACGACACACTACCATTCACCGCATGGGGCGGGGACTGGCCGGACAAAAGATGCGTCCGCAAATCAGCAAAAGAACGCGCCATGGTACTAACTCCACTGGCAGATTCGGCACTCTGCAAATGGACGGGCGCAAGCTTTTGAGAAATATCGTTGTTTTACTACCGTAGTAGTACGGTATTCCGGATTAACCGATGTTGTTGGAGTGTGTAGGTGCTTGGCCTTGTAGGGAATGGCCCAATGGACCGTGAGAGCAGGCTGAGCACCCTTCTGGGAACGCCCGAGCGTGGGCGATGGTTCGTTCTGGTCCTGTCGGGGCTAGCAATCGTCCTGGCGTGTTTCCTGACGGCCCAACAGCTTGCCTTCGAGCGCCGCCAAGCGACCGAAGCGCTTGTTCGGGATAATCAGGCACGCGCTTACAGTTTTGAGCAGTATGTTCTGAGGACCCTCGAGGCCGCAGACCTTGCGACGCAGCAACTCGAGCGGGACATTCACCGTAACGGAACGGGGCTAGGTAGGGCCGATGGTTCAGGTACTTCGCTCGACCGATCGCCGCTTTTCGAGGGCGTGATCATCCACGTACCCGGGCAAACGCTCGTTTCACCTGCTGGTCTTCGCCTATCGGATGTCGACAAGGAGGTATTAGATGGCGTGCGCGTCACCGGCGATCACTCACTGTCCGTCACGCCGCCACTAACTTTTTCGGATGGCCGCAATTTAATCGCGGTTGTCCGTGCTCTGGATGGCGATAGCCGGCGCAAGGTCGCCGTTTTGCTCGATCCAAAGCGTTTCACCGATTTCGCAACCGACGTTTCGTTTCAGGACGACGATCTGATCTCATTAATCGGGCTAGATGGCATCACCCGCGCTCGGCGCACCGGCAATATGCTGAGTAGCGGTGAGGATGTGCG
The DNA here is from genome assembly GCF_003583725.1 of Sphingomonas edaphi. Lineage (GTDB taxonomy): Bacteria > Pseudomonadota > Alphaproteobacteria > Sphingomonadales > Sphingomonadaceae > Sphingomicrobium > Sphingomicrobium edaphi. The sequence goes on along the minus strand of NZ_QXTF01000004.1, from coordinate 102,039 downwards.
GGGTACGCTCGTTATGAAGCGCCAGTTGGCCAATCCCAATGGCACTTACCTGGGACCAAGTGTGCTTGACGGGGTGCCTCGGTATTTTTCTCATCGGCGGCTGGCTCGATACAGTCTGTTCGCAACCAGCGGCATGTCCACCGAGCTGGTGGACAAACAGTTGGCGCCGCGACGCTTTGTTCTGCTCGGAATCCTTGCCGCGGCCATATGCGCCATTATCGCCACTGGTGCTGCAGTCCTCGTTGCCGCGCAGCGTCGGAGAGACCGAGTGAGTGAGGTACTGGCGGCTAACATCAGGCTCAACGAGGCGCAAAAGATTGGTAGCATGGGCGACTGGGACTATTTTCCGGCCGAAGATCGCCTCAAATGGTCTGATAACCTTCGAGCGATGTATGGAAGGCGAGATGATGAGGAAGTGTCGCAGCTTTCCGACGTCTCCCAATACTTCAGTCCTGGCGACGCAGATCGGATAGCAGCCGAGATCGATGCCGTTCTCCAAGGCGAGACGCGGACTTACGACATAGAAGTGCGGATGCCCGACGGGCGCACAAGCATGCGGAGGATCGTGGCGGCGCCCGTACGAGATGCGAGCGGGCAGATTATCGGAGCACATGGCACCGATCAGGACATCACGAAGGATGCGCAACTACGTGAGGCCGAGGCCCGATTGCAGGAGCTTGCGCGCCTTGAATCAATGAACGCGCTTACTGCCACACTGGCGCATGAGCTCAATCAGCCACTCGCAATCGCATCAAATTATCTCTCTGCCGCTGCACGCCATGCCCGCCAAATCGAGCACCCCGGCAAGGTTACCGAGATGATCGCCGAGGGGCACAAACAGATCCTCCATCTTGCGCAAATAATTTCTGCGGCACGAGACCTTGTCGCCCATTCGAGCAGCCACCTGGTGGAAATGCCGGTTAAGGACATCTTCGACGCCGTCGTCCCGCTGCTGAGGTCACTTTGGAAGGGTCGGCGAGCCCAGATCGACGTAACCGTCGCGCCGGGCGAAGAGTTGGTCTTCTGTAACTCAGCGCAGATCAAGCAGGTGCTCTTCAATCTCGGCAAGAACGGCTTGGAAGCCCTGCCAGAAGACGAGGAACCCAAGCTGTCTTTCGGTGTTGAGCGGGGCGAAGCGGGTGGCACGAGGTTCTCCGTGACCGACAATGGCCCGGGGATCAGCGTAGGCGATCCCTTTGCCGCCATGTCTTCCAGTAAACAGGGCGGGCTTGGCCTCGGCCTAGCGTTGGCGCGTACAATCGTCGAAGCGCACGGAGGGCGCATATGGATCGAGAAAACTGGCCCGGAGGGAACGGTGGTCGCGTTCGAAATTCCTCCGCAGACTGAGGAAGGGCTAGTGCCTTCGCAGGCGGTTCACTAGGGAGCCATCCGCGCTCCGTACTGTGGCGGCGCAATTTAGGTCTGAACTCCTGTCCAATGCGATTCTCATTTCCCAGTTTTCGACGTCAGCCTGTCACGACACCGCCTTCAGTTCCTGAGGGGTGGCGCGTTTACGCGGTTGGCGACGTCCATGGTTGCAAGCTCCAACTCGATCGCTTGCTGGATGCGATTGAGACTGACCGGACGCGAGACGATCTGGCGGTACATATCGTCTTCCTCGGCGACCTGGTCGATCGCGGCCCGGACAGCGCAGGGGTAATCGAGCGTCTCCGGGGGACCTTGCCGGCCAATAGCGTGACTTTCCTTGCCGGTAATCACGAAGAGGTCATGCTGGATTGCTACGACGGCAACGCCGAGAGATGCGGTGCTTGGCTTCAGTACGGTGGCCTGCAGACGCTGGAGAGCTACGGCCTGACGCGGACAGAGATATTCGCGCAGCCCGAGCTGCTGCCTGAACTCATGCAGGCACGCATTCCGCCCGAGCATATCAACTTCCTTCGGACCTTTGAGGATCAGGTCCAGATCGGCGATTATCTCTTCGTGCATGCCGGGGTCAGGCCGGGCGTATCGTTCGAACAGCAGGCGCCGAAGGACCTCCGCTGGATCAGGGAAGAGTTTCTCTCCGACACCAGCGATCATGGGTCCATAGTGGTCCACGGCCATACCATTTCGGAAGAAATCGACGTTAAATCCAATCGTATCGGAGTTGACATCGGCTGTTATATTAACGGTAAGTTAGCAGCTCTCGTGCTTGAAGGTGCTGAGCGCGGGCGATTGATAGCAAGGGCCTAAGCAACCGATCAGCGTTGCCAGCCCGGTATTAATCCGGATTGTGGAAGCGCCGGCATCTGGACCAGGATTGAGCGAAATGGGGCGGGGGAGCAGGCGATGACCGGGAATCTTATTCCTGAGCCGGCAGCACAAATGGGAGCCGCCGAGATGCGGGAGGCTGCCTTGGCCCACATGATCCAGGCGCTGGAATGGCTTGATCGCGACACTAGCTTATCTGGGCTCGTTGGCGCACGGCTGCAGGCAGCGATCGACTCAATGTGCATCGAGTGTGGAATTGAGCCGCCACTTCCAGATTTCAGCTAATTGCACCGCTTCGGACCAGGTCACTGTTGAGCTGGCTCGGGCGAATGCTATCTTTCTTTTAACGTCAAATCAGCGTGCCATCTGATGCATCGGGGCGGCCAGACCGAATGGTAGGGTCGCCCCGTTTGCTTGTTTGGCATTTGATGGTGATCACAGTTGATCAGCCCTTAACGGGCGGAGATTGGTCCGTTTCGGACCAGCGGACTAGGTTCTGCTAATCCCCAACTTCGTAATTAGGTCCAGCTCGGTGCCAGATGCATCCGCAAGGGTGACCAGTTGGAGTTAGCAATGACCTTCCCAGTTAACAGTCGCGAATTTGCCCATCTTGGTCCGCTTTCGGATGCGGATGTCGCCGCTGCGCGGCGCGTTTTTCAGTCCCTGAACGGCATGCTTCAAGAAACGGCAGTCGTGCCGATGCCGGCGGGATCTGTTCCGCTCGGTAAACTTGCTACGGAGATTAAGAAGGGACGGGAGCTACGAGCCCAGGTTTTCGATCCTGAACTATTCGGCGAACCTGGTTGGGACATGATGCTGGCACTGTTTATCTCGCATGCAGAGCAGTACCGCCTGAAGGTTTCTGATCTCATTTTCGAGAGCAATGTACCCTCGACGACTGCGCTTCGCTGGATGAAGACGCTCCTAGATCAGGGGCTGTGCCGCAAGGTTCCCAATCCGCGTGATTCCCGTTCGAGCTTTATTGAGCTTAGCGACGATGGTCTCACCCGAATGACCGCGCTGCTAACGAGGATGGCGGCTAAGCGCGGGCAAGCGGTTGCTGTACCCTCTCTATAATGTCTAGACGTCAAACGCCGGCGCATGCCTTTTGGGGCCTGAACTCCGGCATTCGCCTGCGCCGATTGAGGAAATCTTAGGCTGGCGCCGTTATCACCGGAACCATGAGTTGGCGTCTTCTGATGACCATTGACAGAGCACTGGGCATTCCGGCGGAGACGGCGCACGACAACGCCATTCTTAGGCAGCGCTTTATTGCGTTAAAGAAGCAGTTCCCGTGGGTGTACGGCATCTTTGTCGCCAATCTCATGGGGCTGCATTTTACCGTCATTCCAGAGCAGTTCGGCGGCTATGATCCGACGATATTCTTCCTGGCGTTCATAGGAGCGCGCGCCATCTATTGGCTCAGGAATGGCAACCGAAGGATTGAGGATTCCAAGATCCAGCGGGAGCTGCGAGCCAGCTTTTTCGTGACGCTGCTCGTCTGCGCGACTTTCTGCGCGTGGGTTATGACGCTGTACGGATACCGCGCCGACACGCGGCCGATGGCCGCAGTCATGTTCTCGTGCCTGACGTCGATTGGCGCCTGCTACGGCCTCAGCAGCTTTCCGGCATCAGCTCGGGCCGCCATCCTTATCCTTAACCTGCCGATGGCCGCCCTGCTGATCGTGTCTGGAGATCCCATACAGGTGGGAGCGGGCTTGTGCCTCATCCTGCTTTCCCTGCTCATTTTGCGAATGTTGACGGTCCAGGACCGCGCATTCCTGCGTCTCGTATCCTCGCGCTACGACATCGAAGAGCAGCGTACCCGGGCAATTGCCGCTGAAACCGTGGCCCTCGCCGAGCAGGAGCGGGTTGGCGTTATTGCGCACTCCGACCAGCTGACCGGTCTTGCAAACAGGCGTGGGTTCCTCCGCGCAATTGAGAGCGATCAATATAACAATGTCGGCCGAGCCGTCGCAATTTTAGACTTGGACGGCTTCAAGCCCATCAACGACACGTTCGGCCATCCCACGGGGGATCAGTTGCTACTGCAGGTGGGGGAGCGCCTCTCCACCGTTTTTGCACCGACCGATCTGGTAGCGCGGCTTGGTGGTGACGAGTTCGCCATACTGTTCGAGACGCAATCTGCCGATCAGGCGTTTGAAATGGTTCAACGTGCAGTGGCACTGGTTTCCGTACCGTACGAACTCGGCGGCCGGAAAATGATGGTTTCCGCGTGTGGGGGCTTATCGTTTCGCGATTCATCGCAGGACCTGACCGAGGTCATGCGCGAAGCGGACATCGCACTTTATACTGCCAAAGGGATGGGCCGAGGCGTCGTCGAGTCATTCTCATTAGCGATGCGGCAGGACATCCAGAGGCGGACTGCTATCGAGCAGGCGCTTCGTCAGCCGGGGACAGTCAATGACGTCGAGCTGGCATTTCAGCCGATATTTCATCTGGAAACGTTGGAGCTCCGCGCTTTTGAAGCTCTGGCGCGCTGGAAGCATTCCGAGCTTGGCTGGATTTCGCCGGCCGAGTTTATTCCGATAACGGAGCAGTTGAACGTCATTGAGCAACTGACCGAAACGCTTCTGGGCAAGGCGGCTGAGGTTGCTCTGCAATGGCCCGCTTCTATCCGGCTGTCTTTCAACCTAAGCCCGGTTGAACTTTGTACGGATGGCTACGCCGCTCGCGTGTTGCGCATCATCAGGGAGGCCGGACTGTCACCCCAGCGGTTGCAGGTAGAGGTCACCGAAACAGCGCTATTCAGCGATTTTAAAACAGCGCGTAAGAATCTCGCCCAACTCAGCCAGGCCGGCGCACGGATCGCACTCGATGATTTCGGGGCGGGTTATTCGTCGATCAATTATCTTCGGGAAATCAACTTTGACACCGTGAAGCTTGATGGCTCGCTCGTTTCCTCTGTCCACTCGGCTCATTCGGGCTTGCCCCTGCTGCGCGGCGTGCTCGCCTTGTGCAAAGCCATGGGGCAGCAATGCATCGCGGAACATATTGAAACGGAGGCGCAGTTGATGCTGCTGCGGCAGCTTGGTTGCCGCTATGGGCAGGGCTTCGGAATGGCAGAGCCGGTTTCAGCAGAGCGGTCTAAGGAGATAGCCCAGTCAAAGATCATCGCACTCGAAGACTTCGCGACCGCGCTACGGGCTAGTTGACGATCCTTCACCCGAGTTGATGCGCGGCCGAAGCCCAGAGGACTCCGCCCGCAGCTTGGTCTGGATCAGCGCATTGGCGGTAGAGGATCGCGCTGTTCGCAATTGTCGTTGCGCTAGTCGCGGTTGCGGAAGGAGCGCTCACCGTGCTCCCTTTCGACGGTTACTTGATCGGCGCGTTTAAAAAAAGTTAAATGGCGTTCAAGGGGGCTTTTCCATGGCCGCGCTTGTTAGCTGTTCACTGCTACTCGCTGGAGCTGCTGCGTCCGCCTTGCGCGCTGCCTCTACCCAAGACGAGCCGTCGCCCGCGCCGATTGAGCAACCTAGCGAACCTGAGCCAGCAACGATTGTCGTAACCGGCACACGCATTGCGACACCGAACCGTCAGAGCTTCAGTCCTGTCCAGTCCGTTCGATCCGATGATTTTGTTCTGACGGGCGTGCCCAATGTCGAGCAGACTCTGAACCAACTGCCTCAACTGGTACCGGGTTTCACGAACACCTCGAATAATCCTGGTACTGGCGCGGCCACGCTTGACCTTCGCGGGCTCGGGAGCGTCCGGACGCTGATACTGGTCAACGGCAGGCGCTGGATTGCGAATGACGCAGGCCAGATCCCGGAAATCGACGTGAACACCATCCCGTCAGCCCTGATCCATCGCGTCGACATCGTTACCGGCGGGGCTTCGGCGGTTTACGGCTCTGATGCCGTAACCGGCGTCATCAACTTCATTTTGAAGCCAACCATCAGGGGCCTCCATCTCGAAGCCCGGCAAAACATCACAGAGGTGGGCGATTCCAGTGTCAGCAGTGCCGATCTGACCTATGGTTCGAGCTTTCTCGGCGACAAGGGAAATGTCATTGCTTCCCTCGGGTGGCTCAAGCAGCGCCCGTCGCTCCAAGGCTCTCGTTCGTTCAGTGAATTCGCAGCATCGGACGGCTGTATTCTTAGGGGTTCGCGCGATGAGCTGGGGTTTGGCCAAGCAACCGGCAGCCTGTCCTGCAACTCGGCCAACGAGGAGTGGGGGCTTGTACGAGCTGGCAGTCCCACAGTTCCCGAGAGCAGATTTCAAGGCGGGCCGCAGCCTGGATTGCTGGTTCCATCAGGAATAGGCGACGGCCTCGTCCGGTTGCCGGGGTCCCGTTTCGCCGAAGGCGGCGACATCGTTCCGTTTCTTCCACCCGGGGACCTCTACAATTTTGCGCCGGACAATTACGTGCAGGTCCCGCTGAAGCGCATCAGCGCGAACCTGCTCGCATCGCTTGAGCTATCCGAGGCATTCGAGCCCTTCGTGGAATTTAGTTATATCCGGACCCGATCCCCGCAGCAGCTCGCGCCAGCGCCCGGAGTAATCGGATCTGGCGCAGATTCCGTGTTTCCGGCTTTGATCAATCTCGACAACCCATTTCTGTCATCATCGGCTCGTCAACTACTGGACATTAGCTTCGGACGTGACGCGGAGGGTAGGCGCGGGTTTCTTGGCAATCCTTCGACCGGCTTCACTTTAAATCCGGCCTATACTGGAGACGCTGACGGCCTCGTTGCACCGGGTAGGATATCGTCGCGGCTGACCGGGTTGGGACCCCGCCAATCCAATGACCAACGGGACGCCTATCGAGGGCTCATCGGACTTCGGGGGGAGCTGGGCCGGGGCTGGTCTTACGAGGGCTACTACAGTCGTAGTCACGTCTCCCACGACACTCGGCATTTCAACAGCGCCTCGGCCAGGCGATTGCAGCAGGCGATGCTGGCTCGGGACAACGGCTCGGGCCAGATCGTTTGCATTGATCCCACCAACGGCTGTGTCCCGATCAACATTTTCGGGGAACAGACGATCAGCCCCGAAGCGGCGGACTTCCTGAGGATCAATCCCGTCGAGCGGACGCGCGTCAAAGAGCAAATCGCCGAGTTAACGATGAAGGGAGACCTGTTCGAACTTCCAGCTGGCCCGCTGAAGGCCGTGCTTGGCGCGGCCTGGCGTCGAACTTCATACGTGTTTCGGCCCGACAACTCGTTCGAAGAAGGCGATACGCTAGGTTTCCTGAAATCGATTGGGGCAGCTGGCAGCACACGCGTTTTCGAATTGTTTGGCGAGGCGCTGGTGCCAATCGTTCGAGACAAGCCCTTGGCTTATGACCTTAATGCTGAGCTGGGCATTCGCTACTCGGACTATGATAGCGTTGGCGGCGTCTGGACTTGGAAGCTCATGGGCAATTGGGCGCCCGTTCGCGAGCTTCGGCTGCGGGCCGGGTTCCAACAGGCTATCAGGGCTCCTAATGTTCGTGAGCTCTACGAGGAAGAGCTGACCGATTTCGGAGTGCCGTCGGATCCTTGTGCTCCCATCAACCAGTTTGTCCTGACGCCAGAATTGATCGAGGCCTGTGCCCGCAACGGCGCGGCCGGATTACCCCTCGATTTTTACGAGACGTTGGTCACGACGGGCGGTTCGACCGATCTCAAGGCGGAAACCGCTCGTACCTTCACGCTCGGCGCGGTCGCCCAGCCCTTCAGGTCGTTTATGGCAACGATCGATTATTACGACATCAATATTCGGGACGCGATCGGCGTCTTCGGTGGAGGGCAGGGCCCGCTGGGGGCGATCACGGGGTGTATCCTGGGCGGTGCGGATCCCGCCGATCCATTGTGCCAGGCCTTCACGCGCGGACCCGATGGGTTTGTACGGGAGTTACGCATTCCGACCGCCAACCTGGCAAGGCTGCGCGCAAGGGGCATCGACTGGCAGTTGAGTTATAGATTTCCGTTGTTGTCAGGAAATGCGCAGATCAACCTGTCCGGTAGCCGGCTGCTGGAGCTAAGCGTCCAGAACAATGCGGCGCTAGACCCCGTCGAGTGCGCGGGAAGCTTTGGCTCGCCCTGCGGTACGACCATCCTCGGCACCGCCGCGCCCAAGTGGAAACTGTTCAATCGTGCCAACTGGACGGTCGGGCCAGTCAATTTGTCTCTTCGCCACCGCTATTTCTCTTCGACGGTCGATGGCCGCCTGGCGGGTAACAAATCGATCAACCGCCCGCCGCCAATTTCCATACCGACCAACGCGGTGAAGCTGGCCTCCCGCCACTACTTCGATGCCGGCGTGACGTTCGATGTCGCCAAGCGGTTTCAGCTGACCGTTGGCGTCAATAATCTTTTTGATACTCAACCCTCGTTGGTGGGGTCTCAGCAGGTCCAGGCGAATACCGATCCGTCGCTCTATGACGTGCTAGGTCGTCGATACTTTGCGTCCGTGCGCGCGAGCCTCGGTTCCGATTAATCGCGACCATTCAAGGCCGACCAGCGGTGTCGCTAAGAGATGGCTGCCTTTGGAAGATTGATAGTGCCCAGCTCAGCGCGCTCTTTCTCGAGATGCCCGAGGATTTGCTGTCTGAGCTTTTGGAACCTCGGGTCGACTTTCAGTTCGGCCAACGGCGGATCCAGCGCGATGTCAGTGTGGACCGGCATATAGGGAGGCAACCATCCATCCTTGATAGCGTCGCTCAGCAAGCTCATCGCTTCTTCGGTCCGCCCTTGAACGGCAAAGATACGCGCCAGCTGGATTTTCTCGCTAGCTCCTAGCGTGGCTTTCGGGAGCCGGGATTCTGCCAGGGTCAGCAAAGCGGCCGCCTGGTCTGGGTCGCCGGCACCTTTAAGCGCCAGCGCGACAGACGGGGCAATGTCAGGGAGCCGGCCTGGCCCCACAACCTGTTCAAACTCAGCCGGAGATTTCGCTACGTCGCGATACCTTTGAGCGAGGCGAGGGCCTTGTCCGTTCAGCAGGTAAACGCGGGCCAAGACGATGGGCAAAGGTCCGAATTCCCAAAATTGTCTCGGCTTCATGCGTGCTTCAACGATGTCGAGAGCGCGCGGGTCGTTCTCCCGGATGAGGGGAATATAAGCTCTAGAGGGCGGCGGGGGCGGGAAGATCTGATCGGCCTCGGCGAAATAGCCGAGCTGCATCAGCGGCTCCCACAACATCAGGTTCATCAGGTTGCGGTTCTCGGACTGCTGGAAGCCGGCTGACCTTGCGTACTCGGCGAGCCCGATGTTCACGGCGCTCGAGAGGTCACCTGACCTGGTCGCGAGGTGAATTTTGATCAGCGCGGCTATCGAATTGTCGCCAATGCGCTCGACGCGCTGAAGTTCAGCCTGTGCAGCGGCCCGATCGCCTTTCTCGGTCAGAAGGCCAAGCTTGTTCAATATTGCCGGCCACCACAGTGGTTCCAGCTCAACGATCCTCGAATAGAGCTGAAGCCGTTCGTCTGTTTTGCTGCGGTCAAGACTGTTGGCCAGCCAGTTCATCGCTTCAATGTCATTGGGATCTATCGCTAGGGCTTTTCTCAACGCCGCCTGAGCGGTGGGCCCGCTTTCCAACGTGAAGCCCAGTGCCGCATGGCCCGCAGCGAGGTTTGGTGCGAGCGTGATTGCCCGGCGAGCGAGCTGTTCAGGCCGACCGCTTGAAGGTGCTAATCCTGCCATTTTGCGCACGACAGCAAGCGTTGCCCATCCGGGCGCAAAATTCGGATCCTTTTCGACGACCTGTTCGAGCTGTCGTTCTGCCTCTTCAAATAGATGAAGCTGCCGCTTTCGAATTTTCGCACGCGCATCGCTGTAGAGCGCGTAAACTTCGCCCGTTGTCGCGATGTTCTCCGGCATGATGCCGCCCTTTTTCGCGAGGCGCCCCCGGATGCGTCCTTCGATGTCGCGCGCAATCTCGCCTTGAAGTGCAAACACGTCATCGAGCTTGCGATCAAATCGTTCGCTCCAGACCTGGGCATCGTCCTTGGTTCGAACGAGATTTGCACTGACCCTGATCCGATTACCGACCGAGCGGACGTTGGCGCGAACCACATAGTCAGCTGCGTTGCGCACCGCCTTCGTGTCCTTCTTTGCCAGTTCTTCAGAGGTATTGGGACCGAGCACGAGGAGTTGGGGGTTTCGCGATAATGCGTTGCGGGTGTCTTCCCAGATGCCGAGGACCAGGCTGGAATCTCGCTCATCGAGACTTTCAAACGGCAACACCGCTACGACTGGCCGTTCGCCTCCGTTGGATGTCATCCAGGCTGGAAGTAGCCAAGCAGCGGCCAACAATAGGAGAACTGCGCCGGCTCCGATCCACTGATACCGGCGTACTTGCCACCATTTTGCGGAGGGCTCAGTTGGAGAAGCCGGCAAATCCTCGCCTGCCACCAACGCTGCAACGCTGTCTCTAAGCTTGGACCAGCCCGGGTGTCGGTCACTGCCTCTCCAGCCTGCGAGATTGGCGCACTGGATTTGGTTGAAAGGCATTGGCGGGAGCTGCGCATCGAGTTGTGCCTGGACGAGCTTGCCTTCGGATCGCGCATAATCGGCTTCCGCTCGAACCCATTGCGACTTTGCAGCGGACTTCGACCAAAGAACGACAACCGCTGGTGCATCTTTGAGGTGCTTTTCAATGACCTCGGAATAGGAGCGGTGGGCTGGAAGGTCAGCGTCCCACCATACGTCAAAGTCGGCTTCTTTCAGCTTGGCTGCGACGCGGCGAGCGACCTTTTCTTCGGAGCGGGCATAGCTGATGAAAACCTGCGCCAATGTCGCCCCCAGATCGACTAGTGCTTAAGGTCATTAGCACAGATTTAACGGATTTCTCCAGCAATGCGGGTAGTCATGCTGGCCGTTTCCGACTGGCCTTCACGTTATTGGCGCAGCATTGCTTGTCGACACTAGGGGGCGGGGGCGTCGAGTCAGGCTGACGCGTCAAACTAAAACGCTCCGAACTGGATCGATCGACAACCTTTCCTGAACTCAAGGCACTTCATTGCAGGCTTCCCTCTGGTCCGCCGTTCTGGCGTCCCCCCTTGGGCCTCGGGAGCGTTCACGCCCGAGGCCCATCAAGGGCTGTTCGAGCCGAAGCCGGGGGGAGGGTGAGGGAGAGCTGACGATGGGAAGTCCGCAAAGTCACACGCATTACGAGTATTATCAGCTGCGGGCGATGCTTGAGTGGGACTTGGCCGATCGTGCATCGGAAAGCGTGGCGAGGGACGCACATCGCTTCGAGGCCGAGAAATATCAGTTGCTCGCCAAGGCAGCCAAGCGGGGAATGCAAAAGGGCTAGTTCGACTGTGGACCGCCCACGACCCGACGCCATCCAGCTGGTTGGAGTGCGGGAATTGGAGTGAATACCCTTTGAGTGCGCGGCGTGACCCCATTTTATCGTTGCGGGAACTGACCGCCGATTATTATCGGCTCCGTGCTGAAGCGGAACGTATCGTTGCGCTCAATGCGCACCTCCCATCGGAGAAAGAGCGGCAGCTGGCAATGGCCGCGGAACTTGAGGCGCTCCGGCTCGAGGCTTTGTCCCCCCCATCTCGATGACGCGCCCTGGCCGCCGAGTGATCCGTCGCCTCCGGATGAGCTTGTCCTCCGAACAGCGAAAGCGGCTTGAGCCAACCGGAAAATAATAATGTCGCGCGTTAATTCCGGGTTTTTCCCGGGTGCATTAACAATAAACCTAGGTTAAGAACCCCGACGGGAATCACAATTAAACGTCCGGGGGGACAACATGCTTCAGCGGATTTGCCGCTCTGTAACAGGCCACATGCGCTCCAAGCGCAAGGCCAAGCGGACGCCCTATGGTTGGGAGAGCGAATGCCGTATTTGCGGCGCTGAGCTTATTCGCCTTCAAAGAGGCGTCTGGCGTGAAATCTCTGCGTTGGAAGATCCTAGCATTCGTCGCAGGGCATAACCTTTTTCCTTTACCTGATCGAACACACGCCACGATAAGCGTAAGTCATGTTCGCTTATCTGATCGCAGCGCTCGCCCTTTCGTCATCTTCTCCTATTTACGGAGTTGCCGTTGCGGGCGACGGCGATTCATTGCGGATTGGTGACCAGCGGATCCGGCTTTTCGGTATCGATGCGCCGGAATTCGATCAGCAATGCACCAAGGCTGGTCAACGTTGGGCGTGCGGGCAGGAATCGGCAGATCGTCTCTCAAGACTCGTCACCGGGCGAGAAGTCAGGTGCGTGGCCATGGGAGAGGATGTCCACGGCAGAACGCTTGCGCGTTGCTCGGTCGGCCAGGTGGACGTCAACCGAACCATGGTCGCAACCGGCTATGCAGTGGCGTTCCGGCGCTACTCTGCCGACTATGTGTCGGCCGAAGAGAGCGCCAAGGCGTCCCGCAGGGGCATTTGGGCGGGGTCGTTTCAAATGCCATCCGAGGTGAGAGCCGAGCGCGGAACGGGGCGGCCGACCAAGCCAAGTGCCAAGTCTCGTAGCACCAGGCCTCAATATGCCTTTGGTGCGGTGAGCTCCTGCAACATCAAGGGAAATCATTCCCGAAGAGGTGAGTTCATCTATCATCTGCCGGGCATGAAATATTATAATCAGACCCGGGCCGAAGCGATGTTCTGTAGCGAGGCTGAGGCGCGGGCAGCGGGATATCGGCGCGCTCGATCACAGTAATTTCCCAGGGGAGGGCGCTACCATCAGGGGAACACCGCCCTTAAGCGCACCGGGTCATTAACGAGGTGGCAGCTTTTTCTTGTCATGACGGCGGCTCCAGGAGGCCGTCTCATGTATCGAATTCGGGCAATGTTGTTCGCCGCCGTATCTGTCGTTGGAGCTACTCCAGCTTCAGCGGCCTCGCAGGGCGATACCCAGTCCATGGTGTTGGCGGCGCAGGTGCTGCCCTTCTGCAAGATATCCCAGGATCAGCACGTCGCTAGCGTTGACGGTAGCTTCGCGAATCTTGGAACCGTGACGGAAGTCTGTAACGCGCGGACCGGCTATCGCGTCGAGGTTCGGCTGACAAACGTGCTTGGCGGAACTGTCCGCGCCGCTCATGAAGACGCTTCGATCGTTGACGGTAATGCCGTGCTGGTCCGGGATTCCGCCCGAAAGCTCGCACAGAACTGGAGGGTTCAGGACCTCGTTCGCCGCAACGCTAATGCTGCGGTCACCGTCCACTTTACCGTCAGCCCGATCTAACCCCCGAGCTTCGCGCTGATCTGGACGGTCACCACGTCCTCATAATCGCCCGCCGGTGCGCCGGCGATCGACGGCACCTTCGCGTTCAGTTGGTGGCGACGACGGCTGTCTGCACCTAGCGGACGAGCAAAGGTCGCTCGCGCTGAAAAAGGTGGCAGCAGCTGCGCATCGAGTACGGGGACGAACGCAACTGCTGCCTGTCCGGGAAGACCGTCCCGGACTAGGCGAAAACCATTGTCCGACAGGATTTCGAGTTCGTAATCGATGTTGGCATAGGCATCGAAGGACGCTGGCGCCATGGCCGTGTCGTTATTCTCCAGGGTGCCGAGACTGATTTCCATCGAGGATGCCGGCGCCAGGCCAACTGCTGCTCCGACGACGATCACGAGTTCGAACGAGGTAAGCGCCTCAGGCGTGTTGTTGCCCTGATTAAGGACCGTCTTGGCAATCAGGGGCGCGCGGTAAACGCCGGGCGGAACGACCTGGCCCCGGTCAATAAGAACGTAGAACTCCTGGATGCCGAGCTTAACGTTGAAGAACTTGTCACGCCCGTTGCTGGTGGTCCTGTCTGAGAGGATCGCCCGGACGATCTGTCCTCCAGGCCCCCGCGCGGACACGGTGCGGCCATCAATTGCTGTTGGATCGTCGGAGCTGACTTCGAGGAAGATATTGCGCGGATCCGGGCAGTCTTCGGTCCTCACCTCTACGTTGAAGGCCTCGTTGACCGGCGCGACCTCGAAGGGGTCGTAGTTGACCGTGATGGGGGTGGGATCGATCCGTGTCGGCAAAACACGGCAGTCTTTCGCGGCCGCGCTGGCAGCCGTGGGGATCGCCGCGGCAGTTGCGAGGAGAAGAAGATGAGCCAGTTTCATCGCGAATTCTCTCCCTTGGAGTTGGGGCGCAGTTCTTCCACGTTCAGCAACGCGCCGTCCTCGGCACGAATGGTCAGAGGATATTGATATCCGCCGGCGTCGATGAGCCAGTACCCGGGTGCCAAGCCCGACGCGCCAAGGCGTCCATCGCGGTTGGTGTAGATTTCGACCGTAGGTGAGGACGGGTCGTTCAGCCGCTTTGCGGTACCGATCGCAAGGGCAAGAGGCTGGCCATTGGGATCGACCAGTCGTCCGGTGATCGAGACGTTGAACTCAGAACCGATAGTTCGGCTGAAGCCTGCATGCTCCCACGCATAAAGGTCCAAGGTTCCTGACCCAAAGTCATAGCCGATCGGGGCATCGGGCACGCTGTAGTAGAGCGAACGCTTGGAGTAGGAGCCAAGGCTGACAAGGGCGGGACCAAGCGCGCCAGAGCGAGCTTCGGCATCGGCGGCAACGCGGTTGCCGATGTAGACCTGTGCGTCGCCCAGGCTTTCGTGAGGTTCGACGATCGCAAAGCTGCTGGTGAGATAGCGGCCGAGGGCGAGCTGGCCATCTGCAAAAGCAATGGTTCCTCGGGCGCGAAGCGAGGATGCCTGGTCGCGCGGCTGGCCCTCGGTCCCGAACGTAGTGCGATGAGCAAGTTCGAAGTCACCGCGATTGCCTCGGTAGATCGCGGTTGCGTTGGCGCCCCATCGTCCGCCTTCAGAATGCGTACCTTCCACTCCCCAGGCAACGGTGTCGAGCAGGCGCTCTGGCGTATGGAAATAGGCAACGCTGGCAGCATCGTTGCGGCTGTCATAGCGCGCGGTCGCCAAGGCCTCTCGGCCCAGGCGCCAGAAGAGCGAGGCGCCGAAGACAAGGCCACTACGGTTCTCGTAACCGACCGAGCCCGTGAGATTCATGTTGTTGCGCAGCCGATAATTGGCGTCGGCGCGTATCGCCTTGAAATCGCGCACGCCGTCGCGGCCGCGGCGATAGTCCGCGCCAACTCCGCCTGACAGTCGCTCTGAAACAGGCTGGCTGTAGCGGGCCGAGACACTGACCGAGTAAGGATTATTCGGTGCGCCTTCGATGCCGCCGAAGTCTTTGCTTCGGTAGAGCGTCAGCAAGTCGAAGCGACGGCTGCCCGTCAGCGTCTTCATGGGCGCTGAGTAGCGATACTGCAGGCGCATCGCCGTACCGGTACCGTAATCGTCAAGGCGGCTGGCGCTCGCTTCCAAGGTTACGAGGCCAAGGCGGGACCCGTAGGTGACTTCGCCGCCGACCTGGACCGCATCCCGGCTGGTCTGGGCATTACCACCGATCGTCAATTGGTCCGTAATTCCGCGCCGATAGAAGCCAGAGAAAACCGGCTCATTCTCAAAATAGTAGCGGCCGCGCTCGTCGACGTCGCTGCGCACGCCGATCTTCGCGTCATATTCGTCGACACCCGGCGCGAGCAGGAGAACGTCTTCGAAGAAATCGAACGAGACAAGCCGGCGGCCGCCAGCATCGTCCTCGATCAGTAGTTCGACCTGGTTTGCGCCACCGGTCAGCGGCAGGTCCTGAATGTCGTAGCTGCCCGGCATCAGGCGCAGGGTCCGGGACGGTGCGCCATTGATGATGATGGTGACCGTGGCTGGCTCGCGAAGTGTCAGCTTTCGACCGGCTGAAGCGGTGAACACGCGGTCGGACTGGAATGTCGAGAGCAGCTTGGAAATGCCAATGCCGCCTATGTCGCTCTGCTCCTGGAGCGCCGTCGTAATCGGGATGAGGTCGCCAAGACCAATGCGGAGTGCGCTGCTCGGGATGTCGTGGAAGGCACGAGATCCAAAACGCGTGAACTCGCGCCGTTCGTTGCCGTTGTAGGTGAACTCGTTCTCAAAGGCGAAGGTCCGGAGAAGTCGACCGTTGAACTGGAAATTGACCCGGGGTTCACGAAGTCCGGTGTCGAAACCGCTGTGAACCCAGTCCCAGCTGCCTTGATAGGATAGAAAGGCCGCAACGGAGGCGGATGCGTCCGGCTCAGCGCCACTGGAAACCGTATCAAAGCCAAGTCCAATTCGCCGTTCGGGGAACGCGGAAGCGTCGAACGTCGCCAGCAGTTCAAGCTCAGCAGTGTCGAAACGGAGCGTAAGCCCTTGGGCAGCTAGCGCCTTGATGTCGATGAAGCCGCTCGGAGTTGCCGTACCTTCGAGGTGCGCGACGAATTGCGGCGTAACGCCGCGCCGAACCGCATTGACGAGGTCCGCCTTGGAGACCTCGACGGTATCGTCGGGCAAGATCCGGATGCGGACCTGGCCTAGGGGAACCCGCTCTCGCAGCGGCACGATGAGTTCGATCGGGCTACCGGTTGAGTTGAGGACCGCAGGAACGTTGGTTGGCTGGGCTGTAGTTTGCGCAGCGGTAGGGGCGGGATCTCGTGAGGTTTGGTTTGCCCATGAAGAGCAGGGAAGAATGAAAGCTGAAATGCCGACGGATGCGAGCAGGCTCATTAAGCCGCGGCGGGGTGTCAGCGTGTTCATGTGGGTCCCGGGCTTCAGGCGCCGGGTTTGACAGTTGCGTCGATCGAACCCGACGCAGGTAAGTCCGCCAGCGCCACGAACATGATACGGCGTGACTGGGCCGGAATGAGACCGAGACCGAAGGCCTTGCCCATCTCGTTGCGATCCAGGTTCTTGGACCATGCTCCGGCCTGCAGGGACATGTTTGCCATGCCGATGAACCCATGGGCGGCGCCATCATTGGTGAAGGTGAGTTCAAGGCCAGCTTCGCCCTTGTCGTTAGTAGCGCGCTTGGCATCGACAACGCGGATGTCGGCGGTCGCCTTTGACGGCCGGACCGCAACCACCGAATTGATGGAATAGAGGACCTGGAGCTGTGCCTGCTTTTCCGTCTTGTCGTTCTCGAGCGGCAACTCGGAGGTCGAGAACATGAAGAGCTTGCTCTTAGCAAGCCTCGGATCGCCGATGTAGCGCACGCGGAAGACCTGCCGGCCACCGGGCTGCACCTTTGCGATCGTCGGGAAGATAAGGAAGTCCTTGCCATCGCTGGCAGTCAGGACGGGCGCGCCCTTCTCGGGGAGCGAGAGGTCCGAGACTTTGACTTCCACGGTCATAGCGACATTGCGGTCGTTAACGACTTCGAGGGAGGAACTGGAGCCGCCGCCGGTTGCGTCGAGCTCGATAACGACAGGTCGGACAAGGAGAGCGATGGCGGGCGCTGCGACCATCAAGAACGCGCCCAGCAGCGATGACAGCACCGCAGCCGAAAACCAATTACGCCACATTACGCTGACATCCCCGCCGATAAATTTTCCGCCCTATGTGGAGCGCAAGTTCTACAAGAATAGCAAAGGGGAGAGGTTACTCTCCCCTTTGCCTTAAAAAGTTAGAGGACCGGCGACAGGCGAGCCTGCAGGCGGTCGCTGTAGGTGCCTTCGAGCAGCAGCTGGTCAGCAGCCGCGACCGAAACGCGAACGTGAGCGGCGCCGGCGCGAGCTTCGTTGACCGAAGTGATCGTGCTGAAGCCAACGCTCAGCTGATCGCTGCGCTTGTTGGCGGTGTTGCCGTCGAACGCGAAATTGACGTCGTAAGGGACGTTCTCGATGAACGCAGGGTCGCTCGTGGATGCGTCCGACTTCAGGCCGCCGTTGTCCGACGCAAGCTGCATGTTGAAGGGCGAATTGCAGACCGCGTAGCCGATGTTGTACTGCGCGCGAGCCGCCTGGACGGTGTTGTCCGAGTTGTCCTGGATGTCGAGGAGGAAGCGACCGTCCGCTTCATTGGCTCCACCAAGATAGTTGGTGTCCGCAGTGCCGTTGCCACCGTTCTGGCCGGTGTTGGCAGTGCCGAACTTGCAGAAGCTGTCGACGGTAGCCGACACCTGGTAGATGCCCCAGGCGTCCTGGCCATAGGTCTTGCCCTTCCAATCCTGGGCCAGTGCAGGCGTTGCAATGGTCGAGGCTGCAAGGGCAGCAAAGATAAACTTCTTCATTACGCGTCTCCTCTTGGTGTGTACGGGTCGCAAGTTCAGCGACTGGCGCCCGCCGACATCCGGTGGGCTGTAGATGGAGCTGGAGGCCCCGATCATTGGGTGACCGCGCTTGCGTTGCCGCCATCGAGGCGCGGTGAAATGGTGAGAGTGACCGTATCGGCGTAAGTGCCCGCAAGAAGCAGGTCGTCCGAGGTCTGTGTATTGAGGCGGATGCGCCCGTTGCCCTCGAGCGCTTCATTGACGAGCGTCCGGCGGCAACCGCCCGCGTTCATCACGTTGCTCCGGCATTCAAGGACGCTGCTGTTGCCGGGCAGATCCAGCGTTGCGCGATATTCAACGCGGGATGCGAAGTCCGCGTCGCTCGTTGTTCTGTCGGTTTGAAGGCCACCATTGAGCGAGGACATGCTCACCTGGACGGCAGTGGTGCAGCTAATCGTGAAGGGCAGGTCGGTCTGCGTCGCGTTGACGGTATCGGTCGCGGAATTCTGAAGCCCGATGACTTCAACGGCGGAAACAGGTTGAGACAGCGAGCAGGAAGTTGGGATCGTGCCGGTCACGCGATACCGAAGGCTGCTGGCGAGATTGTCAGGAATGGTAGCCGAGTGGGCCGCGGTTGCGCTCAGGGTTAGCGCAATGGCTGCGAGAACTGCTCGCGAAACGCTCATACAGGCCACCGGAACCCCCCGCTGAGCAATGGCAGCACGCGCACGGCCCGCCACGACTCGAGTACTAACTTTCGTTTACCCTCCTAGTTTAACGAAAATATAACACAAGACAGTTTACGGTAGTTTTACGGTAGGTCGGCGCTCCTTCGGCCGTTCCCATTATGGGACAAATATCGGCTTACGATCGGCGGCGTTACTTCAACGCGGCGTCAATAGCGGTCAGGACCGCGCAAGGGGCAGGCGATGCGGTAACCTCGGTTTTCACAGCTTTCATGTTGCCTACTGCCAATCGAAGGCTTTCGGGCTAGGAGCAGTGACATGACAGTGTCGTTCGCTCTGAATAACGCAGCCCAATATCAGCATTACGCACTTGGCCCCGAGGCAGAGCCCCTGCTGCTCATAGACAATGCGCTCGCTGACCCAGCATCGATCGTTGATTATGCGGCCAGTGACGGGGTCTATGGCCCCGCCGGCGCTGCCTATCCGGGTATCCGCAGGCCGGCACCTCAACAGTATCTCGACACAGTCTACGAGGCGCTTTCGCCCCTCCTAAAAAGCACTTTTGCTATCCCTGCTGAACAACGATTTCGGCTGGATTCTTCGTTTTCGATGGTCAACCAGCCTCCCGCCAACTTGCGACATTATCAGCGGGTGCCTCACGTCGATAAGCACGGTCCTTATGACCTTGCGATGGTTCACTACCTATGCGGCCCGGAGTTTGGCGGTACGCATTTCTTCAGACATCGGAGTACCGGATACCAGCGCATATCGGCTGAGCGAGAACTGGGTTACAACGAGAGCCTCAACCAGGAACTCAACCAGCAAATCCTCCCCGCTGGTTTCCCGGACGAAGAGCACCCGCTGTTCGAGCGCGTGGCGACCGTCGAAGCGGTATTCAACCGCCTGATCATATATCGCGCTTCAACCCTGCATTCTCCCGCGATCCCGCTTAACGCTCACTACAGCTCAAATCCTCGGGAAGGGCGGCTGACCATGACGTCCTTCCTCTTTGCACTGGACGATTAGGCTGCCCAACTCTGGTCGCGTACCGGGATCGTCTTCAGACCCTCGAGCCAAATCGACTGCTCGGGCAATCCATTGATGAGCCGGTCGGCTGCTGCGTTCAGCTCGGGTAGATGGGCGCCGGGATTGGGGCACCAGCGCGCCGAGTTGGCCATGGCGAGTTCTCCAACTGCTTCCATTCCATAAAGAACAGCGGCCCAGTTGCTGTGAGCGAACAGCAGGCGGCTGTACTCATTGTCTTCTGCGGCGGGATGCCGATCGCTCCACAGTTCAGTTTTTTCTGCCACGCCGGTCGGAATTTGGGCAGGGTCGCGCACCGCTTGCCAGAACGGAGTGTCTGCGCGCTTCGTCAGGCAATAATGGGCAACGACGAAATCACGCAATTCCTGGTAGCGGCTGCGCATTAGGTGATTAAACCTGCTCCGCGCCGCTGGATTGACGCCCGAAAGCGGGAAATATCGCACCAGATACTCAAGGCCCAATTCAACCATATGCAGCCCGGTGGATTCCAAGGGCTCAATGAAACCGCCGGCTAATCCAAGGGCAACGACATTGCCGCGCCAGGTCTCGGACGGCATTCCAACCCGCATCTTAAGGTGGCGTGCGGCCACTTCCTCGCCGGCCCCGGTCGCTATCCTGAGGGCGCGTTCGGCGTCTTCCTGATCGCAAAACTTGCTTGAGTATACATAGCCCGTGCCCTCGCGGTGCTGCAGACCGATACGCCAGGACCAACCGTGGTCCATTGCGATAGCCGTAGTGTAGGGGCGCGCCTGTTCACCGTCGGCATAGGGCTTGGGCATGGCAACGGCTCGATCGCAGAGCAGATAGTCGGAGAAACTCTCGAACGGGACGCCCATTGCCTTTTCAAGCAGGACAGATGCGAAGCCAGAGCAGTCGATGAAGAAGTCGCCATCGATGCGGCGGCCGTCATCCAGAACCAGCGCCTGTACGTCGCCAGTTTCAGACTTTTCCACCTCGGCCACGCGTCCACTGACGTGCGACACTCCGCGATCGCGGGCGACATCGGCGAGAAGGTCGCCGAACTCTTCGGCATCGAGGTGGTAGGCGTAGGGCATCAGCCCGGCGTAGTCAGGATCCGTCATCCGCTTGGGAGCCCGGCCCGCCAGGGCAACGCGGCGCTGAATGCCGCTTTCGAGATCGAACGGTGCCGCGACGCCTGCAGCGCGCCTGGCGAGCCAACTCGGACCCGGGTTGAAGTTGGACGACGCGTCCAGCGCTTCAAACGGGTGGAAATAGTCGGTTCCCGGGCCGTTCCAGTCAAGGAACCGGACGCCATGTTTGAAGGTCGCGAACGTGCGCTTCATCAACGTCGCTTCGTCAATTCCCAGGAATTGCGCGAACCGCAGGAGAGTGGGGATGGTGGCTTCACCAACTCCGACTCGTCCAATCGCGGGGCTCTCCACCACGATGATTGGAAGGCGCCGGCGTCCGGGAAGATTGAAGGTGCGATCGAGGTAAGCGGCTGCCATCCAGCCCGCCGAGCCCCCGCCTAGAATGACTAGATGTTGCGGAAAAACATCAACCGACATCAAACTTCCTTTTAAATAAGCTGCGTTCCTATGGGCGAGGTCCGGGAAGGGCTGCAAGGGGGGCTTGATGGATCGCTGGAATTCTGCCTTGTAGAAATTCTGTTATGTCCGGACGGTAACGGAACTGTTTCCTGTACCTGCCTGGCGTATTTCGGGGTGGGGATTTACATGACTGTTGTGAAGTCGGGTTACCGCGCGAAGCGCGGTTCTTTGCGTAGCTTTATCCTAAGCTCATCGGCCCTCATCGCATTCCCGGCCCAAGCCGCAAATTATGTGGTGACGGATGCCAGCAGCCTGACTGCGGCGATCAATGCTGCAAACGCCAGCGAAGAAGAAGACACGATCGTTCTCGCGAATGATATCGTGGCCTTCGAACTTCCCGCGATCACGGGCAACCTCACGATTGACGGCGCAGGGTTCACGCTCGACGGCGCGTCCAACCGGATCTTTTTCATTGATGCGCCCGACTCCAACGTCAGCATCATCAATTTCGCGGCGCTGACCAATGGCGTCGCAACGGGCGGCGACGGCGCGGGGCTTGGTGGTGGCGGCCTTGGTGCGGGTGGCGCGATCTTCGTCAATGCCGGTAATGTCTCAGTCGCTAATGTTACGTTCTCGCAGAACGGCGCTATCGGCGGCGATGGCGGCAGCCTTGCCGATGGCGACGTGGCAGGCGGTGGCGGCGGCCTTGGTGGCAGTGGCGGCAGCGGCAGCGGCACGGCTGGCGGCGGCGGCGGTGGCTACAGCGGCGGCGGCGGCGGAGCCGGCGGTACCTCGACAACCTATTACGGTACGACGACGACACAACCCGCCGGCGCTGGTGGCCTTAATGCCGGTTCTTCCACCGACGGCGGCGGATCGGGATCCTCGACTGCAGCAGGTAGTGGGGGCTTTGGCAGCGACGCTGGACTCGGTGGTTCATCCCAGACTGCGACAACCGGCTATTACTCGCCCGCCTATAGCGGCGGCGGCTGCTATTACAGTTTCTGGGGCGGCGGCTACTGTTACTCCTACTATGTTCCCGCTTCTTATGTAGTCACCGGCTCCACTACCGGTGGTGGCGGCGGTGGCGGCGCTGGTCCCGGCGGCGGCGACGGCGGCAGCGGCTACGTCAGTGGCACCTATGCGGTTGGCGGCGGCGGCGGTGGCGGCGGCGGCCTGACTGGTGAAGGCGGCGCCGGTGGTACTTCCGGAAGCGGGGCTGACGGCGGCTTCGGCGCTGGCGGTGGCGGTGCAGGCGGGGACTCGTCGGCAGCGCTGGGCGGTGCCGGGGGAACCTTCGGTGGCGGCGGCGGCTCGCTTTATGGCGAAGCTGGGGCTGGTGGCTTTGGTGGCGGCGGCGGCGGCTCCTATGCCGTTGGCGGCGCCGGCGGCTTCGGCGGCGGTAGTGGCGGATCGGTTTTCACCAGCACGATCGTAGGCGGTGGAGCGGGCGCAGGTAGCGGTAGTGCCGGGACGTCAGATCCTGCGCTGGCTGGTGGCGGTGGCGGCGCTGGCCTGGGCGGCGCGGTCTTCGTCAATGCTGGCGCAACGATCACTATTGGCGGCAACGTTCAATTCGCTGACAGCCAGGTACAAGGCGGTTTTGGCGGCGGTACCCAAGCAACGGGCGGCACGGGCGCCGGCAGCGACCTGTTCCTGATGTCGGGGACGACTACGCTTGCTCCCGGTGCTGGCAACACGATTACGCTGACCGGAACTATCGCCGACGACAGCGCCTCGGCGTTGATGAATGGCACAGGCTCCGGCGCCATGATCGCTGTCCAGGGCGGGGGTACCGTTCAGCTGGACGGCCAGAGCAGCATTGCAGGCGGCTTCACCGTTGGAAGCAATTCCAATCTCGCAGTCGGCAGCAGCGGCGTTATTGGCGCGCCGGGCACGGCTGTTCAGATGGTCGGAAGCGGTAGCGTCTTCTCTAATGCTGGAACGGTCAATGGCGGCGACGGCGCGGTTCGTGTTTCGGCGGACGGTACGATCATCAACGAGACCGGTGGGACGATTTCGGGCGTCGGCACGGCAATCCTCGTCGATGGAACCGCACATGCGAACATCGGCCTTAACGCGGCATCCACGGTAAACGGCGATATCGTCGTGGCCGCGACGGCGTCGGCCACCGTGCGGCTCGACGGCCTGCTCAACGGCGCATTCCAGGGCGGCGATGGCTCGGACGCTCTTCTTATCGGTGCGACTGGCACCGTGAATGCGATCTCGTCTCTCGGCGGCGGGGACGACCTGCTCGTTCTGGTGAACGGCGCTGCACATGCGGGCATTGATGGCGGGACGGGAAGCGACGCGCTGTTCCTTGACGGCTACTTGACCACGTCAACTGCAGGCCTTGGAAGCATCACGGGCTTTGAAGGGCTCGGGAAAGTAGGTGCAGGCACTCTGACGGTCGACAGCGTGCCTGCCGGATTCACACAGTTCTTCGCCGGAAATGGCGGCGATGACGACGGCATCCTGGCTTTCAGCAACACTGCGGGCCTGACCGGTGACATCTATGTGAATGGCGCGATTTTGCGCGCCGACACGGCCGGTGCGTTTGGCACGGCCACCATTCACATGATCGATCCGACGGTTCAATTCGGTGCCAGCGGAACCTACGCCAACGACATTCTCCTGGAAGTCGCGGCACCGGCAAGCTCTGACCCGACGCGGCTTGAAGCGATCAATGGTTCTGTCGCGACGCTGACCGGGGCAATCACCACCGGCACGACAGCGACGACCGATCCAACGCAATATGTCACGATCGGCGGAAACGGCACGATCGTCCTGACCAATGCTTCCAACAGCTGGTTGGGCACGACAACGATTGAAGCAGGGGCTTCGCTCGTTGGCACAAGCAGCTCGATTTCCGGCAGCAACATCGTCGTCGATGGGCTTCTGACGTACGACCAAGCGTCGAGCGGGACCGTGTCCCAGGCAATTTCCGGAGCGGGTTCGCTTAACGTAACTGGCCTCGCGTCCGACGCGTCGCTGACGTTTGCAGAAAGCCTTACCTTCACCGGTACCGCCAATGTGAACAACAGCAGCGTCATCTTCGCGGCTGACAATTCGATCGGCTCGGTCACGGTTACAGGCAACGATGGTGAGATCGTTGTTGGCGCTGATGGCAGCCTGGTCACCAGTGCGAACTATGCCGTCTATGGCGCTTCGGGCTCGTCCACGGTCGACAATGCGGGCTTGATCGAGAGCACGACTTTCGTCGGTGTCCGACTGGATGGAGCTTCGAGCAACCTCGTGAACCGCGAAGGCGGCACGATCAGCGGTTATTATACGGGTAGTTCAAACGGTGCTTCCACCGTGGTCGACAACTCGGGTGTGATCCAAGGCTGGCTGTTCAATGGCCTTGATGGAGGCTCGCTCAACGTCGTCAACCAAGCCACCGGCCAGATCATCGGTAACGGACAGTATGCCACCAGCTACGGAGCGGGCATTCAGACCTCTGGTAATCTGACCCTGACAAACTTCGGACAGGTCGTGGGGCGTCACGCGGGTATTTCCGCTGGCGGCACTCTGGATCTCACGAACAGCGGCCTCATTGGATCTGGGTCGCTGTCGGGAACCACGTTCAGCTATTCCGATGGCAATGACGGCGTCCAGACTTATGCCGGTGGCACGATCGATAACCAGTCCGAAGGCCAGATCCTTGGATCGGTCAGCGGGATCTATCATGCGGGCGGATTGCTTGATGTCACCAACGCGGGGCTGATCCACGGGAACAGCTACGGCATTTACAGCGAAGCGGGTCTCATCCTCGAGAACCTTGCCGGTGGCGAGATCACTGGCACCGACCGCGCGATCTTAGCCTTTGGCTCGGCGACTATTACGAATGACGAAGGTGCGCTGATCGAGGGCGCCAACGGAGCGGTGCATTCGCTCGGGACGAGCACTGTCTCGATCTTCAATGCCGGCGACATGCTGGGTGGAATCTATTCGACCCAGGGCGGCGATTTGGCGATCGTCAACGAAGCCAGTGGGTCAATCATCCGCGAGGCATTCGGCTCGGCGATTGACTTGGTGAATGGCGGTTCGCTCAACCTCGACAACGCTGGCACTATTGTCGGATCGGGCTGGGGCGTTGTCGGTCGCAATAGCGATGACGTCATCATTAATAGTGGCCTGATCGCGTCGGGAACGACCGACGGCGAAACACTCACGGTCAGCGGCAATGAAGCGGTCTCGCTGCTATCGGGCGGTACCGTCACAAATACCGCCACGGGTCAGATCCGCGGCAATTCTGCGGGCGTTCTTGCGAATGGTCCGCTGGGCCTTAGCAATGCCGGTTCGATCGAAGGTGGCGTGACCGGCAACACCGCCGGCGTATGGATGACAAGCGGTAGCGCCACGATCGACAATCTCGCAGGTGGCACCATCAGCGGCAATGGCTGGGGCGTGGCGCACGCGTCGAGCGACCAACTGGTCCTGACCAACGCGGGCTCGATCACAGGCAACATCTATAATGCGGTGTACGCAGGTGCGGCCGACGGCAACCAGATCACAAACCTCGCTGGCGGAACGCTCATTGGCGGCAATGCGGCGATCTACAGCGACGGCACGGGTCTCATCGTCAATAATGCTGGACTGATCCAGGTCGTCGGCGGTTCTGATAACAGCGTCGTCAGCGCGATCTATTCCTCTGCGGCCGGTGCCAGCATCACCAACAGTGGAACGATTGAATCGACGCTCGCCACCGGCAACGGTATCCGGCTCGACCAGGGTGGGTCGATCACAAACCTTGCTGGCGGTGTGATCAGCGGCGGGGCCGACGGATTTGCCATCGATCTACGCGGCGCGTCTGTGCTGGATCTTCAGCAGGGCTCGACCGTGAATGGCACGATCCTCGTCAGCGGCGCTGGCGCGGTCACGACCAACATCGCTGGGACTGTAAATGGCTCCTACGATGCGTCGGCAGGTACCGGGTCCGACGGTCTCACTTTGGCCGCGGGTGGAACCGTGGCCAATGCACTTCTCGGTGGCGGTAACGACGCTCTGACGCTGAACGGGAGCGGCCTTGGAGGGATTGCTTCAGGCGGTGCTGGCTCGGACTCCCTGACGTTCGATATCGCTTCGGGCACGACCAGCTACGATGCTGCCAAGTTCGTCGACTTCGAAAGCCGCACCAAGGCGGGCCTCGGTACGCTCAGCCTGACCGGGACCGACAGCCTGACGGCGGATTTCGCGGTGAATGGCGGAACGTTGGTTCTTTCGGGCGGGTCAGCCATCAATAACGCGGCAGCGGTCATCCTTGCGGGTGGCACGACGCTGCAGTTGGATAGCAGCGAAGCCATCCGGACGTTGTCGGGCAGCGGTTCGGTCACGCTCGGTGCCAATGTCCTCGCCCTCGTTGGGGATGACAACAGCAGCTTCAGCGGCGTGATGAGCGGTTCCGGCGGACTCCTGAAGGATGGCTCGGGCACGCTTGAGCTGCTTGGGCAGAACACATTCACGGGCGGCTTGCTCATTGCAGGCGGTAGCGTGAAGCTTGGAGCTTCCGAGCGCTTGGCCGATGGTCTTCTGGTCGAGATCGACGAAGGCGCAACGTTCGACCTCGCTGGCTACACCGAAACCATCGGTGGCTTGGTTGGCGACGGCAGCGTTACCCTTGATGATGGCCGTTTGATCGTCTCTTCGGCGCTCAATAGCCAGTTTGACGGAGTCATCTCTGGCACCGGCAACCTGACGAAATCGGGCACGGGCATCCTGCTACTGACTGGTGCAAACACCTACAGCGGATCCACGGACGTAACGGGCGGCTTGCTGCTGGTGAACGGCTCGCTTGCTTCCGTCGTGACCGTCGGCAACGGCGGCATTCTCGGCGGCAATGGCACGGTCGGTGGTCTGGTCGTGAATTCCGGAGGCATTCTGGCGCCGGGTAATTCGATCGGTCACCTGCAGGTCGCGGGCAACCTGAGCTTTGCGGCAGGGTCCATCTACCAGGTCGAAACGACGCCAACGGCGGCAGACCTCGTCAGCGCAACCGGCAACGTCACCATCAATGGTGGAACCGTGCAGGTTCTTGCGGGCGGCATCAATTACTCGCCGATCACCAATTATGTGATCATCCAGGCGGGAGGCACGGTCACCGGGACGTTTAACGGCGTCACGAGCAACCTCGCGTTCCTCGACCCGACGTTGAGCTACAGCGCAACCCAGGTCCGCTTAACCTTGCGGCGTAACGACATCGACTTTGCGGAAGCTGCGCGGACGGACAACCAGTTTGCCGTAGCGGAAGGCTTGGAGGACCTAGACAGCGGTGCGATCTTCGATGCGCTGATCGTTCAATCCGCTTCCGGCGCCCGGCAGATCTTCGATGCGCTGTCCGGCGAAATCTACGCCAGCACGCCGATGGCCATCGCCGACAAGAACAATCGCCTCGTCCAGGCGATGCGTAAGGCTGATCGTCGCCGGGAAGGCGCCTTGTACCTTTGGGCAGACGCGAGCCGTTCGGGGGCCAATCATGTTGGGCGGAGTGGCGTTGGAGCAGCTACGGCCCGCGACGACGACAACATGCTGCTCGGCGGCCTCGGCTACGCGGCGAATGGCTTCACCGTCAGCGCAGGCGGCGGCGTGGCGAACAGCGACATCAACGTAGACGCTCGAGCGAGCAAGGCTGACGTGGACTCCAAGCTGCTCGGCGCTGACGTTTCCTACACTGGCGTTGGCCTCGAGGTCGGTGGCGGTATCACCCACAGCTGGCACGACATCGACACGACCAGGTTCGTTGGTTTGCCTGGCATCGATGGTGAGCTGACCTCGTCGCGTGATGCTCGCATCACGCAGGTGGATCTGTTTGCCGCGCTGCCGATGTCGGCCTACGGCGTCAACGTCGCTCCGTTCGCGGAACTGAGCCACCAGCGGATCAAACTGGACGCCACATTGGAGCACGGCAACGAGGCCGCACTGTCGATCGACGCCGAGCGTTTCCGGAGCACTCGCACGCTGGTGGGCGCCCGTATGCACAAGGACATTAGTGGCTGGGGAGGGGTGATCACCCCGCGCATGTCGTTTGGCTGGGAGCATCTGATGGGCAACCGCAAGGGCGTGATGACCGCATCCCTTGATGGCAGTGCCCGCTTCCAGATTGATGGCGTGGCTCGTTCAGCGGATGCCGCGAGGGTCAGCGCTGGCATTGACGGTGCATTCGGCAATGTCCGGATCGGCATCGGTTACGATGCTCGCCTTGCCGGCGGTGACGACCGGCAGAGCGTCAATCTCAATCTCGGGATCAGCTTCTAACGCTGGGCAAGAGTTACGGGCGGCCGCTTATCGGGGGCCGCCCATTTTGCTTAAACTGCGTTCAGAATAGCCGGACTTCTGTGCCTACGAACCGAGAGTGTTCCTCTTGGAAACGATGCGGTTGCTCAGCTGGATGAGCAGGCGCACGATCAAGAGCAGTATGAATCCCGCGCCGGCACCGATCATCCCGGCAATCCAGTCGTAAGGGTCAGGATCGCGCATGAACGGCGGCGTGCCTTGCACAAACTCCAAGACGCCACTGCCGACTGCAACGCTGGCCAAGATCATCAATAGTGAGGTCTGTGGAAACGCGAAGCCTGCGAGCATCATTACCGCAAGCATTCCAATCGCGTGTTTGGTTGGGTCCGTATCAGGACCGAGCAACGGAGGAGGTGATGGCATGAGTGCGAGAACCAGGGTCCCCGCAATCGCGGCCAACAAGAGCAGGCGGAATAGGATTTTCATCAAACACTTGTTCTAAGGCGCGAATTTGGCGCGAGTGGCCGCCTGATAGCGTGACGTCAACGCCGGGAAAAGACCGGGGTTGAAGTTCGTGCGATGGGCTTTAAAGGCGCGGGGTAATGCCGACGAGGGTCGAGAGTACAGCGTAAATGTTGAATAACTTGCAGGGCGCGAGAGCGCTTGCGGCCATTAGTGTGGTTCTGCTTCATGTTGGAGCGAGCGCGCGCGATCATTCTGTTAACACACCCTTATTTTCCAGCCTAGGTAACTGGGGCAACAGCGGCGTAGACCTGTTCTTTGTTATTTCGGGCTTCATAATGGTCTACGTGCAAGATCGCAGCCCACGCTCTCCTGGGCGTTTCCTAGTTGATCGAGCGGTTCGCATTGTTCCTCTGTACTCGGTTATGACGCTAGCTCTCTTCGGATTGCTGATTGTTGCCCAAAGTGTTGTGCGGTCACCAGCGCCTGAAATGGGACACTTAACAGCGTCGTTTCTGTTTCTTTCAAAAGCAATCTACGGGCTCGACCCTGTCCTTTATGTTGGTTGGACCTTAGAATACGAAGCGCTATTTTATCTTATCTTTGCCCTCTCCATCGTCTTGTCGAAGCCATGTTCCGGCGGGCAAAAACTACTTTTAATCCTGTCCAGTGCGTTAATTCTCCTCGTGTTGACCGGATTGGCACCTCCCATCGTTCTCGAGTTCCTATACGGTGCCGCAATAGCAAGAGTACGACATTTGATCGGCCTTCGCACCGGCTGGTTATTTATGGTCGGGGGAGGGGTTCTGCTAGCGCTAACCATCGGTCATGATATTGCGATCGAAGCGCGCTGGATATTCTGGGGATTGCCAGCGGCAATCTTTTTAATGGGCTGCACCATCGTCCCGCAGATCTCCAATGGACTTGTTACGCGTCTTGGGGACGCCAGTTTCAGCCTTTACCTAACCCACGTGTTCGTGATCTCAGCATTAATGAAGGTCTACTCGCTAATTCCTGTCGTGATTGAAGGCGACGTATGGGCAGCCGTGGTTTGTGGCGTCGCAATCTTAGTCGGGATCCTTGTGCATAGGTATTTCGAACAGCCGCTAACGCAGCTTGTTCGACGAGGTGTCACTTGGATTGACAGCCTCAATCGCCGAACCGCTGTTGTGTAATGTTTCGCGGTTCCCAAGCGCAGAGGGTGTTCGGACTTCGAGCGATGTCGCCCTGATCTTCGGACTGACGGGGTGCGCCGTTTTGCGTATTGTTGCGGCGGTATAATGCGACGTTCTCATCTAATCGAGTCCGCTATGCGTCTCAAAGACGGTAAGGTCCGCTCCTAAGCCGGTGTTTTGTACACAGGCCTCTGCCGTAGTAGGACAGACTAATGCGAGTGGCGGGCACGCTCTTCTAGGCCTGAGAGATTGCCTATTTGTGCATAGATGAGCCTTGGGAGTCTGATAGCGATGCGTGAGACCGGGCGCTATGACGTCGTCACTAAATGTCCCTCTACCGGTGACACGGTGGAAGTGGGAAAGCAAATTGCGCCTGATGTCTTTGAGAAAAGCGTCCTCTACGGCGCTTTCTTTCGGTGCGCGTCGTGCGGGGGTGAGCACTTTTGGAACAAGGGCAACTCATGGGTTCGTCCTCATTCATATCAATAGCTAGCTAACATGGGATGGGGAAATTAGTAGCATGAAAGTCCTGCTTACAGGCGGTCTGGGTTTTATTGGCTCGCACACGGCAGTGGCACTGGCCGCTGCTGGGCATGAACCTGTACTTTTTGACAATCTCAGCAATAGCTCGCCCACCGTGGTTAAACGGGTAAGCCAAATCACCGGCCGATCTGTTTCGTGTGTCATCGCTGACGTTCGCGATGCGTCCGCCGTACGGAAAGCGATGGATGACGAGCGGGTTGAGGCGGTCGTTCATTTCGCGGCGCTGAAAGCCGTCGCTGAATCGGTGTCGAGCCCGCTGTCTTACCACGCTAATAACGTTGGTGGCTTGCTCAGCCTGCTCGAAGCAATGGACGATGTCGGTGTACGAGACATCGTGTTCAGCAGCAGTGCGACGGTATACGGTGAACCGCACGAACTCCCTATAGACGAGAATCATCCGACGTCGGCAGTAAACCCTTACGGTCGAACCAAACTGATTTGTGAGCAGATACTTTCGGATTTGACGCGTGGCAGTGGCGAATGGCGCGTATCGCTACTGCGATACTTCAATCCGGTTGGGGGTCATCCCTCGGGTTTGATCGGAGAGAGTCCATTAGGGAAGCCTAATAATCTCATGCCTTTGCTTGTTAGGGCCGCCCAAAAGACGGGCAGTGGAGCGCATCTTTCCGTATTTGGCACCGATTATCCGACCACCGACGGTTCGGCGGTACGCGATTACGTGCATGTTGTTGACTTGGCAGAAGGCCATGTTGCGGCATTAGATCGACTGGCAACGGGTGATGCGCTTCAGATTTATAACCTGGGGACAGGCCGAGGCACTAGCGTGCTTGAGCTGTTGGCCGCTTTTGAGAAAGCTAATAATGTCGCTGTTCCGCATGTGTCGGCGCCGCGGCGCGACGGTGACGTTGCTGCGATGTTCGCCTCTGTAGACAAGGCTCAGCGCGAGCTGGGCTGGCGTGCACAGCGGGGAATCGAGGAAATGTGCCTAGACAGCTGGCTCTTTGCTACAAAGTCACATTCTGATTTGGGAGGGGCCCTGCCGGTCTAGGGCACTGTAAAACATCCGTAAAATGGTCTTAGGTAGAGCAGCTTAGAGGTTGTCTTTCTCGCGCTACGGCCTATGGGGCCTGTGCCCCTCAATCATCGGGCCAATTCGGAGCACGTTCCAGAGGATGTTCCCAGTAGAGTTGCAGCAGCTTTTATGTGCGAAATGTTTGGAATTATCGGTAGTGAAACAGTTGCCGGAAGGATCTTCGACGGTCTGAGGCGGCTGGAATATTGCGGCGACGGAAGCGCGAGCGACTGCATGATGCTGCGTGGTGGCCTTCAGCTCAGCAGCGCCGATCGCGACCGCGACAAAATAAAACTCTCGCTGCCGACGAGAGTCACGGCCGAGTAATTATGATTCGAACAGGCATCATCACGAAAATTCATTTCTTCGGCGCGATGCTTCGCCCTGGATGCAGACATCGCGTAGCGAAATCGTGATCATGAACAGCATCCGCACACGGCAGCCGGAACGGAGACGCCGCTCCGGTTCGACACTTCTGATGTCAATTGCCGCAAACGGCTTTGGCGTCGTTATCGCTCAAGCGATTTCTTTAGTTTCAATGGCGTTTGTTGGTAGGTGGTACTCGCCGTCTGACTTAGGCGTTCTCGGTATGACGGTTGGTGCGGTCGCAATTCTGTCACCGATCGCCACAATGACCTATGCAAACGCTATATGTGTCGCACGCAACGAGGCTGACTCCCTAAATCTAGCACGCCTCGCCTTTATTGGCACATTAACGGTAACGGTGATCGGGATAGTCACTTCTTTCTTATTCTTCATTAATGGCATTGATGGATGGATCAATGCGGTTATGGGCACGCTCTTGCTTTTCAGCACTGCCACTCTTGGTATAATTACTCAGACTACATTTCGGAAACGTTTTATCAGGCTGCGTTCAGTGGCGTTAATTGGAAGCGCACTAACGGTTGCAGGGCTGAGGATCATTGGTGGCATAGCAAGTCCTTCGGGAATAATGTTGATCGGCGCCGTTGTTGTGGGGAATGTATCAGCCGGTTTTATAATGGCTTCGCGTTATCCGGGTATTTTGGCTGGGCGTTTTCTTCGAGGTGTACGTCGCCGTTCGCTTTTTCGGACGGCTCGACGTTATCAAGATTTTCCTTACTACACCGCGCCACACTCGCTGTTGCGCTACGGCATCTTGGCCTATCCACCCCTAGCCTTGGGATGGCTTGCTGACGAACATGTTGCTGGGCAATATACCTTGGCAGCAAGCGTGATCAGCGGTCCCATCCTGATGATCGCAGACGCACTGGGAGACGCAGTCACGCGGCCATTTGCGCAAGCATTAGATAAGGATCAAGCGACAGCAGTTGCCGCAGTCCGTCGACTGACAGTGCAAGCGTCAATCCTTGCGGCGATACCAGTATTGTTACTTTGGGCGGCATCGAGTTTCCTTTTTAGCACGGTTTTCGGACCTGCATGGAGTGACGCAGCTCAGTTCGCAAAGTGGTTGGCCCTCTGGGGTGGTGCAATGCTGGCTTCACGCCCGCTAATGTGCCTAATCCCTGTCGTGGGTCTTCAACAAGCTTTACTACGTGTTGAGATAATCACTGCCGTTCTCAGGATTGTGTTTTTTACAGTGGCACTACTATTCTTTAATAGCCCGTTGCTTGCAATAATCGTTTTCTCTGTTCTTGGGCTTTTGCAGTCAATCACCATGAGTTTCAAGGTATTTGACCGACTGTCGATGCTTGGTGACAGAACTATATACCGTAAGGATCGAGCTGCTTCATGATACGAAATGCTCTTCTTCCCCTATCGCTGCGGTTAAACGAGTATCGGCAGAGAAATGTCGCACTAACGCTGCCCGAGACGCCGCGAGTTTTCTTCTTCCTGGCGGCGGACTATGGCAACTTGGGAGATATTGCGATAACCTTCGCGCAGCGTACGTTTCTCGCGGACACGCTTCCAGAGCATGCGCTAGTCACCATTCCTATCAGCAAAACTTTATCTTCGCTTGCTGCGGTCCGCGCCTCGGCATGTAGTAGCGACATTATCGCACTGGTAGGTGGCGGTAACACTGGGGAAATCTATTCAGACATCGAATGGCTTCGAAGACGCATCATTTCTCGGTTTTCTGATTTGCCAATTATCGCCTTCCCGCAATCAGTGGACTTGGCGACTAGGCGTGATCAAAAGAGCAAAGCGCATTTTTTTCGTCCGTATTTGAAGCACCCTCAATTGTCATTGTCGCTCCGAGAGCAAAGATCCTTTGATCTGGTGAACGAAATTTGGCCCGATCCTTCTCGATTGATATTCGCGCCAGATATCGTGCTTTCTCAGAATTTTGTGAGCAAAGATTTTCAACGTCGAGGAGTGGTTTTATCGATGCGCTCTGATCGGGAGCGCGATCGGGGTCGCGAAGTTGACGACGCGATAACCTCGGCAATCTCGTCGCGATTCCAGGTGATTACGCGGCGTGACACCGAGTTGGGATGTAGGTTCGAGTCATGGGAATCTGCAGAAGACGCCCTTCACGCGCACCTCGATGCTTATAGGAAGGCGGAGCTAGTCATAACCGACCGGTTGCACGGCATGATTTTGGCCGAGCGAACCGGTACGCCAGTGCTCTGCTTTGATAACAGCAACAGGAAAATAAGCGCGACCTATGTCGACTGGTTGGCTGATAACCCCCAAGTCGGAATGCTGGACGAGAAGTCTGACATCGGTGCGGCGATTGACTGCATCCTTGCGGCGCCCTCCCCGGCGACAACGCTTGATGCGGACCATCCCGCTTTCGCGTCACTGTCGCGCGCAATTGTGAAGGCCGCTGCATGAAGGTGTCGCTAATAATACCGATATACAACGTTGAAGCGTACGTCGTCGAATGCATGGACAGCGTGATAAATCAGACTCACAATGATCTAGAGGTGATTTTAGTCGACGACGCTTCTACGGATGGGTCATTACAAGCTCTGCGGCCGTATTTGTCAGATCCGCGTATGAAGCTGGTCAAGCATGAGCGAAACCTAGGACTGTCGGCAGCCCGTAACACTGGCTTTAATGTATCATCAGGAAAGTATGTTATCTTCGTAGATTCGGATGATGTACTGTCTCCCGGATTGGTCGCAACATGCTTACTTGTTCAAAAGTATAGCGGCGCAAACATCGTAACGTTCGACTTCTGTCCATTTAGGGATCGGGTGCCTTCATTTAATGATAAGGAAATAGATTGGCGTCTCGTCGAGCCCGGCGATGCAACGCGTTTTGCTCCCCCGTTTTTTGCGTGGCTGAAAATGATCGATCGATGTTGGATGGAGCGCGAGTCGATCAAGTTTAGAGAAGGCGAGCTCTACGAAGATCATCGGTTCCACTGGTTGATCGCAGCAACGGACGCGCCCATCGCTTATCTGACAAGCAAGCTCTACGGCTATCGCATTCGCCCAAATTCGATCACCGCCGATCCAAACAAGGCAGCGATCCGATTGGCAATTTTGGACGAACTAGTGACGAGTAAGGACGCGCGTATCGATGAGAACGCTCGGGAAGTTGGCGAGCGAACAATCATTCAAGGAGGCATCAATGTCCTCGCGACGTGTTCTTCTGGCACCCTGCGGAATGCCGTGAATACGGTAAGCGATTATTGTGCGCGAATTGGGCGTAGACGCCCTCACTGGCGACCTGAGGGACTACGTGAACGTGTCCTGTTTTCGATTGGCCGTCATAACAACCGTTATACTCGGACTGCATTGTTCTTGGGAGTATGGCTGGGAAGATCGATCCGGAGATTAGATAGGGTCTCGGCGAAATGAACGGACCGGAACGCGTACTTCAGATAATCGGCACTATGAATAGGGCCGGCGCTGAAACCTTTCTCATGAACCTGTATCGGCAAATCGATCGTCAGCGTTTCCAGTTTGACTTTGTCCGGTTCGGATCAGGGGCAGGGGACTATGATGCCGAAATCATGAGCCTGGGTGGAAGAATTATTGAAATAAAGGGTGGTAATATTTTCATGCGTGCGCTTAACATGTGGCGCTACTTGCGTCGTCAGGCGTATAGCGTTGTTCATGGGCATAGCGGGTTCAGCTCCGCCTGGTTTATTGCTGCGGCCCGGCTTGCAGGTGTTCGTAAACGCTTTTTGCATAGCCACAATGCCACGCTACGATCGGGCTTACTTGCCCGGCCGTATGGCATTATTTCTCGTCTCCTTGGCCATTGGGCCCAGACCCGGCGACTAACGTGTGGGGAACTTGCGCGTGTGGAACTTCACGGCACGTCTTCTGACGTAATTATGTTCCCGAATTGTGTGGAGCTGGATGCATTTGCACCTGACCCAACCGCTCGGCGTAAGATAAGAGCTGAGTTTCGAGTTGCAGATACGCAGCGAATAATTCTGCATTTAGCTCGTTTGGAGCCTGTAAAAAATCACGAGATGATCTTGAAGTTAGCCGAGCAGCTCCGGAACGATGATCGCGTGAAATTCATTACGGTCGGCACCGGAAGCCGCGAAAAATGGTTTCGTAAGGAGATTGACCGCAGAGGGCTGTCCTGTCGCCTCACTCACGCTGGTTTGCGTGGCGATGTTCCGCAAATACTGGCGGCGGCCGACGTCATGATTTTACCATCGCACCATGAAGGATTTCCGGTTGTCGCTGTGGAGTCGCAGGCTGCGGGGCTTCATTGTGTTTTTGGTAAGGCGATCGATCCTGGGGTGGATTGTGGGCTAGGTTTAGTCCGTTTCTTGGACACCGGGCATCTGACAGAGTGGACAGCAGCGCTGGTGGAAGACCTACCCAAGGTGCCTCCATTTGAAAGCCGGCGTACCCGGCTCGCGTCGCTAAACTTTGACTCCGGGGAAGCCGCTCGGCGCTACGAAAACCTGCTTTTAGAGTAATGCTGATGCGCGACTTCTACTTATCGGGGTATTTGCCGTCAGCTCTTGTTACGTTGGGCGCTCTGTTCGCGCTTGGCCATTTGGTGCTCGGCAGCGATCGAGCGGTGATGGGGCGAGCGTGGGGCGGATTATCGCTCGTCGTGTTCCTTATCCTGCTAATTGGGCTTCGGCCCATTTCCGGCCTGTATGTCGACATGACGACATACGCGACCGCTTTCGAGTGGGCGAAATGGGATATAGCAAAGGTGTCGCTGGGGGACCCGCTGTTCGACCTGTTCACTAACTTCAGTTCTACCGTCGTCTCGGTCGAAACTTATTTCTTCATCTGTGCGGTTCTTTACGTCATCCCGAAAGCTTGGGCCGCACGACTGTGGTTTGGACCCCGGTGGCCCATCGCTATGGCCGCGATGGCAACGTCGTTCTCCTTCTATGGATTTGGCGTGAATGGTATTCGCAATGGGATTGCTGCGTCGATTTGTCTTCTAGCATTGGCTTCACCGAAGCTTTCTCAAAGACTCTTGTTTGGGACGGCGGCCGTGCTCACCCACATATCTACCGGTTTAACCTTGGTATCTTATGCCATCACAGCTCGCTTCAACTCAGTACGAGGCTGGATGTTATTCTGGTTCGCGATGATCCCACTTTCGCTAGTGACTCCCTCCGCACTATTTTCTCGCATAATCGAATTAAATTTCGACCGTCGCACAGCGTATTTCGATACGGTCGGTGCTGTTGGCGGAACCTTCCGGTGGGACTTCATAGTTTATAGCGGGGTTGGTGTTGCTGCGATAGCTTATTGGAAATTTGTACGCCGTGTAGTGGACCCAGAATTTGACAGGCTAGCATCGACATATCTGATTGCTAATGGATTCTGGGTGTTGATCAACCAAGTGAGCTATTCTAATCGCTTTGCTTATCTTTCATGGTTCTTGTTGGAGATCGTGGTGTTGTTTCCATTGCTCCGACAGAGGCTAACCCGTGAGTCCTTTCTACCGGTGATTGCGCTTATTCTCGCCAACGCGGCAATTTTCTTTGCAGTTGTAGAATGACGAGCCTCCCTCCAGTCTCAATTGGTATTCCGATTTACAACTGCGCTCCTTATCTAGAGGATGCTATACGATCGGTGCTCGCGCAGACGCACCAGGATTGGGAACTGATTTTGGTCGACGACGGGTCGACCGACGGCTCTCTCGAGATTGCGCTGTCGATTGCGGACCCGCGCGTGCGAGTTGTCAGCGATGGGCAAAACCTTGGACTTGCCGCGCGGCTAAACCAGATCGCTCAGTTGGCGGGGCACGACCTGGTTGCGCGCATGGACGCCGACGACTTAATGCATCCGGACCGCTTAAGGCTTCAGATTGCATTGCTTTCAGCAAACCCCGACGCCGATATAGTGGGCACTGGTACTTTTTCAGTAAAGCGCGACGGATCATTGATCGGCGTCCGCGTGCCGGACAAAGCGTTTCCTAGCTTGGAGGACGCGGTTACCGGGAATGCAGGCCTCATCCACGCTTCGGTGATCTATCGAAAGCGATGGGCGTTACGGAACCCGTACGACCCGTCGATACGGCGTTCGGAAGACATCGATCTGTGGGCGCGGGCAGCAGCTCGGCGCGACCTTAACTCAATCACGATCGCCGAACCATTATACATCTATCGCGAGGATCTCAACGTCACCCGTGAAAAGCTGTTAGCTGCCTATTCGACGGAACTCGCTTGTATTCGCCGCCATGTTCGCAGCCCGCTTTCTTTGGCGAAACACTTTCTTCGCAATATTGCCAAAAGATTGGTGGTTATATTGTTTTTTGGTCCGTGGTTGCAGCGACAATTGCTTCAGCGGCGAAATCCAACGCCGGTGACCTCGTGCATGGCAGAACGGTTTTTTGAGGCAATGGAAACGATCAAATTTACTCCCATACCGTTGAACAAATCCGTTAATTGATCATCATTTAGCGTTCGTACGGATCATCTTACATGATTTCTAACATTCAGTTCATGCGCGCATTCGCGGCAATGAACGTGGTTTTCTTCCATGCACTTGGAATGGCTTTGGCCAAGAAAATGAACGTTACTGCTTTGGCCACCTTTGAAGGGTGGGGTGCCAACGGTGTGGACGTTTTCTTCGTCATATCCGGTTTTATTATGGCGTATACGGTACACGAGAGGCAAAAAACGGCTCGTGACTTTATCACGAGTAGGCTAGTCCGTGTTGTCCCGTTTTATTGGTTGATCACAACCATTACATTAGGCTTGGCGATTGCTATGCCAAGACTTTTCGCAGATTTGCACCTTTCGACGGAATATGTGATCTCTTCGTATGCATTCACGTCCATGTCGGTCGGATATCAATATCCTCTTTTATCCGTTGGTTGGACCCTAGAGTACGAGATGCTGTTTTACATATTGTTTGCTGCAGGGCTGTTGCTCGGCCGACAGCGCGGAGCCATGCTCTTTTCATCAGCAGCCTTAGCGGCGCTAGCCATGATGGGCGCTTTGGACTGGATAGCCGTCGAATTCTGCATGGGTGTCGGCTGCTATCTTATTTACAGATTGGGTTCCAAAAGAAATTTTCGCCACTGGCTCCTGATTCATATTTCAGGCTGGATACTCCTCCTGCTGTCAGCAATAGTCGATTTCCAAGTTCATCGTGCTATAGTCTGGGGCTTGCCAGCTACAATTATTCTTTTATCCTCTCTCTTTATCGCGCAAAACTCGAATAAGACGATAATAATGATTGGTGACGCGTCTTATAGCATTTATTTAACCCATTTATTTGTGCTTGGTTTTTGGTTCACATTTTTTGAGCGATTTTTCCCAATTATTAATGGTGACGCCGCGGTGTTCGTTACCGTTGTCGTTTCTTGTTTCGCGGGAGTGCTAGCTTGGCGCTACATTGAGATTCCTATCACTCGATGGGCACGGGAACGGCTTAATGCGCTAAATCGCGCCGCTCCACGGCCGACAAGCATCGCATGACCGAGCACAACCGTTTAGCGATGGTCGCAACGGACGCAGTTTCGTTCAATGTTTTGTATCAGGGGCAGCTTGAGTATCTGAGAGACAGCGGTGTGCGCCTGTCGCTTTTCTGCGGAGGGTCTGCCCACGACCGTAATCAGTTAAGGGCCCGCAATGTTGGGCGAGTTTTTTATGTGCCGATGCGGAGGAAGCCCCACCCGGTATCAGACCTTGTTTCGCTGATTTGGCTGTCTCTAATTTTTTTGATCTATCGTTTCGATGCTGTAGTCTATTCTACTCCGAAAGCTCTGTTGATTGGTTCGATTTCAGCTTTTGTAACACGGCAGCGCGGACGTATCGCCGTCGTGCACGGAAGGGCGTACGAAAATTCCTCAGGAAAGATCCGCCGCGCGTATCTCACCCTTGATCGGATAGCGTTCGCGTGTTCGAATCAGGTGTTATTTGTAAGCCGGTCCCTAATGCTTGCTTACAAGTCCGATGATGCCCGTTTAATTCGTAAGGCCCGCGTTCTCGGGTACGGCTCCTGCAACGGTGTCGATCTCTCCCGATTCCGCCCACCGGAATCGACGCAAGCTCGCTCGCAACTGCGAGCCGCGCTGAATCTTCCTGCTGATGCATTTGTTATACTAACTGTTGGGCGCTTGACTCGCGACAAGGGCATCCTCGACATCGCTCAGCTTGTAGAGCGCTTTAAATCGGCTGTTGGGATATCATGGGTTCTCGTTGGAGACATTGAAGATGAGGATTGTTCCCCTCAGAAAAGCATATGCTCCAACCCGCGTTTAATTCATGTTGGGTTTTCTGACGAAATAGAACTTTGGTTTAGAGCAGCTGATCTGCATTTATTTCTCAGCCATCGCGAGGGTTTCGGCAATGTCGCTATCGAGGCTGCCGCAACGGGCTTGCCGACGTTCGCTTACGACGTCGTTGGCGTTCGCGACAGCGTAATTTCGGGCGAGACCGGGATACTTTTCCCACGTGAGGGGGGACTGGAGCCGATTGTGAACGAGATAAATAGCGCAATTGGTGATCGAGTGAGCTTTGAGCAGCGCTTCACTAACGCCCGGAGGGTTGTCGCCGCACGGTTCGACAGAGAAATCGTATGGAAACTTTACAAAAGCGCTTATCTTGAGCCCTTCACTCAGAAACGGCTTTCCATGCACTGCAATTCAGGAGGCAAGACGTTGTGAAACGTTGGTTTGATATTGCAGTGTCGGCTATCGCGTTGATCTTGCTCTCACCGATCCTTCTTACCGTCGGATCGCTTGTGGCGATTTCCATGGGCACACCGGTGATCTTTCGGCAGGTCCGCCCAGGACAGCATGCTGTACCCTTTGAGATGATTAAATTCAGAACAATGAGTATCACGAGTGGTCAGGACGGCAATCCTCTGCCTGACTCGGCGCGATTAACGTCCCTAGGCCGATTCCTTCGAGCGACGAGTCTCGACGAACTTCCCGAGCTGTGGAATGTGTTCAAGGGCGATATGAGCCTTGTTGGTCCGAGACCGCTGTTGATGGAGTATGTGCCATTGTACAGTGCCGATCAGGCTCGGCGTCACGACGTTCGGCCAGGAATCACTGGATGGGCTCAAGTCAACGGTAGGAATGCGATCAGCTGGGAT
The DNA here is from genome assembly GCF_003583725.1 of Sphingomonas edaphi. GTDB lineage: Bacteria > Pseudomonadota > Alphaproteobacteria > Sphingomonadales > Sphingomonadaceae > Sphingomicrobium > Sphingomicrobium edaphi. The sequence goes on along the minus strand of NZ_QXTF01000004.1, from coordinate 60,737 downwards.
GAAAAATTCGCGCTGGATGTTTGGTATGTCGACAACCGAAGCCTTTGGCTCGATCTAAAAATCTTGGCGCTAACCGTTGTGAAGGTTTTCCGCCGGCAGGGGATAAGTGCAGCGGGCGAAGCAACGATGACCAAGTTTAAGGGAAGCGGTTCGTGAGCCGCGTGGTGGGAGTATATGGTGCAAGCGGCTGTGGTCGTGGGATACTCCCGCTCCTTCGCGCGTCTCATGGCACAGGTGAGACCCGGTTTCTATTCATCGACGACGGCTGTGCGGTCGACACTGTCAACGAAACTCCCGTTATAAGATGGGATGAGTTTCTCAGTAGACCGGAAAGCGATAAATTGGTCGCAATTGCTGTCGCCAACAGTCACGTGCGAGAGCGCTTGGCCAACAAATGCTCAGACGGGGGAATCACGCTGACCGGGGCGCGCGCGGCCTCGGTTGTCGAAATGGACGATGTGGCAATCGGCGAAGGCGCCCTGTTATCTCCATTCGTCACGCTCACGTCGAATATTCGCATCGGGAAGTGTTTTCACGCCAATCTATACTCATACGTCGAGCATGACTGTGTGATTGGCGACTTTGTGACCTTCGCACCCCGAGTGAGTTGCAATGGCAATGTTCGAATTGAAGATCACGCTTATATCGGTACCGGAGCAGTAATTCGCCAGGGAACGCCGGAAAAGCCGCTCGTTATCGGAAAAGGAGCCGTCGTCGGAATGGGGGCTGTCGTTACAAAAGACGTCCCTGCCGGAACCACGGTGGTAGGCAATCCGGCTCGGCCGCTGATCAAGGGTTGAAATGCTAAACAGTTCTTTTGCCTCTTGGCCCTGCTTCAGCCAGGAGGAGGCGGATGCAGTCCGCGATGTACTGCTTTCTAATCGCGTCAATTATTGGACTGGCGGAGAGGGGCGCCATTTCGAGAGTGAGTTCGCCGCTTGGTCAGGCGCTCGCCACGCGATTGCATTGGCCAACGGAACCGTGGCGCTCGATTTGGCCCTGCGCGGTCTCGGAATAGGGTCCGCGAACGGCGGTTCAGCCGACGACGAAGTCGTCGTAACACCACGGACCTTCCTGGCTTCCGTCAGCACCGTTGTGAATGCTGGTGCCATCCCCGTATTTGCCGACGTCGATCGTGACAGCGGAAATTTGAACGCCAAGACGATCGCGAAAGTTATATCGCCGCGCACACGAGCAGTCGTCGTCGTGCACTTGGCTGGTTGGCCGGCTGATCTGGACCCGATCATAGCACTCGCTGCCGACCATGATTTCTTCGTCATCGAAGATTGTGCCCAAGCGCATGGCGCTCGGTATAAGGGCAAGAGCGTCGGTTCGATCGGCCATGTCGGTGCTTGGTCCTTCTGTCAGGACAAGATCATGACGACTGGCGGGGAAGGGGGCATGGTCACGTGCAGCGACCGCGACCTTTGGTCGCGCATGTGGTCGTTCAAGGATCACGGCAAAAGCTGGGAAGCTGTCTACGAACGCCAGCATCCGCCGGGCTTTCGGTGGCTGCATGAGAGCTTCGGCACGAATTGGCGCATGCTTGAAATGCAGGCTGCGATCGGACGCATTCAGCTGAAACGCATGGCCGACTGGACGGCGATGCGAAATCACAACGCATCGCAGATGCTTGAGGCGCTCGCGCCGGCAGAAGAGCGAGGCGCTATTAGACTACCTCAGGTCGACAATCATGGCGGGCAGACGGTCCACGCGAATTATAAGTTCTATGGGTACATCAATCCAGACCGGCTTCGCGCGGGCTGGAGCCGTGACCGTATCGTTCAGGAAATCAACGATCGCGGGGTGCCCTGCTTTCACGGTAGTTGTTCGGAAGTATACCTCGAAAAGGCCTTCGAGGGCACCGGTTGGCGTCCTGAGCCGCGCCTTCCAATCGCCAGAGAGCTTGGGGAGACCAGCTTGATGTGGCTCGTCCATCCTACGTTGCAGCCCAGCGAAATTCAGAAGGCTGGCGAAGTCAGCGCCGAAGTGCTGGCGCTCGCGACCGCTGACTAATCTCCGAGCGGGGTAAGTCCAACTCTGACGCCAGAAGGAAGTAACAGAGCGAAGAACGGGGAGCTCACGGCTCCACCCGTTTAATGAAATGCGTCCCTTGGTGGAGCCGGGACGCGCTGGAGAACCAGTTATGGCTCAGACCACCAACTTTCCGATTGCCGGGTATATCCCGGTGGCCTCTCTCAACACTAGCTGCGTGGCCAAACAGGCAGACGCGACGCCGAGGGCTCTTGATGCCCCGACACCAATTCCCGTGCCTCGTCGGCGCGCGCTGGAAGCCTTGCGAAGCCTCGCAGGCGCAATTGGCGGGGATGTCATGCCGGTATGCTTCGTCGGCGAGAAGGAGGTCGTGGGCTATCGTCACCCGTCGGCCGGCCTCACTATGTTGGCCACCGCGTGCTACCGCCCGATGCTGTGCGAACAAGCGCAAGAACTGCGCTCTAGCAACGGTGATCATGTCCTCATCGTCCGTCTCGAGGATGAAACTCACGGTTACGGGCCGTTCACGATCGATCTGCTGATCGCTGACACGCGGACCTGGCTCATTCGCTATCGCCTGTGGCAGATCCACCCGACAGGCGACTTGTGGCTCGTTCCAAGCGAAGGCGAGGGCCGGTCGATCCGGATTGTCGGTGGCTATCTCGCGCTTTCGCCTCGCGCGCCCTTCTACAATCTGTTCGAGCGCGAACATGGCTTCAACGTAGCCGCCAAGACGTTTGCCGCTTTGCAGGGGGCTAAGTAACATGGCCCGCAAGCTCAACCGCTCCAGTGTAAACGTGGTGCACCTCAAGACCGGGTCTTCCAAGCCGGCACTTCGTCGCTCGTCAAACCCGATGGACTGGCTCTACGACAATCCACTCGGGAGCTTCCCAGACTTCACGTTCGGGATCCTGAAGCAGTCGTATCAGGGCTTCCCGAACACGCCGTCGGAATTCGCGCTGCACAAGCTTCGGCCGATCGGTGGAAAGGATCACGGGACCAGCATGGACCCGGATACTTTCACGGCCTATCGCTACGGCTGCGTGTTGCCTGATGATGCTCCGGACGTTCTCGACGAAGCAGTGCCGCTTATGAAGGCGTTCGACCTAGCGCGCTGCGATCACCAACCGGCAACGCTCATCTATGCGACGCTTTCGTTCCCGGACACACGCCGGCTCCATCATGCATGGGAAGAGAGCAGGGCATTCGCTTATGAAAACCTTGCTCGGAAACGCCAGCTACCGGTTCTTCTGATCGAGCACCGTCCAGGCGATGCGGGATCCAATAATCCGGTTCATATCCATTTGCTCATTTCGGCACGACGGATGGACGGCACGGGATTCCGAGGCTTTGCCGACGACCTCATCTGTGACGAGGGGCAGCGCGTCCTTTATGATGAATGGGCGGACTTTCGGTCTCGCTGGGCAACCAGATAGGTCTTAGACGGTCGAGGGTCGGTCGTTCGCTCTAGAAGAACATCGACCCTCGGCAAACCGGTCCAACACCACCTCAGTCATGGGCGCTCTCAGCCGACCTACTAAGAAGGATTATCCTTCGTAATCCCGCGAAAAATTGCCAGCATCTGCAGGCCAAAGAGATAGGCGGAAGTGCCCGGCTGATAAACGGCTCTTCCGCCCTCATTCAGCTTCTTAATCTCATTGGCTCGCGCCTCCCTCTTAGCTTTCGCCGCCAATCTCCGTTTGGATAGGAGCTCGCCGGATCGGAGGGCTTCCTCGTCACGCAAGTCATTTAGCGCGTCGAGGCGGTGCTGACGGGAGAATGACCAGCCCAGCTCGTCCTCCTCGAGCTTGATATAACTGACCCACAAAGCAGGTCTTTTATCTGCTCGGGGATGCTCTACCGGTTTAAGCTTGGCTTCTCGGTAATGATATGGTGCTTCCTCGGGATATAGGGCCATTTTATCAGTGTGATGCTGACACGCGCGGACCTCAGTTCTTGATCCAAATGCGATGCCGATATGCTCCCCCGGTACGCCGAGACTGCGTAGCAGCGCCGCAAATTCTTTGGCCCGCTCCTCGCTAGAGAACCGGCAGGCTCCATCGTTCGTTCGATAACCGTCGAGGAATTCCCGTAACAGGCTCAAATCCTGCTCAGTCGATACCTTGGCTTTCCGCCTCCAAAGCTTCTCGACCAGGTCATCCGCGATTGCCCCACGGGGCAGGTACAAAGTTTGCGGACGGGTCTTAATCTGCGTTTTGCCAACGAGAAAGCGACGGCTTTTCCGCCATCTGCTCAGCCGGTCATTGGAGACGCGAGATTTCAATGCCAGCGCACTTGCTACGAAGGGCGGCAGAGTGATTAGCTTATGAACCAATTGCCAGTCTGTCGAATCCTCGGGGGCCGGTTCGGACTGTTCGGTTGTCCACGGCGCCAAGCCCGATTTTCGCCATTCGCCCTGCTTCTCTCGGAATTGTGTGTTCTTGTTCAGCGGCAGGAGATCATCCGAGCTCTTTAGGAGAGGCTTCATTTCGCGAAGCGATTTCTTCAAAAAATTCGGATCGATCAACTTAGGCGGCGCCAGCCTTGGCTCATCAAGGTCCTCATCGAGGTGGTCGCGGATGTATTCACAAAGCGGGACTTGGCTGACGGAACGTGAGCAATAGAGGTAGACGGCCAAGTCCAGCAGATGCTGATAGCTCTTCAAGGTCCGCGGAATGCCGGTGTGGCCCATCAGCATGCTTACGGCATGCATAGCGGATTGCCCCAGCGAGCCGCGGCCAATCAACCTGTTATGCAGTTGCCGGCTGTGGCTCCACGTGACGATATTGCGAAACGAGCCCGGAATAAGGAGTTCGCTCTCCGGATCCGGAAGCAGCAACTTCAGCATCAGGTAGCTAGAAAAGCTGTGGCGAAGGCAATGATAGGTCAGATCCTGGCCGGTAATTGCCTTTAATATCTTGTCGATCCTATCGGTCAGATATTTGGCGGACGGCAAAATCTGACCGCCCAATGGCCCGAAGCAAAGGATTGGCCGCCCGATTTTGCGGGCATGTTTTCGCCTTGGAGCGAGCCAGCCATTCAAAAAGGCCAGTTCGCGAGGCGTCATTAAAACGTCGAGAGGAACAATCCGCCTGCTGTCCGGCGTCTTGAGGTTTCGATAGCGATTGCTTTGTAGGTGTAGTTCGTGACGCTTGTCAGACGATGCGAAGTCTGACGTTTCGAGCCCCGCGACCTCTGTCATTCGCAGGCCAGCACGAAAGCCAAGGATAATCATCATGGCAAAGTCGCCCGACGGGTCCATCTTGTAGGCATAGCTGAGGCAACGGCCATACTCGTCGTCGGAGATGATTTCGGCCTCGACGGGATCCAGGAACTGAGATCCGCCTCCCGCTCCGCCTAAACCGGTGCTGGACAGACGCTGGCTAGTTTTGTGCTCAGCCCACGCAAACCTGTCGTCCATGAATCGTACGAAATCGACCGCTGCACTGGCTACCAGCCGGCGACGAGTATGACATTGCTCGCAGGTTATGGCTACTTTCGCCCGCGAGAGAACCGCATATCTATTGAGGTCTGTTAAGGTGACAGGATAATTGCCTGCGAATATCCCTTCGAGGAGGGTCACGAGCTTCTGCTCTACGGTATAAGGGGCGTAGCCTTGAGGCCCATAGGGCCGCCGGAGCAAAAGTAGTGCAATGCACCAGCTCAAGATCTGCTGTCTTGCAGGCTCGTTCGTAAAAGAACTCTGGGCTTGTCTCAACCAACTCGCGCAAATGACCTTGATCTGCCGAGGGGAATATTCGCTGCGTTTGGCTATTTGCCGCCCATGGGCAAATGCCTTGCCCTCCCGCGTATTTTTCGCGGTGTAATTGGCGTACCACGCGGCCATGGCGTCATGGGCACTGGGCGGTCTTTGGCGCCATGTCCTGTTCGGATGAACTGGCGGAGAATAATTTTCGGCGGCCGCTCGTCCCTCAGTCAAGCGCAGGTATGAGCGCTCACCGATGGCGGTTGTTTCGCAATTGCCGAGCGCCTGATCGATCAGCAGAGGCGGCATCCTCAAACGCCAGTGAATGGCAGCCCATTTCTCAAGATCGTCGATTGCTGAGACGTTTACTGTTTTTCCTAAATTACGGTCCCGGAGAAAGGCCAGCAGGCACTGCTCTGCGTCCATAGTAGGATTAGTTCTGCGCCACTGCAGCCGCCGTTCGAGGAGCCGGTGCGTAATTGGATCGGCAAACCAGCGCCGCGTGCGGTACCCGCTGGGCGACTGACCGCACTCCACCTCGTAGCTGATCCATGCCAGGCCGTCAGAGGTTCGCATTCTGTCGACGGCATCCATCCAGCTTTGCCAAGCGCCCCGATCCAGCAATGCGCCGTGCACAACCGCAGAGCATAAAATTTGGCCCAAGCGCTCTTCACTGGAATACCAAGGATCCTCTGCAAGCCATTCAGCCGGGAGAAAATCGAGGGGCCGAGCCGCAGTTCCGATTTCAATCCCGAAAAAGGGGGAGGCTCGGAGGGCATTTAGGCGGCTCATGCGACTGCTCCGGTCGCATCGCGGGCATGCCAGCGGATTTTTTTCAGCATCTCCGTTAGTACGCCGTCTATTTCGGAACGATAGAGGAGGGGGTCGAGGCAAGAGCCAAACGACCAAGGCTCGTTTCCGAGGAGCCAGTGACCGAAGAAGGCATGCAGGGTATCGCTGCTGCATCGGCCCGACAAAACCGAACGGAGCCAATGCCGTCCTGCATTAGGTGTCATCGGTCGCCAGAGGCCTAACTCGGTGCTGAGATCTTGCCATAGGGCCCGGTAGCGCAGCCGCACCATCGCGCCATTCTCTATGGAAAAGATCGGCAGTCTTCCGCTGGCCACCATGTTGAGAACCCGCTGGTGGTCCTGCTTTTTAAGCAGGCTGCCAAGAACGCCCAAGTGGTCTTCGTAAATCGCAATTTGCTCCCGGGCGACATCGGCAACCCAGATCATTCGGGCGTGGTCCGCACGTTGGCGTAGCTTGTCATGAATTTTGCAGAACCCCGTGATCTCGTCGATCGCGGCTGAACCCGGTAAAGCTTCGCCCATCCCTCGATGGCCGGTCGCAAAACTAAGAAGTGCCACTGTTTGAAAGGTCATGGCCTTGTGGCTTTTCAAAGGGTTTCGAGCAGTCTTCTTTAAATACTTCCGGCAAGCTTCGGCGAGGTCGCGGACTTCTCGCCACACAGGTGACATCGAGTTACCGATCCTTTGATCGTCTGGTGCGTAGCTCGGGACCCATTTCTCGTCGCCACGAAGAATGCCGTTAGCGCGCTTGGCGCTTGTCGCGGCATTGCTAACGAACGTCTCGCCGTAATAATTCGCGGTCCGGCCAAGCGTTTCTTCGCGGCCGGTTAGTCTCATCGCGCCGACGAGATCTCCGCCGTATTGGAAGGTCATCGCCCGCGTCAAAAAGCGCTCTAAGCTTGGCACTGTACGTGAGCAGGCTCGTGGGCGTCCGCATTCCACCGGGCGGCGGGTATCGAGCAGTTGCTCGATCTTGGTGATGTGCGCCTCTTTGCGGGAGACAAACAGGGGCGCCGGCCCATTCCTCGCCTTGCCAAGAGGCGAGAACTGGGTCGGAAACTGTTTTAGGCAGTCCTGGACAATTTCCTCGACGTCAAAGTAGACGAATTGATAGACAGGAGGCGTCGCGACGCCCTTGCGACCTCGCGATTTTTTCGCACGCTTGGATTTGTTTCGTCTCGCGTCGTGAACGTCAGCGGTGCCCGCAATGAAGCGCCAGCTAATTTGATCCTTGTTCCAAATCAGTCCCTCGGGGTTGCACCCGGGGAGATCAAGATCGCTTTCGTATTCGACGATCGACATGCGGCGAAGGTCTTTAAGCTTGCGGCCTGTCGTCAGGATTGCCGCAATGGCGAGTTTTGCTTCCGGCTCGAGGCGTCTGGGAGCTTTGAGACCCGCCTTCAGCATTTGCCGAATTTCCCACAGATCAACCTCGGACAGGTGCCACCAGTCCATGGGCAGAAGCTGGTTTCTGCGGGTCTCGCTGAGGATTAGGGTGTCGGACGGTGATTGCGGACTGCTAGCCACGCTGGTGGTCGCCCGACGCGCCAGGGAAGCAGTCCGCTTCGTGAACTTCGATTTGAGGATACATAATGTCTACTACGCAACTGATACTGCGCGGCGCGTAGCTGCAGGCGTTTAACAAAAGGTATCGAGGCCGGCGATATCGGCCGTCGCAGTTCTTTTCCCAGACTTAGGCCGCGATAACTTCTCGCGCCTCTTCCGGTTCAATGCTCCCATGGGGCTGTCGATAGCCTGGAACGAGACCCAGAAGCGTCTTCACCGCTTGTTGCTCATCCAAGCGATGGAGCGACTTGCGCAGGTGTTCGAGCACGTCGCATAGTGTCAGCCAGCTCAGGCTTTCCTCGCGTGCCCGGACTATACGCGGATGGTTCGTTTCTTCCGCGTCTGCGTCGATGAGCAGTTCTTCATACAGCTTTTCGCCAGGGCGAAGGCCAACCTCGACGACTTCGATGTCGCCCTCGGGATTGTCCAAGGTGCGGACCGTCAGGCCTGAAAGCTCGATCATGGCTGCCGCGAGGTCCGCAATCTTTACCGGCTGCCCCATGTCCAAAAGGAAGACTTCGCCGCCGTTGGCCATGGCGCCCGCTTGGATGACGAGCTGGGCGGCTTCCGGGATCGTCATGAAATAGCGGGTGACGTCACGGTGAGTTATCGTGACCGGGCCACCCTGCGCGATCTGCTCGCGAAACTTCGGCACGACCGAACCGCTCGAACCCAGCACGTTGCCAAACCGGACGGCAGTGAAGTTAGTGCGCGACTGGGCTTCCGCGCGCGACTGGATCACCAGTTCGCAGGCGCGCTTGCTGGCGCCCATGATGTTCGTTGGACGAACGGCCTTGTCCGTGCTGATCAGGACGAACTTCTCGGTGCCAACCAATTCGGCGTTCAACGCTGAATGAAGCGTACCCAGCACGTTGTTGCGAATGCCTGCGATGCGGTTCGCTTCAACGAGCGGCACATGCTTGTATGCCGCCGCGTGGAAGACCGTTTGCGGCATCCAGCGTGCAAACAGGCGGGCGCAGTCATCCTCGTCCGCGACGTTGGCGAGATCGGGCGTGATCTCTAGTTCGAGGTTCTCGCGCCTCTTGATGTCCTGAAGCTCGGCATCGATGCGATAGAGCGAATACTCCGACTGGTCCGCAAGAATGAGGTGCTTGGGAAATTGGCGCAGGATCTGACGGGCAAGCTCACTGCCGATCGATCCACCGGCGCCGGTCACCATTACAACCTTGCCACGGATGTCGTGGGCGAGGAGAGCTTCGTCCGGTGCTACTTCGTCCCGACCCAACAGCTCTTCGATCTGAACCTCTTTTAGGTCATTGATCGACACATGGTCAAAGGCGATCTGAGAGATTGAGGGGAGGGACCGAACCGCAACCTTGATTTTCGTGTGATTGAGCCGGTCGACGATCTCGCGCTTGGCCTGCCGGGACGCCGAAGGCATCGCGAGAAATACCTCGTTGACATCTTCACGGGCCAGCACTCGCTCGAGCTGCGAGGAGTGCCAGATGGTCTTGCCCTCGAGAATGCGCCCCTTGAACGCGCGGTTATCGTCAATGAACCCGACTAGGATCATGCCAGGCTCGTGCCGCATCGAGTGGGCGAGCTGCTGCCCGGCGGATCCCGCTCCATAAATCAGGATGCGCTTGCAGTTAGGAAGCCGGGAACGAGCGTGAATGGCGTCCCAGATGATTTGGGCTGCCGCGACGCGAAGGGTCGCAGCTCCAAAGAAGAAGACGAGGGGATGAAGGACCGAGAGGGTTCTTGGGATGCCGGGAGGGTGCAGAGTAAACAGCACCGCAGCGAGCATCGACGACATGCCGATGAACACCGGAATCATCCGGAATACAGTATGCCTTCCTGAGAAGCGGATGACTGAACGGTAGGTGCCGCCGGCGAAGGCGGCGATTAGCCAGCTGGCATTCGCCAGCACCATGAACTGGATGACGGGTAGGTTAACCCAATCCCATTCGCCTAGGCGTAGCCAAAAGGCAATCCAGACTGCAAAAGAACAAATTGCGAGGTCTGCCGCAACGACCAAAAGGCGGCGCACTGCGCGAGGCAGTGCGACCAGCTCTGGCAGGTACGAGTAAACTTGACGCAACACCCTGTTTCACCACGCCTACAAACAACAAAAGCAGAATACTCTAACGTCCCTGAATACTTCGTCAGCGAAGTTTCAGAATCTCCGAGAGCTTCTTGGGTTCTTTTTGCTGCGCATACGCATATTGGTATCCGTAATTATCCCCGTATCCCTGCTCCTTGGCATCGAGCTTGGTGAGGATTGCACCCAGGATATTCGCACGCACCGCATTCAGGCGATTAATAGCCATGCGCGCTTGCGACGCGCGGGTGCGGCCGGCTTCGATTACGAACACTGCGGATTCGCAGGACCGAGCGAGCAGAATGGAGTCAGCGAGTCCGAGGACCGGCGGTCCGTCAACGATCACGTGATCGAAGGCGTGGCCGACATTCTCCATGAGCTTGTCGAAGCCGTCGGTGGCCAGAAGCTCAGCCGGGTTGAGCGGCATGCGGCCGGCAAGCATGACCGATAGGCCAGACGAACCGATCGGTTGAATGGCTTCATTCCACTGGATTTTGCCCGACAGGACGTCGCTGACGCCATGCGCCATGGGCTGCTTCAAATTACGATGCAGCGACGGATTGCGCATGTCGCCGTCGATGATGAGCACCCTGGAACCGACGCTGGCGAGCGACCGTGCGATTGCCAGCGCTGTCGTTGACTTGCCTTCGTTGGCCTGCGTGCTGGTGAACAGCATGGATGCTGGTGCCCGGCTTCCCGACGAGAACTGGATCGCCGTCAGGATCGAGAAGTATGCTTCCGACAGGTCCGAACGTCCCTGAGCCAGCTGCTCCGCGACCTCGGCCGCCGACAGCTTTGGCGTTGTTCCAAGAAGCTTGATCCCAAGCTTTTGCTGGAATTCCGCCGGAAGAATGACCGCGTCAGCGAGCTGCTCACGGACAAGCGCCGTTCCGCCGCCAGCCAGAAGGCCGAACAGGAGGCCGATGGCGAGGTTCAGCGGAAGATTGGGCTGCGACGGCGATTCCGGCGCCAACGCTGCATCGACGATCGAAACGTTGTTCGTGCCGACGCCGGCTGCCACGCCGACTTCTTTGAAGCGCTGGAGGAGCGCGTCATAGAGCGCGCGGTTCGTATCGACGTCACGCTGAATGATGTTGAACTGGATCGAGCGCTGTTGCTGGTCCAGGACGGCCGACTTCAGGCCATTCACCCGCGCCTGGAGCCCTTGCTCGTTAGCGAGCGCTTGCCGGTACTTGTCCGCCAAACCTTGCGAGACCGACGACGTCACGCGGCCTTGTTCACGTCCGATCTGGCGGTCGAGCTCGGCAATCTGCGACTTCAGCGCTGCAACCTTGGGATATTCAGGTCCGAAGTCGCTCTGGAGCTTGCTGAGCTCACCGGTGAGTTCGGCCCGCTGACCACGAAGCTGGTTGACTGCGCTATTGGTGAGCGAGGATGCCGCTGCAGCACCGCCACTGTTGGCGCGGTAGTCGGCTTCCGCCTGGACACGTGCTGCGCGGGCAAGCGCAAGCTGAGCGCTCAGCTGGGTAAGATCGGCCGAGGCAAGAGTCTGCTCGCTGGAAACACGACCTTCACCGCCTTCGCTGGCAACTTTGATGATGCCTTGCGCCTGCGCATATTCGGCCGCTTTCCGCTCGGATTCCTCGAGCTTGGCACGCGTCGCATTGATGCGGTCCTGGAGGAATTTACGGGCGTAGGTCGTCGCTTCGTAGCGCCGAGAGAGGTTGGTCTCGATAAAGTTGTCGGCGAGCGAGTTCGCAATGGTGGCCGCAAGGGCAGGGCTGGCAGCGACATAATTCACGTCAACAACGCTCGAGCCCGGAAGTGGCGCGACCTTGGTGTTAGCGTTGACCTTCTCGGTCGCAAGCTTGAACCGTTCATCGCGCGACAAGGCCTGAATGTCATCGGCGCGGTCGTCATTAAGGTCGGTAAGGAAGCTTGTATTGTCGGCCAAGCGCAGATCCCGAACGACCGCTTCAGACAGCGAACGGCTTTTCAGCAGTGCATACTGAGTCTGGTAAAATTCGAGGTTCGGCCCCGAGCTTTCCTGGGAGTCCACGCTCTCGACATCGACGACCTTGGCAGCCTCGCGCGCAATCTGCAGGCGAACCGTCGCAGTATACTGGCGCTGCATCATCATGCTGACGAGCAGGGCCAGCACGAGGCAGGCCGCTGTTATGCCGCCGATGATCCAGCGGTTGCGGTAAAAAATCCGCCAATAGTGCCGAACCAGTGACTCTTCGGGCTCTCCCGGAATCTCACCGAAATAGTTGCCGGCAAGCGCGGGGACACCAGGCGCATAGGCCTGGATTGATGAGCCAGGCCCAGCGGGGCCAGCAAGGTCACGGATATCGGACACTAAGAGACTTCCTGATTAAAGAACGGGTACGAAGCGGGCGAGGAGCGGGAAGCTCATCGTCGCGTCGCGGAAGAAACGCCGGGCGGAGTTTTCACCCACCACGACGATATCATTCCCGTAAACTTCCGGGTCGGCGTAGCGACCGGAACGAATGTCCCGCAGGTTGAACATCGCAGCCATTTTCTGGCCGCTAACCGTGCGGAAGACGATAACCTTATCGATGTCGGCCGATTCATTGGCGCCGCGTGCTGTCGCGACGGCTTGCTGAAGCGTCATCTTGCCGACAATCGGATAAACGCCGGGCTGCACGACCGAGCCATCAATGGTTACGGTCCGAGCACGAGCTTCCTTGATGTTCACCGCGACCTGCGGGTTCTTGAGATAGCGGCCCTTGAGCTTCGTTGCGATCGCGTCGCCCAGTTCCTGGGGCGTCTTGCCGCCGGCCTGGACCGACCCAACGAGTGGCATTGCGAAATTGCCGGCTTCATCGACAGCGCCTTCACGTGCCAGTTCCGGAGCGTCAAAAACGGTAACGCTGATCACGTCCAGCGCACCGATACGGTAGTTGGTAAAGTCCGCAGCGGTCACCGTCTGGTCAGGGGGGGGGAGGGCCTGCGCTACCCGAACAGCGGTCGAGTTCTGATCGAGACCAATGCCTCCGCCGCAAGCGCAAAGCGCGAGGCTGAACAAGGAAACAAAAGATCGATTAGGCATCGTCATTCTCCGCAACACGCTGGCCCGACGAGAAGGTCGAAAGCGCGGTTCCATTGGAACTTTTTGAAACAATTATCAAGTTTTTCATATTTTTAGCCGCTTCAAACTTCATCTCGCTGACAGTTCGAACTCGTCTAGTTCTGCCGCCGCAGGGCGTCCCGTAGCGAGGCCTTCAATAACCAACCTCGTGAGCAGGCAGCCTTGGGGGACGGTGAAATCGACGACAGCAGGTTCATACCTATTGTTTTGCGGGATGATCTGCGCAGCCAGCTCATTAGCTGGTGCGCAAAGCAATCGCACCCGGAACGATTCCGGAGCATCAGCCCTGGCGCGATAGGTCAGCCGATAGGCCGCTGGCGGCAATTGCAGATATCGTTCGGCGGCAATGTCGATGCGGTCACCCTTCGAATCCGCGACAAGGTGTGAAGGTGGAGCAGGCTCAACTGAGCCGGTGGCGCTGCTGCCTGACCTCACCTGCCAATCGAACAGGGTCGAATCCTTCGCATAATCTTCCTTCGGGCGATCGAAGCCACCATCCTCGAGTAGGACAGCTGGATCATTGGGCCCAAGCAGGGACCGGACCTGCATCGCGTCGGCGTATCGCTTCTTGCCGATTAGATAACTGACGAGACTGCGGATGTCCGAGCGCCGCGGAGCCGCGTCGATCGCGGCCTGCGCCTTCAGCGTCGTTATGAGGCCGCGGATTTCATCCGGATTAGGGTCGGCTGACAACTGGAAGAACTTTGCGCGCCACGGCGGCTCGATCCGCATACGGTTGGCAACTGCCTCCGCAAACTGCGGATCCATCGTCGCAATCCGGAAGATCCGGATGAAGCTTGCCGGCGGCTCTGTTGTGCGAAGTAGGGCGCCGGCGCGAAGGACAGCCGTCTGATATTCATTTTCGCTCAAGGCTTGCTGGAACGCCCAGAACTGCGTTGGCGGGTCGCGCCAGCCAAGTGCGCTTGCCAATTGCCAGGTTTGCCCGGCCGGCTTGCCTTGGGCTTCACGGGCCAGTGCGAGGCTGCGAAGGGCTGAGGCCGTCATGGGGCGGGCGATGATGGCATCGGCGGCCAGTTGCTCAGCGCGTTTCCAGTCCTTGGCGCGGAAAGCCTGGCCAGATTGATCGACCTTCACGAACGCGTTGGCTGGCATGAATGCCGCTGCAGCACTTGGCTGACCTTCCCGGATCGCAGCCTCCGCCATGCTCACTCTTACCGCCTGGACGGCGATCGGGAGCGCAAGGACGACGGCAATCGCCGTAATCATCTTGCTGCGCTTTGAAGTCTCTTCACGCTCCTTGGGAGGATTGCCGAGCAGACCGACGGCAAAGGCGAACAGGGAAGCCAGCGCCAGAGTGCGAAGCGGATAATCTGCAAGGCTGTGAAGGACCGCCAGGAGGATAATCAGCACGGCGCCCATGATGATGCCGAGGTCGCGATGATTGACCTTTACTGCCCGGTATACCGCGTAGGCGAGAGCCGCTGCGGCAATGGCGAGGTATGCGGCGCCGATCACGCCGGTCTCCGTCAGCCACTCAAGCAGGTCGTTGTGAGCGTGATTAAGGAAACCACGCTGGGCGAGATCAAGATTTTCGTTCGGCGAGAAGACTTGGACGAACGTACCAAGGCCACTTCCGGACTTCCAATATTGCTCGAGCGTATAAAGAATGTCTGGAAGGTAAGCATAGCGCGCATCTTCACCGACGCGGAAGCTCTCCCGAAGACCAAGAGAGTTGGTGCCTGGGTAGAGCAGGACGATCAGCCAGAGGAGCGCAAGCACGCCGCCCAACGCTGCCGTCCAGCGAAGCGTGGATCCACTACCCATGGCGATGAGAAGCGAGCCCGGGATTGCAAGGCCAAGCAGCAACACGCCCGCCCGCGCGCCAGCGGCAAGACACATGACGGCAAAGAACAGGATGCCGAACCAGCAGGCCAGCTTGATGCCGGATACCTGGGACTTCCTGCGCGAGCGCACTGCCGGCATCGTCCGGATCAGCATGGCGCAGACCACCATGGCGATCGCCATAAAAAGGGCCTGGTGGTTGGGATTGGCAAAGAGGCCGGACGCGGCGCCGACGCTCGGCTTGCCATAAAAGGTCAACCAGCTGGGGCTCCCGAGGGCAAGCTGGGCGGCCGCGATGAGTCCGCTGATCGCTGCGGACACCGCGATTAGCTGGAGAAGGCGGTGGCGGTGCGCGCCTGACGAGCGCAGGGTGTGTAACAGCAGCGCAACCGGAAGCAGCATGACCGTCGCGCTGCGGATGGTCGCTTCCGCGTCAAGCGTCAGTGGCCGCCAGCTGTTAGCAGCGCCAACTTGGGAAAGAGCCTGAACAGCATTTTCGCGCCCGGCGAGCTGCTTCCACATCTCAGCGGGCAGGGGAATTAGCTGAATGACAGGCACTGCGAGCAGGAGCAGTCCCGCAATCGCGATTGGCCAGGAATAACGGGGAATGGACGCAGCGCGCCCGAACTGGTCGGCCAGAACGCTAAAAAGAAGCAGGCTGCCCGCAGCAGCGAGCAGCCCGTTCTTGGCGAAGCCTTCAGCGCCGCCACCACCTATTAAAAAGACGGCGACTAAGGCGGCGGCAAAGAGCCCGTTGGCAAAGGGGGCTTGGCGCAATGCACCCGCCGGCAAAGTGGCCAGCATGTAACCCCCTTAGTTAGTGTAATTAGCCGCGGCTGATGGGCGAGCTGTCGCTGTCGTTACCCTTGGTGGCGATCCATACGCCAAACGCGAGGGTGAGAGCGATAATCGCATAAGCTGGCCAAGGAGCGAAAGCGCTCGAACCGCCGTAGGGCTGGGCGGCGCTGACGCTGCTGGCAGCGGCGGTCGGCACGGCTGCGCTCGGACGAGCGGCGATGCTAGCGGTCGGAACGGCAACAAGGGCCAGAGCACTCACGGCGGCGGCGACATTACGAACTGCACGCATAACAAACTCCCTTTTCTGATGGCCCGGCTAACCTGAACGGCCTTCTCATGCAACCCTTAGTAGCGCGAATTTGTGCCTAAATTCTGCCAATTAAATTCCGGTAAATCGCTGGAGTTCCATCGAAATAAGCTAAAACGGCGCTTTTGCGCGCCTATTTCGTTTAACGAGCGTCACGATATGCGGTGATGAAGATGCAAATAGGCAACGGGCATAAGAATCTGCTTGGCTTATGGAACCGTCCACATTTGGTCGCGTTTGCGCGCCCGACCAACAGCGATTTATTGCAACCGCATTACTATCGCTCATTGACTGGTATCGCTTTCGCTACTGAAAATCACGAAAACTGATGCGCCAATCATCGGCGTCTCTGATCCAACGAGTTCGCGGCACCTATAGTGGCGAGGCTTGTATCGGCAGGCGCAAGCCCTAAACCTCGCTGCCACGACTAACCCGATGGTACCGCGTCTCTCCTCCCAGTCCGGCTCACGCCTGCTTGCTCTAGTGGCTGGGACCATGACGGTGGCGCTCGTCCTTTTGCTCGCCATGCTCCAATGGCGGCAATTCCAGTCTGAAGCCTCGATCCGAGTTGCCGTCCAGGCATCCAATGACCGCTTGGCAATGATCGACGGCTATCTGACCATTCTCCGCGACATCGAGAATGGCCAGCGGGGCTATATGGTCACCGAGAGCGAGGAGTTTCTCGAGCCGTTCAACCTGGCGATCGGCCGACTGAAGCACTCTCACGAAGAATTGCAGCGTTTCACGGGGGCAGATGCCACGGACGCAGCGTTGACGACCCAGTTGTTGAAGACCGGTGCGGCCCGCGCACAGCGATCCTCGGAAATCATCCGCTTGCTAAATGCAGGCAACAGCGCTGGCGCGATCTCCCTCGTTCGGGAAGGTTACGGCAAGGCCATGATGGACCGGGCCCGGTCTCTCGCCGATCAGCTAACAAACCGCGAACAGGTAAAGCTGCGGCAATTGGTCTCTGGCGCGGCCAGTCAGCGATACGCACAACAACGGGCAATCCTCCTCGTCGAACTCGCTCTGCTACTGGCCGTGTTCCTCATGGTCGTCGGTCTCTTGCGAAACGTCCGCCAGGTCGAAGCCAATTCAGCAGACATGCGAGACTCCGCCGTTCGCCAGGCCGCAATCTATGAAGGCGCGACCGACGCCATGATGATGCTGGACCAAAAAGGCATCATCGAAACGGCGAACTCAGCCGCCGAGAGGCTCTTTGACAGGACCCGGAAAAGCTTGGTCGGCCAGTCCAACCTAGTCCTCTTCAAGGAGCCGCCGAGCCAAGAGGTTAGCGCAGCCTACCTCGACAGCCTTGCAAAAGGCGCTCCCTCCAGCCTCGGCAAGCGGGATTTCATCGGCTTACGCGGAGACGGAACGGACATCGAAGTCGAAGTTGTGACCACGCCAATCCAGCTCGAAGACGGGCTACATTACTTGGCCGTCGCCCGGGATGCGACGGAACGCCGGCGCACTGAGCGCTTGAAGTCCGAATTTGTCGCGACCGTCAGCCACGAACTCAGGACGCCTTTGACGTCGATTGCCGGCTCGCTCGGGCTCTTAAGTGGAGGGGCGGCCGGAGAGATGCCGCCAAAGGCGTTGCGTCTCGTAAAAATCGCGCATGACAATAGCGAACGGCTTATTCGTCTCATCAATGACATCCTCGACATTGAGAAAATCGAGTCCGGGAAGCTGCACTTCGACCTTCGTCCCGTAAAACTGTGCAAAATCCTGAGCGATGTAGTGCAGGCGAACCACGCATACGCAGAAAGGCATGAAGTCGGGCTGGTCGAAGAGCCTTGCCCAACCGACTGGGAAATCCACGCCGATCATGACCGCCTCATGCAGGTGTTCACGAACCTTGTTTCGAACGCCGTGAAATTCTCGCCGAAAGGCGCTGACGTCGTGATCTCGGCGAGGAAAATCGACGACAGCGCGATCATCAGCGTCGTCGACAAGGGCGATGGGATACCCGAAGAGTTCAAAAGCCGGATCTTCAGCAAGTTCTCTCAAGCTGACTCGACCGATGCGCGCCAAAAGGGCGGAACGGGACTTGGGCTCTCGATCGTGCGCGAACTGGTCTTCAGGATGGGCGGGGAAGTTCGCTTTGATAGCCGCAAAGGCGAGGGGACGGTCTTCAACGTCGAATTTCCGCTGGTCAGCAGTTTCGATGCCGTCGCCCAGAGCACTCTAAAGCTTGAGCGATTAAGCGAAGCAGACTTACCTTCTGTGCTTCATGTCGATGACGATCCCGACATGCTGAGGCTGATCGCCAGCGCGTTCGAGGGCAAGGCCACGATGCACTCAACGCCGAGCGTGCGGGAAGCCGAGGCGGCCCTGCAGCGCTTCGAGTTCGACGGGGTCATTCTCGACATCGGGATGAACGATGGAAACGGTCTCGACCTCATCCCGCTGATCCGGAAGACCAACGACGAGGCGCCGATCATCCTCTTTACCGCTAGGGACGAGGAAGCCATGACGGACGTGCCGGTCGATGCCTGTCTCACCAAGTCCAAATCGGACCTCGATACGCTCGTCCGGGTGACGCTCGAGCGGGTCCAGCAAAAGGAAGTCTGATGACCGACCGGGTGCTCTACGTCGACGATGAAGACGATATCCGGGAAATCGCAGCCATGGCGCTTGAGCTTGATTTGGACTTCGAGGTTCGTACCTGCGCATCCGGGAAAGACGCCATTGCACTCGTCTGCGACTGGCAGCCCGACATCATTTTGCTCGACGTGATGATGCCGGAAATGGATGGACCGACAACATTCGGCATCCTCCAGGCGAGGATGCTGGAAGACTTGCCGCCGGTCCTGTTCTGCACGGCGCGAACGCAGGCTGCTGATGTGGCGACCTACCTCCGCCTCGGAGCAGAAGGGGTGGTGCCGAAGCCATTTGATCCCATGACTTTGGCTGCAACCGTTCGGGCGCACCTGGCGAAATGAGAAACTTTGACGAGAAGTTCGAAGCGCTCCGCTCTCGCTTTCTTGCTCGGCTGGCCGGTGATCGCCGGGCACTCCTCGACGAGGCATTATCGTTGGAGGATCTGGAGGCAGTCGTTCATCGCCTGAGCGGAAGCGCGGGGATGTACGGCTATGCTGCACTCAGCACGTCAGCAGAGACGCTGGAGAATGCGATTAGAGACGGCGCCACTCGCGATACGATTGGCGACTTGGTCGAGGACCTGATCGCGGAGATCCGGGTGGTTCAGGCGCGCTGAAAGCCTCGGCGGGTCATCTGGCCCCAGCCTTGCTGCTTGCGGAGGAACTGCCAAAGTCCGCGCAGCCTCCAGAAATTGCTGAGCTGCCGATATCCAAAATTCTCCACGATCGCGACAACCGTCAGGACGATAAGGTCAGTGGGCTTCGGGAAACGGCGCAGTTCGACCTCCTCGAGGATCAGCGTCGCGACGCTCACGAAAATGCCGAACGTGAAGGTGATGGCGAGGTAGGCGAGAAGATATTCGATCGACAGAAGCCCGACGCTCCACAGCAGCGGCACGAGGATGTAGCCCGCGACCTCGATCACGGGGCCCAGCACATCGACGACCAGGATCTGGCCAAAGCCCAGAAACCCGATGCGGCCGTAGCGTGGATTGAAGAGCATGTCCTTGTGCTTGACGAAGGTCTCGAGTGATCCTCGCTGCCAGCGCGCCCGCTGTCGTCCAAGAATTGTGAGGTCTCCAGGTGCCTCGGTCCAGCACACCGGTTCAGGAATAAACTCGATCCGGTAGGGTTTCTCTTGTTCGCGCATGTGCCGGTGAAGCTTGATCACTAGCTCCATGTCTTCGCCGACGGTCCCATGGCTGTAGCCGCCGACTTCAAGCACAAGGCGCCGCCTGAAAAGACCAAATGCGCCGGAGATCACGGTTAGAGCCTGCATCCGGCTCAGCGCCAGGCGAGCCATCAGGAACGCGCGCAAATATTCGACGATCTGGACAAGCGCGAGGAAGTTGCGAGGCAATCGGACACGCGTCACCCGGCCCGCGTGAATATCGCTTCCATTTGCCAGCCGGATCGTCCCGCCGACGGCAATCACTTCATCGGGCTTCTCAATGAAGGGGCGAACGGCTCGAAGAAGAGCGTCGGATTCCAGGATGGAGTCCGCGTCGATTGAGCAGAACAGCGGGGAACGGGCAACGTTGATGCCGGCATTCAGCGCATCCGACTTCCCGCCATTTTCCTTGTCGATGACGAGAAGGTTGGGAATTCGGGGCGACGCGTAGAGGCCGCGAATTGGGGCGTGTCGGACGGTGAGATCATAGTAGCGGTCGACGGGCTGGAGCGCGAACTGGTCGATGAGCCGCTCCAAAGTTTCGTCGGTCGAGCCGTCATTGATGACGACGACCTCCATCTGCGGATACTGCAGCGAGAGGAGCGAATTTACGCTCTCGACGATGGTAACCACTTCATTGAAGGCCGGCGCCAATACCGCGATGGGCGGAGCCCGGTCGCTGTAGCGTTGCCAAAGCAAGGACGAGCGGGATACCGGCGGACGGTTGGCCAATGATATTGCCGCATAGACGAGCTGGACGATGTAGAGGCCGATCTGGAGAAGGCCGGTAATGATGACGACCCAGGCAATGGTGGTCGCCATCGTGATGACCCAAGGCTGCCACTCGATCATGCCGGGATTCCCTGTTCGGCGAGGGTCAGGCGGGCTGCACTTCGGGCCGGCTCTGCTTTGCCTTTGCTGATTCTAGACAAGATGGTTTTGCCTTCGCTCCCCAAGCGGACGAGGGCCTCGCCTGCGCGAAAGCGGACCCACCAGTCGGGATCGGATAACATCTCGCCAAGCTTGAAGGCGGTATCCGACATGCCGATGCGGCCAGCTGCCTCGGCCGCCGCAGCGCGAACCCACCAGGTTGGGGCCGACAAACAATGACGGACAGCAGGTGCTCCGCCGGGATGCGAAAAAGCGCCGAGCGCTCGCAAAAACCGGGGGAGGTCCTCGCTCGAAGGGTCGGTGCGGAGCGCCAGTTCGTTGATGGTTTTGACGAGGCCATAATCCTGCGAGGCTGAAAGCGCGTCGATGGCAGCGGCTTTGACGGAATTGGGGACCGTGGGGAGGAGAATGAGATCGCGGATTTCGGCGGGACGGTAAGCAGCAATCTTCTGGAAGAGGCTGACGATAAGCATGGAGTTTTCGCTGACCCCAAGGCCGAGCGTTTCCATCAGGCGCTCGGCAGCGGGAGCCCGGCCGGATTCTGCCAGGGCCATCGCGGCCGCAAGACGAACGTCCGGGCTTTTGTCGCTGAGCGCGAGGGCCAGCGTTTCACTGCTCTTGTCGTCGTGAAAATAGGCAAGGGCTTCAACCGCAGAGGCCCGTTTGCGAGCAGAGCCTCGTCTTGCCTGGCGTTGGAGCTCGGCTGCTGCGCCAGCGTCCGTCGCTGCCGCCGCGATCTGGGCCCGTTCATCGCCGCGCACGAGCTGTACCAGTTCGACGGAGAGCGCAGCCAACAACCACTTGGGTACTGCAAGTTCAGTAAGTGCGGTCCGCTTCTTGCCGCCAAGGAGGAGCGGCATCAGGAGCTTGCGCTGCTCGAGGATGTTTCGTCTGCGCCGCTCAGTGATGAAGCGACCGACAACCAGGGCGGTCATGATTGCGAGGGAGAGGGCGGCAAGGGCCAGGGAAATGTCCCAAAGGTCCAGCAGGCCCATCAGAACCGAATTCCAGTACCAATGGAAATCGACGTCCTCTTGGCACTGCCATCAGGATCATCATGCGCCACCGACAGGCGAACGTCCTGATTGTCTGTTATCCCGAGTGCAAGGCCACCGAACTGGCTGGACGTTCGAAGCACAACGCCCTCAGAAATGTCTGGAGCGTTGGCGACGCCGCCGAAAAGGCGCAGCTTGGGAGTGGGGAGATAGTCAGCCCGGGCGAGCCAGCCGCTGCTGTGATCGCTGCCCTGGAAAATGTTGATCCACTGGGCCGTCAACCAGACCCGGCCGCCGCCGAGATACTGCTGGACGCCAGGATTGAGCGTCCAGACTTCACCAGAAGCATAGTCGGCCCATCGAGCATCCAGCGTTGCAATCGTGGGATTGGAAGTGCCGCCGATTTTCGCAGAGCCTCCCATACCCAGCTGTACCTTGGGTCGGAAATCGGCATCCGGTGTTCCCCCGGTGAGCAGGTAGCCAGACAAATCGTTGCCTTGCCGGAAGTCTACGCGTGCTTCGCCGTAGACGTCGGTCCGGCGAAAGCGGCGAGCCAGCTCAACCCGGCCGGTCAGGACAACCGCACTGTTTTGATCATAGCGAAGCTGGACTGAGGCATCGCGCCAGTCCGGTTGGCCCTGGCTCACTGACGTGAGGCCACCATCAAGGTCGAGTTTGAACCGAGTAGCTGCAGGGGCAGGAGCGGCCTTTCGTCGCTGGGTTACGAGTTCCAAGCCGTCCCGCGCGTCCTGGTAGTTGGGCGCAACCGCCAAGGCCTGCCGGAAGGCGGCTTCCGCGTCGTCGAGCCTTCGCAGTGCCAGCAATGAATATCCATACTGAACAAGCGCATCGCTGTTTGCGGGGTCAGCCTTGAGGACTTGCTCGAGAATGGAGGCCGCGCGTGCAGGGTTTGCCGCCCTTCGTGCTTCCACAGCTTCCGCATAAGGGTCGGGCGACTGAGCCGTTGCAGGAATGGCGATGCCCAAAGCCAGGCAAGCGAACCCGAGCCTCACTGGGCTGGACCAGTCAGTCGGATCAACCGCGCGACTAATTCTTCGGGAATAAAAGGCTTTGCGAGGAAGTCCGACGCTCCCAACTCAAGAGCTCCCACAATATCCTTCTCCTGCTTTCTCGCGGTCAGCATGATGACCGGCAGAGCTTTCAATGTTGGGTTTTCCCGGATCCGGCGCAGGACCTCGTAGCCGTCGATGAACGGCATCATTGCGTCGAGAACGACGGCCGATGGTGGCTTTGACTCCAGGAGTTGCATGGCCTCGCCGCCGTCACGGGCAGCCTGCACATCGAAACCCTTCGCGGCTAGTCGGAATTCGAGGAGTTCAAGCAAGAGGGGATCGTCATCGCAGACAAGAACGCGAACGGGGGTACTCATAACGGGACTTTCAGGATTGTCAGCAAGTCAGGCTATTTCAGTCCCTTATGTCGACTGTCCGACCGACGAAAGACGAATTAGGCGCTTACAGTCAAAGCGACCGTACACCGTGCCCATGGTGCATCAATGGAAATCAATACTCTCGGCTCTCGATGAAGGGACGGACAGATGAAGGAAGAGGCGATGCTCAACGAGCACCGCCTCTTGGGGAAGTCCGAGATTGCTTAAGGGAGTAGCTTAGTACGCGACCGCGCCGGCCTTCAGTTGGTCAGAGACCATCGGGTCAACCGGCTTATTGGTCTTCGCGCCGGTGTCCTTGAGGGTCAGCGCCTCTTCGGCAATTTCAGCCTGGGACTTCTCGGCATGGCCATCCAGCCGGCTCTTCACTCGCCCAGCGACGGACTTAGCCTTCACTTTCGCTTCGGCCAGGCCATCCTTCACACGGCCCGAGATATCGTCCGTCGTCTCTTTCAGGCTCCGGTTAGAGCGCGAGAAAAAGAATGCGCCAGCAGCAAGCGCGGCAACGGCCGTTACAGCGCTGGTTGCAATGGCGGCGCTAGCATAGGGACGGTCCCTGACCGTGCGGCCGGCGCGGGCTGCGACCGATTGCTTCTGTTTACGCGAACTCGTCCGGGTCGACCGGCTCGAGGTTGTAGAGCGCTTTTTCGTGGTAGCCATCGGGATACTCCTCACTGGATCGGTTGATCATCTGTGGGGAGTAACGCCCGGCACGGCATTTGGTCGCGCCGGGCGCCGTGTAAATCTTACAGCTGGCCGAGCATGGTCTCGGCGCTCGAGGCCGAGTACTCGCCCGGCGCTTCAACATTGACCTGCTCGACGACGCCATCGTTGACGATCATTGAGTAGCGCTGGCTACGCTTGCCCATTCCGAACTTCGAGGCGTCCATGGTCAGGCCAAGCGCTTCGGCAAACTCACCATTGCCGTCGGCCAGCATGGTGATCTCCTCGCTGCCCTGCTCCTTGTTCCAGGCACCCATCACGAAAGCATCGTTGACGCTCGTGGCAACAATCTCGTCGATCCCTTTGCCCTTCAGCTCAGCCGCCTTTTCGACGTAGCTGGGCAAGTGCCGAGCCGAGCAGGTCGGCGTATAGGCGCCCGGGACTGCAAACAGTGCAACGCGCTTTCCGGAGAAATAGTCGCCGCTCTTTACCGGAACGGGACCCTCGGGGGTGGCGAGGGTCAGCTGGACGTCGGGAAGGCGCTCGCCGGGCTGGATGGTCATCGAAATCTCTCCTGTGGATGGACAGGCCGGGAGATAGGAGCGGCTGATAGCCGCCACAAGACTTGTCGGAGCTAGGCAGCAGCGTCATTGTCAGGCCCATGGAAACGCCGCGCTTTCTTTCAGGCAAATTGCTCCTCGCCATGCCCGGCATCGGGGACCCTCGGTTCGAGCACGCGGTCATCGCGATGTGTGTCCATGATGAAAATGGAGCGGTTGGCATCGGCGTTGGGCACCAACGAGCCGGGATCAGCCTGCGAAGTCTTCTTGAACAACTCGACATCGATCCCGGACAGGCGCCTGACACTCCGGTCCTTCACGGCGGTCCTGTCGAGCCCGGCAGAGGCTTCGTGCTCCATAGCGATGACTGGGGCGGGCAGGACACGATTTCTGTCGATGGCATCGGTGCGCTGACCGGCACTATCGACGTTCTCAAAGCCATTGCGGAAGGGAAGGGGCCATCCCGCTATCTCGTTGCGCTAGGCTACGCCGGTTGGGGTGAGGGGCAACTCGACGAGGAAATGACGAGGCCAGGCTGGTTCACGGCTGCCGGCCGCCAGGACATCCTGTTCGATACGCCAACGGAAGAGCGATGGCAGGCTGGGTTCAAGGCCGAGGGCATTGATCCTAAGCTGCTCGATAGTGCCGCGGGCGCGGCCTAGCTTACCGCCCAGCCAGCTCGCCTAGTTCCTCGATCATCGGGCCAAGCCACTGGCGGTAAGGCTCAGCGGATCCAATCCCTTCCCGGTTCAACGGCTTCCTGACTTGCTCGCTGCTCGCAGTCGCCACGGCATCGGTCGCCAGGTGGAAATCAACGCATCGCGGATCAAACTGGAGCCCAAGGAACTCGAGCATCCTGCGGGTCTGGCCCTCGATGTCGTCCACGACGTCCTCGTATCGAACCTGGAGAATTCGTCCGGGGGCAATAGCCGCGAGAGTATCGAGCAGGCGGACATAGTCGCGATAGAAGCGAGCGATATGCCTCAGGTCGTTCGTGGCCGGGTATCGATCGGCAAACAGCATCTTGAAGTTGGCCCAGCAACAATCGAGTGCGTTACGCCGGACATCAATGATCTTGGCGCCAGGAAGGGCCATGAGGATAAGACCGGCGTGAATCCAATTGAGGTTGGCCTTGTCGATGTAATGCGGCTTGGTTGTTTTACGATAATCTCGCGATGCTTCGATGTAGCGCTGGCCGACCCAATGCAGGTTCTCGTCGGAGATCTCAGTGATCAGCGCCGCAAATTCATCCTTCATCGTTGTCCGGCGCCGGGCGATTTCAGCCAGCCGGTTGAGGATTGAGAGCTCACCAACACCTTCGATCTCGTCGTGACGCCCAAGAATGCGCTCAACAAGCGTCGTACCTGCTCGGGGCATTCCAAGAACGAATATGGGAGCAGGGTCCTTATAGCCTGCCTGGCTCCGCTGGCTGACGAGCCCGGGAGTTAGAACCTTGATCAATCCGGACACGGCCTGGCCGACCAGTTCAGGATCATAGGGCTGAGCTTCCAGGCGAATCTTTTTCCCCGCGATGAACTGCTGGGCAGCTCGCTCCAGATCGCCGGAGCGTTCCGCGATGATGCCGCTCGCGAGCCGCAAGTTGCCTTCGTCGAGAGTGCCGCCGCCAGCGCTAATCCCGCGCTCAATGGTCTCGGCATCTTCTTGGGCCAGGCCGTCACGGAAATAGTTGGCCAGGCTCCACCAGGCTGAACCATTATACTCGTCGAGGGCGATCGCGCGCCGGAATGCCCGGATGGCATCGGCCCGCCTTCCAACAATGCGGTAATGGTGACCAAGGTGCACCCAGTAACCCACGTTCTCGGGTTCGAGCGCGGTCAGCTTCTCGGAAATTTTCACCACTTCCTCGTGGTCGTTCACTTCTGCCCGAGAAGTCACGGCGAGGCGCAGGGCGGCCTGGTTATCGGGCTTCCGCTTCAATATCTCGTCCACGACCGCGATCGCATTTCGTGGCTTCACCTGACGTTCTACGCAGTGCGCGAGCAGCATCGACGCCCGAAGATAGCCTGGGGCTCGGCCCAGTACGGTTCGCAGTGCAGCTTCGGCTTCCTCCGTCCGCCACAGGCTCAGCAACGACTCAGCTGCTAAAGTTAGGGCTAGGAGGTCGTCTGGTTGTCGGTTCAACGCGGACTGCGCCTGGACAAGCGCATCGTTGCTTCGCCCGTCTGCTTCGGCCTCAGCGATGGCTTTGAGGCGTGGATCGGCGAACCCGGCCTCGATGGCCCCGAGCTCTGCACCTTCGGCCTCAGATTGATGACCCAGCTTCCGCAGGGCAGCCGCTGCAAGCCGAAACGCCCTTGGATCTTTTGCGGTGCGAACCAATGCTTCAGCCTGCTTGATGGCGGAAGCCGGATCCCGGTCAAGCAGCCGGTAGCCGTTCTGAAGGCCTTCTTCGTAGGATCCGGGGCGCGCTTGGGTGGTCGAAGGGGAAGTAGTCATTTGCGGGTACTTAGCGGAATCGCCCGCTCGGACAATGCGGGTGCGCCGCCGAATTGCGTTTGCGGGCGCGCAAGGGTAGGGGCGGCGCAACTTTCTATCCCTGGAGATTTTGCCGTGGCAACGACCGCCGACACCATGACCCGTGACTATGTGATCAAGGACATTTCCCTTGCTGATTTCGGCCGCAAGGAAATCGAGATCGCCGAGACGGAAATGCCCGGCCTCATGGCGCTTCGCGAGGAGTATGGTACGTCGCAGCCCCTGACGGGTGCCCGGATCACCGGTTCGCTCCACATGACGATCCAGACGGCCGTTTTGATCGAAACGCTGACCGCCCTTGGCGCGACCGTCCGCTGGGCGTCCTGCAATATCTTCTCGACCCAGGACCACGCGGCGGCCGCGATCGCAGCCACGGGTGTCCCGGTGTTCGCAGTGAAGGGTGAAACGCTCGAAGAGTACTGGGAATATGTCGTCCGCATCTTCGATTGGGGCCAGGACGAAACCTGCAACATGATCCTCGACGACGGCGGCGACGCCACCATGTTCGCCCTTTGGGGTGCGCGCGTCGAAGCCGGCGAAACGCTGTTCACGCCGCAGAACGAGGAAGAAGAAGTTTTCGTCGCGACGCTTAACCGCTTCCTGAAGGAGCGTCCGGGTTACCTCACGAAGACGGTTCAGAACATCAAGGGCGTCTCCGAAGAGACGACGACCGGTGTTCATCGACTTTATGAGCTTGCCAAGCAGGGCAAGCTTCCGTTCCCGGCGATCAACGTCAACGACAGCGTCACCAAGTCGAAGTTCGACAACCTCTATGGCTGTAAGGAAAGCCTCGTCGACGCGATCCGCCGCGGCACTGACGTGATGCTCGCCGGCAAGGTCGCTTGCGTTGCCGGTTTTGGCGACGTCGGCAAGGGCTCGGCAGCATCGCTTCGCAACGGTGGTGCTCGCGTTCTGGTGACCGAAGTCGATCCCATCTGCGCGCTCCAAGCCGCGATGGAAGGCTATGAGGTAGTCACGATGGAGGAGGCCGCGAAGCGCGCCGACATCTTCGTCACAGCGACCGGCAACATGGACGTCATCACGCTCGACCACATGCGCGAGATGAAGGACATGGCGATCGTTTGTAACATCGGTCACTTCGACAGCGAGATCCAGATCGGCGCGCTCAGCAACATGAAGTGGGTCGAGATCAAGCCGCAGGTCGATGAAGTCACGTTCCCGGACGGCAAGCGGCTGATCGTGCTGTCGAAGGGCCGCCTCGTGAACCTCGGCAACGCCACCGGCCACCCGAGCTTCGTCATGAGCAGCAGCTTCACCAACCAGACGCTGGCTCAGATCGAACTTTGGGCGAAGTCGGACCAGTACAAGAACGAGGTCTACGTTCTGCCTAAGCATCTCGACGAGAAGGTGGCTGCCCTTCACCTCGACAAGCTGGGCGTGAAACTGACCAAGCTCAGCGAGAAGCAGGCTGCTTATATCGGTGTGACGCCGCAGGGCCCGTTCAAGCCGGAGCATTATCGCTACTGATTGCAGGCGGTTACGGGATAACTGTCGGTTAAACGACTCTAAGTGTGACTAAAATGTAACGAGCGGCAGGAAAGACGGTTCAGTTTCCTGTTGCCAC
Organism: Sphingomonas edaphi; assembly: GCF_003583725.1. Taxonomy (GTDB): domain Bacteria; phylum Pseudomonadota; class Alphaproteobacteria; order Sphingomonadales; family Sphingomonadaceae; genus Sphingomicrobium; species Sphingomicrobium edaphi. The sequence continues at coordinate 32,240 of NZ_QXTF01000004.1, read as the reverse complement.
TCGACGAAGGCGATGTCGGCGCTAGTCTCCCCCCTTTCAGGGTTATCTCAAACGGGGTGAACAATGCGCCGCATTGCTGTACTTGCACTATCTACTGCGTCCGTGGGAGCCATCGCGCTCGCCGCGGCAACACCTGCCTTTGCTCAGGACGCGCCGGCTCCGGCGCCGGAGAATTGCGCGGCGATCACCGACGACGCTCAACGTCAGGCTTGCGCGGAAGCGGCCGAAACGGCTGCTCCGAATGCCAATGCCGGCGACCAGGCGACCGTGCCGTCGGGCACCCCTGCTTCGGCGGAAGGCACTCAGGGTTCGACCGGGACGATCGTCGTTACCGGTTCGCGTCTGCGCCGCGACGAGCGCAACAGCCCGGATCCCGTGACCATCATCGACCCCTCGATGGAGGCGCGTGAAGGCAAGTTCGACACCGCAGAGGTTCTGCAGTCCTCGCCGGTTGCGGCGGGTTCGACCCAGATCACCTCGGCCATTTCGTCCAACTTCGTCGTTAACGGTGGTGAAGGCGTCCAGACGATTTCGCTGCGTGGACTTGGCGCCAATCGCACGCTCGTGCTGCTGAACGGCCGTCGTGCCGGTCCGGCCGGCGTCCGCGGCGGCGTTTCGGCGTTCGACCTTAACGTTATTCCGGTCGATGCCATCCAGTCGGTTGACATCCTTAAGACGGGTGCGTCGTCGATCTACGGTTCGGACGCCGTTGCCGGCGTCGTCAACCTGATCACGAAGAAGGACCTTGAAGGCTTCCAGCTTCGTGGCTTCTCTTCGGTTCCGGAAAATTCGGGCGGCGAGCAGTACAGCATCTCGGGAACCTACGGGACCAAGCTTGGTGATCGCGGACACGCGATGATCGGCCTCAACTTCCATCGCCAGCGCGAGCTGGAGCGTGGCGATCGCGACTTCCTCGGCTGTGAGGAAGAATACGTCACCAACGCCGATGGCGATCGCGTTGATCCGGTCGACCCGCGTACGGGCGATCCCTATTGCGGGGCCTTCCCGACCGACCAGATCTTTATCGCCAACGTCGGCCTGATGAGCGGTAACAACCTGCGCGGTCCTTGCGTCCCCGCTATCCCGGGTACGCCAGCTGCCGGAATTTGCCCGGCTAACTTTACCCGCCGTGCGATCGGCGCCATTCAGTACAACCGTCCGGGCCAGAACCTGGACCAGTATCTGAGCACGCCGGGTCAAGTCGGATCCTTCTTTAATCCGACCAACGATACGCAGTTTACGGCGCCGACCGGGTTCTTCCCGGTAGGTTCGTTCACGGCAGACGGCCTCGCACTTGCCAACAACTTCGATAGTCGCGCCCTTGGTGACTCGGTTATTCCGGACACCAAGCGTTTCACTGTCTTTGCTGAAGCTGGCTATGAGCTCAGCGATCGCGTCGAGCTCTACTTCGAAGGGCTCTACAATCGTCGTAAGACGAAGACTGACGCCTCGCGGCAGCTGTTCTTCTACCAGTTCCCGGGTTCTGGCGACACGGTCTATTCCGAGGCCTTTGGTGCGTACTATCTGCCGTACTTCTTCTGCGACGGCACGACCTGCGATCCGAACGCGGTTGGCGATCCGCTGAATGCGGGCTTTGGCGGTGCGAACCTGCTGCAGCCAGTCATCTATGCACCGTTCAACTCCAGCACGGACGTCAAATACTATCGCGGCGTTGCTGGTCTGCGCGCGGACCTCGACAATGTCCTTTCCAACGGCTTCGTTGATTTCCACGTTCAGCACAGCCGCTCGGACGGCGACTATGCTCGTCAGGTCATCTTCCGGGATGCGATCGAATTCGGCGTTGCCGAGTTCCGCACGGACCTGTGCGAAGGCACGGTAACCGCGATCCGCGGCGTCCCCTGCATCGATATCAACTACACGGATCCGCGTGTTCTCGCCGGCAACTTCACGCCGGAAGAGCGCGCCTTCCTGTTCGGTTGGGACAAGGGCAACACGCTCTACAAGCAGACCAGCGCTGAAGTGACCGCCGGCGGCGATCTCTTCGAACTGCCTGCTGGTCCGGTGAAGGCGGCGCTCGGCCTGCACTTCCGTCGTGACTCGATCAATGACACGCCGGGTGAAGTCACGCTCAGCGACAACGTTTGGGGCAGCACGACTTCGGGCGTCACCGCTGGTCGTCAGATCACTAAGGAAGCATTCGGCGAAATCGAAATCCCGATCCTCGAGAATGCTCCGATCGCACGGTCGCTGACCTTCAGCGGCGCTGCTCGTGTCACCAACACGAATGCCAAGCGTGCGTTCGACGGCCAGGAAGACTCGGATAACGGAAACTGGACGTACAAGCTCGCCGGCAACTGGCAGGTCACCGATTGGCTGCGTTTCCGCGCAACCTACGGCACCTCGTTCCGCTCGCCGGCGCTGTTCGAACAGTTCCTCGCCAGCGAATCCGGCTTCCTTGGTCAGGGTCTCGATCCCTGCATCAACTACGGCCTGAAGGACAACGCGACGCTGGCGGCGAACTGCGCTTCGCTCGGCATTCCGGACAATTATGCCGGTGCCGGCAGCTCGTTCGAGACCTTCTCGGAAGGCGGCGTTGGCCTGCTCGATCCTGAAACGTCCAAGGCATTCACGCTGAGCGCGATCTTCACGCCGCAGTCGTGGTTCTGGGATGGCGGCCAGTTCAGCTTCACGGTCGACTACATTGACATCAACGTGAAGGATCAGGTTACCCAGCTCGGTGCCGGAAGCATCCTGGCAGGCTGCTATACGTCGGATAATTTCGAAAATGAGCCGCTTTGCGACCTCATCGTTCGTAAGCCCGATGCGCCGAACCAGTACAACATCGTAACGGTCACCGATCCGTACCTGAACATCGATCAGCAGCGGAACAAGAGCCTCGATTTCACGACCCGCTTCCGTCAGGACCTGGGTTCGCTGGGCTCGCTCTCGCTGCTCGCTCAGATGACCTATCAGCTGAAGGACAAGTACACCCTGTTCCAGGGCGTGTCCGACAGCTTCAACGGTGAAGTGGGCGATCCGAAGTGGGTCGGCGACATGAACCTGACGTGGCGCAAGGCTCCGTTCACGGTGACTTATGGCCTTCAGATCATTTCGAAGACCAACGACTTCGAAGATCTGGAAGATGTTGGCGGTGCCAACCTCAACGCCGACAACTGCCTGGCGACGGCCGCAGCCTACGCTCTGCGTGGCGGACCTTACTGCCCGGTCTACAAGCTGCCGCGCGTTGCCTACCACAGCCTGTCGGCGGAACTGGAAGTGAACAAGAACTTCAACTTCCTGCTCGGCGTGTCGAACATCTTCGACAAGAAGCCGCCGCGGGTGTCGACGGTCGGTACGCCGATCAGCGGCTTCGGTCAGGTTCCGCTGCTCGGCAGCTACTATGACTACTTCGGCCGTCGCTTCTTCGTGAGCGCACAGGCGAAGTTCTAAGCACATAAAAAACTAAACTTCTGGGGCGGGGTACCATCGGTATCCCGCCCCTTTTTCTTTGTTCAGGCGCGTCCTATGACGGACAGATGCTAGGCGGGGGTAGTAGGGTCAGATGGTAGGCGCGGACGCGGCTGCAGCCATCATCGTGATCGCCGCCTTGTGGGTCGCGCTGGCCTCGGCGCTGGCTATCCTCGCGGCCCGGCGCCTCAAGAGAGCCCAGTCGGTTCTCGGTGCTGCCCAATCCATGAAGGCGCTTCTGGATGTGGCGCCGGCTCGGGCCATCATGATCGAGCCAGACGGCAAGATCGACGTCGATAATCACCTGCTGCGAGATCTAGGTTTCTCGGTCCCGCCGAAGGTCCTCGGTGACCTTACGCGCGATGGGAAGGGATTTGACCGCGAGGGGTTAGAGGCCCTTTCCGCCGATTTTGTGAATGTCCGGTTGGGCGGGGAACATATCAGGCGCCAAATTAAGCTCGCCGATAGCGACCGTGTCATTGAGGTGCGTGCGTCGCTTGCGCCGGCCCCAGCCAAACCTGGGACAGTGCTGGCGTGGCTGTTCGACATCAGCGATGCCGATGCCGACCGATCCAAGCTGACCCGTCGGCTTCAGCAGACCGATGCTGCGCTCGATGCATTAACGCAGCTCATCGAAAGCGCGCCCTTTCCGATGTGGTACCGGGGGCCAGATCTCAGCCTCGGTCTCGTCAATTCCGCCTTCGTCGCGGCTGTCGAAGGCAGTGACGCGGCCGATGTGATCGAGCGCGGCACCGAGTTGATTGACGCAGTGGGGACCGAGAGCGCGAAGTCGGGTGCCCAGATCGCGCTTGATAGCGGCCGGCCCTATTCGCGCACCCAGCCGGCGACGATCGGCCAGGAGCGTCGCATGCTGAAGCTGGTCGATGTTCCGCTGCCCACGGGCGCGGTTGCCGGCTTTGCCATCGATATCCAGGACCTGGAAGATGCAAGGATCGATCTTGCGCGCAACCAGGAATCTCAGCGCGAACTCGCCGACCGGATGACGGCAGGTGCAGTCCAGTTCGACGGCGATCGAAACCTGGCCTTCTTCAACCAGCCGTTTGCGATCATGGCGCGCATCGATCCCGAATGGTTGTCCGAGCAGCCGGCATTCGAGCGGGTCCTCGAGAAGATGCGCGAGAGCGGCCGGATACCAGAAGTCCGGGATTTCCCCGCCTGGAAGGCCGAGCGGCGGGGCTGGTTCATCTCGCCTGAAGAAACGATCGAGGAAGACTGGATCCTCGCCAACGGCGACCATCTTCGCGTCCTGGCGCAGCCGCTTCCGGACGGGGGCTTACGACTAATCTTCGAAGATCGGACCGAGCAGGTCCGGCTCGCGTCGGCCCGTGACACGCTTCTTCGCGTCCGGACCGCAACGTTCGACAACCTCTTCGAGGTCATCAGCGTGTTTGCCTCCGATGGCCGGCTCTACCTCTGGAACCGGCGCTTCAGCGAGGTATGGGATCTCGACGAAAGCTGGCTTGCAGAGCACCCCCGGGTTGACGAACTCGTTCCGGCGATGGCCAAGCGCCTGGTCAATCCGACAGCCGCAGCCCAGGTCCGTGAAATGGTGCGCTCGACCACCAGCGGCCGCCAGTTGGGTACCGGCCGCGTCTCGCTGACCGATGGTCGACATTTCGACTTCGCGGCCGTGCCATTGCCCGACGGCAATGCGCTCTTCACGATGATCGACGTCACCGACTCCAGCCGCATTGAAGCGGCCCTTCGCGAGCGTGCGGCGGCGTTGGAAGAGGCCGACCGGGTCAAAACCGACTTCGTTGCCAACATGAGCTATGAGCTCCGGACGCCTCTGACCTCCATCGGCGGGTTCGCCGAGATGCTGGCCGCCGGTTACGCCGGTAAGCTGCCGCCAGCGGCCGCGGACTATGTTGCCGCCATTCTCGAATCTGCAGAGCGTCTGTCACGCCTCATCAATGATGTCCTCGATTTGACGCAGGGCGATACCAAGGGCGTCGATCTTGAGCGGGAGCGCGTCGACATCGCCGGTATGTGCCGGTCCGTTGCGGACGATATCAAAGGCAGGGCCACCGAGAAGGACCAGAAGCTAGCGCTGAAGCTGGAGCCTTCTGCAGGCAGCGTCATTGGCGATGCGCGCCGGCTGCGGGAAGCCGTCGAGCATATCTTGAGAAATGCAGTGACCTTTACGGATGAAGGCGGGGCCATCTCGCTGACGGCCGATGGTGATGAGCACATCGCCCGGATCATGATCACCGACAATGGAAGGGGCATTGCGGCAGAAGACCAGGAGAAGGTCTTCGCCCGGTTCCACCGAACCCAGTCGACGGTGCGCGGCGAGGCGGCGCTTGGGCTCGGCCTTCCGCTGACACGGCAATTCGTCGAAGCGCACGGGGGTACGATCGAGCTGAAGTCGCAGCTAGGTAAAGGCACAAGCGTAATCCTCACCTTGCCGAGAGCGCCGAAGTGATCCTCGACGATCAAGCAGCCACGGCGGCGTTCGGGGGCAAGATCGCTGCCCTGCTTCGCGCGGGCGACGTGGTCACACTGTCGGGTCCATTATCTGCGGGAAAAACCACGCTGGCGAGGGGTGTCCTCGAGGCTCTTGGTCACCATGGCGAGGTTCCGAGTCCGAGCTTTGCGATCGTCCAGCCTTACGAAGACCTCAGGGTACCGGTCTGGCATGTCGATCTCTATCGGATCGAAGGCCCATCCGAACTTGAGGAACTGGGCCTCGACGAAATTCGGTCCGATGGCGTCCTGATCGTCGAATGGCCCGAGCACGGCGGAAACGGTGCGTGGCCTGATGCACTCGCCCTGTCGCTGGAGCCCCGAGAAGACGGCAGTCGCGCCTTGACAGCGGTCGTACCCACGGCATGGGAAGGGCGATGGCCGCCAACATGATTCCGCCCGAACACGCGTCTCAATTCCTGGCACAGGCAGGGTGGGGCGACGCCGAAATTCAACCGCTCGCTGGGGACGCAAGCTTCCGTCGCTACTTCAGGGTGGTCGCAGAAAATCGCCGGGCAGTGCTCATGGACGCGCCGCCACCACATGAAGACCCACGACCCTTCGTCGCCATCGCTGAGTGGATCACAAGCATTGGCCTGGTCGCTCCGCGGATCCTCGCACGCGATATGGACCGGGGCCTGCTGCTGCTCGACGACTTCGGCGATGAGCGCATGCGTGAGGCCCTCGATGCTGCGCCGGACGCTGAAGCAGATCTTTATGAAACCGCGATCGATGTCCTGGTTCACCTTCACCAGCATCGGCCGATGGTCGGTCTTCCGCCGCACGGTCTTGAAGAGTGGATGACCGAGCTGGAATTGTTCCTCGACTGGTATGTGCCGGCAGTTGAGCATGGAACGGTTGATCGGGCGGGTTGGCAGGCCGCATGGCGCAAGGTTCTTGAGCCTGTGGCCAACGATGGTCTCGGCCCTGTGACGGTGCTGCGCGACTATCACGCCGAAAACGTGATGCTGCTGGATGGCGAGGGCGGAGTCCGCCGGTTCGGCTTGCTCGATTTCCAGGACGCGTTGGCAGGGCATCCCGCCTACGACGTGGTGTCGGTTCTGGAGGACGCCCGGCGCGACGTTTCTCCAGCGATCGAACGGAACATGATCGATCGCTACGTCAAGAAGACCGGGGCGGACGACAGGTTCGAGCAGGCTTATTGGGCGCTCGCAGCCCAGCGCAACACGCGCATTCTCGGGGTGTTCTGCCGCTTGTGGAAACGCGACGGTAAAGACCGCTACAAGGCCTTCCAGCCCAGGATGTGGGGTTTGCTTGAGCGAGACCTTGAGCATCCGTCGCTTGGACCCGTTCGCGCCTGGTTCGACGAGAACATTCCGGTTTCCGCACGAACAGCGGCTTGGCAGGTCGAACCGGCATGACCCGCAAAGCCCGTGCCTTGTCGCTGCGACCTGAAATTCCAGCCAAGGTGCCGGAAACGGCGATGGTCATGGCGGCAGGGCTTGGAAAGCGGATGCGCCCGCTGACGGCGACCCGGCCCAAGCCATTGGTGGAGGTCGCAGGCAAAGCGCTTCTCGATCATGTGCTCGATCGCCTGCGGGCTGCAGGCGTCAGCAAGCTCGTCGTCAACGTTCATTATCTCGCGGACTCCATCGAGGCGCATCTGAAATCCCGGGCCAGCGACTTCGACGTCAAGATCAGCGACGAGCGGGACCTGCTTTTGGAAACGGGCGGCGGCATGGTGCGCGCTGAGCCGCTGATCCAGTCCGACCCATTTCTCGTGGTCAACAGCGACAATTACTGGGTGGATGGCCCGGCCGATACGCTCAAGCTACTCGCGTCGCATTGGAGAGAGGGGGAGATGGATGCACTCCTTCTCCTCGTTCCCCATGCGCGAGCAGGTAACCACGGCGGTCAGGGCGATTTCCACATGTCGCCGGGCGGTAAGCTTTCAAGGCGCAAGAAAGGGTGCGTTGCGCCCTATGTCTTTACGGGCATCCAGATGGTGTCGAAGCGGCTGCTAAGAGACGCTCCGGAAGGTGCCTTCTCAACCAACATCTTCTGGGACCGGGCGATCGAGGAGGGCCGTTGCTACGGCGCCGTGCACCAGGGATTGTGGTTCGACGTCGGCTCTCCCGCTGCCATTCCTGCGACCGAGCTCGCTCTCCAGAATGCCTGATCTCGGGCTGTTTGATCGCCGGCAGGCCGGCGATCCGCTCGTTTACTCGATTCCAGCTCACAGAAGCTTTTCCGATGCGCTGGCGACCGGCCTCCTCGCGGCATTTGGCCGAGATCCGCTGGCGCTTGCGAAGGGGCGCATCCTTCTTCCCAACAACCGCGCGGTCCGCACCGTCACGGACGCATTTGTTCGCGCGAGCGGGACGGGCCTGGTTCTGCCGCGGCTGATTGCGATCGGCGATCCGGAAATCCAGGACCGTATTGGTGGAGCACTGGACCCGCTCGAACTTGCGAACACCATCCCGCCGGCGATCGATCCTCTTTCGCGCCAATTGCTGCTTGCCCGGCTCGTTCGCGAGAAGGGCGAAAGCGCCGCCGAAGCGATGAACCTTGCCGCAGAGCTCGGTCGGACGATGGACGCCCTCGCTGTCGAGGAGGTGCCGGTTGAAAGGCTCGCTGGGGCGGTGGCCGAGCACGGCGATCTTGCATCGCATTGGCTGCAGTCGATCGAGCGATTCCGAGCAATCCTCGATCGTTGGCCTGCGATCCTTGCCGAGCGCGGGTTCATCGACCTTACGGAGCGAAGAAGCCTGCTGCTCCACTCGCTGGCGAAGCGATGGGCGGCGACGCCGCCCGAAGGCTTCACGATTGCGGCCGGTATCGCCACGTCAGCGCCGGCGGTTGCTGTACTGCTGTCTGCGGTGTCGCGCATGGCCAATGGTGCCCTTGTTCTTCCTGCCTTGGCATCCGCACACGAAATGACGCCGGACGAATGGGCGGCGCTCGGTCCTGACGACCAGAAACGCGGAGAAGAAACCCATCCGCAGTTTCATCTGAAGAAGCTTCTCGACCGGATCGGCGTCGGCCGGGACGAGGTAAGAGACTGGCGGGGAGGGGGCAGGGCCGCATCTCCGGCCGCCCGTGGCCGAGCGGTCATCCATGCCATGGCCTCGCCCCGTTTCACGGACAAGTGGATGGACTTGCCGCCGCGCGAGCGCCGCTTAACGGGAATCCGGGTTGCCGAACTGCCGGATCCGGCAAGCGAAGCGCAGGCGATTGCCATTGCGCTTCGCGAGGCAATCGAGACGCCGGGGCGAACGGCGGCGCTCGTCACGCCGGATAGAAATCTGGCTTCTCGAGTATCCGGGCATTTGCAGCGCTGGGGCATTGAAGCCGACGACAGCGCCGGACTTCCATTATCGAAAACCCCTGCAGGAACGCTGGTTCTCGCCGTTGCCGCCGCGCTCGTCGAGGACCTTGCGCCTGTCCCGCTGCTTGCGCTTCTGAAGCATCCATTGGTGGGTGGAGAAGACGGCGCGCGCCAAGAGTGGCTCGAGCAGGTTCGGCAACTCGACATGGCCTTGCGCGGTCCTCGACCGGGCGCGGGCATAACCGGCATCGATCGGCATATTGCCCAGATGGATGAACGTCGCGGAGCGAATGTCTTGCGTGCCCGCGCAGCCTGGGCCTTGATCCGCGAACGCATTGCCTCACTCCAAGATTTGTCGCTTGGAAGCACGCTGGCCGACCATGCCGCACAGATCGCGGGAATCGTCTCGGACCTGAGTGGTGCGAGTGCATGGGCGGGACCAGACGGTCGCGCGGCCGCTGAACTTCTCGCTTCGCTCCAGGAATCCGCGGACGGGCGAGTTATGCGGCTAGAGCAGGGCGACACGGTTCCGCTTCTTCGAAAGCTCATGGATAGCATCCCCGTCCGGCGGCCCTATGGCGGACATCCAAGGATATTCATCTGGGGTTTGCTCGAAGCGCGTCTTCAACAAGCGGACTTGATGGTTCTTGGCGGGATGAACGAGGGCGTCTGGCCGGCTTTGCCTTCGCCTGATCCATGGCTTGCACCGCAAATCCGGCGCTCGCTCGGACTGCCCGGCCTGGATTTCCGAACCGGCCTTTCCGCCCACGACTTCATGAGCGCTCTGGGAGCGCCTCAAGTTCTCCTCACCAGGGCGAGGAGAGATGGACGCTCGCCTACCGTTGCATCGAGGCTCTGGCTTCGGCTCCAGGCAATGACCGGCGGAATGACACGAGACCAGCGGCTCGAGCGTTTTGCGCTTTCATTGGATCGATCGGAGAAGACTGAGCCTGCCAAGAGGCCGGCGCCGGTTCCGCCCGTAGCCGATCGACCTCGCCAGATCGCCGTTACCGATCTCGATCGACTGAATGCCGATCCGTTTGCCTTCTACGCGAAGGCGATCCTGAGGCTCCGCAAGAACGAGCCGATAGATGCCGAGCAGCATGCGGCCTGGAAGGGGACCGCAATCCACAAGGTGTTCGAACTTTGGTTCAAGGAGGATAGCTGCGATCCCGCAAAGCTAGCCGACAGGGCCAAGGCGATGCTTGGAGATGCGGCTATCCACCCGATGCTGCGAGCGCTCTGGGGACCTCGTCTCATGGAGGCCGTCGAGTGGGTGGCAGAGGAGATGGAAGAGGACCGGGAGAAGGGCAGGAGGCCAATTCTCGCGGAAACAAGAGGCGAAGCGGAAATCGGGGGTGTGCGGCTCTACGGTGTCGTGGACCGGATTGACCAGCTGCCTGACGGAAAGCTGGCCATCGTCGATTATAAGACCGGCCAGGCGCCGAAGCCCAAAGCCGTTGCCGAAGGTTTTGCGCTCCAGCTTGGCCTTTTATCGCTGATTGCTCGTGAAGGCGGGTTTGGCGATGTTAAGGGGGAAGCAGGCGTCCACGAATATTGGTCGCTTGCCAAAAAGGATGGTAGCTTAGGCTATCGTCGCTCGCCCGATGCGGACGAGGGCTCGGAGGCCTTTGTCGAACGGGCTTACGCACAATTCGAGGTCGCTGCGCAAAAGTGGCTGCTTGGCCTCGAGCCATTCCACGCCAAGCTTCATCCCGCTTACGCGCCGTACGAGGATTACGACCAGCTCATGAGGCTGGAGGAGTGGTATGGCCGTGAGTGAATTAATCCGGCTTTGGGCCGCCGCGCGTGGGTTTCTTGATCTTGGACGCGTAAAGAAGCGCGGCAACAATGGCGGCCGAGCCGATACCAACAGCAACGCCGGCTTTCACAAGCTTGCCACGCCGTTCGTCGTCACGCTTCGTATCGTCGCTCATTCGATCCTCGCATCTACTGGTTGTCCAAGTCCCTATGACGGCGGCGGGCCAATGAAAAGCACCAAGGAGCTGAAATGCGCCGGCGCCTGAAGCCATTTCACAGACTGGCTGGCGCGCAGGCGGCTGCATCCGATCCACTTGTCCACGCAGCTCTCTCCGCTTCAGCGGGCACCGGCAAGACGCACGTCCTGACCTCCCGCGTCCTGCGCCTGCTAGTCCGCGGAACCCAGCCATCGTCCATTCTTTGCCTAACCTTCACCAAGGCCGGCGCTGCCGAAATGGCCAACCGGTTAGGCGAGAGGCTCGCCCACTGGGTGCGCCTTCCTGACGCGCAGCTCGCGGCCGAACTTGAGGCGCTCGGGGAACGAGCTGGCCCGGAAGAAATACAGGAAGCGCGGCGCCTGTTTGCCAAGGTGCTGGAAGCTCCCGGAGGCGGTCTTCGCATCCAGACCATCCACAGCTTCGCACAATCGCTTCTTGCTTCGTTCCCGGCCGAGGCAGACCTGGCGCCGGGCTTTCGACCCATCGAAGGGCGGGCCGAGGCTGAACTTGCGCGTTCCACGCTGTCATCCCTGCTGGCTGACGCCGACGCCGCCCAGGATGCCGGGCTCATCTCGGATGTCTCCGCGCTCAGCCTGCGTCTCGGCGAAGCAGGCGCCGTGGAATATCTAATGAAGTGCGCCCGGGCTCACGAGGCCATGGAGGCGATCGGCGATTCCGCGGAGATCGAGCCTATCCTCCTTGGCATCATTGGGGTCGAGGGCGGCGATGCCGATGCGGAAATCCTGAAGCGCCTGCAGGACCAGGCGATCGATCAAGCAACTATCCAGCGCTTGCTGCTGGCGAACCAGGGATGGGGCACGAAGACCGGGCTTCAGGCTGCCGCCAACCTCGCCAATTTCCTCGGAGCGGCCCCCGAGGATCGCCGGGATATGCTCGAGAGCGTCGGCGCGCACCTGGTTACCGCCAAGGGCGAGCCTTGCAAGGCGAAGCAAAAGCAGGTCGACGCCGATCCCGACTATGAAAGCCTGCTCGCGAGCTTCGCGAACTGGCTGGTCGAGCTACGGACGCTCATATCTGCTGCAAAGGCAGCGCGGGTTCAGGCGGCGGCCTTGCGCGCCGGTCAACGTTTCGCGCGGGCTTATGTCCGGGCCAAGCGTGCCGCAGGGGTCGCTGACTTTGATGACCTGATTGCCTGGACCCGCCGGCTCTTTGCCAAGCCCGGGATGGGCGAATGGGTCCGGTACAAGCTCGACCAGCGCACCGATCACGTCCTCGTAGATGAAGCGCAGGACACCAATTCCGATCAATGGGCTATTGTTGACGCGCTCGCCGGGGAGTTCTTCTCTGGTAGCCCGGAGGCCGAAGACCGTTGGCGAACCTTGTTCATGGTGGGCGATTTCAAGCAGGCGATCTTCGGCTTCCAGGGCACCAACCCTCGCGAATATGAGCAGTTTCGGGGTCTGATCGCAGAGCGCGCGCATAGCCTCACCGTTTCGGCTCATGGCAGCGACATCCACGTTCGTGAATTTCGCGATCTTTCGATCGATGCGAGCTTTCGATCTTCACCTGCCGTCTTGAACGTCGTCGATGCCGTCATTGAAGACGTAGGGCATGCGGCGATGGGCTTGCCGTCGCCGCCCAACCGCCATGTGGCCCATAATGCTGACTGGCCGGGGAAGGTGGAGCTGTGGCCGCCATACGATCCTGTTGTCGAGGCAGCCGAAGCCGATGAGGGTGAAGAGGGGTGGATCGACGAGCCGACCCGTCTCTATGCCGACGCGCTCGCAAGGCAGGTACGACAGTGGCTTGCGGAAGCGCCCACGATGGCGTCGACGAAGCGGCCGCTGACTCCTGGCGATGTACTGATCCTGGTCCGCAGTCGGACCGAATTGGCCTCGCTCATCGTCGCTCGCCTCTATGCTCATGGGGTACCCGTCGCAGGCATCGACCGGCTTCATCTGCACAAGCCGCTGGCGGTCAAGGACCTCCTTGCTGCCATTAGTTTCGCGGTCCAGCCCCTCGACGATTTGAACCTCGCAAACGTGCTGGTGTCGCCACTGATCGGGTGGAGCCAGGAGCAGCTCTATGAGCTCGCCCAAGGTCGCAAGGGGGCCTTGTGGACGGAGTTGTCGCGCCGGCGGGATGAGAGTCCGCTGCACGCCGAGGCTCATGCCGTCTTTGCGGACTGGCTCTCGATGGCAGACTACGTAACTCCAGCCCGCTTCCTTGAGACAATCTTGTCCGGGCCGCTTGGCGGGCGCCAGAAGTTGCTGCGACGGCTTGGCGAAGCAGCCCGTGATCCCATCGAGGAACTGGTGGCAGCCGCCATTTCCTTCGAGCAGGAAGAAGTGCCGTCTTTGGACCGCTTCCTTGCCTGGTTTGGGCAGGGCGAGGTCGAAGTAAAGCGCGATCCTTCCGCGCCCTCGAACGCCGTTCGCGTGATGACCGTCCATGGCTCCAAGGGTCTTGAAGCGCCGCTCGTCGTTCTTGCCGACGCAACGCACGACCCGGCCAAGGTAGGGGGCACGTCCTCCACGATCGACATGCCGATTTCCGAGGTCGGAGCGGTACCGATCATCCGGCCAAGAAAAGACGAGAGCGCCCCCGTTTTTCGTGCTCTCATCGATGGTGCGTCCGACGCCGCGATGCAGGAACATTGGCGGCTCGCCTACGTGGGACTGACGCGCGCCGCTGAGCGCCTGGTCATTGCGGGCGTCAAACCCAAGCGGAGCATTCCCAGCGGCAGCTGGCATGCCACGACAGCAAGGGTCATGGAGGCGCTCGGGGCGAGTATAGAGGAAGAGGGCGAGTGGGGTGGCCGACTCGTCTGGGAGGGCGACAAGAAAGCGGCCGGCGCTCCGATGGCCGCCAAAGCGTCTCTCGGTCCCATTACCCTCCCTCAATGGATCAGGGAGCCCGCGCCGGTCGAAGCAAGGCCTCCACGCCCCCTGGCCCCCTCGCAGATCGCCGAGGACAAGGACGCCGCTCTTCCGCCCACGCCAGAAATGCGCGCTGCTGCCCGCCGCGGCACACTGCTTCACTCGCTCTTTGAACGGCTTCCGGCCGTCGAACAGCAGAACCGCAAACCGCTGGCGCTTGCATGGCTTGAAGCCAGTGGTGTGGCAGAAAGCGACCGCGAAGAGATTGCAGAGGCAGCATGTTCGGTCATCGGCGACCCACAATTTGCCGACGTCTTTTCAACCCAGTCGTTGGCCGAGGCGCCGATCGCCGCAACTTTGTCAGATGGTCGGGTGGTCGCCGGCACAGTCGATCGCATCTGTATTGGCGAGGACTTGGTAAAAGTGGTCGATTTCAAGACTGGAAGCCGCGTTCCCGCCGATGCTGCCAGCCTTCCAGCAGGGCACCGCGCGCAAATGGAGGCCTACGCCGAGGCGCTGTCCGTCATTTTTCCGGGTAGGCGAGTGGAAGCTGCCCTGCTGTACACGTCTGGCCCCAAGCTCATTGTGCTCGGCGGTTGAGCAGGCAGAAGTTCATCCCCATATGGTTGCTTGAACCCGATACAAAGGAGTCCCGACTATGGGCCAGAACACCAAGACCGTCACTGACCAGAGCTTCCAGGCCGATGTCCTCGGCGCGGACAAGCCCGTGCTGGTCGATTTTTGGGCGGAGTGGTGCGGCCCGTGCCGGATGATTGCTCCGGCGCTTGAGGAAATTGCAGCTGAACTCGGCGAAAAAGTCACCATCGCCAAGATTAACATCGACGAAAACCCCGATACGCCAGGCAAGTATGGCGTTCGCGGCATTCCCACGATGCTGCTTTTCAAGAATGGCGAAGCGGTTGCCCAAAAGGTTGGCGCAGCACCCCGCAGCCAGATCCAGCAGTGGCTTGAAGCCCAAATCTAAGCGGATCGATATCTAGGCGTTTCGATTGACGGAAGGCGGGGCGCTGCCTACATCGCGCCCCGTCTTTACCCGCGCGCGGGCGAGGCGTCCTATCGCCACCGCGCGCCCGGCTTTTTGAGGATTTTTTCGTACATGCTCGCCTCCCTGGCCAAAAGCATCTTCGGCTCGTCGAACGACCGTTACGTCGCCAAGCTCGGCAAGATCGTAGAGACGATCAACAGCTACGAGCCCACCATTTCCGCCATGACGGACGATGAGCTTCGTAACCAGACGGCGCTTTTCCGCCAGCGATTGGCAGAAGGCACCAAGCTCGACGACCTGCTGCCGGAAGCATTTGCGACCGTTCGGGAGGCATCGAAGCGCACGCTGGGCCTTCGGCATTTCGACGTCCAGATGATCGGCGGCATTGCCCTCCATCGCGGCGAAATTGCGGAAATGCGCACGGGTGAGGGCAAGACGCTGGTCGCAACGCTCGCGACCTATCTTAATGCGCTCCCGGGCAAAGGCGTCCATGTCGTGA
Organism: Sphingomonas edaphi; assembly: GCF_003583725.1. Classification (GTDB taxonomy): domain Bacteria; phylum Pseudomonadota; class Alphaproteobacteria; order Sphingomonadales; family Sphingomonadaceae; genus Sphingomicrobium; species Sphingomicrobium edaphi. Next base: position 16,711 of record NZ_QXTF01000004.1, on the reverse strand, counting down.
CGGTCAACGACTACCTGGCACGCCGCGATGCTGACTGGATGGGCCAGATCTATCGATTCCTTGGCCTGGAAGTCGGCGTCATCGTTCCGAACCTCAGCGATGTCGAACGCCGCAACGCCTATCTGGCTGATATCACCTACGCCACGAACAACGAGCTCGGCTTCGATTACCTGCGCGACAATATGAAGTTCTCGCGCGACCAGATGGTCCAGCGGCCTTTCAACCACGCCATCGTCGACGAAGTGGACTCGATCCTCATCGACGAAGCGCGGACGCCGCTCATCATCTCGGGTCCGACCGACGACAAGTCGGAGCTCTACATGAGCGTCGACGCGATCGTGAAGCAGTTCGTGGAGACGGACTATGAGAAGGACGAGAAGCAAAAGAGCATCGTCCTCACCGAAGAAGGCACCGAAAAAGCCGAGCGGATGCTGGAGGACGCCGGCCTTATCGAGGGCAGCAACCTCTACAACATCGCCAACACCCAGGTCGTCCATCACCTGAACCAGGCCTTGAAGGCCAACAAGATGTTCAAGCGGGACATCGATTACATCGTGAAGGACGACAAGGTCGTCATCATCGACGAGTTTACCGGCCGAATGATGGACGGGCGGCGTTGGTCGGACGGTCTTCACCAGGCGGTAGAGGCCAAGGAAGGCGTCAATATCGAGCCGGAGAACCAGACGCTCGCCTCGATCACCTTCCAGAACTACTTCCGCATGTATCCAAAGCTGTCGGGCATGACCGGCACGGCGCTGACCGAGGCGCCGGAATTCTTCGATATTTATCGGATGAACGTCGTCTCGATCCCGACCAATGTCCCCGTCCAGCGCATCGACGAGGACGACGAGTTCTACAAGAACATCACCGACAAGTTCGCGGCGATCGCTAAAGAGATCAAGGGGCGGCAGGAGAAGGGGCAGCCGGTCCTGGTTGGCACCGTCTCAATCGAGAAGTCGGAAATGCTTTCCGAGTATCTCGAGCAGGAAGGCATCCGGCACAGCGTGCTCAACGCCCGCTTCCACGAGAGCGAAGCTCATATCGTCGCGCAGGCGGGCCGCATCGGTGCCGTCACCATCGCCACGAACATGGCGGGCCGCGGTACGGACATCAAACTGGGCGGCAACCTTGAATTCCGCATCGAAGACGAGCTCTCGGACATGCCCGAGGGTCCCGAGCGGGATGCCATCATTGCGCGCTTTGCGGCCGAGATCGAAGCCGAGAGGCAGCAGGTCCTCGCCGCCGGCGGCTTGTTTGTGCTTGGCACCGAGCGCCACGAAAGCCGCCGCATCGACAATCAGCTGCGTGGCCGCTCAGGCCGCCAGGGCGACCCGGGTCTCTCGCGTTTCTACCTGAGCCTGGACGACGATCTGCTGCGCATTTTTGGGCCGCAAACCGCGTTCGCGCGCCTCATGAACAAGAATCTCGAGGATGGCGAAGCGATCGTTAGCCCATGGATTTCCAAGGCTATCGAGACCGCGCAGAAGAAGGTCGAGGCGCGAAACTACGACATCCGCAAGCAGGTCGTGGAATTCGACGACGTCATGAACGACCAGCGCAAGGTCATTTACGAGCAGCGCGCGGAGATCATGGACGCCGACAATGTCAGCGACGTGATCGAGGACTTCCGTGCCGAGACCATCCAGGGTCTTGTCATGGCAAGCTGCCCGGAAGGCACGTATCCTGAGCAGTGGGACGTCGAGGGCCTGAGGGCCAATCTCGATGAAGTGCTCGACCTGCAGCCGCCGGTTGAGCAATGGCTCGGGGAAGAAGAGGTCGAGCAGGCGATCATTATCGAGCGTGTTCACGCACTGGCCGATGAGAAAATGGCCGCCAAGATTGAAGGCGCTGATCTGGAACGTTGGGTCCAGGTCGAGAAGAACCTTCTCATCCAGACGCTGGACCACCACTGGAAAGAGCATCTGGCGACTCTCGATGCGCTTCGCGCGGTCATTCACCTGCGTAGCTATGCTCAGAAAAAGCCGATCGACGAATATAAGCAGGAAGCTTTCGCGCTTTTCGAGCGGCTCCTGATTACGATCCGCGAAGATGTGACGAAGATGCTGATGCGCGCCCAGGTTCAAATCGAAGAACCGATGCCGATGCCGATGATGTCCGCAGGCGACTTCGCCTTGCCGGAATTCATCACCAATCACATCGACCCGTTCTCGGGCGATGACGACACGGCCGACGTCGATGCGGGTGGCAATCTGCTGTCCAATCTTCCGCCGCTGCAAGCGCCGCGTCCGCCGCTGCCCGAGAGCATCGCGGACGGTGAGACCATCGTCGCACCGGATAGCCGCAATGCTCCGTGCCCGTGCGGGTCAGGGCGTAAGTATAAGCATTGCCACGGCCAGGCGGCCTGATTGATTAGAGGCGGCGGGCGAGTGTCCGCCGCCGGATCCAATCTTGCGCTGGGAGCTCGAAGGCCCGGTAGCTAATGGCGGCGACGACTAATGTCGTTGCCAGGTAAGCCGCAAGGAGCGCGGGGCTTGCAAGATCGACCTCCACCACGCCGCGCGCAACGGCAATCGCCAGCATGAGCTGCAGTGGAAAGTGCAGCAGGTAGCTGGAGTAAGTGAGGTTGCCGGCAGCCTGGATTGGCCCGGCATATCGGTCGAGTGCTCGCCATTCACGTGATGCCACCAATAACAGGCAGGGCACCGCGATAAGCAAGATCATGGGTAGGGTTGCCCGGTCGCCAAGTATCCCCGTGGCGAGGCCGACCACCACTATTCCTGCAAGGGCAAGGCCGGCAGCACGGTGCAATCGCTGTGGAGCCAAGGCTGCTATGCCGCCTGCGAAGAAATAAGAGGCACAGCCGATCGAGACCCAATCGAGCCCAGCAAGCTGCAATATGAGCGCGGCAAGCACGACGCCGAGGCACAGCTTTACCGTCGGTGCCAATTTGCGCAGCAAGAGGAAGAAGCCGGCGTAGACTGCAACTTCCGCCGAGATCGACCAGATTGGACCGTTGAAGCTGAAGGGCTGGGGAGGCCCCCAATCCGTCGCGAGGAATAGCTGGCGGATCAGGAAGGTCGCGTTCTGGGCCGGATAGATAAAATCCGATCCGACTAAGTTCCGGTGCGCCGCTTGCAGGGCGATTACCAGGGCCAGCGTCGCAAGATGCAGCGGGTAAAGCCGCGAAAAGCGGAGCCAGAAGAAATCGGCCGCTCCGACCTGTCGGTCATGAACAGGACGCCCATATTTCCAGAAGAATATGTAGCCGCTGATCCCCCAGAACAGCTGCACACCGTACTGACCATATTCGTACAGCGGCCAGAAAACGGAATAAAAGGGTACGTCGGTTCTTAGGACAGATCGAACACCGACCATGTGCGCGAAATGACGATAATGGTACAAGAGCACGGCAAGCGCGGCAAAAAAGCGCAGGATTTCCAGTCCCAGCAACTTGGATGAGCCATTGGTGCTGCCGGGCCGAACTGGGTCCAGTGGCCTTGCGTTGGTAGCGTCAATCGGGGCAGCAATTCCCATCGGTTGGCTGGTAACCGGAAATGGTTACGAAAAAGGCATCATTTGCCCGCTGGTAAGGCCGCGCGGGAGCGCCTATTCCGCGCCGCGAACACCCAGCCATTTGCCGGAAAAACGCCATCATGATCGATCGTACCGCTCTTCGCCTTGCCTATCGGCCTGACGAGAATGAGATTGTCGACAAACGATTGGAGCAGGCCCGATTGACTGCGGCGCAGCAGGGTGAAGCCGGCGCAATCGCGAAGACGCTCGTAAAGGCCGTTCGTGGGCATAAGGCCGCGGGCCTCGATGCGTTCCTGCAGGCCTATGACTTGGGCTCGGATGAAGGCATTGCGCTCATGTGTCTTGCCGAGGCGTTGCTGCGTATTCCCGATGCGGAAACGGCCGACGACTTGATCCACGACAAGCTGTCCGGTCCCGACTGGGCTGAAAAGCTGGGCGATAGCCGGTCCACTTTCGTCAATGCGGCGACTTTCTCCCTGCTGCTGACGGGCAAGGTACTCGACGAAGCCAACGACAAGACTGAGGGTTGGCGTGCAGCACTGGGGCGGGCTGTCGGTCGCCTCGGTGAGCCGGTCATTCGGACCGCTGTTGGCCAGGCAATGAAGATCCTTGGCCGCCAGTTCGTTTTCGGACGGACGATTGACGAAGCACTGAAGCGGGCAGCTCCGGAGCAGCAGCGCGGATGGAGCCACAGCTTCGATATGCTGGGCGAAGCCGCCAAGACACATGCCGACGCGGCCCGCTATGCCCGCGCCTACGGTGACGCACTCGACACCATCGCCAAGGTCTCCAAGGGAGGCTTCCGCAAGGCTCCAGGTATTTCGGTAAAGCTCTCCGCACTCCATCCGCGCTACGAGTGGAGCCATGCAGAGCAGGCCATGGCAGACATCATGCCAGTCCTGCGCCAACTGGCACTACGAGCATCGTCGGCAGACGTTCATTTTACCATCGATGCAGAAGAAGCAGACCGGCTCGAACTGTCGATGGACATTATCGAGGCGCTCGTTGCGGACGATGAGTTGTTCGCCAACGGTTGGGGCGGTTTTGGCCTTGCCATTCAGGCCTATTCGAAGCGCGCGGTGCCGCTGGTCGATTGGGTGATTGAACTGGCGCGCAAGCATGGGCGCAAGCTCATGGTCCGACTGGTCAAGGGCGCCTATTGGGATAGCGAAATCAAGGTAGCCCAGGTTGGCGGGCTTCCTGACTACCCCGTCTTTACACGCAAGGTCGCGACAGATGTCTCCTATCTCGCATGCGCAAAGCGGCTGTTGGCCGCCAACGATTGCATTTACGCGGCATTCGCAACGCACAACGCCAATACAATTGGTGCGGTGAAGGCACTGGCTGGGAAGACGCCGTTCGAGTTCCAGCGCCTGCACGGCATGGGTGAGGGGCTTTACGAGGAACTGGCCAAGCTGGAGCAGGGCATCGGCGAGACGCCGACCCCGGTCCGCATTTATGCTCCGGTTGGCAGTCACAAAGAGCTGCTCGCCTACCTCGTTCGCCGCTTGTTGGAGAACGGTGCCAACAGCAGCTTCGTCAACCGCATTGCCGACGATGAAGTGCCAGTCGAAGCACTGGTTCGGGATCCGGTCGCCGAGCTTGAAGCGCTTCAGCCAAGGCGCAATCCCGCGATCCCGCTGCCCAATGCCATCTTCGGCGAGGGCCGAGTGAACAGCGCCGGCGTTGATCTTAGTGATCCCCTCGTGCGCGAGCCTTTGTTGGCTTCGTTGACAAAGCTGCAAGGCAAGCGCTGGTCGGCGGCGCCGACGGGCGGAGGATCAGGCGACAAGTGCAGCATCGTTTCGCCATTCGACACATCGCTCGTGGTTGGCGAGGCCATCTGGGCCAGCGAGAAAGACGTGGACCGGATCGTGCGCAGTGCGCACGCAGTGCAGGTCGAGTGGGACCAGCTTGGCGGGGAGGCGCGTGCCGCGTTGCTCGATCGCGCCGCCGATCTATTCGAGGAGCATCGCGAGGAGCTGTTCTCTCTATGCATTCGCGAAGCTGGAAAGACGCTCCTCGACGCCGTGCTGGAGGTGCGCGAGGCGGTAGACTTCCTACGCTATTATGCCAGCGAAGCTCGTCGCCTGTTCACCGGTGCGACGTCCCTGCCTGGGCCGACGGGAGAGCTGAACGAATTGCGCCTGCACGGCCGCGGCGTTTTTGCCTGCATCAGTCCGTGGAACTTCCCGCTGGCCATCTTCATCGGTCCTGTTGCCGCGGCCTTGGCGGCCGGCAATAGCGCAATTGCAAAGCCTGCAGAGCAGACCCCATTGATCGGCGCGCTGGCAATTGAGCTTATGCACAAGGCCGGCATCCCGAAAAATGTGGTCCAGATGGTACCCGGGGATGGGCGGGCAGGGGCGGCCTTGACGTCGCATCCACTGATCGGCGGCGTTGCTTTCACGGGTTCGACCGACACAGCCCGCGCCATCAACCGCAGTCTTGCTAACCGTGACGGCCCGATCGTTCCGCTCATTGCCGAGACCGGCGGCCAAAATGCCATGATCGTGGACAGCTCCGCCTTGCCGGAACAGGTCACGAGAGACGTTGTGGCGTCATCGTTCCAAAGCGCTGGCCAACGGTGCTCTGCGCTCCGCGTCTTGTTCATCCAGGACGACGTGGCGGATTCGATGCTTGAGATGATCGCGGGCGCACTCGATGCGCTAAGCATTGGCGATCCATCGGACATCACGGTCGACGTCGGTCCCGTTATCGATGAGGAGGCGAAGGCCGCGCTCGATGCTCATCTCGCCGAGCTAGGCAAGCCGATTGCCCAATTGGAGCTCCCTGCTAACGCAAAGCGTGGCCATTTCGTTCGTCCGACGATGGTTGAGATCAAGAGCCTGGCGGATTTGGATCGTGAGCACTTTGGGCCGATCCTGCACGTCATTCGCTGGAAATCGGGCGAGCTCGACAAGGTAATCAAATCAATTAATTCAACCGGTTATGGTCTGACACTAGGATTGCAGAGCCGGATTGACACGACGCGGCTTTATGTTGAGCGCAACGCGCGAGTTGGTAACATCTACGTCAACCGCAACCAGATTGGCGCGGTCGTGGAGAGCCAGCCCTTCGGCGGCGAAGGTTTGTCCGGGACCGGCCCCAAGGCGGGAGGGCCGCACTACGTGGCGCGCTTCGCAACTGAACGGGTAACCTGCATCGATACGACGGCTGCCGGTGGCAATGCGTCACTGATGGCGGCAATTGAAGGCAAACCCTTCGCGTCCGATTGATGCTGATTAGGAAATTAATGTATATCAAGGTTGGTGGCGCCCGCGAATGAGTCGATTAATCGACCGTGGAGGCCAGCATGTCCCCGCCGATCTCTGGTACATCGACCTTGGTTGCCCTTATCGGGGCCGCATTGGCTTTCCCGTCAGCGGCAGCGGCACAGCCGGGCATGCCATGCATTCCCGATCCATTACGCCCCTCGGTTTGCCTGGATCCTGCCACGCTCATCGACCTGTTGCGAGACCGTAAGACGGGTCAGTCGCCGACGCCAAATCGGGGAAACGTGGACAACAACGTTTATAGGAGCCCCGTGAACGTCGATGGACGCGTTCGCCAACGACCCCGTCCGCGAGTTGTGGCTCCCACTCAGCAACATGGTCGCGGCAACGTGGACAACAATATTTACGCGAGCCCCGTGAATGTCGAGAGGAGCAATCGCCAACGGGCCCGGCAGCAAGTTGTTGCTCCATCCCAGCATAGGGAAGCCGTGCCTGCCCCGGAAGGCTCTAGGGATCGGGGTCCTGCCATCGGAAGCGTTGTCGGTGCGGCCGCCGGACGTCCCGCTGGAGCCCCAACCGGTACCGCACAACCTGTCAGGCGAGACAGTGTTGTCGGGGCGGCGGGCCGAGCTGCACCCGCACCCCGGACCTTACCGGCGCCGCGCGCCGGAGCGGATGAGCAGGCGAAAGCGCGGGCCCGGCTTCGCCAGCAAACGGACGAAGACGATTAATGAAAATCTATGGGCAATTTTTGGCGGCGTTGGGCAGCGCGGCAATTTGGTCGGCGAGCCCAGTGTCAGCGGAAATGTACAACGCTGAATATCGGCAGTGTGCTGATGGACCGACGGCAGACATTCTTGAATGTCTGCAGGCGAGGAGTGAGCGCTGGGACAAACAATTGAACGTCAATTTCCGAAATGCACTGCAACGAGCGGAAGGACCGCAGAAGGCTGCACTGCGTCAGGCGCAGCGTGCCTGGATCGAGTACCGCGATGCCAATTGCGAGGCTTACGGAGCGCGGCAAGGATCGCTGCGACTGATCGAGGCGGCTGAATGCATAAGGTCTATGACGGCGGAACGCGCGTCCGAACTCCAAAACTTCGCGATGAACTGACGACCGACTGATTGCCCAACTTCAACACGGGAATGGAGAGCAGCTAAGCGCGAACGCGTCACCTGCATCGACACGCGGACTGCGGTCGCTGATGGCTGCCATTGAGGGTCGGTAGAGTCGAAGTCGTTGGGCCGGCTGCTGCGCTAATTTATGGGCAGCAACCGGCCCTGCGTCTTTATCCAGCGCGTTTGCGATCGGCGATGTACGCCGTGATCAAGTCTTCGAGAACGTCGAGCGGTACTGCGCCATTCTCAAGTACAACCGCGTGGAACTCACGAAGGTCAAACGACGCACCAAGTTCACGCTGAGCACGTTGCCTGAGTTCAAAGATCTTGAGCTGTCCGACCATGTAACTGGTCGCCTGGCCGGGCCAATTGAAATAGCGCTCGACCTCCTTCGTGGCGTCCCGCTCGGACAGCAAGGCGTTGTCTAGGAAATAGCGAATTGCCTGTTCGCGTGTCCAGCGCTTGGAATGGATGCCGGTATCGACAACCAGTCTCACCGCGCGCCACAACTGGGTCGAATACATCCCAAATTCTGAAATCGGATCCTCGTAAAAGCCGAGCTCCTTGCCAAGGCTTTCGGCATATAATCCCCAACCTTCAGAATAGGCGCCATATCCACCGAAACGCCGGAACTTGGGAACACCCGGAAGCTCCTGGGCGAGGGCAATTTGGAAATGGTGGCCCGGGGCGCCTTCGTGATAGCTGATTGCTTCCGTTTGCGGCTTCAACACCTGCGTCATGTCGGCAAGATTCACGTAATAGATGCCTGGACGCGATCCATCCTCAGATGGCCGGTTGTAGAATGCGACAGGCGCGGTTTCCTGCCGCCACTCTTCGACGGCGCGGACCTCTAGCGGCGCTTTGGGAAGGCGGCTGAACATCGTCGGCGCTTTGGCCATGACCTGAGCGATGTATCGGCGGGCATCGGCGAGGTAGGCCTCCCGGCCCTTGGCATTGTTCGGATATTTGTACTGCTGACCACGTATAATGTGGGCGAAGAATTGCTTCAGCGTGCCCTTGAAGCCAACCTGATCCTTGATCCGCTCCATTTCGCGATGAATGCTTGCCACCTGATCAAGACCGATCTGGTGAATCTCGTCCGCTGACATGTCAGTCGTCGTGGATTGGCTTAGGCGGTTTGCATAAAAGGCGCCGCCGTCGGGCAAGCTCCAGGCGCCGCGGTTGCCCGTTGCGCGGAGCTCGATCGAATCCCAAGTCGACAGGAAGGTCTGATACCCTCGAGCGAATGGGCCGGTCATCGCCTCGCGGGCCGCAGCAAGCAGACGGTCCTTCTCCGCCTGCGGTACGTCGAGCTTTGCAACCTTGCTCTTGAAGTCCGCGTAAACCGGCGTGTCCGCACCTGATGTGAAGGGGGCGCCCGCAAGGACCCGGCGGGCATCTGCCCGGACCGGCGCGAAATTGAACTTCGAGGGAATGATGCCCGCCTCGGTTTGCCGTCGCATGTTGGCAGTGATTTCATTCATCACTCGCTCAACGTCGCGGAGCCGCGAGATGTAAGCCTCGGCGTCAGCTACCGTGCTCACCCGGTGCTGGTTGATTAGAAAAACGGGAATGGAGCCTGCCGGACTGCCGTTGGTGCTGGCCGGAAAGCCATGCCAGCGCCAACGCCACGCCTCGACTTCGTCCAGCACCTCTTTTTCGAACAATCGGTAGCTAAGGCGGCCCGCAGGGCTAAGACCGGCGGGGTCAAAGTCAGCGCGCAACTGCTGCAGCTGCCGCTGCGCCAGCGCCAGGCCATCCGCGCGATATGCTTCCGTGTAACTGTCGAGGCGATCGTACTGCTCTTTCCGACCGAGCGAGGTGAGGCCCTGCGGGGATCTCGCAAGCTGCTCTTCGAACGCTGCATCCAGAAATGCAGTGAGCCGCTGATCTTCGGCCGCAGGGTCCAGGGCAGGCGTTGTAGCGACTGGAGTTGCAACTGGCGCAGGAGCCACGACTGGCGCCGTGCCAGTAGCCGGGACGCAGGCCGTGGTGGAAAGAAGCAGGAGCGACAGTGACAGGGGTAACAAGGGCTTCACGCAAGTGTCTCCTCGGCTAGGACCTGGTAATTGCTAGCATGCTCGGCGGGGTACGCCAGCGGCAGTAACGGTCTCGCTTTTTGTTATGCACGCGACGCAGCGTTGCGAGCGACGCGCTCAGCGACCTGGCGCTCGAGAATGGTGAGCGGCATCGATCCCAACAGAAGCACTTGGTGGAACTGCTTGAGATCGAAGCGATCGCCCAGCTTGGCGCGCGCCTCGTCGCGCAATCGCAGCCAGACCGTATGTCCTATTTTATAGCTGAGCGCTTGGCCCGGCCAAGCGGTGTAACGGTCGATTTCGTTCTGGCCGCGTCCACGGGCAATGCCCGTCGTGCGCAGGAAATAGTCGGTGGCGCGCTCACGTGACCAGCGCTTGGAGTGCATGCCTGAATCAACGACTAGGCGGGTAGCTCGGAACAGGAAGGACTGGAGCATGCCAGCACGCTCGAGCGGGCGACCTTCAAACATGCCAAGTTCGTCTGCAAGCTGCTCCGCATACAAGGCCCATCCCTCGGAGTAGGCAGAATAGCCGCCGTACCGCCGGATTAGCGGTATCTCCTCCGACTCTTGGGCCAGGCTGATCTGGAGATGATGTCCGGGTGTGGCTTCGTGATGGGTCAGCGTGCGCAGGCCGAACTTGGGCCGATCGAACGTATCTCTAAGGTTGATGTAGTAAATTGCCGGGCGGGAGTTATCGCGCGGCGCGCTATCGTAATAGGCACCAGGGGATCCTGCCTGGATCAATTCGGGCACCCGGCGCGCAACGACGTCAGCCTTCGGTAAGGTTCCAAACGCGCGCGGAAGTTGTGCCTCAATCTCGGCAATCTGCTTGTTGAGTTCGGCAATCAATTCCTCCCGCCCTGCGTCCGTGTTCGGGAAAAGCTGATCGGGTCGTTTGTTGAGTTCGGCCAGGCGTTCGCCGGGCGTGCCCCGCGTGAGGCCTTCGGCGCGCAGTATCTGGTTGAGCTCTGCTTCCAGTGCAGCCACTTGCTCAAGACCGATCTTGTGAACCTCGTCCGCAGTGAGCTTCGTGGTTGTCGAGGCTTCTATCGCTCCCTGGTAATAGGCTTCACCGTCCGGCAGCCGCCAGACACCGGCATCATGGACGGCTTTGGAGCGAAGCTCGGTGATAAGCGCAATTTGCCGATCAAGTGCTGGGAACACGTTGGCTGCGACGATTTGCGTCGCCTGCCGGGCCCAATCGCCCTTGATGCCCTTCTCGCGGGCGCGGCGCGCAATGGACTGCACCAGCACGGTCTGCGCCGCCTGCTGATCGCGAAGAGACCGCAATTGCCGGAGCGTAGTGTCGAGCAGGTAATCCGGCGCGAAGACACCCCGGCTAGCGTCCGCGCGTTGGCGCTCGGTCGTATCGTCCAGCGCCTTGGGGAATGAAGAGAGGCGAGAGAGGTAGGCGTGCGCGTCTGCTTCAGTCTCGATGGGATGCTGATTGTCGAGGAAATCTGGGATGCCGCGATATGGACCGTTCAGCTGGCTTAGGACGTACGGCGAGTAGCGTCCGCCTGCAGAGCCGAACTGAAACCGCTCCGAGCCGCTGATTGCTCGCTCAAGCCCGTATTCGACGACGTCATAGTCGAGGGCGGCGGGGTCACTTAACCCATCGCGGCCGAATGCGCGCAAGCTCTGGATCTCGCTTTTCGACCGGGCAAGGTCTTTTGCGACGCCCGATTGCGAGTAGTCATCCAGGCGATATCTAAGATTTCGGTGTTCGCCATTGTCGAAACCGCCCGCAGTCGCGCTTTCCGGATCGTCGGTAAGACGGTCGTAAAAGAAGCGGTCGAGAAGGGCGCGCAATTGAGCGTCCTTTGGACCGGCATCCCTAGCAGTCGCGCTGACACTAGTGGTAGCGCAGGCGGGGAGGGTGGAGGCGATTGCAAGCGCTCCGGCGGAACCGAGAAATTGACGACGATCCATGGAGCTCAACTCTCCCATAGGGTCTGGAATTGATCCGCAGCCGGTCGGCCTTGCGTTCATCACGAAGGCTTCTCTTCAGACCAGACCGAATGGACAGAGTCCAGACGTGGCGGGCATTGATCGGTCGTTGAAACGAGCATTGAAAAATCGAGGATGGGCCTGATCGAAGCCTGTAACTTCAGGCTGTCATCCAGAGCGCGTGACTGGCTGCCCCTGTTAAAGTTGCCACGCAAATTCCTTTCTGGATCTGCCGTAGAGGCTCTGAGAATTCCAGAATTCGTCCAATATTTTGCGAAAACATTCTAAGTGAGGAGTGATCTTACTAATCAGCATATAATACCGCGGCGGTAGATTATTTTTACGAAATACAGCTCGTTACGGAGCACGTGGGAAAACTAGCTGTCAAACTTTCCAGAAGCTGTTACAACTGCTCCTGCTACAGTCGCAATTGAATGGTCTTTCGGCGCTTTGCGGCTCCTATTCCTTCTCTCTCGCTTCTCCCTAGCGGCAAGGATCTGACTTCCAGGTCCCCCATTTGAAGGAATTAGTTATGCCGATCGGCACCGTGAAATTTTTCGACAACTCCAAGGGTTATGGCTTCATTACGAACGAAGCCGGTGGCAACGATGCGTTTGTGCACATCAGCGCCGTTGAAGCTGCTGGGATGACAACCCTGGAGAAAGAACAGCGCGTTTCTTACGAGCTGGAAAACGACCGGCGCGGCAAGACCAGTGCGGTCAATCTCCAATCAGCTTAACTAGCTGTCTCCGTCGCAAGGCGGAGGACAACAATTGGCGGGTGTCTTTGGGCACCCGCCTTTTTTGAATGGGAACAACATGTCAGCACAGCTCGATTTTTACCGCCAACGCGCATCCGAAGCTCGCGAAGGGGCAGCTGCAGCCAAACTCCAAAATGTCCGTGATCGGTGGCTCTCATCGGAGGCTAGTTGGACCGCCCTTGCGAAGCAGAGTGAGCGAGCCGAAGTTATGCGCGAGAAGCTCATCGCCGAGAAGGCTAGCGAACATGCCGCATTGGGTGCCGCAAAGAACCTAGTCTAATTAAGATTTGCTCTACCGCTGAACTTCGTGCGGCTTCAGGACAAGCTTGATTGTTCCGCTAGGGTGTCTTCGCCGCTCTCGCGGCTTGCCGCTTAGCTATTGGTGTACTGCTTCCAGCTTGTACCCGTCCGGGTCGAAGACGAATGCAGCGTAGTATGAAGGCCCGTAATTCGGCCGAAGCCCGGGACCTCCGGCGTCACGACCACCTTGCGCGAGAGCAGCGGCATAAAACTGATCGACGGCATCGCGATGAGGGGCGGTGAATGCCAGGTGAAAGCCTGGGCCCGGTAGCGCCATAGTCTTGGATTGGAGCTTTACCGCGAACACATCGAGCTCGCCGGGCGGGCCATAACCTATTCCGTCGTCCGCGGTCCAAATGCGAACGAAGCCAAGTGGCGCCAGCGTAGCATCATAGAACGCGGCTGACCTGCCCAAATCAGCGATGCCAAAGGACAAATGGCTAAGCATAGCGGAATGGGACATCTGTCAGCCCCCGCCAGGGGACTTCATGCCCATTGGTCGTCCGACATTAGCTGCCGGATCACCACGAGCGCCCTTATTCCAATTTATCCGGTAAAGGTCGAAGCGCCGGTCGGAAAGATTGCGCACCGTGCCTTCTGCCCGGGCCCACGTAAGATCTGCCAGGTTCACATCCGCGATCGTTAGCGTTTCGATGTTTTCGCTTGCTTCGGCCGCGACGCCATCGCGAGCGAATGGGAAGTCGCATGGCGTGAGGATGCACGACTGCGCGTATTGGACATCCATATTGTCGACGCCCGGTAGGTTGCCGACATTGCCCGATAGAACGACGAAGCACTGGTTTTCGATTGCTCGCGCCTGCGCACAATAGCGTACCCGCATGTAGCCTTGCCGGTTGTCCGTGCAGAATGGGACGAAGATGATCCGAGCGCCTTCATCCACGAGCCGCCGTGCCAGCTCAGGAAACTCGCTGTCGTAGCAAATGAGCACACCGACTGGCCCGATGTCCGTCTGGATGACATCCACTGAACTGCCACCCTTGATCTTCCACCAATAGGCTTCGTTCGGCGTCGGGTGGATTTTCTCCTGCGCATGCACGGATCCGTCGCGGAGGCAGACGTAGGCGACATTCTGGATGCTGCCATCTTCCGTGCGGGTCGGATGTGATCCCCCGACGATGTTGATGTTGTACCGCATCGCCATCCGCGACAGTTCGGCGACGATCGGCGCGCGATGATCGGTCATGCGGTCAATCGCCTCCATGGGCGACAGCGCTGCTTTCTCAAAGGACAGCAGCGACATGGTGAACAACTCGGGGAACACGACAAAGTCCGAGCGATAGTCCGCGGCCACGTCAACGAAATATTCGATGTTCTGAACGAACTCCTCGAAGCTTTTCACCGGGCGCGCCTGAAGCTGGACGCTCGCCAAGCGCACGCTTTCGACCCCGCGAGGCACACGAAAAGCCGCAGGCTCGTTGGGATCTACGTACGGATTGCGCCATACCATGTGGGCAGCGAACCCGCCCGAGGCCTTGTCGAACGGGAGGTAGTTGCGAAGAACGCCAATCGGGGTGAAGCCGTTCGACATCTGGAATCCAACAACCGGATCTCGAAGCTTTCCTTCCTGAACCTGGGAAAGGTACAGGTCAGGGCCACCTACCTTTGTTTTTGCCCGCGCATAGCCCGGCATCCGTCCGCCAAAGACGATGCCCCGCAACTCGAGGCGTTCGGCAAGCGCCCGGCGCGCATCATATAAACGCTTTCCAATGCGAAGCCCGCGACGTCGCTCGTCGACGGCCATTTCGATGCCGTAGAGCCAGTCACCAGTCGGATCGTGACGACTACCAAAGCCATTGCCCGTGATCGTCGCCCAATCATGCGGCGCCAGGGCTATCGCTTCGTCAATGCGCGAGGATGCGCAGTAGCCGACGATCTCGCCCTCTAAGACCGCGACGAACTGGCCTTCAGGAAAATTGTTGATCTGCCCACGGACCTGCCCCGGGCTGTAATTCTCAAAGCCGGGATAGGCCCTGTTTATGAGTGAAAGTATCCCGGGGACGTCTTGCGGGACGGCCGTTCGAATTTCCAGCTTTGCAGGACTCTTTCTGGGCTCGCTTGCCACGGTCCTATTTCCGCGCCTTGCGCGCGGCATAGCGGGCGTCGCGGGCAGCTTTCAGTTCAGCCTCCGTCCGAGCAACGGGCGCCACAACTGATTTGGCGGCAGCCTTAGCTTCCTTCGCGGCCTGCATCGCAGCCTGTTTCGCTTTCCGCTTTTCGGCGTCGGCCGCTTCCCGTTTTTCGCGAGCTGCCTGTCGGGCGGCAACTTCTTCTGGGTCTGCGGGCGGTTTCGCTCGCAAAGCATCCAGTGCCTTCTGCTTCGCTTCGGCAGCGCGGGCGACGCGATCCTGAAATGACTGATCCTTGAATGCGTTCATGATGAAAGACGTCTCCTGAGTTGTGCTAGATACGGTTACTGGCGGGACCTGTTCCCAAAGGGGTAACCGGGCACTCTTCGAAAGCATCGGGTTACACGGCGGAGCAGGTTTTCGTGCGGTAGGCCAACTTGCACGCCCCGGAAAGGGGATCGGCCGGCGAGCGCGCCTCGCGGGTTTATTTCGCCAACATGTCCCCGCTTAGACAACCGCAGCCGCTGGAGAAAGAAGGTAGTCGCTGGGTGCAAATAATGCCCGGTGAAATGGGATTGGCGGTCGAAGGCGGCCAGGCAGAGCAAAAATGTGACAGTCGGATGAGCGCGGTCTGTCTACGGAATCTCATGACCAAAGTCTAAGTTGTGTCAGTTTGGGACGGTTTTTTTTGACTTAGTCTTTGTTTGTGCGCGTTTATCAATCATAGTTAACGAGGATTTAACGCGACTCGGCTCGCAGATCCCGGGGACTGACCATGGCAACGCAAACAACGGGCGGTGGCTCGACGACGTCGTTTACCAATACACCGCAAGCAAAAGATGACAGCTACATCTTCGTTGAGGACGATCTGCGTAACAACACGACGCTGTACAGTATAGCGACCAGTACAATCATCCTAGATGTTATGGCTAACGACCTTGGCGGAAAAGCCAAGACGCTGTTCTCCGTTGAAGATGGTGACGGCAATCCCATCACCGCTGACTTCGACCTATTGGCGAAAGATGTTAACTCTGCCGGAGTTTCTCAGTGGGAAATGACGTTGGGCGGAAATTGGGTCCGCATCAACAACGGCAAGATCGAATATCGAATTGCCGATGGGTCAGGTGTCCCTGGGCAGGGCCGGGACATTAATTCGCTCACGGATGGACAGATCTTTTGCGATCAATTTGTCTATGCGATCAGGCTAGGTAACGGGACGCTTAGTGAGGCGACCGTAAAGATTAATATTACTGGCGCCAACGATGCGGCTTCCATATCCGTCGTCGGTGTCAGCGATAATGCTGTCGTCGAGGCGGGCGGCGTTGCCAATGGGCTGCCCGGCGATCCTTGTGCTTATGGCACGCTGGTCGTCAATGATGCTGATCTGGGCGAGAATGTTTTTCATGCTCCAGATGCCGGCGCACTTACAGGAACGTACGGCGATTTCACATTCAATCCGTTGAGTGGTGGTTGGACCTATACACTCGATAACTCGCTAGCGACGACCCAAGGTTTGGACGATGGAGAGTCGGTCACCGAAACTCTGACGGTAACGTCAATCGACGGATCAGCCAGCTATGATATCGTTGTCACGATTACCGGTGCGGACGATGCGCCGACCCTGGCGGCGGTGACGAGCGGATCGATCGCGGAGGTGGACCAGTCGGCGACGACGACCGATGGCGGCCTGTCTGGCCTGCTGGTGGGCGGCGACGTGGATGGC
>NZ_QXTF01000003.1 GCF_003583725.1 Sphingomonas edaphi | reverse complement strand
CGCGCCGATCGTCATTGGCCGCGACCATCTCGACAGCGGCAGCGTCGCCTCGCCCAACCGCGAGACCGAGGCGATGATGGATGGCAGCGATGCAGTCAGTGACTGGCCGCTGTTGAACGCTCTTCTCAACACTGCCTCCGGCGCGACTTGGGTGTCACTCCATCATGGCGGCGGCGTCGGCATGGGATATTCGCAGCATAGCGGGATGGTGATCGTCGCCGACGGGACCGAAGATGCAGCCCGTCGGCTTGAGCGCGTGCTGTGGAACGACCCCGGCACCGGCGTCATGCGCCACGCCGACGCGGGCTATGACATCGCCATCGACTGCGCGCGCGAACAGGGCCTCGACCTGCCGATGGTGGGACGCTGAGATCATGGCGCTTAACCCCGAAGCCATCGACCTCGCGACCTTGCGTCAACTGTGGCAGGGCGCGCCCGCCAAACTCGACGACGCCAGCCTCGCGCGCATCCGGGCATCGGCGGCATCTGTCGAGCGCATCGTTGCCGGCGGCGAGACCGTCTACGGCATCAACACGGGCTTTGGTCTTCTGGCCAACGCCCGCATCCCAGCCGAGCGGCTGGCGGAGCTTCAGCGCAACCTGATCCTGTCTCACTCATGCGGGCTCGGTGATGCGCTGCCCCGCCGGGTCACGCGGCTGATGATCGTCCTGAAGCTGCTCGGCCTTGGCCGCGGCTATTCCGGTGTGCGGCCGGCGGTAATCGAAGCGCTGCAGGCGTTGCTCGACCACGACGCAATGCCGCTGATCCCCTCCCAGGGCAGCGTTGGCGCAAGCGGCGACCTCGCCCCGCTTGCGCATCTCATCTCCGCTCTGTTGGGTGAGGGCCGCATCGACCTTGCTGGAGATCTCTTGCCCGCGCGCGACGCCTTGGTCCGCATCGGCCTTAATCCGCTAGTGCTTGGTCCCAAGGAAGGGCTCGCGCTGATCAACGGCACTCAGGCGTCGACAGCGATCGCGCTCGATGCGTTGTTCATGGCCGAGCGGGTGTTCGGTGCGGCCGTTGCGGCCGGCGCGTTGTCGGTCGACGCGCTCAAGGGGTCGATCAAGCCGTTCGACCGACGCATCAGCGCGGTACGCGGCCAACCGGGCCAGATCCGCGTTGCCGGCACCATTCGCGCGCTGCTTGATGGCTCCGCGATCGTCGACAGCCACCATCGTTGCGGCCGGGTGCAGGACCCCTATAGCTTCCGCTGCCAGCCGCAGGTGATGGGCGCCGCGCTTGACCTTCTGGTCAATGCCGCGCGCACGCTGGAAATCGAGGCGGCAGCCGTCACCGACAATCCGATTGTCTTCGAAGATGAGGACATCGCCATCAGTGGAGGCAACTTCCACGCCCAGCCCGTCGCCTTCGCCGCCGACATCATAGCAATGGCGCTGTGCGAGGTCGGCTCGCTGTCTGAGCGCCGCACCTCGGTTCTGGTCGATCCGAAGATGAGCGGCCTTCCAGCCTTCCTGACCGACGACGGCGGCGTGAACAGCGGCCTGATGATCCCGCAGGTCACCGCCGCGGCGCTCACGTCCGAAAACAAGACGCTGGCTTTCCCTGCGTCGGTTGACTCCATTCCCACCAGCGCTGGCCAGGAAGACCATGTTTCGATGGCGCCGATCGCGGCGAGAAAAGCGGCGCAGATCGCGAAGAATGCCGCCGGCATTATCGCGGTCGAGTTGATCGCGGCGGCACAGGGCGTTGACTATCACGCGCCGCTGGCGACCAGCGCGCCACTGAAGGCCCTGCACGAAAAGGTCCGCGCCCTGTCCCCTCACCTTGAGGCCGACCGCTATTGGGCGGACGAAATGGCCGCAATTCAGAGTGCGATCCTGAGTGGCAACTTGGCCCCTCCCCCAGCAAGTTCGTGGTTGGCTTAAGCCGCCTAACCTAGGAGACGCCAGTTCATCCGCGGATACGAGCCAAGGTCTCTACCAAGCGCCCCCGTTATCATGGTTAGGCGTTCGATCGCGCGAGCATTTTTCAGGGCTCCTGCATCAAGGTACCTGAACGGCGTTCCCTCGCTCAGCCTGAAAAATTCGCGTTTCGCATCCTCATCATCGCCAACAACGAGAACGTCGCTAGCGGTGCCATCGAACAGCGGGTCATCGAACACGGCCCAGAAGACATTTTTGAAAGCGCCAACAAGGCGCGCCCTGGGAAGGCATTTCCTGAGTTCTTCGGCGCCACTGCTATCCCAAGGCGTAAGGAAGTCGGAATAGTCGTCATTGAACGGATTGCTTATGTCGATGACGAGTTTGCCTTCGAACGCTTCGGCATTCTGCTCGACTAAATCGAGCAAACCATCTCGAATGAAAATTGCTGGTAGTATCGCGGGGGCGCCAAGTGCTTCAGCGTATGAACCTGCTACCAGACTTGGAATATTGAGCTTTGCAACGATGTCGGCCGCCCTGGAGGGCGTTCTTGACGCCAAAACTACCCGCCGTCCGGCTCCAGCAAACATGGCAGCCAGGCGAGTGCCCATGCGACCCGTGCCCAAGACACCGATCTCCGGTCCTTCATCTCGTAATACAGAAGTTGATTCCAACATCTCATTCTCCTTGAGAAAAATGCACCCGGCTTGGAGAGCAGTCCTGAGGGGGCAAGACTGCTTTCCTTCTCGCGCAGCAATGTTTGCGAGCGAGGCCGGGCACGAGCGACAAGCGAGGGAGGAAGGCTCGTCGATCGTGATCTCGAGTCGTGCCGCTTGACACCGTGTGAGGGTCAAGGACGAAGTGGCAAACTCGGTCCTGCTACTCTACCCGATACCCAGCTGCCTCGATCGACGCGGCGATTTCCTCTACTTTTGCGGAAGAGACTATTTCGACGCGCTTCGTCGCGAGATCGATGTCAACATTCGCATCGGGATCGACGCGTTGGATGGCGCCGGTCACGGCTCGTGCGCAAGGGCCGCAACTCATCCCGCGAACAGTCAAAATGGTCATTTCCCGTTTCCTTTCACATTTGGGAAAGGCCGATCTGGGGTTTGCCATGGTGGCAAGGTCAAGGTTGTGCGGAAAAGATTTCACCGGGCTTGACCCTGACATGATGTGAAGGGTGAAACAGGTTGTCGAATCGTGATGAGGAGACGCAGAAATGATCGCCCCACTGCCAGTAGAACTGCCGCGTGAAGAGGACGAAAGTCTAGTTATTCCTATCGAAGGGATGACCTGCGCGTCCTGCGTCGGCCGTGTCGAAAAGGCCATCCGAGCTGTCCACGGAATTACGGACGTGTCGGTTAATCTGGCGACCGAGCGAGCGGAAATTACGTTCGATCCAACATATGCCGACACATCGACGATAGCGGATGCGATCTTTGCAGCTGGATATATGCCGGGCGCTACCGAGATTAAGCTCGCAATTGACGGTATGACCTGTGCGTCTTGTGTTGGTCGAGTTGAAAAAGCGCTTCGCGCGATCCCTGGCGTCCTCAAGGCGGACGTCAACCTCGCCAACGAAACCGCGACAGTTGAGATCGTGGCCACCACGCCAATCACCGGACTCATCGCTGCCGTCATCAGCGCAGGCTACAGTGCCTCACTCAAGAACGATTTGCCCATCGAAACGGAAGTCGCTGACCGTCGCCGCGAACGAGCCGCGAGCCGCGAACTGCGCCATGTCATTTTCGCAGCAGTCTTGTCGCTGCCTTTAGTGCTGCCAATGATCACTTCCTGGATCGGCCTCGACTTTACGCTAGGTGGCTGGTGGCAGTTGCTCTTGGCCGCGCCGGTGCAGTTCTGGCTTGGTGCTCGCTTTTACCGAGCGGGTTGGAAAGCCGTGAAGGCCCGCACCGGGAACATGGACCTGCTAGTCGCAATCGGAACTACTGCCGCCTTTGGGCTAAGCCTCTATCAGTTGCTTTTCCCGCCCATGCACATGGCTGGCATGGCGCCCACCCATTATTATTTCGAAGCCTCGGCCGTGGTGATTAGCCTGGTCCTACTCGGCAAATGGCTGGAAGGTAGAGCCAAGCGACAAACTGGAGCCGCGATCCGGGCTCTCATGGCTCTCCGCCCCGACACCGCACGGATTGTCGGCTTGAACGGCGTCGAAACCGAGGTGCCAGTCGGTCTCGTATCCGTGGGCGATCACGTACGGGTCCGTCCGGGCGAGCGGATTGCCGTTGATGGCAAACTACTGGACGGTGAGACCAGCGTAGATGAGTCGATGTTAACCGGCGAAAGCATGCCCGTGAACAAGTCGGCAGGCGCTCAGGTTACGGGCGGCTCTGTCAACGGCGAAGGACTTATCCTTGTTGAGACCACAGCGATTGGCGCTGAAACGACGCTCGCACGGATCGTCAGGTTGGTCGAAAGTGCCCAGGGCGCGAAAGCCCCGATCCAACGCCTTGTCGACAAGGTCAGTGCCGTTTTCGTCCCGGTCGTACTAATCATCGCGGCGATAACGTTGCTCGGCTGGCTCGCTGCGGGTGCAAGCGTCGAGACTGCCATACTAAATGCCGTCGCCGTACTGGTGATCGCCTGCCCCTGCGCGCTTGGTCTAGCTACCCCGACAGCGATCATGGCCGGTACCGGCGTCGCCGCACAAGCCGGCGTGCTTATCAAGGACGCGGAAGCCTTAGAAATCGCCCATCGCATCAACAGCGTAGCCTTCGACAAAACTGGCACGTTGACGGAAGGGAAGCCCGTGCTTGTCGCGGCTCTCCCCGCTGATGACACGACCGACGATCAGTTGATGGCACTGGCGGCCGGATTGCAGAGCGGCAGCGAACACCCGCTTGCACGCGCCGTGCGGGAAGCCGCCAACGCCAGAAACATTCAGCCAACGCCGGCCACGCAAATGAAGGCACTGCCGGGTCGCGGCGTCACAGCGATGCTGGAAGGACGGAACTACATTCTAGGCAGTGCCCGGTTGATGAGCGAAAATGGCCTCGATCACCTGCCCCTGCAGGTGCTCGCCGAACAACTGGAATCTGAAGGCCGCTCCCTGTCCTGGGTTGCTGAAGTCTCGCCACAGGTCCGGCCAATAGGCTTGCTCGCATTTGGCGATGAGCCAAAGGCATCTGCGGCGGCAGCCGTCGAAGCGCTTCGCGCGAAGGGCATCGAGAGCATCATGATTACCGGAGACAATGAAGGCAGCGCGCAAGCCGTCGCCAGCAAGCTGGGAATCGATAAAGCGATTTCAAACGTGCTGCCGGACGGCAAGGCAAGCGTGATTGCGGGGCTTCGGTCAGCGGGCCGAACGGTAGCAATGGTGGGCGATGGCGTGAATGACGCACCAGCACTGGCTGCCGCAGATGTAGGCATCGCGATGTCGACCGGGACCGATGTTGCAATGCATGCAGCGGGCATCACGCTTATGCGCGGAGATCCCCGGCTTGTGACAGACGCGATCGACATTTCGCGTCGGACCTACGCCAAGATCCGCCAAGGACTTTTTTGGGCTTTCATTTATAACGTTGTCGGGATTCCATTGGCCGCTCTTGGCCTTTTAAGCCCCGTCATTGCCGGCGCAGCAATGGCCTTCTCAAGTGTGAGTGTAGTGGCCAACGCCCTGGTACTGCGCCGGTGGCGCCCCTCGGCGGTCTAAGGAGACCAGCTCATGAATATCGGCCAAGCGTCCAAACAATCCGGGGTCAGCCAGCGCATGATCCGGCACTATGAGGCGATCGCGCTGATCCCCAAGGCAGCACGCCGAGACTCCGGTTATCGGGACTACGATACTTCGGATGTTCACACACTTCGCTTCATCAGGCGCGCTCGTGATAGCGGATTTCCAATCGAAGAGATCCGCCAGCTACTGGCCTTGTGGCAGGATAGAAGCCGCGCCAGCGCAGATGTGAAGGCCATCGCCCTAGCCCGAGCGGCTGAACTAAAGCGAAAGGCAAAAGAGCTCGACGAGATGCGCAAGTCCCTCGAAGCGCTTGCGAGATCTTGCCACGGCGATGATCGCGCCGATTGCCCGATCCTTGGCGGCCTCGAGGCGGATATTGAATGACCAGAGGATGCTCGCCCCTCCGCCCCGTACTCGACCCGGATATTCTGCCGAATGGCAATACAGGCCGATACTGTGTCCGTGATGCCCACTGGTTGGGTGCGTCTGCTGTGATGACCATTGTCGATTGAGGCGCATGCTATGACAAGCGATCACGAACATCCCCATCTAGACTCTCGCGGACGTGGCGCCGCAGAGATCGTGAAAGATCCTGTTTGCGGGATGACGGTTAGACCCGAAACGGCGCCGCATCATGTCGACCTTGCCGGCGAACGCTATTATTTTTGCAGCTCGAGCTGCCACGCGAAGTTCAATGCCAACCCAGACGGTTACCTTAACCCGGCGCAATCAGCCCCTGCCAAAACGCCAAAGTTGGCAAAACTGAACCAAGCAGGCGATGGCGAGATCTGGACCTGTCCCATGCATCCGCAGATCCGCCGCAATGGTCCTGGATCCTGTCCCATATGCGGCATGGCGCTGGAGCCGCTCGAGCCCAGTTTGGAAGAGGGTCAAAATCCTGAGCTGATCGACATGAACCGGCGCTTCTGGGTGAGCGCCGTCCTGGCGGCGCCACTGGTGGTCCTGACCTTCGGCGCCGAGTTGTTTGGGTGGGAGCCCATTCCAATGGCGCAGTCGACGTGGATACAGCTCTTGCTGGCCACGCCGGTCGTGTTGTGGGGCGGCTGGCCCTTCTTCGAGCGCATGTGGGCCTCTCTCAAGACCCGCAATCTCAACATGTTTACGCTGATCGGCCTCGGCGTTGGAGTTGCGTATGCTTACAGCCTGGTAGGTGCGCTCACGCCCGACCTGTTTCCAGCCTCATTACGAACGATGGGCGGCTTGGTGCCGGTCTATTTTGAAGCGGCAGCCGTCATCACCACGCTGGTGCTGCTTGGACAAGTTCTGGAACTGAGGGCGCGATCCGCGACAGGCAAGGCGATCCGCGCGCTTCTTGGACTGGCGCCCAAGACGGCGCGCCGAGTGCGCGACGGTGTCGACGAGGATATTCCGCTTGAACATGTCCATGTCGGCGACCTGCTTCGCGTGCGGCCGGGCGAGAAAGTACCGGTCGATGGAGTGGTCGTCGAAGGTCGAAGCTCTGTTGACGAGTCGATGATCTCAGGCGAGCCGATCCCGGTCGAGAAGGTCGAGGGCGCGAAGCTGACAGGTGCGACGGTCAATGGCACCGGTTCGCTTCTGATGAAGGCTGAGCGCGTCGGCCGAGACACGATGCTCTCGCAAATCGTGCGTATGGTCGCCGACGCTCAGCGTTCGCGTGCGCCCATACAAAAGATGGCCGACCAAGTTTCGGCTTGGTTCGTGCCCGGCGTCGTAATCATCGCCATCGTCACTTTCGTCGTTTGGAGCCTGGTCGGCCCGGAACCCCGGCTGTCGCACGCGCTCGTTAACGCGATTGCTGTGCTGATCATCGCCTGTCCCTGTGCTCTCGGTCTGGCGACGCCCATGTCAATCATGGTTGGCACCGGAAAAGGCGCGTCCCAAGGCGTTCTAGTAAAGAATGCCGAAGCGCTCGAACTAATGGAGAAGATCGACACCCTAGTGGTCGACAAAACCGGCACGCTCACAATAGGCAAGCCCAAGCTAGTGGCAGTCAAGCCGACGGGCAATTTCGACGAAGATGAGGTGCTGCGACTGGCGGCTGCCATGGAGCGCGGAAGCGAGCACCCGTTGGCAGAGGCTATAGTGCAAGGCGCTGACGATCGCGGAATTGAGATTCCGGCAAGCGCCGATTTCGCGTCCCACACCGGCAAAGGCGTCACCGGCAGCGTTGATGGGCGCACTGTCGCCCTGGGCAACAAGCGCCTTCTTGCGGAATTCGGCATCGATTCAAGTGAGCTGGAGCATTTAGCCGACCAACATCGCGCGGAAGGCGAAGGCGTGATGTTCGTTGCGATTGATAACCAACTGGCCGGCCTGGTCGTGGTCGCCGACCCCATCAAAGAAAGCGCCGTTGAGGCTGTCGCCGAGCTTCGCCGCCACGGCATTCATGTCGTGATGATGACGGGCGACAATCGTCGCACAGCTGAGGCTGTTGCTCGCCGGGTAGGGATCGATGAGGTGCTAGCCGAAGTCCTTCCTGATCAAAAGCAGGCCAAGGTAGAAGCGCTCAAGCAGCAGGGCCGCCGTATCGCGATGGCGGGTGACGGCATTAATGACGCCCCTGCTCTCGCTGCGGCCGATGTCGGCATCGCCATGGGGACTGGAACCGATGTCGCGATGGAAAGCGCAGCAGTAACCCTTGTAAAAGGTGATCTCACAGGCATCGTCCGCGCTCGGCGCCTGAGCCAAGCCACGATGCGCAACATTCGCGAAAATCTGTTCTTCTCATTCATTTTCAATGCGGCAGGCGTGCCGGTCGCCGCCGGTATCCTTTATCCGTGGTTCGGCATTTTGCTGAGCCCAATTATCGCCGGTGCTGCGATGGCTTTCAGCTCGGTTGCAGTTATCGGCAATTCGCTACGCCTCAGAGGGGTGCGGCTTTGACCGAACGCGAAAATAGTTGGCGGCCTTCGTTTTGCTACGATGACATTAGTTGCGGTGCCGCCAGCTAGTTTGTTCCTTGTCGTGGCCTACACAGGTTTGACGGAAACCTACTTGCCGGGATTCGGTTCTGGACCCGAGGGAAGATAGTATGAAGCTTAATGTTGCCTTGGCGAGTTTGGCGATTTCTCAGGTCGTTTACGCTCAACCCGGCCACCATCCCCCAGGCCAACCTATGGCTGTCATCAATGGCGCCACCGAAGAACCGGCCGTCAAAGAGGTCCTTGCACGCTACAAGACCGCGATCGAAAAGCTGGATGTCGCTGGAACCGAAAGCCTTTTTGCCTCTGATTCTGCAATCTTCGAGACGGGTGGCGTCGAAGGCACCTACGCTCAGTATCTAGCTCATCATCTTGGCCCCGAATTAAAGGCATTCAGGTCTTTTGCCTTCTCCGATTACAAAGTGATCGTGCGCTTCGAGGGCTCGGTCGCGTTGGCTACCGAAACTTACAATTATCGCATTGAAACAAGGTCCGGCGAGACAGCCGATCGGCACGGCGTAGCGACTAGCGTGCTGAAGAAAATCGATGGGCAGTGGAAAATCCTGTCGATGCACAACTCGGCCCGTAAGCCGAAGGGAAGCTAAGCAATGAAACGGAACGATCGCTCAATCGGTATCGCCTTGTCATTCCTCGCGGCGCTGACGATTGTCACTGGTTCGCCAGCTTCGGCCCATGAAGAACATCGCCGGCAGCGGGAGGCAGCCGCCAAGGCGGAACAGATGCGACAGCAGGCAGCGGCTCAGCCGGAATCCGTTGTTCCATCAGCGGCCGATCCGACCGTGATGCATGCGCAAATGGGCGAGATGATCGACATGCCCAAAGTCGATCGATCGAAGATGAGTACCACTGCGCGATTGCTCGACTGGATTGGCCGGCTGCACCCTATCATCGTTCATTTTCCCATCGCTTTTTTCCCAGCCGCCTTTTTCACCGCAATCGTCGGGCGGAAGCGCCCGGCCTACGCAAAGCCAATTCAATTTCTGGTCGTCTCTGGTGGGATCATCGCTCCGATTGCGGCCGTGCTTGGCTGGATCGACGGAGGCTTCACTCCTGCGACCGATGATTGGCTGCTCAGCGTCCATCGCTGGTTCGGCACCGGAGTTGGAGTTGGCGCATTGGCATTGGCAGTCTGGGCCATCCGCAAGCCCGAAGAGGATCGCAGTGCAGGCATGATATTCGGCCTAGGAGTCATGACTGCCGCAATCGTCACTCAAGGTTGGTTCGGCGGCGCGCTTACGCATGGCGCTGATCACATGAATTGGTGAAGGTGGGTCGGGAGCACGGTCTTCGAGGTCAGTGCGGCCCTAGGGTGTATGATCAACAAATACCCTTAAGAGCAGTCACAATTTATTAGGCCCTCAACTTCTGCTCAGGAAGCCAAAGAGTAGCTTGCAGTCCACCATCAGATTGATTGTGCAAGTCGAGCCGGCCGGACATGTGCGATGCCACTAACTCAACGATTGAGAGCCCTAACCCCGAACCGACACCGCGAGCCTTCTTACCACGCACGAATCGGCCACGGACCCTTTCCAGTTCGGCGCTGGCGATCCCCGGTCCCTGATCGCGCACACTGATCCCTACCTCACCTATCCCATTTTCAACATGGATCTGGATACGCCCGCCACTTGGCGAGTGATTGATGGCGTTGCTCAACAAGTTTTTTAGCGCGAGAACCAGCTCCGCTTCGACGGCGCAAACCTCCGCGGCCGCCGCTTCTTCGGTCATTTCAACATTGAGGTCAGCACTCCCGAGCGCGTGATGAAATTCGCGCCCGAGCGCATCGACCAAAACTGACAAGCTCAACCAAACTGGTTCCGAGCGATCAACGTCACTTTCTTCGCGGGCCAGAGCCAGCAATTGCTGCACCAACCTCGACGTTCGGTCGACAGATTCAGCAATGCTTTGCAGTGATTGACGGCGAACCGCGCTGTCGTCTGTTCGCAGGGCGATCTGGGCATGGGTGCTCAACCCTGCCAGCGGCGTCTGCAGTTCATGCGCCGCACTGGCGATGAAGTGGCGTTCAGTGGCGCGCATTTGCTCCAACTTGGCCGAACGCGCATCGATTGCCTCGACAAGCGGCAGGATCTCCTGGGTCGGCCTTGCGATCTCCAGCGGTGAAAAGTCTGCCGGCTTTCGCTGGCGCAGGCGTTGGGAAATCGTCTTCAGCGGGGCAAGACCCGTTCCCACCGCCGTCCAGATGAGAAAAGCCAGCGCACCGAGGCCAACAACCGCAGGTAATAGCAATCCCATCATCAAATCTCGGATCAGCCGCTGGCGAATACCCAAGCTATCACCGACCGACACGCGAATACCCCGCCCGGGATCGGCGATCGTGTATACCCGCCAGGTTTCGCCGCCGATGTCACGTTCCGACATGCCGGGCCGGTTTGTCGCCAGCGGTTCCGCCGGCGCGCCGCTCGACCGCCCGACCAATCGGCCGTCCAGCGACCAGATCTGGCAAGCTAGTTGGCGGTTATAGCGTGGCACGGCAATGATGCGGGATTGCCCTGTCGCTACCAAGGCGTCGCTGTTCTCTGCAAGCGATGCGACCATCGTCGCTGCCTCAATCAGGCGGCGATCCAGCACGCGTTGAACCTCCGCACGGGTGTGGAGGTAGATCCATACCGCCGCCGCCGACCAGACGAACAGCGTTGCGGCGGCAAGTAACGCGAACAGGCGCAGGCGGAGCGACGTCATTCGCGGAACGCTCTGTAGCCTTCGCCGCGGACCGTTTCGATAACGTCCCGGCCGAGTTTGGCGCGCAACTTGTGGATGTGCACTTCGATCGTATTGCTGCCGACTTCTTCACCCCAGCCGTACAGTCGATCCTCGAGCTGGCTTCTGGAGAACACCCTGCCCGGCTGTTCAAACAGCGTTTCGACTAGCGCAAACTCACGGCGGGAAAGAGGGATAACCGTCCCGTCGCGTCGCAGCTCCCTCGCCGCGCTGTCCAGGTGGAACGGCCCGAGTTGCAGCGCCGCAGCCATATTGCCCTTCGACCGACGCGCAATTGCTCGGACGCGCGCGGCAAGTTCATCGAGGTCGAACGGCTTACCCAGATAGTCGTCGGCACCGCTGTTGAGGCCTTCAATTCGGTCATCGACCGAATTGCGCGCGGTCAGCAAGAGCACAGGGACGGTCTCACCTCCTCGCCGCCAACCCTTCAGCAACTCAACGCCGTCGGCATCGGGAAGGCCGACATCCAGCACCAGCGCATCATATTGGGAAGCCGCCGCCGCCGCGCTCGCATCCGCAGCGGTACCGACAGCATCGACCGTAAAGCCATCGAGCGCCAAGCCCGTCCGGATTCCGGCGCGCAGGATAGCATCATCTTCGATCACCAGAATTCGCATTGGACCCGACGTTTCCTCATCGCATTAGCTTAAGCCAGCCTTACCACCTTGCTCCCCCACCCTAAGCGTCTCTTAAGCTGGAAGACTCATTTGTCCCCGGCATGAGCACAATCAAGGCCTCCCCTTTTCCCAAAAGACGCGACAGGTGAGTCCAGTCCTTCAACTCGGCCCGCTCGCGTTGGCCAGCGACAGATTGGTCGCGGTCGTCGCTTTGTGGCTGTTCATCATGATCGGCGCGCGCCCAAGCATTGCCAAAGATAGTAACGCCGCCTTCGTTGCAGCCGTCGGCGGCTTTTTCGCTGCCCGGCTTGCGTATGTTGCCAGCCATCTGGATGCGTTTCGACAAGATCCGCTCGCCGTCTTGGCAGTCTGGGAAGGCGGCTTCGTGCCATTGGCGGGGATTGGTGCAGCTGCCATCCTTTTAGTGTGGCGAGCCCCCCGCCACGTCAGTCCCAAGCTTTTGGCACTGCTGGCGGTCCTAGGCACCACTTGGTTCGCGGCTGACCGGCTACTCGTGACCAGCGCGGCCTCGCCATTTTCCATCGCCGACACGGAATTGGTTACGCTGGACGGTCGGCCATTCGAGCCAAAAACAGTCGGGCGGCGCCCGACGGTGGTCAACCTGTGGGCGGACTGGTGTCCGCCGTGCCGGCGCGAGATGCCCATATTCGCCGAAGCGGCCTCAGCAAACCCCGATGTAACCTTCCTGTTCGTCAACCAGGGCGACGGTCCCGACCTTGCGGCACAGTTGCCGCGCGAGACAGGTCTCGACCTTAAGTCGATCATCCTCGATCGCGGAGCCCGGTCGTCCGCATCCTACGGGGGCGCCCTGCCGACCACCATCTTCATCGATTCAACGGGAACCGTCCGAACGGTCCACCAGGGCGCCATTTCGCGTGCCGGGCTGACCGACAAGCTCAAGAAGATCAAGGAGATCCAGTAATGAAGAAGACCCTGCTTGCGCTGCTTTTTCTCTCAACCGCCTCCGTGGCGACCGTCATGCAAGGTGGCGCGACGCAGTCCGCGCCCACCCCCAGCCCGGCCGCCCCCGCAGCACCGAAGTTGACGCGCGAGATGTTCACCGAGGACAAACTGGCACCAACGGTAAAGCCGCCTGCCTATGACATCACGATCGTCGAATATACCGACTATCAGTGCCCATTCTGCCGCAAAGTCCACCCAGAGTTGAAGCGGCTGGCGGCGGCGGACAGGAAAGTGCGCATTATCTATCGCGACTGGCCAATCTTCGGCGATGCGTCCGTGGCCGCTGCGCGTGTGGCGATCGCCAGCCAATGGCAGGGCAAACACGCCGCTGTCCACGACGCGCTGATGAACACTCCACGGCCAATGGACGAGGCCGCGATCAAGAGCGCTGCAACCAAGGCGGGTGTGAACTGGAGCCGCCTGCAAGCGGATATGAAGACGCGTAAGGCGGAAATCGACGCACTGCTCGAACGTAACAACGAACAGGCCGAAGCACTTGGCTTGCAAGGGACGCCCGCCTTCCTGGTCGGCAACTACCTTGTCGAGGGCGGGTTGGACTACGAGGGGTTAAAGGCGGCTGTGCACAAGGCGCGCACGACGCCCAACCCGGACTTGACGCCCTCTTCCCAGCCCGCCGGAATCTAAGGCAGGCTCAATGACCGCTGTTCTCCAAAAGCTAGTCTTGGCTACCACCCTGCTGCTGTTGTCCATGACAGCGCAGGCAGCGCCGCCGGCACGGATCGACGTGTCCCTCCATGCCCGGTCGCAGCAGCCTGCACCGGGCAAGTCGGTGATGCTGGCGTTGCGGATGGTGCCGAAGCCCGGCTGGCATGGCTATTGGTCCAACCCAGGAGACAGCGGCTTGCCACCAAAGGTGCGCTGGACACTGCCAACTGGCGTGAAGATCGGGCCGTTGCAGCACCCCGCGCCAGAGCTTCTTCGGGTCTCCGGGATGACAAGCTTCGTCCATGGCGGGGAACATGTTCTATTGGCTCCGATGCAGGTTGCGGCGACTATACAGCCGGGCGAACGCCTGCCGATTGAAGGAAAGGTCGATTTCCTCGCCTGTTCGGACACCTTGTGCGTCCCTCAATCCGCGACCGTTCGCCTCGATCTCGTTGCCGGCAACGGTGCGCTCGCGCCCGAAGAAGCTGCATTGTTTGCGGCCGCCAGGCGCGCGCTGCCTACGGCATCCAATACGATCGGCAGTTTTATCCGCGACGGCAGCCAACTGACCCTTCGCGTTCCGCCCGCGACGCAACTGGATGCTGCCCGCGCCACCTTCTTTCCGTCAGGCGATGGAGTGTTCGAGCGTCGGGACGCCAAGCGATTGGACGATGGCAGCCTGCAGATAACCGGGACGATGGCCTCTAATAACCACGCGACGCTCGCCGGTGTCGTTGGCGACGGAAAGCGGGCGATCCGGTTGCGCTTCACGCAAGCCGCGGCGCCAGCAGCTTCGATCCCAGATGGCAAGAATGGCGAAAGCGCAGGCGACAGTTCCGGGCTTTCCCCTGACGCCGTGGATGCGCCTTCCATGCCCGGCCCGACGCTGGATGTTTCCCCGGTTGCAGATGGTGCGGGCGCCGGGCTCGGCTGGGCAATATTCGGAGCGCTGGTTGGCGGCCTCCTACTGAACCTGATGCCCTGCGTATTTCCAATTCTAAGCTTGAAAGCGATGCATCTCGCACGCGCGGGTCATTCGGCGGCCGCTGCGCGGAGCGACTCAACCGCTTACGCCGCCGGCGCGCTGGCGACATCCATTGCGTTGGGATTGGCGATCCTCGGACTTCGGAACGCGGGCGTGGCCATTGGCTGGTCTTTCCAGCTGCAGCACCCGTACGTCATCCTGGCCCTGTTACTTCTTGTCACCGCAATTGCGTTCAACCTGGCCGGCCTGTTTCACATGAGTTCGCGGTCGATTGAACTCGGACAAACCCGCTCGGGCCATTCGGGCTCATTCGGCACCGGCGCGATGGCGGCGTTCGTGGCCACACCCTGCAGCGCCCCGTTCATGGCGAGCGCAGTCGGTGCTGCGATGATACTGCCGGGCTGGACCGGTTTGCTTGTTTTCGGAGCGTTGGGGTTAGGCCTGGCGCTGCCATTCCTGTTGATCGGCTGGGTGCCGGGCGTTCGCAAGCGGCTGCCACGACCGGGTACTTGGATGTTGCGTTTGCAGCGGATCCTATCTGTCCCAATGTTCGTCACCGCGTTGGGACTTGCATGGGTCCTCGGCCGTCAATCTGGTAGCGACGGCATGGCCATTGGGCTCGGCGCGACCATCCTGCTCGGGCTCGCGTTGTGGTGGACTGGTGCCCGGCAGCGTGACGGCAAGCGGCGAAGCTGGCTGCCGCTCGGACCGGCCCTGTTGGCGGCAGTGGGCGCGGCCTCACTAGTTCCGGCTGCCGCACAGTCGCCGCCTGCGACGAGCCGGGCAAATAATGTCGAACCTTTCTCGGAACAGCGGTTGGCCCAATTGCGCGGAGCGCGAGTTCCAGTCTTCGTCGACTTCACGGCGGACTGGTGCCTCACGTGCAAGGTCAATGAAAAGGTTGCGATAGAGCGTGATGCTACGCGTGAGGCCTTCCGTCGCGCCGGTGTCTTCACCCTGGTGGGGGACTGGACCAGCGGCGATCCCAAGATCACCGCCTTCCTCGCCAAGCATCAGCGCAACAGCATCCCGTTCTATCTATATTATGCGCCCGGCCAACGCGGCGAGGTGCTCCCGCAAATCCTGACCACTGACCTGCTTGTCGAGAAGGCAAGAAGTAAGAATTAGTCTGTAATCACAGCCCAACCTCTGAGTTGAAGTGTCGCCAGCGTCGTCATGGCCGACAGGTCGACCCGAATGCCGGACGCCAGCTGCTTGCGACTGATTCCGTGGCCGTGCAGTGCTTGCGCGCAGACCGCAACCGTTACCCCCGCTTGCTGGAGCCGGGCAATCAGCGCGATGTTAGGATTGTCGGGCGACCCAGTTACAACCGGGGTCGCAGCCCCGGAAACGATGACTACCACGTCGCCGCGTTCCGGTCGGATTCCGTCGCGCTCCAGCAGGTTCAGGTAGCGGGTCACCTTATCCAGGGAGGGATTGACCTTGCCGGTTGCCGCCGCCGCCTTGGTTACGGAAAAAACCGTCCGATAGCGAAGACGTGGATCCGCCCGCACTTCATCCCCGACGAGCGGTGCAATGGCCCCGAGCGGCGCTGCGTAAAGCGGCCCGGAAAGGCAGGATAGAAATGTGATGGCGGTAAACTGAAGAATGCGCACGAATAATTGCCCTTTACTGGCGAGGATGAATTTTTGTGGAGCCGGCGACCGCTCTTGGCCGTTGTTCTGCCGCCCTTTCAGTCGCGGGATGATCGCATGACCTATTACATTTCTACTCAGTTAGACCTTGGCTTCGATGACGCCATCGCCGCCACTGAGGCTGCCCTGAAGGACGAGGGGTTCGGCGTTGTTACCAGGATCGACATGGCGCAAACGCTGCAGTCGAAGATGGGCGTTGACTTTCGCGACTACGTTATTCTTGGCGCATGCAATCCGAAGCTGGCGTACGAGGCGCTGCAATTGGAGGACAAGGTCGGGACAATGTTGCCTTGCAATGTCGTGATCCAAGCGTTGGGGAACGGTCGAACGGAAGTCGCTGCGATCGATCCGGTAGCGTCGATGCAGGCGATCGAGAACCAGCAGTTGACTGCAGCCGCGTCGGAAGTCCGGGAGCGGCTGCAACGCGTCATCCAGAGCTTGGACGGGAACGCCCCTGGTCGATGAGTACGGCCCGGTCACGACCGTAGACATCCGGCCGCTCGACGATCCGACCATCTTGGGGGAAAGCCGTCATATAGGTCAGGTATACCGGCACGGGCTTCGGTAAGTTGATGATCTGCTCCGGCTTCTTGCTCCTCGTCAATTGGAGGTCACCAAGTAGCAGCTTCTTTAGCCGGTCGGCATCCTCCAGACGCACGCAACCCGCGCTGAACTGTCGCTCTTCTTTCGCGAACAGGCCCTTGGCGGGCGTGTCGTGCAAGTAAATGCCCATGTCGTTCGGGAACATGAACTTGACCTCGCCCATGCCATTAGCGGGACCCGGCAACTGGCGCACGAAGATTTCCTTGTCGCCCCTCGCCACGGCCTTCCAGTCAATCGACGTTTCAGGGATGACCCTGGCGTCGCGCGACCATTCCGACACGACCTGATAGCCGCGCGAGCGGAAATATTTCATTCCTTCCTTAAGGACCCTCGGAGCGATGTTCTTGCGAGTAAGGTCGGGCGGGACATGCCAATATGGGTTGAGAATTGCATAGCGGATAAGTCCCGCCATCATCGGCGTCTGCTGAGCTGTTTCCCCTACAACGACGCGCATACGGTCGCGAACTTCGCGGTCCTCGAAAAGCTCAAGTTGGGCTGCTGCGGTGTTGACGACGATGGCCGCCTCGGGACCACGCGGCAAAACGCGCGCCCTTTCAAGGTTGAGACGCAAAAGCGGGACGCGCCCGCCTCCCTTTTCCAGCTCGGACTGCAGAGCTTGACGAAGCCGTCCATAATAAGGGTGCATCCAGCCCATCGAGCGAATGAACTCGTCAAACTGCGGCGCGCCAGCAGCAACGACGATGAGCCTCTGTGTCGACACCGGCCGGGGCCTCGCCGCAGGATCCACGTATACAGTCGAAGTTTCTCGAGGCCGGACGACATCGGCCGCGTATCGCGCAAAGACATTCGAAAATTGCGCCGCGGCTTTAGCCCGCGTCTTTTGCGAACCTCTTAACCCGCGGCGGAGCGCCCGTCGGAGTTCGGCCGGCCGGTAGACAGCGGGGTCAAGGCCGTCGACATTTGATGTTTCGAGCAGATCAAGCAGCGCGAGCGCGGCGCGCCCCTCATTTGCCAACCAAGCAGGCCCAACCGGCCCCTTTATAGCAACGTCCGGTTGCGCCCTAGGACGGCTTACCGCCCAAGCTGGGTTGGCGGCATTTACCGATAACAGGAAAAGGGCTGAGAGAAGAAAAGGTCGGCAACGCATGGCAACTCCCGTTCACCCCCCCAGCGGGTGCCCGGCTGCAGCAACCAGCTTAAGCGAAGCTTACGATCATGCATTCAATTCGAACCGCCGCCGTGCCAGCAGGAATCCATTCAGCCAAGCGCGCGGAACTCTCGGCCAGCGATTATCGGCCGATATCGGTCCGCTCGGTAGGCTTTCGACCACAGGAACACTCCGGGCTCTCGCCAGAGATTAATGGACACGGTTGGGTCAAACGAACAGGTATATCGCCAAACCGAGCACCGGCTGGGCGACAAGAACCCAACGAAACCAGTGCCACTCCGATGCCGGTACGCACCCAATGCAATTGGGACTAGCGACGCGCACCTGTTCGGGGTTCAGATACTTATGACCCATCGGATTGCCCTCATTTACCAAGCTGGCAATGTAGGTCTGTTGTTCGGGTCCACAATGGCTCGAGCTGGGCGGCGATCCTCCTGATGGCCGCTCGTAGCCGAAAGAGGAGCGTCCACTTGCCGGCGTAATCTCCTGAAACTCAGACGTTTCGAGATTTCAGCTATCAGTTGCCAATCGACGCGACCCCTTCGCTAAAGCGCAGCCTTGCCCTAAGCGAGCGCCCAAGAATCACTCGGCACAAGTTGCGCCGGGCAGGAGCCAAAGTTGAACATCGAAGAATCCACACTCGGCGAGACCGTTCGCGCGAGCACAGACCAGTCGGCCTCCTATCCTACTTCGTTCAGCGATCTGGAACGGCGCACGTTCGCCATCATTTCGCATCCGGACGCGGGCAAGACCACACTGACCGAGAGCCTGCTTCAGGCTGCCGGAGCGGTTCACGAGGCTGGAGAAGTGAAAGCCCGTGGTGATCGCCGCCGAGCGCGGTCCGACTGGATGAAAATCGAGCAGCAGCGCGGCATTTCCGTCACCAGCTCCGTCATGACCTTCCAGCGCTCGAACATCCTCTTCAATCTCCTGGACACGCCTGGGCACCAGGACTTCTCGGAAGACACTTACCGAACCCTGACCGCAGTCGATTGCGCGATCATGGTGATAGATGCCGCTAAGGGGATTGAGCCGCAGACGCGCAAGCTGTTCGAAGTCTGCCGACTGCGCAATGTTCCGATTATCACGTTCATCAACAAGGTGGATCGTGAGGGACTTAGCCCGTTCGCCCTCCTCGACGAAATTGCCGAGGTCCTTCAGCTGGATGTCAGCCCCCAGAACTGGCCAACCGGCATCGGCGGACTATTCCACGGCCTTTACGATTTGCGACGGGCTCAGTTCCTGGTCGCCGACCGCAGCGACGGTGTCGTTCCCGGGCGATGCATCGAGACCAGCGGCGTCGACGATCCGGCCATTACCGAGATCATTCCAGCACCTGCGGCCGATAGCTTGCGCGAAGATGGGGGCCTGGCACAGGCATCCTATCCTGCGTTCGACCTCAATGCCTTTCGGCAGGGCGATCTAACACCTGTAATCTTCGGAAGCGCACTGAGAGGCTTCGGAGTAAAGCAGCTCCTCGCCGTTCTGGCGGATGATGGGCCCCCGCCGCAGGCACAGCCGGCCAAGCCAGCTCCAGTTGCACCGGACGAGCAGCGGCTCACCGGCTTTGTGTTTAAGGTGCAGGCGAATATGGATCCGAACCATCGCGATCGGGTTGCATTCGTCAGGATTTGCTCCGGAAAGCTCCAGCGGGGCATGAAGGTGCTGAACACGCGCCACGGCAAGCCCATGGCCCTGCATAACCCGATCACCTTCTTCGCGCGCGACCGCGAGCTTGCTCACGGAGCTGTTGCTGGCGACATCGTCGGGATCCCGAACCACGGCACCCTCCGCGTCGGCGATACGTTGACCGAACGAGGCGACGTGACGTTCACCGGGCTGCCTGACTTCGCGCCGGAGATTCTGCGGCGGGTGCGGCTTGGCGACCCGATAAAGGTCAAGCAGATGCGGCGGGGACTGTCGGATCTCGCTGAGGAAGGCGTCATCCGCTTGTTCAAGCCAGCGATTGGCTCGCATTGGATTGTCGGTGTTATCGGCGAGCTGCAGCTGGACGTTCTGCAGACCCGTCTCGATCAGGAGTATGGGGTCTCTCTCGATTTTGAACCCTCACCTTACGAAGTGGCACGCTGGGTTCGCTCGGATGATCCGGCGCTGCTCAAGAAGCTGATAGAGACGCATCGCTCCAGCATGGCTGATGACCAGGACAACGTACCGGTACTGCTGATGCGTAACGCGTGGGAGTTCGGGCGCTTCCAGCAGGACTGGCCAGAGATCAACTTTAGCGCCGTTCGCGAGCGGAACTAGAATGACAAGTATTGGCCGTTAAGTTGCCCCATGGCCGGCGAAGACCAATCTGATCCTGAGTGCGAAAAGTTCGATCCCAAACAGCGCGCCGCAATGAAGCAGGCGCTTCGGGACAAGGATCGAGAAGACCTGCGTTCAGGTCGTGCGACTGCCAAGGAAATCCACCAGCGAAACCTCTTCCTAGGTGGTCTTGACAGTACGACACGTATTCGAATTCTACACTTCGGTCCTCGATCCGAGACGACCGGCAAGGCTCGCTCTAAAAAATAGGCCGCAGCCGGTCATTCGTTCAGGTATTCGCCGGATGACCGACAGCGACCCGAAGCAGACAATTAGCGTGGTAGTTGTCGCAACCATGTCACCGACTTTTTGAGGGCCATCCTACCGGCCTCACTAGTGAGGTCGAATTGATATTCGTGGCCCAGCGGCGGCGTATAGTCGCTCGGGTAGAACAACGTCTCGACCGCGACTCCCGCCTGTTTTAGAGCCTGCGCCATGGCCACGGATTGAGGTCCAAGCGGATCAGCGTTCCCCGCGCTAACGAAAGCGGGTGGAAATGCGCTGTTGAGGTGCGGTGCCACAGACATGGTGCGAAACTGCGCGTCGTCCCGCCAATCACGTTTGCCGCTGTACGCCCACCCTGCCGATTGAACGAACCATCCTAAGATTCCGCCACCGTGCCCCATGCCGGAGATGTCGTAGACGCCGCAGTAAAGCAGAGTTCCGGCCAACTGCTCTGGCCGAATTCCTGGCTGAATACCTACAAGCTTGGCATATGCAGGATTAGTGATGATCGCCGCGCTTTGAGCAGCTATTTGAGCACCCGCGCTGTCGCCAGCCAAAACCATGTGGGCGGAATTCACTCCCAGCTTCTCACTTTCCCGGCTCAGATAGGCCAAGGCTTGGTTCACCTGACGGACGCGTTCCGGATAGTGGGCTTCCGGCGCAATTGTGTAATCGACGTTGACCACCGTGAAGCCATGTCCGGCGAGAACCTTCGCATAGTTGGTAATATCGCTTCGCCGCCCGGACACGAAGCCGCCACCGTGCACCCAAACGACCGTCGGCCCCTTTGCCCCTTCAACTGCACGATGGATGTCAAGCGCCGCGCTGGGGTCCGCCGGATCATAGCGGTGAGTGGCTGTAACCACCGAGGAGGGCAAGTAAGGCTCCAGCTTCCGTGAGGCTTCCGCGGCGCCACGGTCAAATACGGCACGAACTAGAAGAATGCTGGGCCAGGGACTGACCAAGAACGAAATTGAGACTACGGCTAAGACTGCCAGCAATCCTATGAGCCATTTGCGCATAAGGCCCCCCATCCAGGGCAGCTATATCAGCGGAGACGCGAAATGTCCGCCTTTCACCACGCTCAGCCTCCGTACTGTTTCACGCCGCCGGCGTCCCGTTTCCGACCGTTCATTCAGCATTTGACGTTACGACAGGCAGCGATCCATTACGGGCATTGGATTGGAACCACCAGGCGATAGCCGACGGTTGGTTCATTGATGATAATTACCGGATGCGCTGGATCCGTTTCCAGTTTCTGGCGCAAGCCACGTACCGCTACGCGCAGATATTCGGTCTGCTTTTCCTGCGCAGGACCCCAAACAGCCCTGAGAAGGTGGGTGTGAGTGAGCACGCGGCCGGGGTGCTTCGCCAACTCTGCCAGCACGCCATATTCCTTCGGTGCCAAGCGGATTTGTTTGCCGCTCCTAGTCACGATCCGCCTGAAAAGGTCGATGGTCACATCGCCTGATTGGAGCGGCACTTGATCGGCCTCCGGCCCAATCTCGAGGAGATTGGATAGATAGCGCTGAAGCTTCGACACTTCCGAGCCGATCGCGGAAACTAGGGGCTTCGCGTCTGACCCGCCGCGCTGAATCGCCTTCGCTGCGCTGGACAAGCTTGCGAGATGCGGTTCGAGATCTTGGCCAATAGACGACAGCAGCGCTGAACGGACCCGGTCACTTTCGCGAACGCGGGCGAAGTCTCGCGCCTCCGACTCCAAGCGCGCACGTTCGAGCGCAAGTGCAACCTGATCGAGAAGATTGCCGAGCAAATCCAGCTGGTCGGCTGGCACCGGCCGGGTGCCATCATCACGCGCCAGCCCAATTGCACCGAGCACGGCGGTGCCGGATCGAACCGGGTAGAAAACCCATTCCGTCACGATGACCGAGCGCGCGCCTCGTCCGGTCGGTTCCCCGGACTGGATCGCCCAGGCAGCGGCGCCGATGTCACTTGGGGTCAGTATAGAGTGAGCAGGACTGGCCGCGACAGAAAGCGGCTCCGGGACGCCCGCCATCATGACCGCGTTGCAATCGAAAAGATTGCGAAGCTCGCGGCAGGCGACCGTCGCGATCTCCTCGTCACTTGAGCATGACAACAGCTGCCGAGCCAGTCCGGCAATCGTCGCATTGCGCGAAGCGCTTCTTCGAGCAGCTTGCCTCTCGGCCTGCATTCGCGCCGCCAGCTGGCTGGTGACCAGCGCCACTAGGAACAGGAAAATGACGGTGGCAACATCTGGGGCGCTGTCGATGTGTAGGGTTCGAAAAGGCTCGGTGAAGAAAAAATTGAATGCAAGGGCCGAGCTGATCGCCGCGAGGATGCCCGGGGCCAATCCATAGAAGCCCGCCGCTGCAAGCACCGCTGGAAGATAAAGTAGGTCGACGGCCGAATTACCCCAGCGCGGAGCAATCAGCATTCCGACCAAGGTGGAGGCGGCAACCATGGCCATGGTTTCTGCATACGGCCGGATGCGACCTCCGGCGGTGGAACCGCGTCGCGTGGGCCGAATGAATGGAGCGTCTGCCATGCCGATCAAATGCGCCCGGCATCGCCGTTCGTCGAGGTTTTCCGGCCTAGTTCCGATGGTTTCCTAACGGCTCGGTCATGAATTCCACATGGAATCTTTATGCCCCGCGCCGCCACTTCAGATAACATGAACAATATAAATGTTACGGCCAACGCGGCTTCCGAAGCCAAGCACGCGCCAAACGAGTCGCTGCCCGCCCTGATGCTCGGCGCCATCGGTGTTGTATTCGGCGACATTGGCACTTCACCGCTCTACGCAATGAAGGAGAGCTTCATCGGCCCGCATCCGCTCGCGGTCGATGCACCGCACGTCTATGGCGTGCTCTCGCTGATCTTCTGGTCATTAATGCTCGTCGTGACGGTCAAATATGTCGCTATCACCATGCGCGCCCATAACAAGGGCGAGGGCGGCTCCTTTGCCTTGCTAGCGATGATTTCGCGGACCGTCGAAGGAGGTAAGTGGACCGCCAGCTTGGTGATCATGGGCGTCCTAGCCACCGCACTGTTCTACGGTGACGCCATCATTACTCCAGCCATCTCGGTCCTGTCGGCCGTCGAGGGCTTGGCCGTCGCTGAGGCGAGACTTGCGCCGCTGATCCTTCCCATCTCGATCGGCATCTTGGTTGGACTGTTCCTGATCCAGTCGCGCGGCACCGCAAAAGTCGGCGCCATCTTTGGTCCGATCGTGCTGATCTATTTCGCGACCCTGGCAACGCTCGGTGTCGTCAACATCGTAGCGCATCCCAACATCCTCGCTGCACTGAACCCCTATTGGGCGCTGAACTTCTTCTTCATCGATCCGACCAAGGCCTTCCTTGCATTGGGATCGGTGTTTCTGGCGGTGACCGGCGCAGAAACCCTTTATGCCGACATGGGCCACTTTGGCCGGAAGGCGATCGGCATCAGCTGGCTGACGCTGGTTTACCCCTGCCTTATGCTAAATTATCTGGGGCAAGGCGCGCTGCTGCTGGTCGAACCGGAAGCAGTGCGAAATCCCTTCTACCTGATGGCTCCCGAATGGGCGCGCCTCCCGCTCGTCGGGATTGCCACTTTGGCGACAATCATCGCCAGTCAGGCGGTGATATCCGGCGCCTTCTCGGTAACTCGCCAAGCGATCCAGCTCGGCTTCCTTCCACGGTTGTCCGTGCTGCACACCAGCGCCAAGGCAGTCGGGCAAATCTATATCCCGATCGTCAATTGGACGCTGCTGCTGCTCGTCGTCGTCGTGGTGCTCGGATTTGGTGAATCCACGCGTCTTGCCTCGGCCTATGGCATCTCGGTGACCGGCACTATGTTCATCACCACGTGCATGATGGCAGTGGTGCTGTTCCGCGTTTGGAAATGGCATCCGGTTCTTGCCGGCGGCGTCATCGGGCTATTCTTTGTCGTGGACGCGGCCTTCTTCGCCTCGAACCTCACCAAGTTCCTCGATGGCGGCTGGTTCCCTCTGCTGGTCGCGACGGTAGTGTTCGTCGTGCTGACCACGTGGGCGGCCGGGCGGCGGATCATGCGCGAGCGGCTGGCTGAAGGTGCACTTCCGCTGGAAGTTTTCATCAAATCGACCGCTAATTCGCTCCATCGCATCCGCGGCACATCGGTGTTCATGGCTTCAAGCGCGGAAACCATCCCATCGGCGCTGCTGCACAACATCAAGCATAACCAGGTGCTGCACGAACGGGTGGTCATCCTAACGGTTCAGATCGAGGAGGTGCCGCACTATCCGCGTGAAAATCGGTCGGAAGTTGCGCATCACGCCGAAGGATTCAATCGGATCATCCTGCGATACGGGTTCATGGATGATATTGACGTGCCGCGAGACCTTGCGGCGACCTCGATGGCAGGCGGACCTTTCAACATGATGACGACCAGCTTCTTCCTTGGTCGCCAGAAGCTGATCGCCACGAAACGACCCGGAATGGCGCTGTGGCGGGAGCGGCTGTTCGCTTGGATGAACAAGAATAGCGAAAGCGCGATGGAGTTCTTTAAGATTCCAACCAATCGCGTTGTCGAGCTTGGCAGTCAGTTGGAAATCTAACGATGCTCAATGAAATGATCTGCGCCGCACTGGCTGTCGTCGCTCTTCATCTTCCCTGCGGTTTGGCTCGCGCAATCCGATAGCCCACGACCAACGAAGACAGCAGCGATATGAAGCCGATCACTCCTGCCCCAGGAGCATCGTCTGCATGTCCTATGTACAGCCAACCAACGAGGGCAAGAATGCCCAGAAGTATGGTATAGGCCGCTAGCACGTAGTTGCGCGTGGTGCTCACGTCGTTGATCTCCCTCAGCTGTCTCAACCATCTGCATGGTGGGCGCTGCCAGACGTGAAGTCATGATTTCCTAGTGAGGAATTTATGATGCGGCTGAGACCGGTCTGCTTCTTACCCGTCACGGCCGTAGCTCGGCCCGCTAGCGACTGGCAGCCTTGCTGTCGCTTCCTGGCCGTTAGCGGACCGTCTGAAACAGAGCAGTCTAGCTCCGCAGTCGGTCAGTCGTTAATGTGAGGGATGGCCGACGACCCAAAGCCTCAGTCCGAAATCGGAAGGTTTGACCCGAAGGCACGCGCTGCGATGAAGCAGGCCCTGCGGGAAAAGGATCGCGAAGACCTCCGCCTCGGCCGCGCGACCGCGGCGGAGATCCATAAGCGCAATCTCTTCCTCGGACAGCTCGACATGAGCAAGGCCGAAATCCTTCATTACGGGCCACATTCGGGGCCGACCGCCAAGACAGGCGGCAAGAAATAGCTCAAGGCTCGATCTGGCCGATCGCAGACGTATGGCGAAACTGAACGAACGTCTACTTTAGGGTGCGCAATGGCTTTGTCTGAGCGACCCGAATGGGCGCAAAGCTGACGTTGCGCAGGTTCATGGGAACCTCAGTTTCTGAACTAGCACGGCATAGCGCGGGTCATCCCTGATCGGATCAAGGAACGGGTCAGTCGTGAGGCCCACCAACCCCGGGTCCTTCAATGACAACGCCTGATCGAACCTGGCAAAAGCGCGGTCACGTTCGCCGCTCTGGGCGTTGATTGCCGCGATTTGATAAGCAACGGCGGAACCGTAGGCCTCGGTCAGACGTGCAATAGCTCGCTCCGCTCCCCTCTTGTCTCCGGCACGCGCGGCGATCATCCCTTCCCCGGTCATCCGAAGATAGTCATCTGCAGGCATTCGGGCATATTCGGTCCTTGCACGCTCCGGTTGTCCGAGAAGCAGCCAAGCGTCCCCAGCCGTAGCGAAGCGCGCCGGATTGCCCGGAGCGATGGCTTCGGCTTGGCGAACGGCGTCAATCGCCTCCCGGTAGCGGCGCGCCAGCAGCATCACGAGACTCCGGCGGGCGTAGG
The DNA here is from genome assembly GCF_003583725.1 of Sphingomonas edaphi. Classification (GTDB taxonomy): domain Bacteria; phylum Pseudomonadota; class Alphaproteobacteria; order Sphingomonadales; family Sphingomonadaceae; genus Sphingomicrobium; species Sphingomicrobium edaphi. The sequence continues at coordinate 209,776 of NZ_QXTF01000003.1, read as the reverse complement.
ATCGAGCGGCCAAACCATCGAGGGCGAGCAATCGATCAGAGAGCCGGAGCGCTTCTTCGCTCCGGCCGAACGTCGCCATGGTCGTTGCAGCCTCAAGCAGTACGTCAGTGTCGTCTGGCGAAAGAGCCAGCGCCGTCTTTGTCTCTCGGATGATTCCTGCGAGATCGAGGCGATTATAGGCAATTCTGGCGAGTGCGACGTGGGGAGCTCCGAGCCCGGGAGCCAGCCTTGCCGCCTGCCGCGCGGACGCTTCTGCCGCGGCGACCAGTCGGCGTGATGCCGGGTCCGCCGGAAAATTCTCGGTGATGGTGATGAGCACCATCGCCCGCTCAACATGCGCGCTGGCGTAATTGGGATCACGAGCAATTGCGCCATCTACCAGCCGCAGTGCCTGGTCGAACTCAGCCCGGCTTCCGGCCGTGACCCGAGCCTGCCGGGCGCGAAACATCATATCCTGGGCAAGGCTATCGGCTGTGCCACCAAGCGTAAGCGCTGATTGGCCGCTCCGGCCGATTTCGATGCTCAGGGCCCGGGCAACGCTGGCGGCAATGTCAGTCTGAACACGGATCGCGTCGCCTGCTGCACGATCATAACTCTGCGCCCAGCGTTGGACGCCGTCACGTCCGTCAACGAGTTGAGCGGTAATGCGGATGAGATCGGCGGAGCGGCGGACGCTTCCCGTCAGTAGATAAGCTGCTTTGAGGCGCGCGGCTGCCGTCCTGCTATCCAGCTCGGCTACTGTGGTCGAGGAAGTGCGGCCGATCACCTCCAACCCAATCCGCGAAAGGGCCGAGCGCAGTTCTTCGGTAATGCCTTCGGCGAAATAAGCCTGCTCAGGATCATTCGACATGTTGGTGAACGGCAGAACCGCAATGCGTTTCGGGCCCTTACCGTCTGACCGGAGCAGGAGCCAGCCGCTGCCAGTTGCCGCCACGGCTCCGATCCCAACAGCCCCGGCGATTAAGGTTCGACGGCGAAAATTGGGGCCTTCACTCGTTGGAGGTAGACAACTTCCGTCTTTACCGCTGACCCGCGCTCGCACCGCCTTCAAAAGGTTCTGAAAACGCGGATCGTCTATCTTGCCCTTCCAGCCCTGCAATGCGAGTGCCTGAATCTCCCCAAAGCCGAGCGGCGGGTCGACGGCGTCAATGCGGATGGGGAGATAGGTGCCGAGCCGCATCGCGCGGGAAGCCTCGTCGCGAACGAAATGCCCTTCGGGACCGACGGAGCGCTTCGACCACGCTACTATGACGCAACGGGCGGCATCTAGGTGCTGTTCGATTTCCTCCCGCCAGTGAGCACCACCGCCAATCCGCGCGTCCCACCAGACGCTCATGTCCTCCGCCTCGAGCGCGTCAACCAGAACTTTCAGCCGAGAGCGATCCTCGGCCTTATAGGATATAAAGATGTCGCAAGCCCCACCGGACATTGCTGACCCCACGTTGCGGTAAAGCGAGTATGAGGGCCTCCGCAGCCAACTGCAACGCCGTCGGCATTCGCGGTCTGCGACGGCCCAAAGCTCTCACGGTCGTGCAACGTGGCAGTGGCTGTTCTTGAACGGAATCCGCCTCGGGACGAAGTCAGTTCCCGGGAACCCGCTAGCCGGCCCAACATTGACCGAGAGGCGGAATTCAGACGTTTGGCGTCCTGCTGATCATGGGAGGCGGTCGTTGCTCCGCTGAGATGCGCGCTAACCCAAGCCGATGGCTTTTTCGTATGACAGCTCTCGGCGATGCCGAAGTGCTGGCTGGGGCGGCAGGATTCGAACCTGCGAATGCCGGTACCAAAAACCGGTGCCTTACCACTTGGCGACGCCCCAGCAGGCCACCCGTGAAGCCGGGCGTTCGCGGGGCGGCTTATAGCCGCTGCGACGCGCAAGAAAAGGGGTTAGGCGGAGCGGCGGTGACGAACAGCCTCATCGGCGCCTGCAAACTCTTCCACAGGCACCGGCCGACCGAAATGGAAGCCCTGGAGCTGCGCACAGCCAAGGCAACGCATGACCTCGGCCTGAGCCTCCGTTTCCACGCCTTCGGCAGTCGTCTCGACCCCCAAACCCCGCGCCAACGCTAATATGGCGTGGACGATCGCCACGCAGTCCTTTGAGCCTTCAGCAGCTCCCCGCACGAAGCTCTGATCGATCTTAATCTTTGAGAATTGAGCCCGGCTCAAATAGCCGAATGAGCTATATCCCTTGCCGAAATCGTCGAGAACAAGGCGGACGCCCAGCGCGCGCAGGCGCTCTAGAGACGTCAGGGTCGCGGCGTCGTCGCCCAGGAAGACGTTCTCGGTTACCTCAAGCTCAAGCCGGCTAGGCTCAAGTCTCGATGAGGCCAATGCTCCAAGCACCGTCTTGGACAGCCCTGCCCCCGACAACTGTGCGGCGGAGATATTGACTGCAACCCGCATCCGGCTGTCCCATCGCGCTGCTTGCGCGCAGGCTTCCCGGATCACCCAATCGCCAATCTGATGGATCAGACCGGCATCCTCGATGATCGGGATGAATTGGTCGGGCGGAATGTCGCCCCGTCGGGGGTGACGCCAGCGCAAAAGGGCCTCGCGCGCTACGATTTCCCCAGTCGAGGCATCGATGATTGGCTGGTATGCGAGCGTCAGCCCGTTGCTGCTCAGGGCTTCGCGGACGTCCTGCTCCAGCAAGCGGTTGTCTTCGGCTTCATCGAACATGAAGCGCTCAAAGAAGGCATGGCCGCCCCGTCCCGCTTCCTTTGCACGGTACAGCGCTAAGTCCGCGCTGCGCATGAGCTGTTCTTCGCGAAGCCCGTCCGACGGGCACACGGCAATTCCAATTGTTGCGCCAATGTGCAGGTTCGCAGCCCCAATCGAAACACTCTTCGACAGCTCAGCGATTATCTTTTCTGCGACGGCGGCGAGATCGGCCCGTTCTGTAGGGCCGTGCCAGATGATGGCAAACTCGTCGCCGCCGATCCTGCCAACGCGCCCGCCGCTGTCCACGGCCTTGCTCAACCGCTGCCCAACTTCGACCAAAAGCTGATCGCCGATGGCATGTCCCAGCGTATCGTTCACGAGCTTGAACCGGTCGAGGTCGACCAGGAACAACGCGCAGCCATCCAGCCCTTCGGACTGGCGCATGACCGCCTCTTCAAGTAGCTCGCGGACGAGCAGGCGATTAGCGAGCCCGGTGAGCGGGTCGGTCCGCGCGGCACGGACCGAGTCATTGCCCGTCAGACGCGCCTCTGTGATGTCCGAGGCAACGCCACGCCAGCCGACCAAAAGGCCGCGCTCATCGAACATCGGCTTGCCCGACAGAGACCACCAACGCTCGCGATTACTGGATGGCACGGCTCGATCCTTGAAGGCATTTCCTTCTTCAAGGTCGGTGAACAGGCTGCGCATCCCGGTCGACAGGCCGGCGATGCGGTCGGCCGGGTCAAGCAAAGTGCGGTAGGGGCGCCCGATGACTTCGTCCTCAGTAAAACCAATGGCAGAGAGCAGTTCAGGCGACATTTTCGTCAACCTGAGCGAGCCGTTCAACTCCCAGAGGCCGCCCGAGCCCGATGCTTCGAATTCACGCAGGAGCTTGATGATCTCGCCCTGTTCCTTGAGCTCGATCCGGTCGCGGGTGTGAAGGATGAACTGGCGTGCACTGCTCAACACGTTCAGCGCGAGGACCCCTGCATAAACAAAGGTCAGCATGAACATCGCCATACTGTCGAATTTCAGCGCCAGGGTTGCGCACCCCACTGTGACGATCGCGATGTAGATCATCGCGGCTTGCGGCAGCGACACCAGCGTAATGCTGCCTGCGCTTAAAAGGGCAGCAATCAATACGCACATGAAGATCTTTTCTGACGGCGGGGCCGCGTCAAACCAGAATAACGGCGGCACTAACCACAAGGCCGCAAGCATTGTGATGACCAAGCAGATCGTGCCCAGTCGCGCCGGGTGAGCTTGCGCATATTCCGGATCAATTCGAAGCCTGACCGCACGAATGCCCCGTAAGAAGCAGAGCAACAAGGCGGTCCCAAACCAAAGTCCGAGCTGCAGATTATCAATCGAACCACGAAGGCCGATAACTAGCACGGCGGCGGTCAGGATCTGGACGGCGACGGTAGCCGGAACGAGGCGCACGAGGGCATCGAGCTGCGCCTGACGCACGGCGCGGGAAACCCAGTCGCGCGGACGGGCCAACGACAGGATGTCGCGCGAGCGAAGCTTGCGCGCCTTATCCCGGCGATAATTGGTAGAAGTTACTGACGCCCCCGCCACTCGCTACCGACCCACTCACCCTTGAAAGAATTGCGGCAGTGGGATGGATAGCGACTAGAAAGCGAAGAAACAATGAATCGCCCGAAATGAGCGTCTTGGCCTCAGTAGTTTAGCCGGCGATTGACCAGATCGTCATAGTCCTTTGCCAACTGGCGCGAGAGGTCTCCGATCTCGAAGTTCCATGGGCCAGCCGACTGGATGAAGGTCACTTCGGCTGCAGAGCCAGTGATGAACATCTGTTCGAAGCTTTCGAGTTCCTCCGGCCAAATCGCCCGTTCGATGACCTCGACGCCGCGGCGGCGAGCGAGGTCCATGACGGTCTGGCGAGTGATGCCGTTGAGGAAACAATCCGGCGTCGGCGTAATCAGCTGACCTTCCTTGATGAAGAAGGCATTTGCCCCGGTCGCTTCCGCCACCTGGCCGCGCCAGTCGAACATCAGCGCATCGTCATAGCCGCGCTCGTCCGCATGCTTCTTTGAAAGCGTCGCGATCATGTAAAGCCCCGCCGCCTTCGAATGCACCGGTGCAGTAAAAGGAGCCGGACGGCGCCACGGAGCGATGTCGAGGCGCAAACCCTTCGCTGCGATCTCCGGCGCGAAATATTTGCCCCACTCCCACGCCGCAATGGCAAGGTGGGGCTTGGTGCCCTTGGGCGAAACGCCCATCTGCTCGGAGCCCCGCCAGGCAACCGGACGGACATAGGCATCGGTGAAGCCGTTCGCTTTCACCACTTCGTTACAGGCCGCGTCAATTTCCTCGACTGTCCAAGGCAGTTCGAAGCCAAGGATCTCTGCAGACTTACGAAGCCTCGCGCTGTGCTCGGAGAGCTTGAAGATCACGCCGCCATAGGCGCGCTGCCCTTCAAAAACCGAAGAGGCATAGTGCATCGCGTGGGTGAGAACGTGCACATTCGCTTCGCGCCACGGGACAAGTTTGCCGTCAATCCAGATCCAACCGTCACGATCATCGAAGCTGCGCACGTCCGCCATATCTATCCTCTTGAAAGTTGATGCGGCGCTAGGCGAGGCGCTCGGGCCGGTCAATGGCGGCCGCTTGGGCCAGCTCCCTGCCCCGCCGGATTGCAGCCTCGATTGTACGGGCTACCAGGCCGGATAGCGCGCCATCCTCCTCAAGGACCGCCAAACCCGCTTCGGTTGTTCCGCCGGGGCTAGCCACCCGCTTGGAAAGTTGGCGACCGTTCTCGCCGGTCGCCTGCATAAGTGCGGCTGTGCCCACAAGCGTCTGCAGCGCAATCCCCAATGCGTCGCCCTCGACACCGTTCGCAGTGCCCGCTTCAGCAAGAGCATCCGCGAAACGCGCGACATAGGCTGGCCCGGCACCGGCAATAGCCCCGATCGCGGCGAGTCCGTCTTCTTCCTCAGTCGCTATGACCAGTCCGAGCGGCCGCAGCAACTCAACCACCTCGTGGACCGCATCGCCATCGCCGTGGACGGGAAGGACACCCGCGCCAATTGCGACCGGCAGGTTCGGCAGCACCCGGACGATTGCCCGAACCAACGGAATGCGCGCACGAAGGCTGGAAACTTCGACGCCGGCAAGCAGTGAAACGACAACAGTGTCAGGCCCACACTTGGCCGCCAGCGACGGTGCAACTTCGTCCAGCTTTTGCGGCTTGAAGCCCAGCATGACAAAGCGCGGCGTCTCGTTGGGCAAGGTCGTGACGGTGCGGATGCCGTCGACCGGCGTCCCACTCGGGCGGATGACTGTCACGCCGGAAAAGTCCGCGCCGGCTCTCCGCCACCCCTCGACCATGGCGCCCGCCATATTCCCGCAGCCGACCAACCAAGCGGGCGTGGGAAACGCTGGCGTCATGACGTCAGGCTTCGCCAGCGGTGTCGATCAATGCCGCCGAGATGGCCTCGCTGGGTGATTTGCCGCCCCAGAGCACAAACTGGAACACCGGGTAAAAGCGCTCGCATTCCTCGATTGCAGCTTCGCTGATCGCTTCTGCATGCTCGAAGCTCATCGTGTCACCCTCACCCACCAGCGCAGCGTGGCGGAACACGATCAACCCTGAACCCGACCAAAGTTCGAAATGACCCAGCCACAGCTGCTCGTTGATGAGCCCTAGCGTCTCGTAGATCGCGGCCCGCTTCTCGACGCCGACCTTGATGTCGGGAAAGGCAAGGAACTGCAGGACCTGGTCCTCGCTGCGCCAGACGCCTCGAAGTTCATATTGCGCCCAGCTCCCGGTCGCAGAAGCGATGATCTCTCCGTCGCCTGTGCGCTCGCACGCCCAGCCCCGCGCCTCGAAATATTGTTCGAGGATCTCGATTGGCGCGCCGTCGTCGCGTTCGTCGTTTTCAGAAGCGTCGCTCAGCTTGCGGCTCCCGGTTTGGAGGTCTTGGCCGGCTTGGCCTTGGGCGTCGCTGCCGCTTCGAGTGCGGCGATGCGAGCTTTCAGCTGCTCATTCTCATCGCGTGCGGCAACGGCCATTGCCTTCACCGCCTCGAATTCGTCGCGGCTGACAAAGTCCATGCCGCCCACCCATTCGCGCATTTTCTCGCGCATCGAGGATTCTGCCTCGCGGCCCATCCCTGCCATGGTCCCGGCAACGCCGTTCATCATCTTGGCGAGATCGTCGAAAATCCGGTTCTGCGATTGCATCGTCTTTATGCTCCCGTGATGCCCAGCGGCGCCGCATCGGCGCCCGGGTTCAGCTTGCCCGTCTCATAGTTGAGTGCCGTCGCTAGGCACAACCATGCCAGATAGGGAAGCATCAGCCATCCTGCCACTGCCCTGATGCCTCGAAAATATCGCGCGGCTGCCAGCGCCATGACCAGCATGACGATGATCGTTACCAGCGCCACGTCGATCATTCGCATTCCAAAAAAGATCGGCGACCATGCGAAGTTCAGTGCCAGCTGCCCGAAAAAGAGCCACAGGGCAGACGTGCGGTCCTTACTCGGCGGTTCGTTGAGGATCGCCGCGAGCGCGATCCCCAGCATGGTATAAAGCGCCGTCCACACCACGCCGAACGCCCAGCCCGGCGGCTGGAAGGCCGGCTTGACGAGGTTCGCGTACCAGCTGTTGGAAAAGCCGCTATTCGACAAATACCCCATCAGCGATCCGATGATGACGATCGTCGGAACGGTGATCAACGCCCTCTTCCATAAACCTCGATCGTCGCGCACTGCCGTCGCCATTCAATCCTCCTTGATCGCACCTAACAGGAACTCGACATTCCCTTCCGGTCCCGTAATCGGACTCCGTTCAACGCCGCGAACGCTCCATCCCTTGGATTGGACCCAGCTCACCGCTTCATCGCAAACCCGCTGGTGCACGTCAGGGTCGCGGACGACCCCACCCTTCCCCACTTCGTCTCGCCCTGCTTCGAACTGAGGTTTCACCAGCGCGACGAGAAACGCGCCTGGCCGGGCAAGGTCCAGTGCTGCGTCCAGCACCTTGTGCAGCGCTATGAAGCTCGCATCGCAAACGACGATATCGACCGGTTCGGGAATGATGTCACGATTTAGGTCGCGCGCGTTCGTCTGCTCATGAACGATAACTCGCTCGTCGCTCCGCAGCCGCCAGGCCAATTGGTTCGTTCCGACATCAACGGCATAGACCCGCGCAGCGCCGCGGCTCAGAAGCACGTCGGTGAAACCGCCGGTCGAGCTACCAACGTCGAGTGCAACAGCATCGGTCACATCAAACCCGAAATGGCTGAGGCCGTGGTCCAACTTCACGCCGCCGCGCGACACCCAGGGGTGATCGCGGCCCTTGACCGACAGGGCGGCATCGTCGGGCAGCATGTCGCCCGCTTTCGCGACCCGCCGGTCGCCGACGAACACGTTGCCCGCCAGGATCAGCGCCTGTGCCCGGGTCCGGCTTTCCGCCAAGCCTTTCGTAACCAGCAACTGATCGGCGCGAACCTTATTCGCCACGGTTTTCCTCGCGCTTTTCGGCCAACCCCTCGCCCAACTCTTCGCTCGCCTCGGCTTCCGTTGCCGCCGATGCCGACGGTGCGACCTTGCGCTCGCCGGCGCGGTCGGTGAGGCACAGGCTGAAGTAAATCGGAAAATGATCGGATCCGATGTCGGGCAGCACGTCGATTGCCATCATCTCGAAATGCGGACTGACAAACAGATGGTCGAGCGGCCAGCGAAGCAGCGGATATTGCGCCGTGAAGGTCGGGTAGAATCCCCGGCCTACGCGCGGGTCACCCATGCCGGCCACTTCCTTGAAGAGCTTGGACGTGCGCGACCATGCGACGTCGTTAAGGTCGCCCATGACAATCGCCGCTCGGCCCGCATCACGCACCTCGCGGCCGACCGTCACCAGTTCCGCATCTCGCTCTCCGCTATCGTCTCCAGGCCATGGCGGCTCCGGATGCATCGCGTAAAAGTCCACGCGCTGCCCGCCGCGGAGCGTCAGCTCGACCTGCGCCGACGGAACGCCCGGCTGAAGCAGGTGCCGAATGCGCCCCTCCATGGGCAGTCGGGACAGCAACATCATCCCGTATGTGTTGGGCGCCGCCTCCGATAGGGCATAGGGATAAGCCTTGCGCAACGGCGCCACGGCCTTTTCCCACTCATCACCGACCTCCAGAAGCAAGAGAACGTCCGGACGGTGCTGCTCAACCAGGCGCAGGAGCCGCGAGTAATCGCTGTTCGTGAGCAGGACGTTAGCGTTCAGCAAAGAAAGCTGTCGTTGTGGCGAACAGGTTTGCGCGGCTGCGACCTGCTTCGGGTAAAATGGCAGATAGGCGAGGAAGTGGCTTACCTGCCAGGCTAGCGCCGCCGCGACCCCCGCGACCAACACCCAGAACCAGCGGACGCGGCGAACTTTAAGCAGGAAGAGGGCGACGCTGAAAATGAGAAGAAGCCCAGCGACCTGTAGACGCGGATAGTCCCATTGTCGGACCCACCAGCGGTCAGTTTGCCATAAGGGCAGGAACGACAGGACGACGAGCAGGCACAGCAGAGCGACCACTGCACGCGTCGTCCACTTCCGCCACCCACTCATGCCGAACCCCGGATCGACCATCCGGCCATCAGGTCACAATGGCGGCCCAGTTCCGCAACCGTCGGATCACTGCCCAACGGTGCGAGCGCCGGCCGTGCGTCCTGCCCACGCATCGCTTGCCAGAAACGGCCAACCAGGCCGTCGATCTCAGGCCGGTCGACCCAGATCTGGCTTTCCAACCGGTCCTCTGGCCTCGGCGCTAGCGGCGCGTGATAGAAAGGCTGCAGCTCCCGCCAAAGGAAGCGGGCTGTTGTCGGCGTGACGCCCGCCGCGCCCATCGCCCGCTCGAAACCGTCTTCGTCCATGCGCCGACGATGCCTCGCCAGCTGCAAATGGCGGCGGCGGGACATGGGCATGGTAGCGAAGAACAGGATGAGCAGGCCGATGAAACCGACCAGCAACCACCATCCGATTGTCAGGCGATTGCTCCCGCGTCGGCGTCGACCGCGATATCGTTGCGGCGCAGCGCCTTGAGCACCGTCTCGACGATATGCGGTGCATTCAGGCCCGCATCGTCATACTGTTTTGCAGGCGCGTCCTGGTCCTGGAAAATGTCAGGCAGGCGCATTGTCCGAAGCTTCAGCCCCGCATCGATCAGGCCCTCGTCGCTGGCGAGCGTCAGCACTTGAGCGCCAAAGCCGCCGATGGCGCCTTCCTCGATAGTGACGGCCACTTCGTGGGTGGTCAGCAGCTTGCGGACCATTTCCTCATCGATCGGCTTGGCGAAGCGCATATCAGCAACGGTCGTCGAAAGCCCCTTGGCCTCCAGCATGTCCGCCGCCTTCTCCGCCTCCTCCAGCCGGGTACCAAGCGACAGGATGGCAACCTTTTTGCCTTCGCGGACAATGCGTCCCTTACCGATCTCAAGGCGCTGCGGGGAGGCCGGCATCGCGAGACCGCGACCGTTGCCGCGCGGATAGCGAACCGCGCTGGGGCCACTGTCGTGCAGCGCCATCGTGTGGACCATGTTCGCCAACTCGACCTCGTCGGCCGCTGCCATGACAACCATGTTCGGCAGCGTACAAAGATATGCGAGGTCAAACGCGCCGGCGTGCGTGCAGCCGTCTGCGCCGACCAGCCCGGCTCGGTCCATTGCAAAGCGAACCGGCAGGTTCTGGATCGCCACGTCGTGGACGACCTGATCATAGGCGCGCTGCAGGAAGGTCGAATAGATGGCGCAGAACGGCCGATGCCCCTGTGCCGCGAGGCCGGCCGCAAAGGTCACCGCATGTTGCTCAGCGATACCGACATCGAAGGTACGATCAGGGAATGCCTGTTCGACCTTATCCAGCCCGGTGCCCGACGGCATGGCAGCCGTGATCGCGACCACCTTCTCGTCGCGCTCCATCTCGGCCTTGAGGGCGTCCGCAAATACCGCCGTGTAAGCGGGCGGACCGCCACCGGGGCCCTTGTCCTGCTTGCCCGACACAACGTCGAACTTGACCACACCGTGATATTTGTCGGCCGCGCTTTCGGCTGGCCCATAGCCTTTGCCTTTGACCGTGACCGCATGGATCAGGATCGGCCCATCTTTGGCGTCCCGCACATTTTCCAGAATCTCGACCAGGCCCAACACGTCATGGCCATCCACTGGCCCCACGTAATAGAAGCCAAGCTCCTCGAACAGCGTACCGCCGGTCACCATCCCACGAGCATATTCCTCTGCCTTGCGAGCCGCCTTCTCGACCGGCTTCGGCAGACGGCCGAAAACCCGGCGAGCGATTTCGCGGGTCTTCAGATATTTGCCGCTGCTGACAAGCCGCGCGAGATAGTGCGACAGACCGCCAACGGGCGGGGCGATCGACATGTCGTTATCGTTGAGGATGACGACCAGCCGGTTTCCTGCCTCGTGCGCATTGTTCATCGCCTCATAGGCCATGCCGGCACTCATTGCGCCGTCGCCGATTACCGCGATCGCTCGGCCCGGCTTGTTCGCCAGCTTGTTCGAAATAGCAAAGCCAAGCGCGGCTGAAATGCTGGTCGATGAGTGAGCGGCGCCAAACGGGTCATATTCGCTTTCGGCGCGCTTGGTGAAACCGCTGAGCCCCCCGCCCTGCCGAAGCGTACGGATCCGGTCGCGCCGGCCCGTAACGATCTTGTGCGGATAACATTGGTGGCCAACGTCCCAGATGAGCTTGTCGTCGGGCGTATCAAATACATAGTGGATGGCAACCGTAAGCTCGACAACGCCCAGGCCCGACCCGAGATGGCCGCCCGAGGTCGAAACCGCAGAAATCATCTCGGAGCGCAGTTCCTCGGCCAGCTGGGGCAGCTGCGCCTTCTGGAGCTTGCGGATATCCGACGGATACTGGATTTGGTCGAGGAGCGGAGTAGCAGGACGTTCAGACATAAGCATCCGTCCTATCGCCTTCCTGCGTCCTAAGCTAGCGCCTTAGCTGCAATCGCCGCACCGGCCGCGCACCTCGATGACGGGGCGGACTTCGGCAAAACCGGCACCTTCCGCTGCCTCGCGAACGCCGCCCGACAGCTTGTCATTGTCGATGTGCGTCGCCTGCCCGCAGGTGTCGCAGATCAGGAAGATGCAGTCGTGAAGACAGCCGGGATGCTGGTTTGCGACATAGGCGTTGGCGCTCTCGACTCGCCGGGCGAGGTTTGATCCGACAAACAGGTCCAGGATGCGGTAAACGCTGTTGGCAGCGACGCGCTTGCCCCGCGACTTGGAAACCGCTTCCGCGATGTCATAGGCAGACGCGGGCTTGTCGAAGCCCGCCAGCGCATCGAACACCGCCGCTCGCATATCCGTCCACTGCTCGCCCCGTTCTGCCATCCGGCGTGCGGCGGCGTCGCGCAGCGAGTCGCCCTGATGAAGCTGATGCGAGTGAGTGGCCATGGGGGATAAATAGGCTCGTCGCGGAGGCATAACAAGCACAAGCGGGCCGTGCCCTGCCCCGGCCAGCGGTTACTCGGCGGCGATGTGGTTCAGGCGGTGGCCAAGCGCCAGGATCGAGACTCCCACGATCGTGTACAGCGCTTCGGAACCGTCATGCGGCATGGTCAGCGCGCCTGCCATGACTCCCAGACCTAGGCCGCCGACTGCGCTTGGCATCGTATAGCCATGCTGCATGATCCCACGGCCCAACGCGACGACGCCCATTACCATGGCCAGAGAGAGGCCAAGTTCATGAACAATTGGCGCACCCAGCACGCCGCCAACGGTCGCTACAAGCGAAAGCCACACAGCCGTCGCCAGGCAATGCACGACACAAAGGCCGGACAGGCCGATGGCCATCCGGTCGAGGCGATGGGTGGGGATCGCGAGGAGCGACATGCCGCAGGATATATCGTCGCACGCCGTAAGTTACAATATCACATTTCGGAATTTGAACGATTATTGGCAAGCTAGTGGATTGGGGCCATAGCGCGCCTTTATGGACTCAGCCGCCTTTGCTTCGCCCGTTCAGTCTGCTGGCGCGCCTACCCGGCCGCTAGCGATCGCCAACTGGCTGTTCTTCGTGGCTGGCCTGGTCTTCCTGATGGTGGTCGTCGGCGGCATCACTCGCCTGACGGAAAGCGGACTCTCGATTACCGAGTGGAAGCCAGTGACGGGCGCCATCCCGCCCCTCACCCAAGACCAGTGGCAGCAGGCCTTCGACCTCTACAAGGCAACCCCGGAATATCGCGAGATCAACGGTCCCGCCGGCATGGACCTTGGCGATTTCAAGTTCATCTTCTTCTGGGAATGGGTCCACCGCCTGATCGGCCGCCTGATTGGCGTGGCGTTTGCCCTTCCACTCGCCTGGTTCGCCGTGAAGCGCGTCATTCCGCAAGGGTATGGCTGGCGCCTCGTTGCTCTCCTCGCCCTCGGCGCCGCGCAGGGCGCGATGGGCTGGTTCATGGTGCAATCCGGTCTCGTCAACCGCACCGACGTCAGCCACTTCCGCCTTTCGGCTCACCTGCTGCTGGCGCTGTTCATCCTGGCGGGGCTCATCTGGACTGCGCTCGACCTGCGGCAACTCGCCCGTACCGGGGAGAATCGCCCGGCAAAGTTTGGAAGCACAAGCTTTTGGGTCAGCCTCGTCCTCTTCGTCCAACTTCTGCTCGGTGCCTGGGTGGCAGGGCTCAACGCCGGCTACGTGTCGAACAGCTGGCCACTGATGAACGACCGCCTCATTCCCGACGGGATCGACTGGGCAAACGGCGCCCTGTTCGCCCTCACCCACGATCCCTTCCTGCTGCACTTCCTGCACCGCTGGTGGGCCTGGGTTGTCGTAGCAGCGCTTGTCGTTTTCGCCCGCAAGGTAAAGCCCATTGACCGGCGGGCATCGATTGCGATTCATACAGCCTTCGGCACGCAAATCCTGCTGGGCATCGGCACGGTCGAAACGGGTATGAACATTGTCATGGCGGTGCTTCATCAGGCTGTCGGTGCCTTGGTGGTCGCATCCGTTGCATGGGGCGCGCACGTTCATGGAAAGACCAAGGCATGACCGTCGTCACCGTCTACGCCACCTTCACTTACCCGGGCCAGGCGCAAACCATTGGCCAGACCGCCGTCGAGGAGCGCCTCGCTGCATGCGTGAACATTCTTCAGCCCTGCCGGTCGATCTTCCGCTGGGAGGGCAAGGTCGAAAGCGCGACCGAAACGCCGGCACTATTCAAGACAACGACGGACAAGGCTGACGCCCTGATAGCCCGGATCAAGGAGCTTCATAGCTATACGACGCCATCCATCGTGGTCTGGCCGATCGAGCGCCTCTCGGCAGACTTCGGCGACTGGGTCGAAGAGAACACCCGGTAATATTTTACCCGTCTGCAAACGCCCGCTTTGCTTGACAAAATTGGCGACAATCATCATTAGCTCGGCCGACGGCGCTGCCTTTGGGGCGGCGCCTCCTGCATTTTTGATGAAGGGTCCAGCCCATGAAGGCGCTGATGAAGACCACCAAGTCGGTAAAGCCGGCCGAGGTGGAAAAGAAGTGGCATCTGATCGATGCCGAAAACCTGGTGGTCGGCCGCGTTGCCACGATCATCGCCAACATCCTGCGCGGCAAGCACAAGGCCAGCTTCACCCCGCACGTTGATTGCGGCGACCATGTTGTCGTGATCAATGCGGACAAGGTGCGCTTCACCGGCCGTAAGCTGGGCCAGAAGATCTATTACAAGCACACCGGTTATGCCGGCGGCTTGAAGGAAGTGACCGCAGCGAAGGTGCTGGAAGGCCGTTTCCCCGAGCGCGTCCTTGAGAAGGCCGTGGAGCGCATGATCCCGCGCGGCCCGCTCGGCCGCGACCAGATGCGTGCCCTGCACCTCTACAACGGCACCGAGCACCCGCACGGCGGCCAGAACCCGGAAGTTCTCGACGTCGCGTCGATGAACCGCAAGAACAAGGTGGGCGCATAAGATGGCCGACAAAAAGTCCCTTTCCGACCTGGGTGCGCTGACCGGCCAGCAGGCCGAAACCCCGGCGCCCGCCGCCGAAACCGCTGCGCCGGCCGAAGCCGCCGTTGCCGAGGCGCCTGCCGCTCCGGTTTCGACGCAGCCCGAAGCGCCGCTTCGCGAACAGCAGCTCGACAAGTACGGCCGCGCCTATGCGACCGGTCGCCGCAAGGATGCCGTTGCGCGCGTCTGGCTGAAGCCGGGTTCGGGCAAGATCGAGATCAACGGCCGCGATCAGACGATTTACTTTGCTCGTCCGACCCTGCGCCTGGTTATCAACCAGCCGTTCGACGTGACGGACCGCAATGGCCAGTACGACGTCATTGCCACCGTCAAGGGCGGCGGTCTCTCGGGGCAGGCCGGTGCGGTTAAGCACGGCATCGCGCAGGCGCTCTCGCGCTATGAACCGGCGCTCCGCACGGCAGTGAAGCGCGAAGGCTTCCTGACCCGCGATAGCCGCGTCGTTGAACGTAAGAAGTACGGTAAGGCCAAGGCCCGCCGCAGCTTCCAGTTCTCGAAGCGCTAAGACGATCTACATTGTCGTTTACGAAGGGCGGTCCCTCCGGGGCCGCCCTTTTCGATTCAGGCCTTGGTGATGCGCCAACACCCGCATTGGCGACATTGGCCAACAACCACCCTGAACAGACGAACCGCGCGCATCATGCCGCACGCCCCTTCCAAATTTCTCATTGTTGTCTATACAGGGAGCTGCTGAACGTCGCCTGCGACGGATGATGGGCCGCTTCGGCTCCTCCCTTTGTCCCTTTCTAGCTGCAAGACGCCGGGATGCGCGTGTTCGCGCATGCCCGTCACCCATGGGATAAAGGATACCCATCATGATTACTGGCACCGTAAAATTCTTCAACAACGACAAAGGCTATGGCTTCATCGCGCCGGAAGACGGCACCAGCGACGCCTTCGTCCACATCTCCGCAGTGGAGCGCGCCGGCATGGTGACGCTCAACAAGGACCAGCGCGTCTCCTATGAACTCGAGACGGACCGCCGCGGCAAGGTGTCCGCTGTGAATCTCCAGGGCGCCTAACACACTAAGATTGAGTGGCGGATGCAATGGTGTCCGCCACTTAATCACCCGGACGGCGGCCTACAACGCAGTCCGTTGAGCGCTCCGAGCGGTAATGGCGCTGACCAATGCGTCTGCCCCATCATGAAAGGTCACCATGTTGAGAACCCCAGTCAAACCATTCCTGATCGCCAAGAATGAGGAAGGAAAATTCCGGCTTACGGTCCGCAGCACGCGCTACAACTCGCAGAACTATCCGATCGTCTCGTCGAGTTTGCTACCGGAGGCGTTTAGTACTGCGGCCGCTGCTCGTGCCCACGCAAAACTGGAATACGGCGCAGAGCCCGGGCAGTTCGCGTCCAAATAGGATCGCACGATGGCTGACCAAGAACATGATCTGACGGCACAGCAGATGCTCGAGGCCCAGCAAGCCCTCGACGTTGCGGCTTTCAACGGAATCCTCAGTCTTGCCATCGTCCTGCGGAAGCGAAGCCTACTCTCCGACCTGGAGACGAGAAACTTGCACGATATCATGAGCAAGCCGCTTTCGCTCGAGGGGAACGCGAACAACCCGGTCGTCCAGGATGCTCAACAGAACCTCGACCATCTGTTCGCGCTGCTGCTAAAAAGACGCTGACTGGCCTCCCATTGCAGCGCGGGCCGGAAGTCCTCCAGGCTGGCGAGCCAACTTGAGCGCCAACTGCGCCCTTCTACGCCGTTCGTCGCTCGCGCATGTCTTTGCTTGGGCGAAGGCTTGGATCTGAGCGCTGGGGTCGGTCTGGCACGTAAGGTCTGATGCTTAGTCAAGCGAGAAGCTTGGAGGCCCGAGTTCAATTGTCCTGTGTCTTCGACGAAAGTCGGCTTGCCGGTCGCTCCGGACCGTTCGCGCGTCAACGGCCGAGCAGTACGCCTAATCCATGAAAGCCGATCATCAGCACCAGTAGCCCCGCAATTAATCGCCGGTTCTGTGCGTATGCGGTTACGATGAGAACGATCAGGAAGATCGCGTTTACGATCCACCAAATCGGAGGCATCGACCAACCCGCATTGCGCGCGACGAGTGCCAGGCCCAGCAGGTTGCAGAAAGCAATGGCAATCAGCGATGGACGGCGGGTCCGGACAAAATGCTCGTCCAGGTCGGCCACATTATCTTCTGCGTTGGGAAAGACGAGCGACGCCGCCAGATAATATGTCCCACCGACGAGAAGCGTCATGAGGAGTGTGCCGCTCGTCGGAACCGCCAAGTGGCGCATCTGCCAGGCGCCATACCAGAACATCGTTAGGTTGATCAGGACAAGTATGCCAAGCAGAGGGACGAGCCAGCCGATGCGAACATGGCGGCTCGACTTCAATGCGCGAGCCAGGCCAGCAAGCATTTCCGTGTAGGTCAGGCCGACCAGCAGGCCGAATAGCGGAAAGACAAACTCGAAAGCAGTCATGGGCCGACCCCCTACAATCATCCTACGACGAAACGCCGCTTAGTGGGAAGTCGGCGAGGCGCGCAGCTTAGCGCGCGCCTTTGCCCTTCATTGATGTACTTGCCGTCTGAAAGCAGCCGTCCAGACCGAGGTAACTGCTGAAGTATAATGAGCGGCGGCACCGTCCCCTGCGCCGCCTCCTTGTTCTGCCCCTCACCGCGCTCGCTGAGACTGAGGCTGCGACTGGTAAGTTGAGGGTCGCCTATGCGCCACCATCGGAAAGGTTTCACCTCCGTGGTAGGTCACGGTTCCGCACATAAGATCGCCCTTGGCCGAGAGTTTGCCGTCGAACAGGACATCGCCCTCTCGCGAGGCAACAATCATATGGATGCGGTTACCGTTCAAGGTGACATTACGCAGGACAACCGGCGCGGTCCTCGTCGGCGCCAGCGAACCACCATAGTCAGCGCCGACGAAGCCGATCGACATAAGCCCAAAGCTGGGAATTCCCCGAGGAACCATCAGGAAATCCCAATGTCCATGAAGATTCGGAGCCTCGGCGCCCGCCGCAGCAGATCCCACGTCACAATTCATAGCAACCGAAGATGCCGGCTGTTCAGCAATCGCCTCACCGGCAAAGAAGGCTGCGATTATGGCAAGCATCATCACGCATTTCATTTTCATTCTCCATGTTGAATAGTTTTTGGGCGCGGATTGCGCCGGCGGCGATCGGTATCCCTCTGTCCCAGCCGCATCGACAAGCCGTGATTTCGCCAATAGCTTCCGCTTTTTCGCCAATGTGAGACGTATGCAGTTCACGCATCGCCAACGGCTTTTATGGGGGACTTGGAAGCCGTTACTGGCCGCGATACCGGTCGGTTTGCTCCTCGGATTCGCAGGCCCTTTCGGCTCCTACCCGGCCTTCCCAACCACGACCCGCTACGCGTTCTGGCTGGGACTGACGGCGGCTGGCGTTGTGGCTGCAATCGCCGCGAACGCCGTGTTGCCCGCAACAAGGCTTCGCGCCGGTTTGGTCCGGATGGGAGCCGTTGCTCTACTTTCCGCGATGCCGATGACATTCGTCGTTGCTTGGACCATGTCGCTTATTCAGCCGGGCCGCTTCTACACGCCGCAGCAACTGCTGGGCCTGTTCTGGGGCGTCGCGGCCGTGCAACTGCTGGTCGTTTACGCAACGACTAGCGCCGCCCGCAGGGCCGATGACGCTGAGGCAACTGACTTCGTCCCCGCTCTCGCGCAACCAGAAGAAGAGTTGCCGCCCGCTGCCTTTCCGTCCGCCCTGCTAGGCAGGCTGCCATCGGGGATCGGCAGCGATATAATCGCCCTCGAAACGGAGGATCACTATCTTCGCGTGCACACGGTTGGGGGGAGCGCCCTAATACTGATGCGGATGGCTGATGCCGTAGCCTTGCTCGATCCCAAACTGGGAGCGCAGGTTCATCGCCGCTGGTGGGTCACTGAAGCAGCAGTCGAGGGCATTCGGATGGATGGACAGAAGCTTTCCCTCTCACTAATCAACAATACTCTGGTGCCGGTCGGAAGGACCTTTACCGCGGCCGTCAGGGCGAGGTTCGCCCAAACCCTGTAATATTCACTCATTCGCACGTCTTCTGTTCGTCAGAGCACCTGTGTAGAGTGCTGACGTGATCCAGGCCGGTGGAGACGATGCGCTTATAGACAGCATAGGGTTGAGCCCGATTGCCAGCGTGATTAGCAATCCGCGGCGGCCGGACAATCCAATAGAGGTCGCCAACCCCGCTTTTTGTGATCTCACAGGATACAGCGAAGCCGATGTCGTTGGCCGAAACTGTCGCTTTCTCGCAGGTGCAGGGACGGAACCTTGGCTGACTGAACGGATCCGTCAGGGGATCGCAAACAGACGTCCCGTTCTTGTCGATATCTTGAACTACCGCAGCGACGGAGTGCCATTTCGCAACGCGGTCTTGGTTACCCCTTTGTTCGATGGCGAAGGTGAGCTCAGCTATTTCCTGGGCTCGCAAGTCGAGCTTGGCGAGGAAGAGTCAGGACTGTTCGTAAGCCGGCATCAACGAGCTGTCGCAATGGTGAAAGCGTTACCCGTGCGTCAACGCCAGGTTCTCGAGCAGATCGCCCGAGGATATCGCAACAAGCAGATCGCTTACGCACTCTCGATCAGCGAGAAGACCGTTAAGATGCATCGCGAACTTCTGCTCCAAAGGTTGGGTGCCTCGACGACTGCGGACGCCATCCGGATAGCGGTCGAGGCCGGACTCTAATACCGGCTAAAGGCCGTATGGATCGCGGGTGGGTCTCCGCATACTTCGGTCGTTGACCGGGGACAGAATAGGAGACCAACATGCCTTCCCATCGTCTCATCTATCTAATGCTTGCCGCTGCGGGCATCCCGCTGGCGGCCACAGCGGCTTTAAGCCACAACCACAAGCCAGCCGCCAAGCCCGCTGGCAACATCGTCGCGGCGGTCAGCGCATCGAAAGAGCACAAAACCTTGGTTGCCGCCGTCAAGGCTGCGGGCCTCGTCGACACGCTGGCTTCTAGCGGTCCCTTCACGGTCTTCGCGCCCACCGACGCTGCCTTCGGCAAACTTCCCGCTGGTACGCTCGACACGCTTCTTAAGCCGGAAAACAAGGGGACGTTGGCGTCCATTTTGACCTACCACGTCGTCCCTGGGAAAGTTACGGCTACCTCACTTGTCGAGCAGATCGGCGCTGGAGGTGGGCAAGCCGTACTGACGACCGTGCAAGGTGGAAAGCTTACCGCAACGCTGACCGACGGCAAAGTGACGCTGCGCGATCAAGCAGGTGGACTGGCAACAGTTACGACCGCGGACCTGATGCAGGCAAACGGTGTCATCCACGTGACTGACTCGGTCTCCCTTCCGGGTTGAACCGCGAGCCTGTTGGCCGCCGATGTTATTCGGCGGCCAATTCGCAAATGACCTTATCAGAAACTGGAACGTCTAGCCTGCGGGGTTACCCGTAAATCGAGCGGCTCGTTGGCCTCACCTGAGCGCTTCGTAAGGACACTGGATGAGCGCTGCATGACCCAGCAGCTCCTCGAGGCTCAATTCGGCTTGCGAACCTCGGTGTCGCATGTCCCCTCCGAGGTCGGCTCCGTGCCCCAGCTGCGCTCAATATCTCGGCGACGCGGGTCATTGGGCGAAAGGTAGCAATGCGGCTTCGCCGTCACGTTGTAGAGGTCTTCCGTGCGTTCCCGGATCTGCCCGAGTGTGATTGTCGCGATGATTGCACAGATGGCAATAACGGCGAGAGCCACCGCCGCGATCATCTTCAACGGGTCATACCTCATGCTGTCTCCTCACCACTGACCAAAACGCCGCCGGCAGCCGACAGTCGACTAGCCGAACCGATGCTCAGTGTCGGAGCTTGCTATTTGTTCCGCTCACTTAACCTGTGAGATCGCCGGACCAACGCACCAGCAGGAAGATCGCGAGCGCTGTTTTCCGTGGAGCGAGAGCTGATGGTGATGGGCAGCAGCTCCGCAATGCCGCAAGTCGGACCGCGCCCGATACCATCATTGTTGTGGCGGGCTAGCGCTGGCTGGGTTTTCCCGCTCGTTGGTTTTCCGTTCCGCCCGTCACGTAGCCTGTTTTCCACCGTAATGGCCGCATAACGTCCGGAAAATTGCGTATCGAATCAGGCAGATAAAATACCTAATTTCACCACGCCATCATTGGGAGATGTGTCATGGACGTGAAGGAATCGACTAGTCGCGTACCCGCTACCGCAAAGCGCCGTTCGACCGATTTGACCGAACAACTAATTGAGCCGTTTAGCCAGCTACGCAGTGAAGTAGATCGAATATTCGACTATTTCCCGTTGAAAATGCCGAACATCCGGTTTCCGCGCGGCGCAGCCGTTCCCGCGATCGACATGACCGAGACTGCTAAGGCCTTCAAGGTGACAGCCGAACTGCCGGGAATGGACGCTGACAATGTGAACGTCTCATTTGAGGACGGCTTCCTGCGCATTTCTGGCGAGAAACAGGAGCAGCGCGAGGAACAGGAGGAAGGCTATCGGCTCGCTGAGCGGACCTACGGCTCTTTCGAGCGGGTGCTTGAGCTCCCGTCCTCGGTTCAGGGTGACAAGATCAAGGCCAAGTTCAAAGACGGCGTTCTCACCGTCACCGTACCAAAGGATGAGAAGGCATTAGCCAATGCCAAGCGTATAGCTGTCGAGCGCGGCTAGTCGGCTCGGCGGTGATCCAGAGTCTGAAACGGGGGGATTATTTCCCCCCGTTTTGCATTTCTAAGCGGTCATTCATTTCGACAAGCCTCCCGCGCCACCTGGAGCAACCCCCTGCAGTCAGGTGCTAATCCAAGCTGGCCCCTCCCCGTTCGGGCCATTCGTCCAGCCGTCAAAATTCCGATGAGCAGGGCGGTCCCGTATGATCGAGACAGCAAAGCCGCAGCTAGCTCTATCCTCGCCTACGGGGATTCACGGATCCCCACGAGGGTGGCCGCTGTTTTAATTAGGGCGGAGACCTTGAAAGGTGCGCCGAGCTATGACCGCCGGACTCGCCGAAGAAGTTGAATCGTCAGGACAGGCCGCATTAGCGCGGCTCCTCCGAGCCCATGGCACTCCTCTCCCCAGTCCGTGGGACGTTGAGGAGTTCGGCGCAGCGTTCGATATTTTCGGGAACGCCGACCTCGTTTTGCTGGGCGAGTCCACGCATGGCACGTCCGAATTCTATGCGGCGCGAGCGGCGATCACCAAGTGGTTAATCGAACACCATGGATTTACCGTTGTGGCAGTCGAGGCCGACTGGCCTGACGCCGCACGAATCGATGGCTACGTCCGACATCATCGATCCCGTCCTCGCGCCGGCGAACCGTTCGTTCGCTTTCCCACTTGGATGTGGCGCAACCACGAAGTGCTCGCGTTTGCTGACTGGCTACGTAACTTCAATGAGGGCCGCTCCTCAGAGGCTGAAGCCGGCTTCTACGGGCTGGATGTCTATAGTCTCGGTTCGTCAATCGAGGCAGTTCTCACTTATCTCGACGATGTCGACCCGGCGGAAGCCGCACGCGCAAGATGGCGCTACGGTTGTCTGACTCCTTGGCAGGACGAGCCATCACACTATGGCCTGGCGGTTAATGCTGGTCTTGAGCGCTGCGAAGATCAAGCAGTCGCACAGCTCCAAGCGTTGCTCGATCGCAGACTCCATTATGTCAGCAAGGACGGGGAGCAATGGTTCGACGCCTACCAGAACGCCCGTATTGTTCGTGCGGCAGAGGGTTATTACCGGGCGATGGTCCGCAATTCCAAGGAAAGCTGGAATCTGCGTGACCGCCACATGTTTGCCACTCTGCAAGCTGTACTTAGCGCGCGCGGGCCAGGAACCAAAGCCGTCGTGTGGGCGCACAACAGTCATATTGGCGACGCTGCTGCGACCGCGATGGGGTGGTACGGCGAGACCAACATCGGCGAACTCAGCAGGGCCGCATTCAGCAATCGCATGGTCGCCATCGGCTTCGGCACACATCGCGGCACGGTTGCGGCCGCCAGCGACTGGGGCGCGGAGATGGAAGTCAAGATGGTTAGGCCATCACGACCCGAAAGTCTTGAACAGGCTTTCCACCATAGCGGCCACGCACGTTCGTTGACCGTCTGGAATGACTGCCGCAAACACGATCTGCGCGAAGCACTGGCCAAGCCTATTCTGCAACGCGCAATCGGCGTCATCTATCGCCCCGAGACCGAGCTGCAGAGTCACTATTTCCAGAGCGTCCCGCGAGACCAATATGACGCCTTCGTTTGGTTTGACGAAAGCCGCGCCGTCACGCCGCTGGGGCACGAGCGGCCACATGGCGCCCCAGAAACTTATCCTTTTGGATTGTGAGCGATGATTGACACAGTTCCAGTCACCATTGAGCACCTCGATGTCTCACTAGAAGCATTTCTCGCCGTTCCGGATCAGCCACGCGGTTTAATCATCTTCGCGCACGGCAGCGGAAGTGGTCGCCATAGCCCGCGCAACTCGCATGTAGCTGCCGGACTCAACCACGCTGGTTTCGCAACACTCCTCATCGACCTGTTGACGCTGGCGGAGGAAGCGGATCGCTCTAACGTGTTCGATATCGAACTGCTCGCGAGCCGACTTAAGATTGCTGTTGAATGGGCGGCCAACCAAGCTGAATTGCGTGCACTGCCCGTCGGATTATTCGGTGCCAGCACTGGCGCTGGGGCCGCATTACTTGCGGCTGCACAGATGCCGGAGGCAATCAAAGCGGTCGTATCACGCGGCGGTCGACCCGATCTTGCTGGCCACGCGTTGGTCGAGGTAGCAGCGCCGACCCTGCTGCTGGTGGGCGGCAACGACGGCCCGGTAATCGATCTAAACCGCGACGCAGCCGATCGCCTCAATTGCTCGAAGGCATTGGTCATCATTCCGAACGCCGGTCATCTGTTCGAGGAGGAAGGCGCCCTCGATATGGTGCTAGATGATGCTGTTCGCTGGTTTGCCGCCTATCTGGAGAAGGACCCGGCAGCTTGAACAGGTGAGAAAAATGGACGCGACTAACCCAGAGGAACTACCATTTGAGGAGCCGAGCGGCGAGCCACCGCCCGAAGTTAATCCTTTCATCGAACCCTCCCCACTCGAGCAACCGCCGGCCTCGGCTGACCCGCCGCCGGCGCCTTGTCCACCAGAATGCCCGCCTGAAGAGGACGCAAGCAAGCTCGCGATTTAGCAGGCAAAACCCGATGGGGCGGCTCTCCAGACTAGTCTTGCCGCATAAGCAAGGCGTCGAGTGATCGGCTACCGACGAACGCAAAAGCAAAGCCTGTCATGCGCCACCAGTTTGAGCCAACGCCGCAGAAGATTTCGACTCCGCGAGCTCTAGGAGCCGCTCACGCTCAGCCTTGAGCAATTTCTCAATGACCGCGCGCTGCCTGCGGTCAGCCACGCACTGGAGTTGTGCCTCAAAGCGCTTGATGTTCTCGCGGACAACAAAGTCGTCCATCGGTCACGCCTTTGCCAAGACGAGGCTTTTACCACAATTTCCGGGAGCTTGAACCACTCGAAACGCGCCGGACTGCACGCCCCCTGCCCTCCGCTAAGCCTTGCTGGCCCGCCACGACGTCGCGGTGATCCAAGTAGCTCCGATTCCGTTTTCGCCCGTTCATTTAGCATATCAAGTTACTAAAGACCCCGCCTCATCTCGAGCGAGTAGGGATTGAGTTACGACATTCGGATGCGGACTCGATGATGAGGTCATTCACTTTCTTTCCAGCTAGGAAAGAAGTTACTTGCCATATTGGAAAGTTGGCGTTAGTCAGTTTCCAAGATGGAAAGAGAGGCCCACGCCATGAACCCGAACGAAGCCGCTGCGACGCTGGCCGAAGTAGACCGGACCGAAATGAAACTTGCCCAGCGCGCGCGCTGGCCTTTTCATCGCCATGCAATGTTCGGTCTAGCTGAAGGCATATTAGTTGCGGGGCTCGCACAGCCAACCGTGCAGGCCGGCGCGATGATCGTTGTCGCAATGGCGCTGCTAATTGTCTGCGTTAGCGAGGACCGGCGCCGTGACGGTATGTTCGTTTCCGGTTGGCAACCCGGAGCCACGCGGCCGCTGACGATCTTTATCACGCTATTCGTGCTCGCCATGGCGGCGGCTTCAGCGATGGCCCGGGATGGGGGCGGCGCTGAGCCGGTCGGCTATCTTTTCGGCGCCATCACCTTCGTGATCTGCACGGCCGCAAGCCTGCGCTGGGAGAAAATCTACCGCTCTGATCTAAATAAGAAGGCTAGGCCATGAGCGGCGGGCTGGACACCACACTTCACGCCCCAGCGCGGCTGCAGATCGCAGCACTCCTCGCCCGCGTAGAAGAAGCAGAATTCGCTACCATTCGTGACATTGTGGAGGTGAGCGACTCCGTGCTGTCCAAGCATCTCGCCGCGCTGGGCGAGGAGGGCTACGTTCGCCTCCGCAAGGCGGCGCAAGATGGGCGGCAGCGTACCTGGGCGTCGCTTACACGCGCCGGGCGCAAGGCATTCGCCGCGCACATGGCTGCGCTTCAGGAGCTGGTCGCAAGCGCGCAGGCGGCAGCAGTAGCGGAATAAGTTGGCGACAATGCCCACTTGCCACTCGCTAAGATCTTGAGCTGATCCAGGTCGCTCCTTTTCAGTTTCCGGTCGTTGGGTCCGAAACGGGCGTTCTGGCTGCGCCCCGAAGCGGACATCAGCGTGGCAGTTGTCGCAACCATGTCACGGA
The DNA here is from genome assembly GCF_003583725.1 of Sphingomonas edaphi. Lineage (GTDB taxonomy): Bacteria > Pseudomonadota > Alphaproteobacteria > Sphingomonadales > Sphingomonadaceae > Sphingomicrobium > Sphingomicrobium edaphi. The sequence goes on along the minus strand of NZ_QXTF01000003.1, from coordinate 184,454 downwards.
CTTTCTCAGCGCCATCCTACCGGCCTCACCAGTAAGGTCGAATTGATATTCGTGACCGAGCGGCGGCTTATAATCGCTCGGGTAAAACAACGTCTCGACCGCAATTCCCGCCTGTTTAAGGGCCTTGGCCATGGCCACGGATTGAGGCCCGAGTGGATCAGCGTTCCCAGCGCTAACGAAAGCCGGCGGAAAGCTGCTATTGAGGTGCGGTGCCACTGACATGGTGCGAAACCGCGCATCGTCCCGCCATTCACGTTTGCCGCTGTATGCCCATCCTGCTGATTGGACGAACCACCCTAAGATTCCGCCATCGCGCCCCATGCCGGAGATGTCGTAGACCCCGCAGTACAGCAGAGCGCCGGCCAACTGCTCTGGCCGGATGCCCGGCTCAATACCTACAAGCTTGGCATATGCGGGATTAGTGATGATCGCCGCGCTTTGAGCAGCAATTTGAGCACCCGCGCTGTCGCCAGCCAAAACCATGTGGTCGGCATTCACTCTCAGCTTCGCACCCTCCCGGCTCAGATAGGCCAAGGCTTGGCTCACCTGACGGACGGGTTCCGGATAATGGGCTTCCGGCGCAATTGTGTAATCGACGTTGACTACCGTGAAGCCATGTCCGGCCAAAACCTTCGCATAGTTGGTGATATCGCGTCGCTGACCCGACACGAAACCGCCACCGTGCACCCAAACAACCGTCGGCCCAGTTGCCCCTTCAACTGCACGATGGATGTCAAGCACGGCGCTCGGGTTGGCCGGATCGTAGCGGTGAGTGGTGGTAGCCACTGCGGAGGGCAAGTACGGCTCCAGCTTCCGTGAAGCTTCCGCGGCGCCATGGTCAAATACGGCGCGGACCAGAAGTATGCTGGGCCAAGGACTCACCAAGAACGAAATTGAAACTAAGGCTAAGACGGCCGCCAATCCTATGAGCCATTTGCGGATAAGCCCCCCATTTCAGCGCAAGCATATCAGCGGGGATGCAAAATGTCCGCCTTTCACCACGCCCAGCCTCAGTGCCGCTTCGCCGCCCGCATCTCGTTTCCGGCTGTTCGTTTAGCATTTCATGTCACGGCACACGGCAACCCATACCGGTCCCAGCCGAGCCATTGCGGACAAGCGGAGCGCGCGGCTGCTAACTCTCGCGACACCGCACCCAGCGCTTCTTGCCGCCCCGCCACAGCGTCCCGTCGAACGTTTCGCCGTAGCGTTTTACGCGTAATCGCAATTCATGCCTAAGGGCATTGGGATCGACCAAGTCGAGACGCAATTCACTGGGATCCAGCCACGATTGCGCAACGCGAACCGGCACATCTGACCGTCCTTCGCGAAGAGACGCCGAGACTACCGACGACACTATCGTATGGCTGATCACAAGGCTCAGCTCTATCTGGCGAGGGTCGGGAGTCCGGCATATTAGCCCGCCCGTCGCACCAGCAGGCGCGGCGATCATGATCGAGAACAACGCTCCGACGATAGACTTCTTCATCGTTTCACCCTGCGCCAGCGCAGCTGAATGTCCTCTTTCTACCCCGCTAGGACGTCGCGCTCATCTAGGCGGCCTCGATACCGTTCCCGGTCGTTCGTACAGCTAATTGCGTCAGGGCTTACCGTGACCCGAAGCGGGCATTGCGCTTGACCGGATCAAGGCTGGCGGCAATGTCTCTTTAGAGGGGGAAAAGACGATGTTGCTGCAGCTTCTGTTTGCCGTACTTGCCTTGCAGGGGCTGCCCCAAGAATTTCTCGATCAGAAGGTTAGACAGGGCAAAGAGCAGACGGGAACGGCCCTTGATGAGCTAACCATGGGGCAACTGCTGAAGTTGACGGCTATGCCGAGTGCTCGGCTGAGTCAGATGCAGTGCACCGGCTATGCGCTGTGGCTGCAGAGAACCGGCAAGCCGACGCTTCCCAACGAGCGGCTGAATGCGATCCACGGCCGACTGGGCGAAGACGCAGCGAATTTCGGCGAAATGAACTACGACGTGGGGCTCGCCTTCGTAGCTTTGTATGCGGAAGAGGCCGAGGAAAAGAAAAGGAGTCTCTCGGCCGATGAGTTCGCCGACTGGCGCACTTCGGAAGATACGCGCTGCGGAGCCTTTTTCAAAGCAGCCGGCAACGGCTCGCTTGCGCTTCGCTCTCTGGTTCCTGCTTCGGTGATCGACCCGCGGCTCAACGGCTGCCATGCTTCCTATCGGGCAGCGGCGGCGCGGTCGAAGGGTGACGAAAGCGCTGCGCTTTCACGCCAGGCCGACCGCGCCGCAGCGCTCGCCCTTGATGGCAAAAGCGGGACCGCCCTCGTGGCGGCAAAGAAGGCGCTCGACGACGAGGCGGCAGCTACCGCGGCCGCTCCGCTGCTCGACCCGGAATCCGGGATGATGCAACTCGCCTTGTGCGTTCCGCTACTGAAGGATCGAACGCAGCGATGACGGGCGGGCGACGCCATAGCGCTAGCGTCAGCTTCCGACCCATTGCGGACATTAGGAATGCCTTGCACGTGGGTAAGTCGGACGTATTGTGACTGGATGAAATTTTTGTCATCGGCACTTGGTGTACTTCTGATTTGTTCGCCGGCGCTCGCCCAAGCTCCATGGTCCCTGCCGGAGAGCGATTTTGGTGGCGCAACGCCTCTGAATCGTCGTGATTGGATCAAGCCCACCGACTATCCTGACGCATCCGCCAGGGCTGACGAGCAGGGCTACGTCACCATAGCGTTTGACATCGGTGCCGATGGTCGAGTGAGCAGCTGCAAAGTGATCCGTTCCAGTGCGTACAAGCGGCTAGACGCCATACCTTGCAGGCTTTTGCTGCGGAGGGCGCGGTTCGGTCCCGCTAAGGATATCAATGGCGTCCCGGTGGCGACGAAGGGACACACCTCAATTTCGTTCTGGACTGAGGGCTGAGCCATCCATCAATTGCTAATGACCGCTTTCCACCCCGGTCAGAAGTCACGAATAGCCAGGCAGATGTTGCCTCGTTCCCAGCCCTTCGTTCAGCAAATGGCGTAGCGACTAACGCCGACCCATTGCGGTCATTAGGATGAAGCGCCAAACTGGCTGCGATGGAAGCGACCCGAACGAAAAATCTAATGCCGTGGCTTCTGACCGGTGGGATCAACTTCATCTCTTTCGCGGCAATCGTGATGTATCTTTTGCAGCTCGATGATGGATTGTTCACCGACATAGCGCGAAGCGCGGTCATTAAGGCCTATGCGCTGCTCGCCATCGTTTGGACCGCATTGCTAGGCTACGTGATTTCGCTGGCGCCTAAATTGACGAAGCGGACCGGCGCTCCGGTTTTGAGATTCATCCTTCTATTGGCTGGCTTGGATTTCGCGGTTGTCACGGCGTTTACGCCAGGGATTTGGATCGCGCTGATCCGATCAAATCCATATTGGTCAGGCGGGATTTGGGGTTGGCGCGACCTCGTTTGGTTGATCGGAAGTACGGCAATCAGCGGCGCGCTTTATTGGACCATGCGGAACCGAACGACGGTGTCCGGCTAATGACCGCTTTCCACCCTTATCGGCCGTAGATGGACCAACCCGCGCGCACCTCGCGAACGGCTGAAATGGGTGGAAAGCGGACATTGCACAGGCTATTTCCGCACGATCAGCCGACCGCCCCCGCGCTCAATGAATCTCAGAAGAATGAAGCATCGTTAAGCTCATAAACGAGCCCGCTTACTTCGAAACTGATCTGTGCTCGTCCGCCTGTTTCGCGTTCAACTGCACGTTGCAGAATTTGATGCCCGAAACCAGTTTTCAGAGGTGGAACGACTGGTGGGCCGCCCAACTCTTCCCAGCGCAGATTGAAGCCCTTGGGTCCGCTGGATGACTCTTCCCAAGTGATTGCAACCCTCCCTTCGCCGACCGACAACGCACCGTACTTGAACGAATTGGTGCACAATTCATGTATTGCAAGCGACATCATGACGCTTGCTGAACTTCCCAGTTCAATGAGCGGTCCATTATAGCCAACGCGCTGGAAATCGACTCCGCAGCCCTCGACCGAACGTCTAATTATTTCTCCTAGCGCAAGCTCACCAGGTTTATCGCCGAACAATACCGTCTGGGCCCGTCCAAGCGCGCTCAGTCGCGCGCAAAACAGCTGCAAGGCTTCATTAGAGTCGACTTGGTCCTTCTTGCCGAAAGTTTGCTGTGCGATGCCTTGGATTACGGACAACAGGTTTTTCGTCCGATGCGCGAGTTCGTTCATGAGAATCTGACGCCGCTCTTCAGTCCGTCGGTGCTCGAACACCCGCCCGACTTGAGCGCCCAGCGATTGCACCAATTTCAGAATATGCTCGTCGGGAGGCATGGAATCGCGAGAAAAAAATTCGAAGATCGCGATGCATCGTCCTCGGCTCAAAACGGGAAACCCGAACGCGCTTTCAAATCCTAGGCCCGCACGAGGAAAGTTGGCATCCTTGCTAGTACGCTCAATCCACGCCGACTTGCCCGTGTCGAGGATTCGCCCGGGCAGGCCGACTCCCCTCGAGAACGTTGTTTTCTCTGTCCGATCCACGAATGCAGGCGCAATTTCGCGAGCATCTCGGCTCCAGCCGCGCGATACCATCCGTTCTCCGTCCTCGGACACGTCATAGGCATGACCTAAGGGCCAACCAGTCAGTTCACAGATTGCATCGAGCGCCGCTTCAAATGCCTCATCAAGGGTTGGGCGTTCGGATGCGAGGGCGGTCAATTCAAACATCAGGCGGCTTTCAAGCGCGAGCTGCTTGGTCTGCAGAGCAGCCCGCTCTTGGTCGCTGACATCGCGCAGGAATCCGACAAATGCTGCTCCGGTCGGCGTCCGGACCTCAGTGATCGTCAGCTCAACCGGAATTGTTAGTCCGCTTTTGGTAAGTCCACTGAGCGTCAGCCTTTTGTTGAGTACATGCGCTTCGCCGGTTCGGTTGAAGCGTTCCATGCCCCGTCGGTGGCCATCGCGGTGTTCTGGCGGGACAATCATTTCGCCTAGTGACTGCCCAATCGCTTCTTTCTCTGTCCACCCGAATGATCGTTCGGCGACCTGATTCCATCCGCGAATGATACCGTCGCGATCAACCACCACGACAGCGTCGAGAACGTTATCGAGCAGGGCCTTAAGGGACGAATGCAACGGCATCGTCTGTCGCTATCAGTCTCCTGCTTAGCCGTCGATACACGGGCGATGAAATTCCGCTTTGCAGCTACGAAACGCCTTTTCCTGGGCTTCATTGTCGGTCGTAGCGGGGGTTGAATGGCGACTTTTGGTCGACGTCCGACTTCCTAGACTAAGGTGAAGGAACGGCCGGAAACTGGATCACGGCCAGCGGTACAGATGCGCGTCGCAATGGGTTGGCATGCCGACGCCAAGTTGCTTAATCGCCCAGTATTTTACTTTCATAATGAAGGTGGATCGCCGCCACCGCCATTAACGCCCCAAGGAACGACGCAAACTGCGCATATTTCAGAGCGCCTCCATCCAACAAAATATTCGCAGCAATATGCAATAATATAAAAATACTAACTATGGAAATCCGAGCAAAAATCCGGCCGTGGGTAAAAAATGCGTCAAAACATTGCTTGTAGTTCAGGCTAGGCTTTTTGATCTCAATTACAGCCGCAGATTTGCTTGCCATGAATACTTGCAGTGAAATTAACGCAAGAACTAATAATAATAATATCATTATGGCCTACCAATTGGATAGGAATGCAACAGTCAAAGTCCGCTTCCAAGCAGGCATGTGCGCAAACGGACTCGTTGCGGGACAGTGACACTCACGATTAACGACCGCAATGGGTCGCAGCCCGCCCATCATGTCGTTTGCTGAACGAATGAATCAAAAACGGCACCTCGGGCCGCCAGTAACCTTGGGATTTTATCCCGAAGCGGTCGCTTCGTTAACGGTAGCTTTGAGGTAGCGCTCTAAATCCGTCGTCCAATGGATACGAGGCCTGCCTGAGATGTATCTTTGTCGTACGTCAGATTTGTCCACCCCAACCCAACGACGGCGCAAGCATCCACGTTTCGGCATCCAGTGTCGTGCCCGCATTCAGATCGGACAGCGACACTACGCCGGTTACATTCAGGACATCTCCGAAGGCGGGGCTAAACTACGGACGGTTACCTCCATCCGCAGGCTGGGCGTCGTTATTCTGCGCCTGCCGGATCTACCGCCGCTGAAATGCCGATTGCGGTGGACGGATACTTATCACGCAGGCGTCATTTTCGAGCTTCCTCTGACAAAGGACGAGTTGCGCAGTTGGGTCACAAATCGAGTGGCGCACATCGCGCTGAACACAGGCCCCGAACCGGATTGCGAGCTAGTCGAGGCAATCGAAGAGGTGGCGGCTACCGATAGCAATCAGTGGTCCGTTGTGGGTCGAAAGTTGACGCGCAACTTTGGGTAGAAAGCTGGCATTAGGAACGATAACCGATAGACATGGAGCGACGCGCCACCAATGGACTAGAGACCTATGTCGCAGCACTTATATCCGCGGTCGACTATCTCGTCGTTGGACTCTTGTGGATGCTCGCCCATTTGCGGCTCATCGCGAATCGGAAGTCTGACTCCACTTAAAGCCAGCCGAGCTTACGGAAACGGCGATACAGTATCAGGCAGATCACCCCGATAGTCACGACGATGACGAAATACCCGTAGCGCGTGGTTAGTTCAGGCATGTTCTCGAAGTTCATGCCATAGATGCCGGCAATTGCCGTTGGCACCGCCAGAATGGCGGCCCAGGCCGCCAGCTGACGGGTGATGCGGCCCTGCTGTTGCTGTTCCAGCAAAGTGCTCAGTTCGAAGACGCTCGTGAGGACCTCGCGTAAGCTGTCCACGCGTGCCTGGGTTCGGCGAACGTGGTCCTGAACGTCTCGGAAGTAGATGCGGACCTCAGCGTCAATGGACGGCAACTCCAGCCGCGCCAACTTTTGCGCTACTTCTCCCATCGGTCCAAGGATGCGCTGGAAGCGGATCAGTTCACGTCTCACAGTGAAGATGCGGTTGACTTCCTCGCGCCCAAGCATGCCATTGAGCGCTTTGGTCTCCATCTCGAGGACCTCTTCTTCGAGGTCAGTGATGAGAGGGAGGTAGCCATCAACCACGAAATCCAAGATGGCGTGAAGCACATAGTCGACGCCGTGCATCAGGAAACGCGGCGTCTTCTCCAACTGCTCGCGAAGCGTCGTGTGAGCTCTGGTCGATCCATGCCGCACGCTGATGATGTGGCTGTGCCCGACAAAGATTGCCGTCTCGCCATAGTCAATATGGTCATCCACCAGATGGGCGGTGCGTGCCACCACGAATAGCTGATCGTCGTAAACGTCGATTTTTGGAAGTTGGTTTGCCTTGATCGCATCTTCGACCGCGAGCGGATGAAGATCATAGTTCGCTGCGAGTTTCGACATCTCTTCTTCGGAAGGGTCGGCTATCCCAATCCAGGCAAACTCGCTCTTCTGCTCGGCGCTCTCGATTTTCTCATCGATCGACACCTCACGGACTCGGTGTCCATTCCGATAAAGGTAAGCGGCAACGACGGTCATAGGTAGCATGTAACGGGCGCATGAACCTTACTCAACGCAGGGGTGCTGGTGCCCCTGCTTTACGGAGGTCCGCAGAGTCAGCTTTGGGTCGCAGCCCGACTTCAACGCTACGCTGAACGAACGGTCGGAAACGGATCAAAGCTACCTGGGCCGGCGTGAGGTCGTTGCAGGGTGGAGCGCTGCCGCAGCCGCGTGTCAGTTCAGGCTCGCAATCTCGTGGGAGAAGGCAGGCAAGTCCAGGCGTTGCCGCTCCCGCTCAAAATCCGCTCGGCTGAACGGGCCCCGCACAGTGACGTCGGGGTCAACCAAAGGGCCGTCAAGCGCTCGAATGAGGTAGAAATATTCGGTGCGCGACCGGTCGAGCGTCGTGTCTTCAAACTTGTGCGGATGCCTTGCTGCAACGATGTAGTCTTCGTTGGAGCCGACGGTGAACACGGTCTGCTCGATACGGCCAATGCAATCGCCCTTTGGTAGCTCGTAACAAACCATCGCATCTTCTGGGATGTCCGTGATGTCGAGCAGATACGGGCCATCGATGCGGCTGCTTTGAGGGCTGCACGAAGCAAGGATGAAGAGTGCGAACGCAAGCACAAGAAAGCGAACCATACCGCTTTCTGAAGCACCACCCTAATGTCCGCAATGGGTCGCGGTCATAGCCGGAATGTGTCACCGTCAGCCGCGCCGCGAATTGCTGAGCGAACGACCGGATACGCGATTGCGATTACCTGGAACGTCACGACTCTGCGCGGGTTGGAAGACGAACATTGTGTGCTCGTTTGTCCACCTCTGCACAGCGATCAAGAAAGAGATGTTCGAACAGGGATCCGGTCACTGCATGCGTCGCTGCGCGACATTCTTGATTAATTCGACTTAGAGCTGTTCAGATTCTTGGTGCGCGCGCCATCGGTGCAAAGGTCAGCCGTTCCGCTCAGCGTCAACTCAAGCCACTCGTTTTGAGCCGAGCTCTGCGCTGCAAGCCGAGCCTTGGTGTTCTTTTTGACATCATAGTGTACCTTCATGCTGCGCAGCTCGGGCGTACTGGCATCCCAGTTCTTCACAAGCGCTACGTCACCCTCTAATCGTGGTGAAGGGTCGCCGGCCGTTCGCCCGGCGGCATTGTTCCATCTCCACTCATGATAGCGGTAACTGGCAGCGGCAACCTGACCGTTCACGCATCTGACCTTCAGCACTCCGGTGTCAACACGGCCGTCCCCGTCGACATCCGCAGAGGAGGCAACTTGGTAATAGCGTGCTGGCGATCCGGCAGCGGTCCCTACACCCAAAATTGTAAAGTGAGATGCAGCTTCCGGTCGCGGAATTGTGGGTTCAGGGGATACTCCGCTTGCGATCGTGAACGCCGCGGTCGCCAAGAGAATGACTGCGTTCATCGCACTTCTCCTCAGGCTTTAGCGCCGCAGACTGCACCCGTTCGCAGTTGAATGCAATCCAAAACTGGAGTGCCTCTGGAACAAGCGAACTTTAGATATATTGTGGTCTCGGACCAGATCTTGGTGCGCGGTCGCCACTACAGTGACGACGTTCGACTCTCCGCTGATGACCGCCTTGAGTCGCTGCTCGCTTCGCAATGCTTCGCTGAACAACTTGGCCGAAACATGAAACGGGCATCGTGGGCTGGCGCAATGCTTGGAAGGCGGTTGCAAGCGAACAGCCGGCTCCCGGCTGTTGTGGTCAGCCGGGAACCCTCCACCGTTGGGATCCAAAGCCTAGTCCGTTCGGCGGCGTCGCGTTGGCAGCCTACAGCTTACTTTCTGAACAACTGCCGCTGCAGCAGCATTTCTCCTCCAACTTTCCGCATCGCGCCACGAGCAGCGAACGCAGCACCTTCCTGGCGAGCGTTAGTCTTCAAGAAGGCGTCGAACTCTTTTTCACGCGCCATTTGCTCTGAAGCTGTGGGCGCGCGTTCAAAGATGGTGACGAGATAAAGATCAGGTTCGTCTGCGCGCCGATTCACGACGGAAAAGACCATGTAATCCTTGATCCACCCCTTTGATTTCGCAAATTCCTGGTTCTGCCGCCACCGCGAGGCGAGATAATCGGCATAGGCCGGTCCACTTCCATCATTAACGTCGATCTCGGCGACTTCCCAATAATCGCCTGGGATGAGCGGAACCTCCTGAGCCGTGGCCGGAGCCGCAATAAAGAGCGTGGCTGTCCCCAAGATAGTCAGGATCGATTGGCGCATGATGCCTCCCTTCAATGACCGCTGCGTTGGCGGCTGCCGATCAAGGGGATCGGCGCTCTGCAATCAGTGACAGGGAACGGCACGACGACACCCGTCGTTCCGCGCGCGGAATAAGCATGTGAGCCGAGTCGAGTCTAACGAAAATTTAACACGAGGATATTGCCCGACTGTCAGGCGCACGTCAGCGTTTCGAGTCTGTTATGCGCTGATTGAGCCCGGCACCGCTCAGCTTGCATTTGTTCTTCTTTTGTTCCATTTCGACGAAAATGAGAAGAATCACTGGAATTGCATTGCGCGCGCGCATCGGCGCCAAGATCAGCGTTCGAGTAAAACCCCCCGTCGCAGGCGCTCTGCAGCGACAGGTAATCGACGCAATCTGCGAGGCGATCGACACTGAGAGCACGATGGTCGTTCAAGCCGATCCAGTCGGATTTGGCTGTCAGATGCGGGCGGGCGTTTTCGGGAAGGATGAAGACCCGCCCTGTTGACGATGACCAGTGCTCAAGCGAAGGCGGCGAGCAAAGCGGCGCCACTAAGGGCGCCGCCCCTTTTGCTTAAATTTCAGTGCTTTCGGCTATGGTCAGAGCATCCTCGACGTCGACCCCAAGATAGCGAACAGTGCTTTCAATCTTGGTGTGACCGAGAAGTATCTGCACGGCTCGCAAGTTGCCGGTCTGCTTATAGATAATCGAAGCCTTGGTCCTTCGGAGGGAATGCGTTCCGTAATCCTCTTTCCTCAGGCCAATTCCGGTTACCCACTCATCGACAAGGCGCGCATATTGCCGGGTGCTCAAGTGTGCCTTGTGATCAATCCGGCTCGGAAACGTATAATCTTGGAACCCACCTTTGCGCTTTTCAAACCATGCTAGCAGGCTGGAACGCGCAGGCTCCATCAACTCAAACTGTACAGGCCGCTTGGTTTTTTGCTGAATGACGATGGCGCGACTGCGCACCTTTCCGCCGGACACTAGATCACAAATACGTACTTTCACGAGATCGCAGCCCCGAAGCTTACTGTCGATCGCCAAGTCAAACAGCGCGCGGTCCCTCACCCTCTTCTCGCGATCCAGCCAAAACCTGATCGCCCAAATCTGCTGAAGTTTCAGCGGTCGCTTTGCCCCAAGCTTACGACCCGAAGTCCACATATCGTGGTTGTCGGTAGGGTCTAATTCAGAGCGTTCCATTCTCCTTCTCCTGATGGCCATTACGGCAAGAGCACAAAGCCCGAGAATGGAAATTAGCCATGCATGCGTGTGAGAAAGGCGGAACGGCGACTCTTCCAGCAGCGGTCATTCTCATCATGGCTGGCTCCGAAATAGGCGCTTCGCAGCGACTAATGCGCCCGTCATAGTGTGCGGAGCGGATGAACGGCAGGAGCTCGCGGGTGGGCGTACCAAAAAGCTGGAGCCAGCAAGCTCATGCAGAGTGGAGCGCAGGTCGCAAGGGACCCGCTCTCAAGCTGCTGTTTGAGCTTTTCGACCCCAAGGCCCCTACTCCAGACTTACCGCTTCAGGCAGCCTACTATCTGTTCCTCGACGGGGCGTTTCAGCCGGCCCGCGACCTGCTGGAGCGAGTGATCACGGATTATCCTGACAACCTGCCATTGTTGCTCAATCTCGCAGTGCTCCAGGAGCGAACCCGGGCGTTTGCGCAAGCACGCCAAACACTGGAGCGCTATGTAGCGCTGGGTGGTGCAGAAGTTGCTGCCTTCGATGGATTGGCAACAGTCTCCCACCAGCTAGGCGACGATGACGCCGCGAGAAAATGGGGCGAGCGCGCCATTTCTCGAAAATATGAGCAGGCGAGCACATCTACTCCGCACATCGAGTTTGGTAGCCCGCGCCCCGGCGGAACTGACATTATTTCCTTCAGCCTCTGGGGTGAAAACCCGCGATACCTAAGAGGTGCATTGCACAATCTGCTGGAAAGTCGCCAACTCTATCCGACTTTCACTTGCCGCTTCTACATCGACGCATCCGTGCCGCGCGACCTACGCTCAGCGCTAGAATCCGAAGGGGCCGAGGTCTCGTTCGAAGACGGCGAACCTTCAACCCGCCATCGATTGACCCGACGGTTTCTCGTTGCCGATGACCTCGCCGTCCGCCGCTTCCTCGTTCGCGACTGCGATAGCCTGGTCAACTCTCGAGAAGCTGCCGCCGTCCACCAATGGCTGGACAGCGGAAAGCCCTTTCACGTCATGAGAGACTGGTGGACGCACACCGATCCCATGCTGGCCGGAATGTGGGGCGGGCTTGGCGGTGTCTTGCCGCCACTAAAGCCGATGATTGAAAGCTATCGTTCAAAGCAGGTGGAGACGCCCAACTGGGACCAGTGGTTTCTGCGCGATCGAGTTTGGCCCAGCATCGCGAATGTCTCATTTGTTCACGATCGCTTTTTCAGGCCTGATGGCTCCGCCCCCTTCCCGGGGCCCGAGCCGGAAGGAAACTATCACGTCGGGCAAAACGAGTTCGCGGTGCGCAAAGCTGAGCAGGCTGCAGCGCTTGCTGCGTTCAGGTCCGACGTGCCCTCGCTCCGCCTCTAACCGAGCAGAGAGCGCACCGCCTCTTCGTCGAGCGGCAGCGCCACTCTCTTGTGCCGTGAAGTCTCGCCAGCGACGATCCGGACTGATGATTTGGTCAATCGGAGCCGCTTTGCGAGCAGTTCGATCACTTCCGCATTCGCCTTGCCATCGGTCGGCGGTGCAGTGACCCGGACTTCGAGTTCCTCGCGACCGTCAGCCCCTGCCCGCCACGGGCCAATTCCAGCCCTTGCAGCGCGCGGCGAAACACGGAGCGCCAGCACACACGACATTAATCTGCCATCGCCATTTGAGGCTCCCCCGGCTTAGGCGGTTTTGCCGGGCGTAGAAGTAGCACCAACGGAATTGACGCGAATGTCAGCCACATCATGATCCAGAAGTCGTCGAGATATGCAATAAACGCCGCCTGCCGCGTGATTTCCGCGTTCACCATTGCTAGCGCGCTCGAAGCCGGCAATCCCAGTTGGGACACCACGCCTTCGCTGATCGTCGGCAAGACCTGTTCCGTGATGTGGCTCGCGAGGTCGGCATGCGATTTTTGCATATTCTGGGCGAGCAGGGTCGCGACGAGGCTAATGCCGATCGATCCGCCAATATTTCGCGACAGGTTCAGCAGGCTCGCTGCGCTCGTGCGCATCCGGGGCGCGAGCGTTGCAAATGCAAGGCTCTGCATGGTCACGAACACGAGACCAAGGCCAAGACCTTGGACTAGGCCGGACCAGATAACCGGGCCACTACCCTGCTCGATCGCAAATCCGGTCATCATGTGCAGGGACCAGCCCATGAGCCCCATTCCAAGGGCAACTAGGATTCGCAGATCGACTTTACCGACCAGTCGCCCTGCCAGCAGCATCGATATCAGCGTTCCTACTCCACGCGGCATCGTCAGGATGCCCGACTGAAGCACCGAATAGCCGTAGAGATTCTGTAGCAGCGGCGGCAACAATGCGAGCCCGGCGAGCAGAAGCACGCCGGTTACGAGCATGAACAATAAGCCGAGAGCGAAGTTGCGGTCGGCGAAGATGGAGCGTTCGAACAGCGGGTGCTTACCCGTCAGCGTATGGACGATGAACAACCAGCCGGCCGATGCAACCAGTCCAGCCTCGATCCAGATCTCGACGCTGTCGAACCAGTCCAGCTGGTGACCGCGCTCCAGCATCAGCTGCAAACTGCCGAGCGCCAAGCCCAGCATGGCAAATCCGAAGATATCGAACCGCCGGTTTTCGAGCGGGCTCTTAGGCATAAAGCGCAGCAACATCAGTGTCGCGGCCGCGCCGACAGGCACATTGACTAGGAACACCCAGCGCCAATCGAAGCTGTCGGTCAGCCAGCCGCCCAGCACTGGGCCCATGATCGGCCCAATCATGACGCCGCCGCCGAATAGCGCCATCGCTCGGGCATGGCGTTCGGGCGGGTTGATGTCGAACAGGGTTGCCTGGGCTAGCGGGACAAGGAAGGCCCCGGTCAGGCCCTGGATAATCCGGAAGGCGACCATCTCGGGAAGGCTCTGCGCAATCGCGCAGAGGAACGAGGCTATAGTGAAGCCGATGACAGACCACATGAGCAGCCGCTTGCGGCCGACGCGATCTGCCAGCCAGCCCGAGATCGGTAAGGCGATTGCCGATGCGACGATGTAGCTCGTCAGCACCCAGTTGATGCTTTCCTGCGTCGCGCCAAGGCTTGCCTGCATGTGCGGCAACGCGACGTTGGCGATCGTCGTATCCAGCACCTGGATTAGCACGGCCAGCATCACCGCGACGGTGACCAGCAGCCGCTTACCCGGCTCGAGCTGATGCTCGATCGTCATTTGAACCGGACCCTAGCGCTGGCCGTCGATGCGGACTTCGACGTTTGAGCTAAGGCCTGCGATCATCTCGCGCGGCGGCTTGGCGTCAAAGGCGATGCGGACCGGCACGCGCTGCGTCACCTTGACCCAGTTGCCGTTGGCATTCTGGGCGGGGAGTACGGAAAATTCACTCCCCGTGCCCGCGCCAAGGGAGGCAACGCGGCCCTTCATCTTCAGATCGGGATAGGCATCGAAGGTGACTTCGGCAGGCTGGCCGACCGCCATCTTCGCGAGATCGCCTTCCTTGAAATTGGCCTCAACCCACGCCGGCTTGTCGCCAACGATCGACAGCATGGCGACCCCGGTAATGGCACTCTGGCCAATAAGGAGCCGGTCCGATTTTGCTACGATACCGCTGGTTGGAGCCCGGATGATCGTATGCGCAAGATCCAGTCGTGCTTTCTCCAGCGCAGCCTGCGCCGCGGCAATGGCCGGCTGGTTGCCACCAGGCGCGATAGCAGCTGAGGCATTATTTGACCGTGCACGGGCGTCGGCGAGCTGCGTTTCGGCCTTTGTGACTTCGTTGAGCGCATCGTCATAGTCGGCGCGCGTGGTGAAGCCGCGCTTCAACAGGGCAACCTGCCGGTCAAGGGCCCGCCGGGCAATCGCGAGATTAGCCTGCGCGCCCTCGATGTCTGCGCCGGTCCCGGACGCCTGGACAACAAGCTGGTTGGTCTGGAGGCGCGCAGCCGCAAGCTGCGCTTCGGCGGCGTGGACGGCTGCCTCAAACGGCGCAGGATCGACCCGATAAAGGATGTCGCCCTTTTTCACATGTTGGTTTTCATCGACATAAACCGCGACCACCGGCCCGTTGACCTGGGTCGAAATCGCCGTGACGTCCTGCTTCACATAGGCATTGTCGGTCTCGACTGTCCGGCCGCCGGTTAACCAGAAGAACAGGCCGACAATCGCAATGATGAGCGGTACCGAGACCATCAGCACGGAGCGACGGTCTGGCTTCTTAACGACCAACTTACGCTTCTGCATCACGGGCGCATCCACGGGCGCTTCCGTCGCCGCTTCGCCTTCAAATTTACTTATCTCGTTCATGCTGACACCCGTTCCGCCGTTTCGATCCGGCCGACATTTTCACGGACGCGGCCCAGGGTGGCGCGCATCGCTTTGATTTCGCTTGCGGTGAGCCCGGCAAAGGCCTCCGCTGCCATGTCCTCGGCAAAATCTCCCAGTCTCTTCAGGATTGGCTCGGCTTTGGCTGTAAGCTCCAGTCGCCAAGCGCGGCGATCATCAGGGTCCCGCTGCCTTTCCACAAGACCGGCCTCTTCCAGACGGTCAACAATACGGCACGCCGTAATCGGCTCCACATCCATCCGGTCTGCCAGTTCAACCTGCTTGAGCCCAGGTTCCCGCGCCAGGCGCAGCAGCACCCGCCATTGGGCAGTTGTCACACCCACGGTTGACGCGCGCCGATCATAAAAGCGCCGCATCATCCGACTCGTTTCGGCCATTTCCCACGCAAGTTCTTTCATGTGGCGTGCATATAATAAGCTTGCTTAGTATTTCAAGCGGTCTTGCCAGTGCCACAATGTCAGGCCAAGCGGGCAACTCATGACGAACCAGAACGATATTGAATCAATCCTCGACGAGCTTGAAACCCGCTACGAAGCCTCAGTCGCCCGCCTCCGAAAAGCCCTTGCTGCCTATGCCGAGAACGGCACCCGGCCCGATCCCAAGGCCCGCGACGAAGGCGCCTTCGCTTACCCTGAACTGCGGATCGAATATGATCCCGAAACGCCGCCGCCGACTCCGGCGCGCGCATTCGCACGCCTGAACCAGCCCGGTATCTATACGACCTCCATCGCCCGCCCTGCCCTGTTCCGCGAGTATCTGCGCGAACAGCTCGACCACCTGGTGCGCGATTATCCGGTAGAGGTCAGCGTTGGCACGTCCGCGAGCGAGATCCCTTACCCCTATGTGCTCGACGGCGGAGACCTCGACTTGCAGGGCATCATGACCGGTGAGCTCAGCCGCTGGTTTCCTTCAACCGACCTCGTCCACATCGGCGACGAAGTTGCGGATGGTGCCTGGGACCTCGCACTCGATCCGACCCGCCCGCTCGCGCTATTCGATGCGCTTCGCACGGATTTCAGCCTAGCTCGTCTGAAGCACTACACCGGCACTCCCTCAGAGCATTTCCAGCGCTTCGTACTGTTCACCAATTACGTCCGCTACGTGGACGAATTCGTACGCTTCGCCATCGGTGCGCTACGCGATCCCGAAAGCCGTTTTACCGGGCTGTCCGTCCCTGGCGGCGTCTACGAGCATGGCGACCTGGCAGACGCGGAGGCACAGATTGCCGCTGGTGTTTGGCGGCGGCACCAAATGCCGGCCTATCACCTGATGACGGCTGACGGCGACGGGATCACGCTGGTCAACATCGGGGTCGGCCCAAGCAACGCCAAGACCATCTGCGACCATATTGCGGTGATCCGTCCCGAAGCGTGGCTGATGATCGGGCATTGCGGCGGCCTTCGCCCGAGCCAGACGATCGGCGACTATGTTCTCGCACATGCTTACCTGCGCGACGATCATGTCCTTGACGACGTTCTCCCGGTGGAAATCCCCATTCCGGCAATCGCCGAGGTACAGACCGCCCTTTACAATGCGACGGTCACCGTCACCGGCGAGAACGAAGAAGGGCTGAAGAGCCGCTTCCGCACCGGTACTGTCGTCACGACCGACGACCGCAACTGGGAGCTTCGCTACACATTGTCGGCGCTCCGCTTCAACCAGAGCCGGGCGGTCGCGATCGACATGGAAAGCGCAACCGTGGCGGCGCAGGGCTATCGCTTTCGGGTACCCTATGGAACGCTCCTGTGCGTGTCCGACAAACCCCTTCACGGCGAACTGAAGCTGCCCGGCCAAGCTAATGCCTTTTACGAGCGAGCTATTAGCCAGCATCTCCGTATCGGAATCGAAGCGCTCGACATTCTCCGGCAAGAAGGTGACGGGCTGCATAGCCGGAAGCTGCGCAGCTTCGACGAGCCCCCGCTGCGCTAGTCGACAATCCGGATCTGGGCCGGGTCCGATACACGGACGTGTGTCTGGAAATAATATTTTCCTGACGGACGCCCGTTGACGGTGAAGTCGATTCGCTGCCTGCGCGCCAAGCCGGTGACCTCGATCTTTCTGCCAATGAACGCGGCCTTCAGATCCTCGCCGTAGATGCTGCGGAACTTGGGCACGGCGCGCGCATCGATCGCGACCGACAAGTTCCGCTGGTCACGATAGTCAGGATAGCTGCTGAGGAAGAGACGCGGTCCGGCGAAGTCGGCTCGCATCACCTCGAACCCGAATGTGCCTGGAAAGCCAGCGGGAGCGGCGTCTGCGGCGGCCATTACCGCAAGCGCCGGTGCGATGACCTGGCGAGTGTCGGGAGGGACGGCAACGGTTTGGCAGGCAGCCAGCGTGAACAGGCCGGCGCAGAACAGAATGCGCATCAAGCAACTCCCAACACCAACCGAGCCATCGAACGATAGCCAGGCATTGGTAGACTGCAACTTACTTTCCGGGTGCCCAAGTCTTCGGGGTAAGATCGACTACTCGCCCCGGCTGGGGAACGGGCGGATTTGTCTTGAGATAAGCTTCGGTCGCATCGAGATCGAGCCCACCGTCAACCGGGTTGGACCCGCGCTTGAGTACGGTGAAATTGTCGCCGCCCGAAGCCAGGAAGTTATTGACCGTTACGCGGTAGCTGCGCGCCGGATCGAGGAGCTTCCCGTCGACCTGGACCTCGACAATGCGCTGCCCCGCCGCGCGGGATCGGTCGAATGAGAATCGAACGTTTGCAGACGGCATGAGGAGGTTTGGCCGCGTTACGCTGTTGAGCCCACTGTCGAATTGCTGCTCAAGCAATGCCTTGATGTCGGCACCGGTCAGGGTGATCGTCACGAGATTATTGGCAAAAGGTTGCATCGCGAAAATCTGGCCGTAGGTCACGACGCCACCCTGCCCCGGGATTAAGTCCGTTCGCGCACCGCCATTGTTCATGAAAGACAATTCCGCAGCTCCCTTCGCCCGATCGCGAGCAACGTAAAGCTGGGCGTCGGCGATAAGCGAAGAAGCCTGAGATTCTGAAGATACGTCACCTTTGGCGAGCGGCGCTAACAGCGTGCCGACGGGGCGATTGGCTACAATTGCCGCCTCCGCCTTGTAGCGCTGCACCATTGCCGCGACTTGGGGATCGGCCGGGAAGACCCGGTAGTTGGGGTTCAGTGGTGCCTTCGTTCGCGCATTGTCGATCGCCTCTCCTTGCACCGGCAAGAACTCAGCACGTTGCGCGGTGAGCGACCCGTCTGCGCCGAACAAGAGACGGATGTCGGTTACCAGCGCCCCATATTTGCCCGCACTGGTCAGCAATCGCTGTCCGCCAGCCGTCGGCAGGCTGCAGATGTAGGCGTTATGCGTATGCCCCGACACGACCAGCTGGATCGCAGGGTCAAGCTTCTCGATAATCGGTAGAATATCACCGCCGAGACCGGGGCAGGTTGGGTCGTCGAACTTGCCAGTTGTCGAGCCCCCCTGGTGGATCAGCAGGACGATAGCTCGGGCTCCCGCGCTACGCAGGTAAGGCACCAGCGCATTGGCCGTCGCAGCTTCGTCGGTGAACGCCAAGCCCTTGACGCCGTCGGGTGACACCAGCGTGCCCGTTTCCTTGAGGGTCATGCCGATGAACCCGATGCGCACCCCGCCGAGGTCACGAAGGGCGGTGGACGGGAAGAATGTCTGGCCGGCACGGTCAATGACGTTGGCAGCCAGATACTGAAATTTCGCCCCGGCGAATGGTTCGAGCTTGCAGGATTGGCGCGTGTCGCCGGCCTTGTGCTCCCGGCACCCACCGGCCTGCATCCGCTTCAACTCGTCCGGACCGCGATCGAATTCATGATTTCCGACCGATGCCAGTCCAAGACCGCTGTCGCTCAACGCCTTGATCGTCGGTTCGTCATAGAACAGCGACGACACCAGCGGACTTGCGCTGATAAGGTCGCCAGCAGCGACCGTAATGCTCGAGGCGGTGCGCACCTCCTTCAAGGCTGTCGCGAGGTATGCGGCACCGCCTGTCGGAACGATGCCTTTGGACCCTTCGTAGGTCAGCGACGGTGGCTCCAGGTTTCCGTGGAAATCGTTGATCGCCAGGATCTGCACTTCCCTCGGACCAGCCGGGACCTCGACTTGCCGCGGCGTAGTGGCACAGGCAGCGAGAAGCGCGAGAGGATAGAAAGCGAACAAGCGGCGCATTGACGACTCCAAACAGCGATTGCCGGGACGCTTAGCCCGCGCCACAAGGCAAAACCATGACCGACCAAGAACTGATCGCCGCCGCCCGCTCGGCCGCCTTGAAAGCTTACGCACCTTACTCAGGATTTTCGGTAGGCTGTGCGATCGAGAGTGTCGACGGCGACGTCGTGACCGGCGCTAACATGGAGAACGCCTGCTACCGCCTTGGCATTTGCGCGGAGCAAAGTGCGCTGACTGCCGCCCAGCATGCCTTCGGCCTCGACAAGGTAGCGCGGATATTCGTTGCTGGCGGCGACGGAAGCGGCGACGAACTGACCGGCGCGCAAACGGTCACGCCGTGCGGGGGGTGCCGTCAGGCCATCCTCGAAGCAGCCCAACTAAGCGAACGCGACGTGGAGATCATCTGCTCGAATGGCGAGGGTTCGGTGCAAGAACGCCACCGCATCTCGATGCTCATTCCGCACGGCTTCGGGCCGGCGAACCTTGCGGACGCCGGCTAGTCCCCGCCTCTACTTCAGCTTAATTTCGCGAAGCCGTTCCTGCAGATACTCATGGCTGCTGATCGGCGGCCACTTCGCCTGCTCCCCTGCCGGCACGGTGCCCGGCAATGCCTCGATTACGAAATCGGGGCGGAAGTGCAGGAAGAAGGGCATTGAGTAGCGCGCGTGGCTTGCCCGATCTGGCGCAGGGTTGACCACTCGGTGACTGGTCGAGCGCAGATAGCCGTTGGTCAACCGCTGCAGCATGTCGCCGATGTTGATGACCAGCTCGCCCGCCTTGGGCGACACCGGGATCCAGCGGCCGTCCTTGGTCTTAAGCTCCAACCCAGCTTCCTCGGCGCCTAGCAGCAGGGTAATCGTATTGATGTCTTCGTGAGCGCCAGCGCGGATATGGCTGCCAGTCGGCTCCTTCTGAGCCGGATAATGCAGCAAGCGCATCACCGAATTACCGTCACGAACGGTGTCGGTGAAATACTCCTCGTCGACCTTCAGAAAGCGCGCAATGGCTCGCAGGATCTTCAGACCTGCCTCGTCGAAGGCGCTGTAGAGTGCGAGGAACGTGTCCTTGAACCCAGGTATCTCGTCGGGCCAGACATTGTCCGCCATGACATCGCGAAACTTGTGGCCGGCAGGAAGCTCGCGGCCAACGTGCCAGAATTCCTTGAGGTCAAAGGCGTCCGCACCCTTGGCCGTTTCCACACCGAAGGCCGTATAGCCCCTGGCTCCACCCGTACCTGGAATGAGATATTTCTTCTTCACCTCGTCTGGCAGCGCGAAAAACTGCTTCGACATCTCTTCCGCGCGGTCGATCAGATGCTGCGGAATTCCGTGATCGCGGATGATCGCAAAGCCATACTCGACAAAGCTGTGGCCCAGTTCGTTCGAAAAAGCGGCCGGATCCTTGTCGGCGTCGTTCAGCGAAACGGAAGCGACAGTGTCGCTGGTAATCACGTCGGTCATTTCAATCTCTTAGCAAAAAATCAGGCAATCATCAGCCCGGCCAGCGCCGCACTCATCAGGTTGGCGAGCGAGCCAGCGAGCAGAGCGCGAAGTCCAAGGCGGGCGATCATCGGACGCTGGTTGGGGGCCAGATTACCGGTCACGGCCATCTGGATGGCGATGGAACTGAAGTTGGCGAAACCGCACAGCGCAAAGGTTACGATCGCCCGGCTGCGCTCGGTCAGCGCAGCGGCCGGCCCGGTAGCATTGCCAAGGTCGATGAAGGCAACGAACTCGTTGAGAACAATCTTCGTGCCGAACAATCCGCCAGCGACGCCGGCCTCGTTCCACGGAATGCCGATCAAGTACATGACCGGCGCGAACAGCGTGCCGACCACTGCCTGAAACGACAGGTCGGGATAGCCGAACCAACTTCCGATCCCGCCGAGAATGCCATTGGCCAAGGCGACGAGCGCCACAAACGCCAGTACCATCGCGCCGACTGCGACGGCGAGCTTGACGCCCGTCTGGGCGCCTTGCGCCGCGGCCATGATGATGTTTGCAGGCCGTTCGCCCTCCTCGAACGTGTCGACTTCGATCTCGTCCTCTGGAGCGACCACGGCGCCGCCTTCCAGGGCAAGCTCACCCTTGCCGGCCGGTTCGTCAGGCATGATGAGCTTTGCCATCAGGATGCCGCCGGGTGCCGACATGAAGGCGGCCGCCAGAAGGAACGGCAAATATTCCGGACCGAGCAGACCGGCATAGGCCGCAAGGATGGTTCCGGCGACACCGGCCATGCCGACGCTCATGAGCGTGAACAAATGGCTTGGCGGCAAAGCCGAGAGATACGGCCGAACAACCAGCGGGCTTTCCGACTGGCCGACGAAGATGTTGGCGGCAGCACCGAGCGATTCGACGCGGCTGACACCCGTTACCCAGCCAATCGCGCCGCCGACCCATTTCACAACCCGCTGCATGATGCCGAGGTGATAAAGGATGGCGACGAGGCTGGCGAAGAACACAATGACCGGCAGGGCGGCAATGGCGAAGGTGTTAGCCAGGGGGTTCGACGCAGTAGGTCCGAACAGGAATTCCGTACCCTTGGTTGCATAGCCGAGCAGGTTGGCTACCCCGTCCGACATGGCTTGGATCGTAGCGCGTCCTCCGCTGGTCTTGAGAACCAGGAAGGCAATAAGGGCCTGCAGCGCGAAGGCCGCGCCGACGACGCGCAGGCGGATTGCCCGGCGGTTCGACGAGAAGATCACGGCAATGAGAACGATGACGGCAATGCCGACGATGCCCAGAAGATACTGATTCATGGGTGTGCCGCCCCTCCCCCGGGCGTTCTTACCAGGTGACGCCTTGTGCCGCGCTTTTCGTGGCTTCGTCCAGTAGGTCCAGCGCGGCGGCCGGCGTATCGGCTTTTAACAATTGCAGGCGGCGCGCATCACTGAGAAATCCAGTGTCGCGGACGTGGTCCATGAACCCCGCCAGCCCCTCCCAGAAACCGTTGACATTGAGCAAGCAGAACGGCTTCGCATGATAGCCCAGCGCATTCCAGGTCCACGCCTCGAACATTTCGTCCAGCGTGCCAATGCCACCGGGCAAGCAAACAAACGCATCGCAAAGCTCAGTCATCTTTGCCTTGCGCTCGTGCATATTGCCGACGGTATGAAGCTCCGTGCAGCCCCGGTGCGCGACCTCATGATCGACGAGCGACTGCGGAATGACACCATAAACACGTCCCCCGGCTGCCAGCACTTCGTCAGCAACGATGCCCATGAGGCCGAGACGGCCGCCGCCATAGACCAGGTCGATGTCCCGCTCGGCCATCAGGCACGCCAACTCACGCGCCGCTCCGGCAAAAGCGGGATCGGCGCCGGGAGCTGATCCGCAATAAACGGCAAGCCGCTTGATGGTCATAGACGTACCAATGCTTTCAGATCGACGATCGGACGAGCGCCGTAATGCTTGATGACTTCGCCCGCCGCGATGGCGCCGGTCCAAAGGCAACGTTCCAGTGAAGCGCCCTTGCAGCGTGCCGTCAGGAAGCCTGCAGCGAAAAGATCACCGGCCCCGGTCGTGTCGACCACCTGATCAACCGGCGCTGCCGGGATCGAGATCGTCTCGCCATTTTCAACGCCGATCGCGCCATCCGGGCCATTAGTGATGACCAGCGTTGGAACCTTGGCCTTCAACTCGTCGATCGCGGACTGGACGTCGCTCCGTCCCGTCAACTGGAGCGCTTCGTCCTGGTTCGCAAAAAGCAGGTCGACGCCGCCACTATCGATCATCTGGCCGAAGGTTTCCTTGCGGCCAGCGATGCATACGCTCTCGCTCAGCGTAAAGGCGACCTTACGGCCCGCCCCGTGGGCCACCTTGATCGCTTCCATCATGGCGGCACGCGGCTTGTCGGGGCCGAACAGATAGCCTTCGAGAAACAGGATGGATGCCGACGCGATCAGGTCGCGGTCCAGTACGTCCGACGACAGTTCGTGACTGGCGCCCGGGCTGGTGTTCATCGTCCGCTGGCCGTCCGGCGTGACAAGGATCAGGCAACGGCCAGTCGGCGGTCCATTGGCGATAGGCGGCGTGTCGAAATGAACGCCCAGCGCATGCATGTCATGTTCGAAGATGAGGCCCAGCTGGTCTTCAGCGACTTGGCCAATGAAACCCGATTTGCCGCCCATCGCGGCGATGCCGGCCATGGAATTCGCGGCCGAGCCGCCCGACATTTCTCTAGCGACGCCCATCGCCGCGTAGAGCCGGTTGGCATGATCCGGCGTCAAAAGCTGCATCGACCCCTTGGGAAGGTCGTGAGTCACCAGGAACTGGTCGTCGCAACTAGCGATGACGTCGACGATTGCATCGCCCATGGCAACAATATCAAGCTGTGCGTCGGCCATGAGCGTTGGTCGCGAAGTCCTTGGCGTTTTTCGGAAAAAGCGCGCCCGCCTAGCGTTGCAGGATAAGCGGGTCAAACATGAAATCACTTGCGGGCAATCGCAAAGCCGTTAGGCCTTCGCGCCCATGACCGATACCGACACCGTCGCCGCCGCGACTGCCGCTCCGAAGATTCCCACCGGCCTTTTTGCGCTGTGCTTGCTGTATGGCGGCATGACCGTGCTGGCCGGGGTGTTGGGAGCCAAGCAGGTCGCACTTGGGCCGCTCGCTGTGGAAGCGGGCATCTTTGCCTTCCTGCTGCTCGTATCCATCTCCAGCGCGGTTGCCGAGCTTTACGGGCGGACCACGGCGAACAGCCTGGTGCGCTTCGGTTTCGTGCCGCTCGTGACCGCAATTGTCTTGTCCTACATCGTCATCCAACTGCCGACCGATGAAGGCATGTATGAGCCCGCCAAGGAGGCCTTCCCGATTATCCTCGGTCAAAGCTGGCGCCTGATGGCAGCCGGCATCATCGCTTACGGCGTGTCGATGAGTCTCAACGTTTTCCTGTTTTCCAAGCTTTCGACAGGCGCGACCAAGCTGGTGGCGGTTCGCGCCGCGATCGCGAGCGTGCTGAGCCAGATCGTCGATACGCTGATCTTCATCACCGTCGCCTTCTTCGGCGTTCGCCCAATCGGCGATCTCATCCTTGGCCAGGCTTTGGCCAAGGTCGTACTGTCAATCGTCTTCGTTCCCCTAGTGATTATGTTGCTCGTTGGCATCGGTCGCCGACTGGATGCCCGGCCGGCCTAACTGACTGGCTTGTTAATTCAGGCCAATTTTGCTCTAGGGCATCCCGAGTCGCGCGGGGAGGCGCGATGGGGTGGGGATTTCTCACAACGGTGATCAGGGAAAAGGTGATGCCCTTCGCGGGTGGTCACCTTTTTGTCTTATTCGCCCCCCAAACGCCGCCCTGCCCGTCTGATTCGACGTTCGCACTGTTCATTTTTGGGGTGTTCCGTGAAAAAACTGATTCTGCTCTGCTCGACGGCCGTCGTGATGCCGACCGCCGCCTTCGCCCAGTCCACCGGCTCGGTCGACTTCGAAAAGGAAGTCATTGTCGTCACCGGCACGCGCACCCAGGATGTGGGCGGCGTTCAGACTCCGGATGCTCCGAAGGCCAAGGCCGTCGTGACGCAGGAAATGATTTCGCGCAGCGGCCCCGGCCAGACTGTGCTCGACACGATCAATATCGTTCCGGGCGTCAGCTTCCAGAACAATGACGCTTACGGCAATGCCGGCGGCACGCTTACCATCCGCGGATTTGATTCCACGCGGATCAGCTACACGCTCGATGGCATCCAGCTGAACGACAGTGGTAACTACAACATCTATTCGAACTTCTCGATCGATCCGGAACTGATCGAGCAGGTCAACGTCAACCTCGGCTCGACCGACGTCGACTCCCCGACCGCTTCGGCAGTCGGCGGCACGATTAACCAGCGCACCCGGAACCCGGGCAAGGAACTGGGCGGCCGCTTCAGCGCATCGCTCGGCCAGTATGATTATCGCCGCTTCTTCGGCATGATCGACACGGGCGAGCTTACTTCGGTAGGCACCCGCGCATTCATCGCCGGCAGCACGTCCAAGTACGACAACCCGTTCAACAACTACGGGAAGATGGACCGCACGCAGCTCAATGCGAAGGTCTATCAGCCGATCGGCGCAAACGGCGACTTCGTTTCGGTCGCTGGCCGCTACAATCGGGACCGCAACAACTTCTTCGGCTCTGTTCCGCTTCGTCTTGACCGTGAACCGAACCAAGGCTTCCCGACGAGCCGCGATGAGCGCGAGTATGACATCAACTATCCGTGCACGGTGGACGCACCCCAAGCAGGTGCAGCCGATGCTGCCAACAGCTGCGGTACGGAATTTGACCGTCGCTACAATCCGTCGAACAGCTGGAACTTCCGTGGCAACTCCCGCTTCACCCTCGCCGAGGGCCTGACGCTCACGGTCGATCCGAGTTTCCAGTACACCAAGGCCAATGGCGGCGGCACCGACACCGCTCGCGAATACGGCTACGACCTTAATCCGACAGGCGGACGGTCGAACTGCTCGACAACTCCGGAGAGCGCTACTGTTCAGTGCGAGTACGGCTACTTCGGGGGCGATCCGTATGTCGGTATCGATCTGAATGGCGACGGCGATCTCCTGGACACCGTCACTGTTCTAACGCCGAGCCAGACCCGCACCCGCCGCTACACGGTGATCAGCGGCCTGCGCTATGAGATCAATGACGATCACACGGTCCGTGCGACCTTCACCCGTGACCACGCCAACCACCGGCAGACGGGCCAGATCGGATATGTTCGCGACAACGGCGAACCGGTCGATGTCTTCCCCGTCGATGATCCGATCCTGACTGCCGATGGCGCGGTCGTTCAGAAGCGAGACCGTCAATCCTACGCGATCCTTAACCAGATTGCGGCGGAATATCGCGGCGAGTTCCTGGATAACAGGCTCACGCTGAACGTCGGCGCGCGCTTGCCTTTCTTCAAGCGCGACCTTGAGAACTTCTGCGCGACCTCTTCGGCTTCGGGCTTCGTGGAATGCTCGGGCCAGGTTGCTTCGATCGACGAAGATGCGGTTGACCTCAATTCGTCCTGGTCGCCGCCCCAGCGCCGCGTATTCAAGTATTCCAAGTTCCTGCCGAACGTAGGCGTGGTCTATGACTTCACTCCGCAGATCTCGGGCTTTGTGAGCTATGCCAAGGGCCTGTCGGTGCCGAGCACGGACAACCTCTACAACAGCTTCTATTTTGACCGGGACGAAGCGGCCGCAAAGCCCAAGCCGGAAACGACCGATACGATCGACGGTGGCGTTCGTTACCGTAGCTCAAAGATCCAGGCCCAGTTGTCGGCTTGGCACACGAGCTTCAAGAACCGCATCGCCGAGGCTTATGACGCCGAGCTCGATCAGCGCATCTTCCGTAACCTGGGTTCAGTCGAGAAGTACGGCATCGACGGCTCGATCGCTTACCAGCCGATTCCGCAGCTGACTGCTTACGTGTTCGGTTCGTGGAACAAGTCGAAGATCAAGAATAACCTGATCGTCGGCGAATTCGGTGGCATCACCGATTGCGACAACATCCCGGGAACGGCGACCGACCTGGATATCGCCCGGAGCTGCGCCTTCACCAAGGGTAACCGGGAAGCTGGTTCGCCGAAGTACACCTACGGCACCTCGTTCAGCGTTGAGCCGGTTCAGGGGTTCTCCTTTGGCCTGACTGCAAAGCGGACCGGTCCCCGCTACGTCTACGACAACAACCAGCCGGTGTTCTTCGGCGACACGACCAGCCCGTCGGTTGGTAACGAAGTTCGCGAGATCTTCCCTGCCAAGGTTCCGGCCTATTGGCTGGTTAACATGGACGCGCGCCTGAACATGGGTGCGTTCGCTGCCGATCTCGACAAGACGTACATCCAGCTGAACGTCTACAACCTGTTCGACAAGCTTTATGCTGGTGGCTTCGGCGGGTTCTCCAACCAGCCGGTTAGCTCGTCAGGCTTCTACAGCGAGTCGAGCTCCAGCGGCATTCCGTTCGTCCAGATGGGTGCGCCTCGCACCGTTAGCGTGACGTTCAACGTCGGCTTCTAAAGTCGTTCGACGGAAATGAATTGGGGCGTCGCTCTTCGGAGCGGCGCCCTTTTTCATGAGTGCGTTGACCCCTCCAATACCCTGTGGCAATCGGCGGTCCGCTACGGGCGGGTATGATGTAATGGTAGCCTGTCAGCTTCCCAAGCTGAACGCGCGGGTTCGATTCCCGCTACCCGCTCCAGCCGATCCACTCCCTAGACTGGCGACAGCCCTGAACTAGATGCCGCCCTCAACCGGTTCGTAGCCGGCCTCGCTGAGCTTCCCGGCCAGACTAGCGGCGACCCTGTTCGCCTGATCCTCGTCTTCGGACCGCACAACAAAATTGGCGCCCACCCGGCCATCCTTGAAAAAGGGATAGCTGCCGATCGAGATGCCGTCCTCCGCACGCTCGCTTTCTCGTAAGAGCTCAGCAACTTCGCTTTCCGGAGCAAAGGCGCCGACGGTTGCGGAAACCAGCGGACGTCCGCCTTCCAGTTGGCCAGTCAGCGCATCCAGCATTCCGGCGGTGATGTGAGGAACCCCGGCCATCAGGAAGAGATTGCCGATTCTGATCCCCGGCGCTCCTGACATGCGATTGGGAATGAGCTTGGCGCCTTCCGGCACGCGCGCCATCCGCAACCTGCCCTCGTTCAGCCCGCCCTTGTCGGCGTAGTAGCGTTCCAAAATTGCCCGAGCCTCGGGGTGCACGATAACGGGCACGCCGAGCGCGCTGGCAATAGCATCAACCGTGATATCGTCATGGGTGGGCCCTATGCCACCAGTCGTGAAACAATAGTCGTAGCGCTCGCGAAGTGCATTGACCGCCTCGACGATGCGCTCCTCCACATCGGCAACAATTCTCACCTCAGCCAAGCGGATGCCCTGGACGTTCAGCCAGGACGCGATTTGCGCGATGTTCTTGTCTTGGGTGCGCCCGGACAGGATTTCGTCGCCGATGATTGCCAGGCCAGCGGTCCAAACCTTCTTGGTCATCAGTACTTTTCCCAGTGCTGGAAGGCCATCAGGGCAACGCTCTCCCCGAGGAAACGCCCAATTTCAGCTTTGGTAACGTCGCCTCGACCAACGGTAGCGCCGCATCGCCTAACCGCAACATTCGCCACTCGAAATTCTTCCTATCTACTGTATTATCTGCATAACACGGAGAGATTCGTAAAATGCGCCAACTTATTCTCGCGATTACCGCCCTATTTCTACCGGCTGCAGCCAATGCGGGCGGCCCGCTGGGGGACAGTCCGCCGGTTACCGGGCAGCGCACGAAGGTCCTGACACTTGGGACATTTCATCTGAGTGAGGTGAAAAACTTCAGCTCAGATTGGCTTACGCCCCTACTAGACAAGCTGGCGGCATACCGACCCCAGATCATAACGATCGAGGCTGTCGCCGGCGAACAATGCGCGATGATGAAGGCAAATCCCGATGTCTATTCGGACGCGTTTGAAACCTATTGCTGGGACCTTGCGGATATCGAGAAAGTCACGGGTTTCTCCACCGCCGCCGCAAATGCTGAGATCCGCAAAACGTTGGACTCCTGGCCTGCCGCTCCATTGGCGACCCAGCGACGTCGTCTAGCCATGCTGTTTCTTGCCGCCGGCGACCGCCCGTCGGCGCAGGTGCAGTGGTTGAGGCTGCCGCCCTCCGAGCGCCGCGTTGGGGACGGCATTGACGAGAAAATGCTCGGTATCCTGCGGCGCGACAACGGGAAGAAGAACGAGAATTACGATGTAGCGTCTGCCCTCGCTGCCCGGCTCGGGTTAGAACGCGTCTATCTTGTAGACGATCATTCTTCCGACGCTGCACTGGCGAATGAACCCGAAGCCTTCGGCAAGGCTCAGGCGGCAAGGTTCGAGGGATTTCGCGAAACGCCGCTGTTCCAAGCATATCAAGGTGACATTGCTTCAATGACCGATGCCAAATCGACCCTTGCCTACTACCGCAAGTTGAATGCTGCAGGCGCACAAGAGGCACAAATTCGAGGCGATTTTGGCGGCGCGCTTTCCGCACCTGGCCGGGAGCTGTTCGGCCGCCATTATGTCGGCTGGTGGGAGGTGCGAAACCTCCGGATGGCCGCGAACGTGCGGCAAAGCTTTGTCACTCAGCCAGGCGTACGCGTGCTCAATATCGTCGGCTCCAGTCACAAGCCTTGGTATGACGCCCTCATGGGCATGATGTCCGATGTTGAAGTGATCGATGCGGCCAGTGCTTTGCGCTAAGTCGCTTGGGTCACTATATCCGGGCCATGACCGAATATATTCACGTCGGGCCTGAAGACCGAGCCGAGCCCCGCAGCCAAGTAATCAAGCTTCACGGTCCAGAAGGTTTTGAAGGGATGCGCCGAGCCGGCCGTCTTGCGGCTGAGATTCTCGACGCGCTGGTGCCGCATGTGGTTCCCGGCGTCACGACCGGGGAAATCGACGCGATCGTCCATCGAATGACGGTAGAGGCGGGCGGCGTTCCGGCGACGCTAGGTTATCGCGGCTACACGAAAAGCTGCTGCACCTCGATCAACCACGTGGTGTGCCACGGCATTCCTGGCGACAAGGCACTGAAGGATGGCGATATCGTCAACATCGACGTGACACCAATCCTCGATGGCTGGCACGGCGATACGAGCCGGATGTACCTAGTCGGAGACGTACCGCTAAAAGCGCGCAAACTAGTCGACGTGACCTATGAATGCCTGATGCTGGGGCTGGAGCAGGCCAAGCCCGGAAACCGGCTGGGCGACATTTCCCATGCAATCCAAAGCCATGCGGAAAAGCATCGTTACGGAGTGGTTCGCGACTTCTGCGGCCACGGGCTCGGCCGCCTGTTCCACGACAGCCCTGAAGTCATCCATGCCGGGCGTCCCGGCACTGGGCCAGAGCTTCGCCCGGGCATGTTCTTTACCGTTGAGCCGATGATCAACATCGGCCGAGCGGACGTCAAATTACTGGATGATGGCTGGACGGCCGTAACCCGGGACCGCTCTTTGTCCGCCCAGTTCGAACATTCGATCGGGATCACGGAGGACGGCCACGAAGTCTTCACGAAAAGCCCCAAAGGGTTCGACAGTCCGCCTTACGCCTAGGCTGCCCTGGCCTCGCGGGCCGCATCCCAGCGCGAGGTAAGTTCTCGGGCAGCGTCGACGTCCTCGGGGAAGTCCACTTCGCCCCACTCATGGCCGTTGATATCGAGTGTCCACACCGGCGCTTCCTGCGCAATCTGGTGGATCACGCGAAGATACCAGATCGTCGTACCTTCAGTCGTGCGGATCGCCCGCTCAATGGCTTTCGCGAATACGGTCGAGCCGTCGCCGCGAAAGGCGAGCAGACCGATGGACTCCGCGTTGACGTCGCTCATCTCAAGGCGCTTGCCAATGGCGTGAAGCCGGCCTTCCTCATCGACAACAACCTTCATGTCGTCTTCGTCGTAGCTGTCCTTGCGATCGATCGATACGCATATGCCCTGTCGGTCATTTCCGACCACCCGGGCCATCAGCTCCTCGCTAACGAGTGTATCGCCGTTCCAAACGAGGACGTCGCCAGTAAGCTCAGCGAGCGCCACAAAGAGCGAGCCCAAATTATCGGCCACCTTGTAGAACGGGTTGTATACCGTCCGCACCTTCGGGCCGCGTTCGCCACGCGCCGCGAGCGCCGCCTCAATCTGGTCATCCCGAAAGCCCGTAACCACCACGGCTTCATCGACGCCATTGGCTGCCAAGGCATCGAGCTGACGGTCGAGCAGGGTACGGCCATTGAAGTCGATCAGGCACTTCGGCCTGTCGTCGGTGAGGTGTCCGAGGCGCGAGCCCTGCCCCGCCGAAAGAATGATCGCCTTTTTCATGCCTCACCCGACTGCGCGCCAATTGCGGCAGAGATTTGACAGTGACACTCACTCGTCCAGATTCCATCGCCCGGCTGTGGCGCTTTGCCGCATCCTGCGGCTATGATGGGCCATCAAAGGGGACGCGCGACGTGAAGAAGATCGAAGCCATCATCAAGCCGTTCAAGCTGGACGATGTGAAGGACGCCCTTCACGAAGTAGGCGTCTCCGGTATCACCGTGACGGAGGTGAAGGGCTTCGGCCGCCAGAAGGGCCATACCGAACTCTACCGCGGCGCCGAATATGTCGTCGATTTCCTTCCCAAGGTGAAGGTTGAGGTCGTGGTTGAGGACGACCTCGCCGACCGGACCGTAGAAGCGATCGAAAATGCCGCGCGCACTGGCCGGATCGGAGATGGCAAGATCTTTGTCCTGCCGATCGAGCAGGCCATCCGCATTCGTACAGGCGACCGAGGCCAGGACGCTATCTGATACCTGCCATGAGTGACCCCCGCCTTGCCTCCATGTCGCCGGACGAATTGCGCGCCCATATGCGCAAGCTCGGCTATCGGACGCAAAATGACCTCGCCAATGCAATTGGAGTCAGCCGATCGGCCGTGAGCCTGTGGCTTGAAGGTAAGGTTGGCGTGCCTCGCCCGGTGGCAATGTTGCTAAGGATGCTCGTCGCCGCCCAACGCCGCGCCTTTTGAGGTGAAAAGTTCACAAGCGTCGTGACTTCGCCGCTCGCCGCTGGAATCCGTATCGCCAATCTCTGAGGCCGTTGCGCCAGAGGCGATTCTTTTTTCCGTCGAGCGAAAGTCGAAACCATGGCGAATGCAGCTGCTGAAGTTCTGAAAATGATCGAGGAAAACGAGATCGAATATGTCGATCTGCGGTTCACCGATCCCAAGGGCAAGTGGCAGCACCTCACCATGGTCGCCTCGATCATCGACGAGGACATGCTAACCGACGGGTTTATGTTTGACGGGTCGTCGATCGCTGGCTGGAAGGCGATCAACGAGAGCGACATGATCCTGATGCCGGATCTCAGCGCGACCTTCGTCGATCCTTTCGCCTCTACCCCGATGCTCATCCTGGTCTGCAACATCGTCGAACCGTCGACAGGTGAGCTTTACGGCCGCGACCCGCGCTCGACCGCGACGCGCGCAGAGGCCTACTTGAAGGCAACCGGCATCGGCGACACCGTCTTCGTCGGACCCGAAGCCGAATTTTTCATGTTCGACGACGTTCGCTTCGAAGACAGCTACGCGACGTCGTATTTCAAACTGGACGACGTCGAATTGCCGGGCAATTCGGGCCGCGAGTATGAGGGCGGAAACCTTGCTCACCGCCCGCGCGCCAAGGGCGGCTATTTCCCAGTCGCCCCTGTCGACAGCGCCGTCGACATTCGCGGCGAAATGGTCTCGACCATGCTCGAAATGGGGCTGCCCTGCGACAAGCATCACCATGAAGTCGCAGCGGCCCAGCATGAGCTTGGTTTGACCTATGGAAAGCTCGTCGAGACCGCAGACCGCATGCAGGTCTACAAATATGTCGTCCACATGGTCGCCCATGCGTACGGCAAGACCGCAACGTTCATGCCGAAGCCCATCGCGCAGGACAACGGAAGCGGCATGCACACCCACATGTCGATCTGGAAGGACGGCAAGCCCTTGTTCGCTGGCAATGGCTACGCCGGGCTCAGCGAGATGGCGCTCTATTTCATCGGCGGCGTCATCAAGCACGCCCGCGCCTTGAACGCCTTCACCAACCCAACCACCAACAGCTACAAGCGCCTAGTTCCGGGCTTTGAGGCGCCGGTTCTTCTTGCATATTCCAGCCGCAACCGTTCGGCCTCGTGCCGTATCCCTTACGGCGCAGGCGAGAAGGCGAAGCGCGTCGAGTTCCGCTTCCCTGACGCGATGGCCAACCCCTACCTCGCCTACGCTGCCCTGCTGATGGCAGGCCTCGACGGCATTCAGAACCGCATCCATCCCGGCGATGCCATGGACAAGAACCTCTATGACCTGCCGCCGGCGGAGCTCGTCAATGTACCGACGGTTTGCGGTTCTCTTCGCGAAGCGCTGGTCGCTCTCGGTAACGACCGCGCATTCCTGACCAAGGGCGATGTTTTCACCGACGACCAGATAGACGCTTACATCGACCTGAAGTGGGAGGAAGTGATGCGCTGGGAAACCACGCCGTCGCCGGTCGAATTCGACATGTATTATTCGTCGTAAGCGACAACGCCAAATAACGCCGCTGGTTACCGGATCGTAACCCTTTGCACGTCATGGTCTTCGGGCCATGGCGTGCGAGGTCACATCGATGAACAGCTTCCGGTCGGCCATCCTTTCGGGGAAAGGCCTTCATTCGACGGATCCGTTGGTTCGCGCAAAGAACGGGCGCGGAGCCGAGACCGATAGTCTTTCCTCGGTCGAAGTGCCGCGCAACGAACACCGCAGCCACAACCAGCGCGACGATGATCGCCACCGCCTCGATCACGAAACCGCTTCGGCCCTCTACAAGGGAAAGACGCGTCCGGTCGATCTGATCAACCTGTCTGGCGGCGGAGCCATGATCCGCGCCGACTTCGGTCCGCGCCTGTGGGACCGCATTGACCTGATGCTTGGAGAAGGCGCCGCCATCGAATGCGCCGTCCGCTGGATCCGGGAGGATCGCGTCGGCCTCGAATTCGCTCACGAGACCCGCATCGACTGCGATCCGGAAGTGCGCGACGCATTGCTGCTCGATGTCATTCGCCGCAGCTTTCCCGATGTGGTGGTGACTTCTACGCCAGCTCAGCTGCCAACCGAGGCGAAGAAGGACAGCGACGACAGCGTCGTCAATTCCCGCCGTACCGAACGCCGCCACCCGCTGATCTGGATGGCGCATATCCTCTACAATCATTGCAGCGAGCGGGTTCGCTTACGCAACATCTCCGAAAATGGCGCGCTGATCGAATGCCCTGTGTCGTACCCCGAGGGGGCGAAGGTTCTCCTCGATCTTGGCGAGGGCGGACAGCATTTCGCGCGGGTCGGCTGGTCGTGCGGGGACAAGGCTGGTCTCGCCTTCGACAAGCCATTCGACCTGAGAGCGCTGGTTTCTGCCAAACCCGAAGTTGCTCACGATCAATGGACCCGCCCCGGTCCCGGACAGATCAGCGCAGACCACGACAATCCTTGGGCCGAGGGCTGGCAGCGCAGTTCGCTCGAAGATCTCCGCGAAGACCTTGAAGGCTTTCTCAAGCGCTAGGCCTATTCCGCAATCAGGCTGGTTTTCTTAGTGTCGCGCATTGTCGCGTACGTAATGAGGCTCAGTCCGATCACGACGGACACATAGATATAGAACCAGCGCTCATGCCCTGCGTCTTTCAGGGCCAAGGCAACATATTCGGCCGTTCCGCCAAATAGAGTGTTGGCGATCGCATAAGGAAGCGCCACTCCAAGCGCGCGGATATGACCAGGAAACAGCTCCGCCTTCACTACAGCATTGATTGATGTGTAGCCGGTGACGATTACCAGGCTCAGCATTACGAGACCGAATGCAGCGAGCGGATCGCGTGTCGTCTCTAGCGTCGTGAAGATTGGCCAGGTCAGCACCATGCCCGCCGCCCCGAAGAAGATCATCACGGGCTTGCGTCCGACGCGGTCGCTAAGCAGCCCGGCCAGCGGCTGAAGGAGCATGAACAGCGCCAAGGCCGCCGTCATGATCCGCGATGCCGTTTCCCGGTCAAAGCCGACTGTATTGGCCAGGTATTTCTGCATGTAGGTCGTGTAGGCGTAGAAGGCGAGTGTGCCGCCTGCGGTCAACGCCATGACAAGAAACGCCTCCCGCGGATGATCGCGAAACAGGTTCGTCCCGCTCGACTTTGGCCGGTCCGCGCCTAGCGCCTGAACATTGGCGAAGCTTTCAGTTTCGGTCAGCCGACGGCGGATGATAAAGACGACGACGGCCAGCACCGCGCCGATCACGAAGGCGATGCGCCATCCCCAGCCCTCGAGCGCGGCCTCGCTCATCGTCGCCTGCAAGAGTAGAAGAAGCGCCAGCGCGAACAGCTGCCCGGCGATCAGGGTCACATATTGGAAGCTGGACCAGAAGCCGCGCCGTTCCCGGCCTGCCATCTCGCTTAAATAGGTCGCACTCGACCCATATTCGCCGCCGAGGCTAAGGCCTTGCACCATGCGCGCGGCGACCAGGATAGCGGGGGACAGAAGACCGGCCTGCGCATAGGTCGGCGCAGCGGCAATCGCGAGCGACCCAAGGCACATCAGACTGACCGATAGCGACAGGCCTGCCTTGCGCCCCTTGTGATCGGCATAAATGCCCATCACCCAGGCTCCGATCGGCCGCATGATGAAGCCGACGGCGAACACCGCTGCCGTCGACATCAACTGCGCTGTCTGGTCGCCCTCCGGAAAGAAGCTGGGCGCGAAGTACAGCGCAAAGGCCGCGTAGACATACCAGTCGAACCACTCGACGAGATTGCCCGCGGATCCCCCGACAATGTTTGTAAGTCGCTGCCGACTAGACATTAGGGGGCGCGCGCTGTGTCAGACGCTCACTCTCGTTGCGCTCAAAGGTTTCCACGACCTTTGCCGGAGGGGGACTTCCTGCCACGCTAACGAGGATCGCTGCGAGTCCTCCGAGGAGGAACCCGGGCACAATCTCGTAAACAACGGTGCTCAAGACCGCGCCGTCGGCAAGGACAGGTGCGTAGATCCAGAACAGGACTGTCGCAGCGCCAACCAGAATGCCCGCGAGCGCGCCATTACGGGTGAGACGCTTCCATGTGAGCGACAAAATTACGACCGGTCCAAACGCAGCTCCAAATCCCGCCCAGGCATTTGCGACCAGGCCGAGGATGGTGTTCTCGGGATTATAAGCCAGCAGGATAGCCACCAATGCTACCGCGAGGACACAAACGCGCCCGACCATCACCAATTGCTTCTGAGAGGCAGTACGATTCAGGTAGATTCGGTAAAAATCCTCCGTCAGCGAACTCGACGATACCAGCAACTGCGATGAAATCGTGCTCATGATCGCAGCGAGAAGTGCAGCCAACAGAAAGCCGGTAATCAAGGGATCAAAGAGTGCTTCGGCCAACAGGATGAAAATCGTCTCGGGGTCTTCCAGCGGAGTGCCAGTGCGGATCACGTATGCTGCGCCCACTACGCCGGTAGCGACCGCGCCGATCAAAGCGACAATCATCCAGCTCATACCAATATTGCGCATTGCCGGGATATCGCGGACCGACCGGACTGCCATGAAGCGAACGATGATATGAGGCTGGCCAAAGTAACCCAGTCCCCAGGCTAGCGAGGAAATCACCCCTAGCGTCGTGAGGCCCGCCATCATGTCGAACGCGCCCGGTTTTGCCGCTGCTAGTTCGCCGGTGAACTCCCAGCCAAGCTGCGAGAAGGCGACGACAGGTAGCAGGACCAGCGCGACAAACATGATGCAGCCCTGCACGAAATCAGTGAGGCTCACCGCGAGAAAGCCACCAAACAATGTGTACACCACGACGACGCCGGCAGTCAGCCAGAGGCCGAGCGAATAGTCGGAGCCAAATGCGCTTTCGAAGAGCTTTCCTCCCGCGACCATCCCCGCGGAGGTGTACAGAGTGAAGAAGACAACGATTACGACGGATGCGATGATGCGCAGGAGATGGCTTCGATCCTCGAACCGCTTCTCGAAGAAGTCAGGAATGGTAATCGCGTCGCCAGTGAGTTCCGTCTGCACGCGCAGTCTCGGCGCGACGATGATGTAATTGAGGAAGGCGCCTGCAACTAGGCCAATCGCAATCCAACTTGCACTCAAGCCCGCTACAAACGCAGCCCCCGGAAGCCCAAGTAGCAACCAGCCCGACATATCCGAGGCGCCCGCGGAAAGAGCGGCAACCGGCGCGGACAGCTGGCGTCCGCCGAGCAGGTAGCCGTCAATGCTGTCGGTCGATTTTTTCCATGCCCACAGCCCAATACCCAGCATCGCGATGAAGTACGCCGCCAG
Source organism: Sphingomonas edaphi (assembly GCF_003583725.1). GTDB lineage: Bacteria > Pseudomonadota > Alphaproteobacteria > Sphingomonadales > Sphingomonadaceae > Sphingomicrobium > Sphingomicrobium edaphi. The sequence continues at coordinate 147,299 of NZ_QXTF01000003.1, read as the reverse complement.
CGAAATAACTACGCCTGTTTCCAAGACGCTCCCCCTTCACAGTCTCAATCGAGCAAGTTGCCACGTTCGATTATCTGGCCCCATCGCCCAATGGGGCGCAAATTTGATCGATTCAATAATCCTTGGATACGCGCACGTTCGCGCTCGTACGGCCGATGGTCGAGATGGAAGATAGCAGCGAGAGCCAGCGCGTCACCTGATATTCGATGCGTGTCGCGGAATAGCCCTGCCCGTCGGTAATCACCTCCACGAACAGCTTCCGGCCAATATATTTGCCAGCAGAAAGCGCAGTTTTCTGGCCAGTTGCAACATCCGCTGGCAGGATACGCAAGCGATCCAAGCCAACCGCGCGGCGAACCGCGTTGATCGGATCGAGGTTACCCGATCCCGACTGTAGCGCAGCGACTGCCGAGGCAAGCTGCAGTGCTTCTGGCGCCGACAGGTTGGTAATCGACGTTCCGAACAGGATGCGCGACAGCAACTCGTCCTGTGGCAATTGCGGAACGCTGGCGAAGCGGATTTCGGGGCGAAGACCCGTTCCACCGACGATCACGCTGGCATCCAACCCTTGGACCTGCGCTTCTGCCCGGATATCCAGTTGCGGGTCAGGCGGGCTTTCGCCGCGGAAGCGGATCACCCCATGCTGAAGCCGGAAGTTTCGGCCGGCAAAATCATAATCGCCACGGATTAGATCGGCCCGGCCGGTGAATCGGGGGGCGTCTGCCGTCCCTCCGATTTTCAGGTCAGTAGTCCAGCGGCTATCGATCCCCAATCCCCGGACCGTCAACTCACCGCCTGCGACATCCAGATTCAATCGCCATGGCGCGAGCTGCCGAATCTCAATTTCCTCAGCCGGATCAACGCCGACATTGCGGACCTGGAGTTGCGGAACGGACGCCGCAGCGCTCGCCCGACCCAGCGTGAAGCGGCCGCTGTTGAGGCGGAGTTGGCCGCTGATTGTACCACCCTCCCCGCTCGACTTGATCGCCAGCGGGCCGGTGACCGTCGCTGCTATGTCGTCGCGCGCCAAGATACGCGCCCGGTCTGTCTGAAAATTGAGATCCAGACCTGCCTTACCGCCAGAAAAATCGATGACGCCACTGCCACTGACCGAACCGCCGCCCGGCGTCGTGCCTCCAATCTGGCGAAAGACCAGGCGAGATCCGTTAAAGACGCCGGCAGCGTTGATCTGTTCGACCACGGTGCCGGTCACCGCGCTCTCGATGCGAGCGCCGTTGGATCGCAGTGATCCCCTGATTTGCGGATCGACCAGCCGGCCGCTGATGTCAGCGCCGATCGACACCGGTCCAGACAGGTCGAAAATTTCGACTCCCGATAGCCGCCAAAGCGTATCCGCCGGACCAGCGTAACGCAGCTGCAGCAGCATGGGCGCGTTCATCAGCTCAGCCACGATTGGTCCGCGGCCCAGCGGGGAGAACCGCGCCTGGGCTCTGCCGATGGTCTTGCCGTCGCTTACGGCCACCGCGCGCATGGCCGCCTTTCCGCCATCAAGGACGGCATTCAGTCCAATGTCGATCGGCTTTGAAGCAAGCACCAGCCCCGCCCGCGTCAAGCCGCGCACCCGCAAGTTGGCGCGGCCCGAAGGCTGCCCGTCCCAGCGATACTCCATATGACCGCTCGCAATCCCACCGAGCCCCGCCTTCGGCCAGACTATATCCAGCAGCTGAAGGGGCATTGCCTCGATGTCGGCGCGAAGCTCCGGGCGGTTGCCGGTGCGTCCAGCCAACGTCCCTCGCCCTCCCGCAAACCTTATGCGCGTCGGCGCAATTTCCCAACCGCCGGAAACCTTGGTCAGCACCGCTGGACTCTCAAGTGTCAGCGGCCTGCGGTCGAGCAGTCCTCGGCCGGTTACACTGATGCGGTCCGGCGTGACATTGGCCAGTGCTATCATCTCAAACGCCGTTCGCCGCGTGCCAGCGAGGGCCGCGCGAACTTGTCCGCTGCCATTCACCAGCTTCGCGTTGGCCGTGACGCGTGACAGCGTAATGCCGCTCATGGTCAGTCCGCGCGCGTTCAGCACGCCGTCGAGCGTGGTCCGGCCGTCAGCCAAAATGATCGTGCCGTCGAGCCGACCTGATCGCACCGTCAGGTCAGGGAGAGTGGCATTGGTCGCGGTCAAGTGCGCCTCGATCTTTTGCGCCCCGCTGGCTGGCGCAAAGTCCAATGTCCCTGCAAGTGATCCGCCTGCCAGACGCAACTGCCCGCTGAATCCGCCCGGATCGGCACGAAGCGCGCCGCGAGCGGTCGTCCCGGCGACATCCAGCGCTGCTATGTTGATCGTCGCTCGTCCGCCGCGAGGCAGCAGGATCGCTCCATTGGATGTGAACGGGCCAAACCTCGACTGACCATTTGCTCGATAAGCGAATCCCTGTGCCGTCGGATCGAGGAACAGCCGCATGTCGCGAATGCCAAGCGCCTCGTTTGGCCGCTCGAGGAAAAGCTCGACTTTGGGCCGTTCGATCCGCCCATCGAGGCGAAGGCGCAACGGTCCATATTGAGCCTGGTTACCGCGCGCCTCGATCAGGAACGTGCCGTCGCGCCGCCGAATCCCCTGCCCCGATAGCCGCAGCTTGGGCGAATAGAGCTGGAGGTTCGTCAGTCGCAGAATGCCATCCGTTCCGCGTTCGAGGTCGGTCGTGAGGCGCGGTAAGCCACCCGTCAGGCCCGCGAAGAACGTGTTATCCAGCCGCCGGACCCACGCCTGCGCCTTGCCGATGACCCGCGAGCCTTTCCCGCCAGGACCGGGCACGACCTGCAGCTGGGTTTCAATATCGACGACCCCAAGTCCGGGAATCAGATATCGCTTCATCCCACCAGAGATTGCGACATCAAACCGGCCGGTCCTGAGGTCGATCAGCAACGACATGATGCCGTTCAGCCTGGCGCTGCGCAGTTCCAGTTTCTCACCGCGTACCAGTTGAGGCGTGATCGACAGCATGCCCTTCAGGCTTATGTTGGCGAGGATTCCGCCTGCCACGTCGCCGACCCCGGTGATCGCCCGAGCTCGAAGCAACAATGGGACCCGCATCGGCCAAGGAGACAGCTTGCCGCGGCCCTCCGCCCGGACATCGACGAACCCGGTATTGTCGAATGCGACCTGGGGACTTGCGAGGCGATAGGCATAATCCGCCCGATCCATCGGCCCGTCGAGGGTCCAGACCAAGCGAACGTTGCGGCCTGTCATGTTGGGGAACAGCGCTGGCGGGCGAAGCAGGTCGGCGCCCAGCCGAAGGGCCTCGTAACGCCCTTGCGCGAAGTCGACTTTGCCGCGTGCCACGGCACGAAGCGCGGGCGACGCCATTGATAGTTCGCCATCCAGCACACGCTCAACAAAGGTCGCGTTGCCGTTCACCTTCACCAATGGCGCAGTCAGCCGCTGCAGCCTGCCCTTGAGAAACGGCGACGGCGCAACCAGGCCCGACAGGCGATAACGGCCACTGTCCGCTGCCAGCACGAGATCCGCTGCAGATCGCCGAGCAACCAGGAGCTTTGCGCTACCCCGCCACCGGGTCCAGCTGCCGTCACCTCCGATGGTAAGGTCAATCGGCCGCTTGATTCCGGTAATCGCCGGGATGAGACCGTCGGCGGGTGCGATCGCACGCACATCAATGTCGAAGCGGTTACGATCCGGCTCCGCGTCGATCTTGGCCGCCATTCGATCGCCGTCCAGCATTGCCAGCTGTAAGCCGACCATCGCTCGGCCAGCCCTGATATCCGCTTCACCGGCAAGGCTGCCGACCCTTGCGGTACCAGTCACGGCTTTGGCCAATTCCAGCCGGTCGATCTTCAGCCGACCAATGTGAATGTCGAAATCCGGCAGTAGCGGTCGGTCACGTCCGGTCGGACGAAGCTTCGGCAACCGTTGCAATCGGACCAATCGCGATTCCAGCCGGTCGATGTGGAGACTGTTATAGAGCCAGGCGCCGGGCGCCCAGTCGACGGTGATCTCGGGACTGGTCAAGAACACGCCCTGTGGATCACTGACAGCGACGCCCCTCAGTCGCGCTTCGCCGTAAATTGACCCTTCGATCCGCGCGATCTTTATTCGGAGGCCTGTCGCGGTCTCCAACTGGGATATCCGGTCCACGATGAAGCGATGACCCGGCGCCGTGTCGAGCAACACCAGCGCCCCAGCCAGCAAGGCCGCGAGCACGACCAGAAGAACTAGGAATTCGTTGATTAGCCGCCTGCCCCAACGACGGGGACGTCTGACGATGATGGGTTCGCCGCCCGCCCCGGTTTCGACGACCGCTTCGGCCATTAGAAGGCTTGGCCCAGGCTGACGACAACGGCGATCCGCCCGTCACCCTTCTGCGGGTTGAGCGGCGTCCCGACATCCAGGCGGATCGGACCGAAGCTGGAATAATAGCGCGCGCCGAGGCCGACACCGATCTGCCAGTCCTTGAAGTCCGGCAGCGTCTCGGTGGACAGGGTGCCACCGTCGATAAACGGCACGATCCCGAAATTGCCGCCCAGCGCCTTCAGGCGCACGCGGGCTTCAAGGCTGAACTCGGCAAGGCTGCGCCCGCCGATCGGATCGCCGTCGATGTCGCGCGGCCCTAGCCGTTGATAGCCATAGCCGCGAACCGACCCGCCGCCGCCCGCATAGAAGCGCCGTGATGGCGCGATATCGTCCAGTCCTGCGCCCAGAATGGAACCGAGCCGGACCCGACCAGCCGCGACCACGGTGTCGGATACGGGGTGATACGCGCTCGCATCAATCTGAGTTCGCGCATAAGTGAATGTTCCGCCCTGGAAGCTGACTTCCGGGCTCAGGCGGCCCAGCAGCCGGAAGCCTTTGGCCGGGTTTAGCAGGTCGTCGCTGCCATCGTAGCCAAGGCTCGCCGGGATCGCGCCGATGAAGAAGGTCCGGCGTCTCGGTTCGCCCGTCGCCTCGATCGTGTCGCGTTCGTCGGTCGCGACCAGCTCGGCGCCAAGGCTCCACGTCCATTTCTTTTGCCAGATGAAATTGCTTTGCCGCTCGAAGCCCACGGAAAGCGAAGCAGTTTTCGCCTCGTAGGCATCGCGGTCCACATGGCTCGTCAGCGCCTGTGCATTCAGTACCTGATCGCGCCGAAGCCAATTGTTCCGGCGCAGCGACACCGCAGCCAACTGCTCCTGCGTTCCCGCCACTGCCCGAAGCGTGAGAGCACCTTCAGGATTGAAGAAATTGCGGTGCTGCCAGCTCGCTTCAGCGCGAAGGCCCTCGCCGGTCCCGTAACCAAGTTCGCCGGCGATCGTCCGCATCGGCGCGGGATCCAGCTTGATCGCAAGATCAATGACCTGCCCCTCCTCACGGGGCACCTGTTGCACGTCCACCGCAGCGACCAGCCCAGTGGCGACCAGCGCCCGGCGCAAATCGTCGACTTCACTCCGCTCATAGCGGTCGCCGGGCCGGAACCTTGCGATGCGCTGTACATGACGAGACGAAAAAGGCGGCCGTCCGCTCACGCTGACCTGGCCAAATCGCGCCACGGGTCCCGGCGTCACTGGCAAGACCAGCCGCGCCACCTGCTGTTCATGATCGACGACGATGTCCTGCTCACCAACCTTCGCCGTCGCAAAGCCGCGTTCGCCGAGCGCAACCTGTAGCGCGACACCGGCATCGATGACATTCTGCGCGACGACCGGGTCACCCGCCTTCACCGCAAACGCAGCCCGCAGTTTCGCTGCCTCATTGCCTGCGGCCGCATCGAGGCCCGGGAGTTCAACGCTCTCGAACCGGTAAATCGGGCCTGCCTGAGCAGCCAGTTCGACTTGAAGTCCTGCGGCCCCGACATCGATGCGCGGTTCGACCTCTGCGTCGTAATAGCCTTCGCTGCGCAGCAATTCGGCCAACAATTCGGCGTCCGCTCGCGCCCGGCGGTCGACCTGGGCAGCATTGGCTTCGTCATCCTTGTCCGCTTCCAGCGCCGACCGTTTTTCAAAATTCTCGCGGATGGCCTCCGCCCGCTCAAGGTTGTCGATACCGGACAGGGTCCAGCTGTAGCGCCGGGACGCCGACGCATCTTCGACGCCCTCGGCTGCCTCGGCTGTTGCTTGCTCAGCCGTTTCTGGCGCGACGCCTTCGACTTCCGGCGGCGGCGCTGGATCGGGCGCATTCAGGTCCGGCCACTCCACCCCGAGGTCGGGCATGGGATCAAGCGGGGCAGATGGGTCCAGTTCGGCCGGGTCAATGGGCTGAGGTGGCTGCTGCGCACACAAGGGCGCAGCGCCGAGCGCCAGCCCGGCACAGCCTGCAAGCCATTTTGTCGCGGCTCCCCGCCCGGTGCGACGCTTACCCATCGCGCTCAGCCTAGCATGCGCATTCGGAGACGCCACCTCCCGCGCGCGTGCGGGACGGCGCTTTTTCCGGCCGGTTCGGCCTAGTGGATGGTGCCGCGGACTTCCTGTTCGGTCAGCGTTACGATGACCCGTTCGATCTGCCGCCAATGGCAAAAGCGAATGACATTACCGTTATCGCGGCTGCTTTCAGCGCGAGCGGCCGCTTCGAACCCGGCATTATCGCCGTAGGTTTCGATCAATAGCGCGGCGTCAGCCAGCGCTTTACGTCCAGTAATGAAAGGCATGTCCATGCCGTCACGATTAAACTGACGCTCCTTGCGTTTCGGGGCATAGACGCGGTCAACAAGTCGGTAACCATCTTGTCGATCTTCTTGCCGTCAGTGCCAGCGGCGGGCATGGGATGGCCATGACAAAAAGCCGTACGCCTGCCTCAGGCGGCATTTTCCTCTTTCTTGGCCCGGTTCTCGGCGCGATCTATGGCGCCTACCGGGGTGAGCCGATCTTATGGATGCTTGTAGGCTTTGGAATTGGTGCTTTTTTCAGCCTGGCTGTTTGGGCGATCGACCGGCGTAAAGGCTGAAGGCTTGGTCGTATTGCAATTACGGGTGTCGCTTAGCGCAGCGAAGCACGGATATTTGCCAACGCAGCGTGCAGGGCTGCGCTCGCATCCACTGGGCTGTATTCTGGAACCTGGGCAGATACCGGTGCCGCGCGTTCCCCAAGGAAATCTGAAATTCTCGTTACGAGCTCGCCGGGCGTCGCGTCCGGGCGTTCGAACAACCGAACCACGCGCGAATCCGGATCGATGCTGATCAAGGGATCGTCGAGCAGCAGCTCATCGGCGAAGGTCGCTTCCTCAAAGGCGACCGGCACAAAAGCGGCCGCGATTGCTTGGGTCGACGACCGTCCAATAGCTGCAAGTATCAGCTTGCTCACGATCGCAGTCACGATTGCCCCGGCAACGGCCGCGACCGGCAGCGCTGTTAGAGCCCAAACAGACCAACAGGTAGCCGACGCCAGTGCGGCTGCGGCCAACCATTCTACTGAAGTTTCGATCGGATGCGGCTTTTGTCCCGTCGTCATGGGGACCGCACTATCGGCAATAAGTTAGCAGCGAGTTTAAGCGCGCGCCTCGACGAGCTTGATCAGCGCCTCCGTGAAAGCGGGCACATCCTCTGGTTTGCGGCTCGTCACGATATTACCGTCCGTGACGGCTTCCTCGTCAACGACATCGGCACCGGCATTCTTAAGGTCGGTCCGAATCGATGGCCAGCTAGTTGCCTTGCGGCCTCTAAGCACGTCGGCTTCAACGAGCAGCCAAGGCCCATGGCAGATTGCGGCGACGGGCTTACCGCTATTTGCGAATTCGCGAACGAGACCCACAGCATCTTCGTTCATGCGAAGCTGGTCCGGATTGCTCACCCCGCCCGGGAGCAGGAGGGCATCGAAATCCGCGGCTCTGACGTCATCAAGCGCCATGTCCGGCTTGATCCTCTTGCCAGGCTCATCATGCACGGTACCCATGATTTCATCGAGGTCAGGCGAGGCCAGGGTCACGGACGCTCCACGTTCCATCAGGATTTCACGCGGCCCAAAGAGTTCGCTTTCCTCAAAGCGGTTGGTGGCTACGATCAAGATCTTCGTTTCGGCAATCGCCGGCATGTTTTGCTCCTGTGCTGGACGTGGACGGAACCGCTTGGCGCCCCATCCTTTATCGCTCGACCAACGATGGAGGGTCAGAAAAGATGCTTCGGCACAGCTCCGACGGCGAGCCGGGCTATACGCGCAAGCGGCATGGCCGCTACTGGCAATATTTCGACGAGAAGGGTGACCGCGTCACCGACCGCGACGAAATCGACCGCCTCAACTCAATCGCCCTCCCCCCCGCATATACCGATGCCTGGTATTGCAAGGACGCGAATGGCCACATCCAGGCGACAGGCAAGGACGCGCGCGGCCGCAAGCAATATCGATACCATGCCGACTACCGATCGAAGCGGGATGCCTCGAAGTACGACAATTGCAGAGAATTTGGCGAAGCTCTCCCCAAACTTCGCAAACGCGTCGAAAAGGACCTGAAAAAGCGCAAGCTCGAGCGGGATACGGTCCTCGCGGCGGTCATTCGCCTGCTGGACCAGGAACATATCCGCGTTGGGAACGAACAATATGCCAAGGCCAACAAGAGCTTCGGCGCGACCACGCTGCGCAGCCGCCATCTTAAAAAGGTCGGCGGCAAGCTGAAGATGCGCTTCACCGGCAAGCACGGCATCGTCCACGAGGTCACCGTAACCGACGCCAACCTGAAGCGCATTGTCCGCAAGTGCGAGGACCTGCCCGGTCAGCACCTCTTCCAGTATCTCAATGGCAATGGCGAGCCGAAAGCGGTCACCTCGTCGGACGTTAACGACTATATCCGCGAAGCGACCGGCAGCGACTTTACGGCCAAGCATTTCCGTACGTGGGGTGCCAGCGTGATCTTTTTCGAACAATTGCTCGAAAAAGCGGAAAGCAAGCGCATCAGCCTGAAAACGGTGCTCGAGCCTGTGGCCGAGGCCCTCGGCAACACTCCGACCATGAGCCGGAAGAGCTATGTCCATCCCTGCCTGATTGAGGCGCTGCAAGAGGATCCTGAAGACCCGTTGCGAGGCATGAAGCGGCCCCGCGCGCGCCGCCGTCTGACCAGCGCCGAAACCGGGTTTCTCAAGTTTTTGAAACGCAAGCCGCGCCGTTCGCGGCGCCGCGCCAAAGCCACCGCCCGCAAGGCCGCGGCTTGAACAGTCGGCCCGCGTTGGCCATTGACCGCCAAATGAACAGCCCCGCTTCCGCACTCGATGCCGCTGCCGAACGAACCGGAGACATTGCGCAGAAAAGCGCGGCTCCGGTCGTCGGCTTGATCGATTGGGTCGGCGACAACCTCCAAGGCCTGATGATCGGCAGCCTAGTCGCTGCCGGGATCGTCGGTCTGATGCTGATCGTCCGGGCGCTTGGCGGTCGGTTGCTCGCCGGGGATCCTGAATGCCGACGCTGGCGGGGCATCATCGGCAGTGTCCTGACGAAGACGACCATCTTTTTCATGGTCGCCGCGGCGATCGAAATCGTCGTCAGCTATGCGGCCGTCCCGCCAAAGCTGGCGCGGCTGGCAGATATCCTTTTCATCGTCGCTGCTGCGTTGCAGGTGGCGATCTGGGCTCGGGAGATCATTCTCGGCGTGATCCGAAGCCGGGTCGGTGAAGATCCAGGCGCTTCCACGCTGGGCAACGCCATGTCGCTGATCCGAGTGCTGGTCAGCGTCGCCGCCTTCGCCATCGCCTTCATCGTCATCCTCGACAATCTGGGCGTTAACGTCACGGCGCTCGTCGCGGGCCTTGGCATCGGCGGCATCGCCATCGGCCTTGCTGCGCAGGGCATTTTTTCGGACCTGTTCGCGGCCCTCGCCATTGTCTTCGACCGCCCGTTCCGGCGCGGCGATGTTATCCGCTACGGGGCCGCACCTTCTACGGTCGGCACGGTCGAGCGCATCGGCCTCAAGACCACCCGCCTTCGCGCTGTCACCGGTGAGCAGGTCATCATGGCCAATACGAAGCTGCTTGAACAGGAAGTCACCAACATCGCAGATGCCCGGGTCAGGCGCATCACCCTGCCGTTCGGTTTGGTCTACCAGACCTCACCCGACACGATCGACAGACTCCCTGAGATTGTCGATGAAGCAATCAGTGAAGTTAAGAGCTGCCGTTTGGTCCGCTGCGTCGCCCTCAACTTCGGCGCCAGCTCGATTGACTGCGAGTTGGTCTATGATGATCGCACCCGCGATGCCGACGTGCTCGCCAAGCATAAATCCGCGATCATCACCTCCGTCATGCGCATCTTCGCTCGCGAGGGAATCGAGTTCGCCTACCCGACGCAAACAACCTTCACCGCCGCGCCGGACGGGACGCTCGTCATGCCTTGGGCGCCGCCGAGCAAATCCAAATAAGCTTGCCGTAGCGTCGCCCGGGCTGCACTTGCCAGCGCCTTCGGGACAGGCCTAGGAACGTCGCGAAATGCCCGTCGCCAGCCTCGATGATATCCGCGCCAAAGTGGGACACCCACTCGGCGCGTCCGGTTGGATCGAGGTCGGCCAAGATCGCATCACCGCCTTTGCCGATGCGACCGACGATCACCAGTTCATCCACATCGATCCCGCAGCTGCTGCGCAGACCCCGTTCGGCAGCACGATCGCCCACGGCTTCCTCTCGCTGTCACTGCTATCGCGCATGGCGGCCGACGTGATGCAGGTTCCCGACACGGCAAAGATGGCGGTCAACTACGGCCTCGACCGCGTGCGCTTCATCGCTCCGGTGCGCTCGGGAAAGCGCGTCCGCGGCCACTTCACGCTCGACGCCGTTGACTACAAGGCGCCGGGCCAGCTTCTGCTTAAGCATACTGTTACGGTCGAAATCGAAGGCGAGGAACGCCCCGCCCTCACTGCCCAGTGGCTCGGCCTGATTTTCACCTAGGAGAATTCCAATGTCCGTCCGCGACGCCGTCATCGTCTCCACAGCACGCACTCCGATCGGCCGAGCCTATAAGGGCGCGTTCAACGCTACACCTGGCGCAACGCTCGGCGCCCTGTCGCTCACTCCTGCCATCGAACGTGCGGGTATCGAGGCGGGCGAAATCGATGATGTCGTTTGGGGTGCCGTCCTCACCCAGGGCACGCAGGCCGGCAACATCGGTCGCCAAGTCGCGCTCCGCGCCGGCTGCCCCGTCACCGTCAGCGGCCAAACCATCGACCGCCAGTGCGCGTCGGGCCTCATGGCCATCGCCATCGCCGCCAAGCAGATTATCGTCGACCGAATGGATATTGTAGCCGCCGGCGGCCAGGACTCGATCAGCCTCGTCCAGACACCGGAGATGCGAATTGGCGGCGATCCGTCGCTGATCGCCATGCACAAGGACGTCTACATGCCGATGCTAGGCACCGCAGAAACGGTCGCCCAGCGCTACGGCATCAGCCGTGAGGCGCAGGACGAATATGCACTTCAGTCGCAGCAGCGTACCGCCGCCGCGCAGGCCGAAGGCCGCCTATCCGCCGAGATTGTCCCTGCGAACGTCACCATGACGATCAAGGACAAGGAAAGCGGCGAAGTCTCCAAGCGTGAGATCACGATCGACAAGGACGAAGGCAATCGTCCTGACACGACGATCGAGGGTCTGCAATCGCTCCAACCGGTCCTCGGCCCCGGCACCAGCATCACCGCCGGCAACGCGAGCCAGCTCAGTGATGGCTCGTCTGCGTGTGTCCTAATGGACGCCACGCTCGCCGAGAAGCGCGGCTTGGAACCGCTTGGCCGCTATGTCGGCATGGCTGTCGCCGGCACCGAGCCAGACGAAATGGGTATCGGCCCAGTCTTCGCGGTACCGAAGCTGCTGGAACGCTTCGGCCTCAAGATGGACGACATCGGCCTTTGGGAGCTGAATGAAGCGTTCGCGGTGCAGGTGCTCTACTGCCGTGACAAGCTCGGCATCCCGAACGACCTGCTTAACGTCAACGGCGGCGCCATCTCGATCGGTCACCCCTATGGCATGAGCGGTGCGCGCCTCTCGGGCCACGCCCTACTCGAAGGCAAGCGACGCGGAGCTCGCTATGTCGTGACTACGATGTGCATCGGCGGCGGCATGGGTGCGGCCGGATTGTTCGAGGTACTTTAGCATCGAGCGGGTCGAGGGCGGCGCGACAGGTGCCGCCCGAAGGCGCGAAATAAAGCCGCAGGCCGACCAACCTCACTAAGATAAAAACTGGCCGTCACGGGGTTCATCCGTGACGGCCTCCAACCCAAGGCGAGTAGCTTTCATGCGTATCCTTCCCCTCTTGCTGGCCACGCTCCTCGGCGCCTGCGCCACCGCCTCGCCACAACCGGCGCGCTCGCAACTTCAGCTGGTTGACCGTGCGCATGAATTTGACGAATTGCTCACGCCGCTCGCGGGACAGCCGGTCGATCGACAATGGGCCGCCATCCAGAAGCATTTCGCGACCGCGCTTCCTGGGTTTTACGACTTCGAGCGCTTCGGCGATCAACGCGACTTCGTGCGTGGCATTATGATGAAGAAGCTCGAAAGCTGGTCCGCTGACCGAGCCGCAGCAGTCCGGGTCGCCGACAGCTTCGCGTCGACGTTCGCGCCAGCGGTTCGGGACTTTGACCGTGCAATCGGCCCGCTTCCGGCAGATGAGCCCATTTATCTCGTTATGAGCCTCGGCGAATTTGACGGCGGGTCGCGGACCATCGCGGGTCGAGAATATCTGTTCTTCGCGGCCGACGGGATTGCCCAGTACCAGGGACAAAACAACCCGCGCACCTTCCTCCATCACGAACTGTTTCACCTTTATCACTCGCCGCGCTTCGGCGACTGCAAAGGGCTGTGGTGCTCGCTTTGGCAGGAAGGGCTGGCCGTGCACGCCTCGGCAGTCCTCAACCCCGGCGCGACCGATGCGGAGCTGGGCCTGGTGCTTCCCGAACCGATCCGCGCGAAAGTTGAGGCAAATAAGGCGGAAGCAGCTTGTGCAATGATTGCCCGGCTCGATTCCGAGGGCTGGGCCAATTATGGACCCATCTTCAGCGGCGGCAAGCCGCTCAGCCCCAATCTTCCGTCCCGGTTCGGCTATCTGCTCGGCCAATGGGTTGCGAGCGACCTCGGCAAGGGAAAGAGCCTCACCGAAATGGCGGAGTGGAAGGGCCCTGAGCTCCGCGCTAGGGTCGAAGCGTCATTGCGTCGAATGGCTAGTTGCCCCTGACGCTTGCGTCAGGCGGCCTTTCCGCCCACCTTCCGCGCTCGTCTGCGGGAGAATGGCATGACCCCGGTTGAACTCGTCGCGCTTGCCGCCTCGACTAGCCTGCTGGCCGGCTGGCGACTTTACCTCGTCACGCTGATAACCGGCCTCGGCATGAAATTCGGCTGGGTCGCGTTGCCCGACCAGCTCCAGATGCTCGACGTGCTCGCCAACAACTGGGTGTTGGCAATCGCGGCAGTCGGCACCTTCATGGAGTTTTTCGCGGACAAGGTAGCCTGGGTCGACAGTGCCTGGGACGCGGTACATAGCTTCATCCGGCCCTTGGGCGGCGCCCTTCTCAGCCTGGCGATCATCGACGCTTCCGATCCCGCTTGGCAAGTCGGCAGCTTCCTGCTCGGAGGCGGCGCGGCTTTGGTCGCGCATGCCGGCAAGGCTGGGGCGCGCACACTGGTAAATGCCAGCCCCGAGCCCTTCTCCAACGTCATCGTATCCAGCGCTGAGGATATCGCGACCGGCGGCCTGCTCGCCCTGGCCATCGCCAACCCGATCGCAGCGGCCTTGATCGCGCTGATCTTGGTCGTCCTGTCGCTATGGCTGGTCGTCGCCGCCCGGCGTGCGCTGCGCGGTTGGATCAACCGCATTAACCCACCGCCGCAACCTACGCCCTGAACGGTATTCAGGACCAAGTGTCGATGCGTCGCTAAGGAGCATGCCCATGAGCGAACGGACAATGCCGCTGCTGGAACGGATCGCAAGAGTGTTGGCGGGCGCGGAACTCAGCGCCAATGCTGAAGGCACCAATCGCCACGCTGCAGACGCGGTCGACGACCACTGGCGTGACCACCTCAACCAGGCGATGGCAATTCTCCATACCATGCGGGAGCCGGATCCTGGTGTGACCGATCCGAGCGAAGCTGCCGCTTGGCGCAAGCTGGTGGACTCGGCGATCGCCAACGGATGAGCGCCCGCGCGCGGGAGAGGCCGGGCCAGCATGATGTCGCCCACCCGGCATGGACGCTGGTCATGTCCGTCGCGGCCTCATCGCTCAGCTTCATCGATGGTTCGATCCTCAACGTCGCTCTGCCCGCCATTCGTGCCGATACCGGTGCCGGGGCAGCCGAGGTCCAGTGGGTCGTCAACGCCTACACCCTTCCCCTCGCCGCGCTGATTCTTCTCGGTGGGGCGCTCGGCGATCACCAAGGACGGCGCCGCTGGCTGGTCATCGGTACCGTCCTGTTCGGTATCGCTTCGCTGGTATGCGCGCTGGCGGGATCGCTCCAAACCCTATTGGCAGGGCGTGCATTGCAGGGCGTCGGCGCGGCGTTGCTGCTGCCCAACAGTCTCGCCCTGCTCAACGGCGCCTATAGCGGCGAGGCCCGCGGCCAGGCTGTGGGCACCTGGGCCGCGGCCGGTGCGATAAGCGCGGCAATTGCTCCACTCGCCGGCGGCTGGCTCGTGCAGCAGTTCGGCTGGCCCAGTATTTTTTACGTCAACATCCCCTTCGTCGGTGTCGCCATTGTCATCGCACTGACCCGCGTCGAAGAAGTCAGCGATCCGGGCAGCGCACGACTCGACCTCGGCGGCGCGGCGCTAGCGACGCTTGGGCTGGGCGCAGCGACCTACGGTCTGACACTCTGGTCGCAGACCTTTGCATTGTCGACGCTGGCGGGCGGAGCGATCGCCGCCGGACTCGCGCTGCTGGTTGCCTTCGGACTCTACGAGCGGCGTCTCGGCGACAAGGCGATGGTGCCGTTGTCGCTATTCGGCAATCGCTGCTTCACATCGCTAAACCTGATGACCTTCCTGCTCTACGGCGCATTTGGCGGGGCCATGCTGCTTATCCCCTTCACCCTGATCGAGGCGGGGGGTTATTCGCCCGTCGAGGCAGGATTGGCCCTTCTACCGCTGTCCATACTGATCGGCGGGGCCTCCCGCATGATGGGTAAGCTAGCGGAAAAGATCGGGCCGCGCTGGCCACTCACGATCGGCCCAATCATTGTTGGCATTGGTCTCGCCCTCGCGTCGCGCCTCGCCGAAAGTCAAAGCTACTGGACCCACGCTTTCCCTGCGATCCTGGTAATGTCGACCGGAATGGCGTTGGCCGTCGCCCCGTTGACCAGCACCGTCCTCGCCTCAGTTAGCCGCCACCAGACCGGCATGGCTTCCGGCTTGAACAGCGCCCTCTCGAGGCTCGGAGGCTTGATTATCGTTGCGCTGCTCGGGGCCGTGCTTGTCGCGCAAGGCGATGCGCTGCTCCGCCCGTTCGCTATGGCGCTGAGGATGATGGGCGTCGTGGCAGCCTTGGGCGGCGTAGCCGCCTTCTTCGGCTTGTCCGGTAACTGGCGGCACGCTGACTCCGGGACCGAAACGGTGTAAAGGACCTGTCCATCTACCGGCGATGAATGCGGGAGGTGGCGATGACGGATGTCGTGCGCGTAACAGCCCTTGCTTTGGCGGCCACCGCATTGGTCGGGGTGGCGCCGAGCCCAACCTACTCTTCCGAACAATTGGCATTGCTTGACCCGACCGTCCGCATGGCCAGCCTCTGCACCGGCAAGACAGGGCCACAGTCGATGCGGGCCAGGCTCGCCATCGCCGCTGCCGCCGTCCAGGGCGCGACGCTCCCCAACGTCCCGCTCCGCGACGACCTGGGCAAGGTCGACTTTGCCATCACTGCGAACAATCCGCTGGCCCGGCGCTATTTCAACCAGGGGCTCAGCTACGCCTACGGGTTCAACCATGCCGCCGCGATCGCGTCGTTCCGCGCTGCGCAGGCCATCGATCCGAGCTGTGCCATGTGCTGGTGGGGCGAAGCGATGGCGCACGGCCCCAATATCAACGCGCCTATGGACCCCGCGACCAACGACCGCGCAATCGGCGTGGCACGCTACGCCAACTGGATGGCGAACAAGGCAAGCCCGTCGGAGAAGGCGCTGACGGCTGCAATGCTGCTTCGCTACTCTGCCGATCCAAAGGCCGACCGCGCAGCGCTCGACGCCGCATACGCCGACGCCATGCTCGCCGCCGCCAAAGCGCATCCCGGCAATGATGATGTAGCCTTACTCGCCGCCGAAGCTGCGATGGACACGCTTCCTTGGAATTACTGGACCCCCGACAAGACACCGCAGCCGCGCCTTGGCGAGGCAGTCAGCCTCGTCGAGACCGTGCTTGCCCGCAGTCCCGAGCATCCGCAGGCTGCTCACCTTTACATCCATCTGATGGAAAATGGCCCTGACCCGAAACGCGCCGAGGCCGCCGCCGACCGGCTCGCGAAGCCCCTCGCTGCTGGCGCGGGCCACCTCGTCCACATGCCGGCTCACATCTATTATCGGCTAGGCCGCTGGAAAGACTCCATCCGGGTCAACGTGGACGCCGCCCGCGCCGACGAAGCCTATATCAAGGCGAGCAACGACCGCGGCATGGTCCGCTACGGCTATTATCCGCACAACGTCCACTTCATCGTGACCTCGGCTCAAATGTCGGGCGACATGGCCACCGCGATCAGCGAGGCGCGCAAACTTCAATCAATTCTCGACACCGAGACCAGCACCAAGATCGCCTGGATCCAGGCAGTCAACGCCGCCCCCTATTTCGCCGCCGCCCAGTTTGCCGCGCCGGCGCAGGTACTGGCGATGCGAGCGCCGGATCCGCGACTCCCCTATGTCGCGGCCATGCGGCATTATGCGCGTGCCACTGCCTATGCGAGCCAGCGCAACCGCGCTGCCTTCGATCGCGAAATCGCGTCGCTGACGCGCTTGCGCCAATCTGGCCAGTTCCAGACGATGATCGACCAGGGCGTGCCTGCGCCTGACTTGCTGGAGCTGGCGGAAACTGTCGCCCGCGCCCGCTTCGCCGCCGGCAACGGCCGCCTGCCTCACGCGATCGACCTTTACCGGAAGGCGATCGAGATCGAAGCGCGCATTCCCTACATGGAACCGCCCTTCTGGTATTATCCGGTGCATCAGTCGCTCGGCGCCGCGCTCTACCGGGCAGGCCGTTATCAGGAGGCGCAAGAGGCCTTCACCGCCGCGCTGGGTCGCTATCCAAACAATGGTTGGGCGCTCTACGGCCTCGCAGCGTCCGAACGGGCATTGGGCCGGAGGCAGTTCGCCGCTGCCGCCCAGGCCGCGCTGAAGCGGTCATGGACAGGCAATCCCAACTGGCTGCGGATGGATCGTATCTAGGCGTTGGCGGCGATGAACTTTTCAACGACGGGCGCGATTTTCTCTCGCCACTTTCGGCCGTTGAAAATGCCGTAATGGCCGACGCCCTTGGCGAGATGATACTGCTTCTTTCCCGCCGCCAGCTTCGTCGCCAGGTCGAGCGCCGCCCGCGTCTGCCCAATGCCCGAGATATCGTCGCGCTCGCCCTCGATAGCGAGTAGCGCCGTATCGCGGATCGCCGCCGGCTCGACGAGCTTCCCGCGATGCTCATATTCCCCCTTGGGCAGCAGGTGCCGCTGAAATACGACATCGACCGTCTGCAGATAGAACTCAGCGGTCATGTCGCACACTGAGAGATACTCATCATAGAATTTACGCGTAGCGTCCGCGCTCTCGTCGTCGCCGACGACCAAGTGCTTGAACATTTCCCAATGACTGATGAGGTGGTTTCCAAGGTTCATCGTCATGAACCCCGCTAGCTGCAGGAAGCCTGGGTAAACCTTCCGTCCAGCGCCCGGATAGATCATTGGCACGGTGGCTATAACGTTTTGCTGGAACCAGCCATGCGGTCGCTCGGTCGCGAGCGTGTTGACCGCCGTCGGCGCGCGGCGCGTGTCGACCGGGCCGCCCATCATCGCCAGGGTCTTCGGCCGCGCAGGGTTCTTGTCTGCGTTCATCACCGCCGTCGCGGCATAGGCCGGCACGGAGGGCTGGCAGACCGCCAGCATGTGCGGTCGCTGTCCTGTTCGCTCGAGGATCAGCTCGCAGTATTCGATGAGATAATCGACATAATCGTCAAGGTCGAAGCTACCTTCCGTCAGCGGCACCAGCTTCGCGTCGCGCCAATCCGTGATGTACACGTCATGCTTCGGAAGCATCCGCTCGACCGTGCCCCGGAGCAGCGTAGCAAAGTGGCCGGACATCGGGGCGACGATCAGCAGCGGTTCCTGCCCTTCTACCCCCTCCTTCTCGAAACGCTTCAACTGCCCGAAAGCCTTGCGCAGAACGATATCCTCGTCGACGGAGACAAGTTTCTTGCCGACTGTAATCTGCTCGATCCCGAACTCCGGCTTGCCGCGCGGCGCCGATGCATGGGCAAATACATCGAGGCCCGCTGCAACCAGCGGGCCCATCGATGAATATCCAAACGGATTGGCCGGGTTGTTCAGCCATCCTGCGCCGAGGCCCGCCAACTTACTCGCGCTGGTCAGCAGCGAACGTTGCACCTCATAGGCGTCGTAAAGCATCAAAATTCCTTGGAAAGATAGGGCACGGTCGCCAACGGTTGTGGAACCGCTTTGCTCCCCGTTCAACCCTCTTTGCTGCACTGCACCCGCCGCAACGCGGCAATTGAGGCAATGCAGACACACTGCTAGGGCTCTTGCCCATGGCCACGACGTCGGACCGCCCCAAGGGCAAGTCACTCTCCAACCTCGGCATGGTCTGGGGGTTCGCGCGCAACTATCCTGGCCACCTCGCCGCCGCCGCTGTCGCCTTGCTTGTCGCAGCGGGCGCGACGTCAGGGGTGCCCTATGCCTTCAAACTGATCATCGATCGCGGTTTTACGGGCAGCGGCGATATCGCACGCTGGTTCCAGTACCTGCTCATGCTGGTCATTATCATGGCCATTGCCACTGCCGTCCGCTTCTATTTCGTCAGTTGGATCGGGGAGCGCGTGGTCGCCGACATCCGGCTCGCCGTCCACCGCAACCTGCTCCGCCTCGCACCCGGCTTCTTCGAGGAGAACCGGCCTGCCGAGATCACCAGTCGGATCACGGTCGACACCACCATCATCGAACAAGTCGTTGGGACAACCATTTCCGTTGCTTTGCGCAACATCGTCATGGGCACGGCCTGCGCGGTCATTCTCTTTATCCTGGCGCCGAAGCTCGCCGGTATGATGCTGCTTGGCATCCCGCTGGTCGTCGTTCCGATCACTGTCCTAGGCCGCAAGGTTCGCGCCGTATCGTCCAAGAGCCAAGACCGCATCGCCGATGTCGGCACAGTCACCAGCGAAGTACTCGGCGCTATGAAAATCGTTCAGGCCTTTGGCCAACAGGGTCGCGAGGCCGAGCGCTTTACTTCGGCTACGGAAGCTGTCTTTGCCACCGCGCGCAAGAGGATTGCCCTTCGCGCGGCGATGACGTTCATCGTTATCTCTCTACTGTTCTCGGCGATCACTTTCGTCATTTGGCAGGGAGCCGTCGATGTCGCGAAAGGGGAGATGACCGGCGGAACCATCGCCGCCTTCGTCCTGTATGGCGGCTTGCTCGCAGGTGCGTTCGGCGCGTTGTCAGAAGTCTACGGCGACCTTCTCCGCGCCGCCGGTGCGTCGGAACGGCTCGACGAGCTATTAAAAGCCGAGCCGGAAATCCGCGCGCCGGCGAAGCCTGTCGCGCTGCCCGTGCCGGCACGAGGCCAACTCACCTTCGACCAAGTCAGTTTCCGCTATCCAACCCGCCCCGACACTTCCGCGCTCGAAGATTTCAGCATGGAAGTGCGTCCTAAGGAACGGCTTGCCGTCGTCGGCCCCTCAGGGGCAGGCAAGACGACGCTGTTCCAGCTTGCCCAACGCTTTTACGATCCGCAAGGCGGTCGCGTTCTGCTCGATGGCGTCGACCTGAAGAACGCCGATCCCGCTGACGTTCGGCAACGCATTGCGATGGTGCCGCAGGAAGTGGTCATTTTTGCAGCGTCCGCCCGCGACAATCTTCGCTACGGCAATTGGAACGCATCAGAGGACGAGATCTGGGAGGCGGCCAAGGACGCGAATGCAGAAACTTTCCTTCGCGCCCTGCCGGAGGGTCTCGACACGTTCATGGGCGAAGGCGGCGCGCGCCTGTCCGGCGGCCAGCGCCAGCGGATTGCCATCGCCCGCGCCCTGCTTCGCCGTGACGCGCCGCTACTACTGCTCGACGAAGCTACTTCCGCGCTCGATGCTGAAAGCGAGCGGCTCGTGCAAGATGCGCTCGACCATTTGATGGAAAACCGCACGACGATCGTCATCGCGCACCGCCTCGCCACCGTTCGAGCGGCCGACAGGATTGTCGTGATGGACCACGGACGAATTGTCGAAGAAGGCGATCACGCTGCCCTAACGGCTCAGGGCGGTCTCTACGCCCGCTTGGCCCGCCTGCAGTTCGACGGCCTCGCGGCATAGCCGGGCAGTAGGCTCAAGCGGCCAGCGCGACCGCCTCATCTGCGTCACAGGCTTCGCGCCACTGCTGCCGCCGCCGGTTCGCTAGCGCCAACTGCAACGCATAAAAATGCTGCGCAGGATTGGCGGCGAAAGCTGCAGGAAGCAGCCGGTGGTTGCGAACCTCTGCTTCCAGCTTCAACCCGCCCTTTCGCGCGTCCCGCGTCGCCGCCTTGGCTAGCGCCTGGCTACCAAGCAACCGTTCAGCAACGCGGCGAAGGCCGGTAGCCCGGATTGCGTCCCACGCATGCTCGATCGCAGCCGCATCCGACGAGCTGCCGGCCCAATTTTCGCTCGCTGCTGCCAGCGCCGTGGTCTCGCAAGCCGGCCACGCCGCGGCATCGCGACGCGATCGATGGCATAGGAGCAACAATCCGTACAAATCACCCGGAAGACACTCTTTGGCCACGGGGAGAAGCGCGGCGGTCGCTGTCATGCGATAAGCCCGATAGGTTACCGCCGTTCGATCTTGTCCTTCGCTACCAAGGCTATCTGCTAGCAACTGCAAAGCAGCCTTCGCCAGCTCCCGATCGCGGATGCGCCAGCCCCATCGCTCGACATAGCGGTCCAACTTCTGCAGCCGCGCGGCGATCCGCAGTGCCTGCCGTGCCTCGGCAAGCGCCCATCCATGAGCTCCGAGGCTGTGGTCATACAAATGATGGAGGACGATCGCACGTTGCCCATGATCGCGCGGACGGCCTGCCAGCTCGGCGACCTCCGCTTCCAATTGTTCAAACAGGCCTTGCTGATGGGCGGCGATGATGTCCATCTGCGCTGCCTAGCGCGGCTACAGTTGAAAAGCAGTTACCTGCCCATCAATTTTTTACAGCTCCAGAAGCTAGCTTTGAAACGCTCATTGTCGGCAAAGCCGAAGCTGGTTGCCCCGCTTTCCGCGGCAATGCCCAGCACACAGCCAACGAAAAAGGGCGGCCCCTCTCGGGACCGCCCAAATTCTTCGATGGAAGCATCGAAGGCTTAGAAGACCTTCATATAGGCTTCGTTGCCGACGAACCCCATCTTGCTAACCTTCGCCTGCTTCGTCACCGCCAGAACTTCGTCGACGATGACGTAGCGTGCTTCGGGTTCAGGCTGCAGGTGCAGCTCGGGAACCGGATCCATCTGCTGCGTAACGTCCAGATACTGACGCAGCTGCGTCAGGTTCACCGGAGCGCCGTTCCAGAGCACCGCTCCGGCCTGGGTGACGACGATCTTGTTCTTGACCGGGTCGATCGGCGGCGGAGGATTGTTGGACGAGTCCTGCGGAAGATCCAGCTTCACCGCGTGGGTCTGCGGCGGGATGGTGATGATGAACATGATCAGAAGAACCAACATGACGTCGATGAGCGGCGTCGTGTTGATGTCCATCATCGGCTCGCCTTCGGCGTTTGAGCCAGTGGTTTGCATCGCCATAGTGGCTTGCTCCTAACTTAGAGACGCTTGACGGTGCTGCCGGGAGGCGGCTGCGAAATGAAGCCGACCCGGGCAAAGCCCGCACGCTGCATCGTGAAGACAGTTCCGCCGATGCACTTGTACGGAGTGTTGACGTCACCGCGGATATGCACTTCCGGCATATTCTCGTCAGTGATGTTCTCGACACCGCCAACGGCCTTGATCTGGTCCTCAAGCGCCTTAACCGCGCGATCGAGCAACTGCTCGTTATTCATCGGCGTGAGGTTCCAGTACACCTCGCAGGTCCCGCCAGGCCCACCGCGAACGGTCAGCGAAACGTTTTCCTTCTTGGTGATCGTCGGCTCGTTCTGAACTTCGGGCAGGGTAATCGGCACCGACTGCACCACCACCGGAATCGTGATCAGGAAGATGATGAGAAGCACCAGCATCACGTCCACGAGGGGCGTGGTGTTGATGTCCGACATTGGGACGTCTTCATCGCCCGAGTCGGAGGGGCCTACGCTCATTGCCATGCCGCGTTTATCCTTCTTGGGTCATGTCCCCGGGCTGACGGTATGCGCCAGCCCGGGAGACAGGTTCCGCTTAGCGGGTCGTCGTCGGGTTCGCCTGAGCACCCGTCGGGGTCAGGCCCGGACGAACCGGTTCCGAACCGCGCTGCGTCGGAGCAGCGGCCGTCTTGGTCGCCGTGGTCTTGCCGGCGGTCGCCATGGCCGGCTTCACCGCGCCGTTCGACATCAGGTAGCCGTGAACGTCGTTGGTGAAGGCCGCGAGGTCTTCGGAAATCGACTTGTTGCGACGGATCAGCCAGTTGTAGGCGAGCACCGCCGGGACGGCGACGACCAGGCCGAGCGCGGTCATGATCAGCGCTTCACCGACGGGGCCGGCAACGGTCGAGATCGACGTATCGCCCGCCGCACCGATCTTGATCAGCGCGCGATAGATGCCGACGACGGTACCAAACAGGCCGATGAACGGCGCGGTCGAACCGACGGTCGCGAGGAAGGCCAGACCTTCACCGAGGCGGTTGCCAATCGAACCCTGCGAACGGGCCAGCGAGTTAGCCATCCAGTCGTGTTGGTCGACCGGGTCGGTCAGCTTGCTGTGCTGGTCCTGGGCGATCAGGGCGTCTTCGACGATCGCACGATATGCGCTGCGGGTTTCGAGCTTCGAAGCAGCTTCGCGCAGGTTCGGCGAGTTCCAGAAGCTGGCGCGCACCTTGTTCGCTTGGCTCATGATCTTCTGCTGCTGCAGGAGCTTCGTGAACAGGATGTAAAAGCTGAAAACCGACATGCCGACGAGGATGATGAAGGTTGCCCACGAGATAAGACCGCCTTCGTTCAGAGCCTGCAGCAGGCCGTAGGGGTTCTCACCGGCGGGAGCGGCGGCCGCCGCGAGGATCAGGGTTGGAGCTGCCATATGTTTGACTTTCCTATTGAAATTCGGGTCGTGATTAAGACGTCAAATTGAACTTATTCGCTGGGAAGTTCCCACCGGATGCGCTGGCTATAGGTATCCGAGATGGGATTGCCCGCCTGGTCCTTCGCCGGCGTGAACCGGGCCCGGCGACGCAGGATGCTGCAGGTCGTTGAATCGAGCGAGCTCGAACCGGACGACTGCGTAACGGTGCAATCCGAGACGCGGCCGTCGGGACCAATGGTCAGGCGGACGCCAGTCGTTCCGGACTCTTCGTTGCGGATCGCGGCCTGCGGATAGTCGTCGTTCGAGAACAGCGACAGCAGGTTGCCGCGCGCCTTGGCGGCTTGCGAAACCCTCGGAGGGGGCGGAGCAGGCGGAGCCGGCGGCGCAGGGCGCGCGACCGGCGTAATCACCGGCGGCGGGGCGACCGGGGTCGCGATGACCGGCGGTGCAACCGTGTTGGTGCGAACGATCGGCGGCGGCGCAACCACTTGTGGCGGCGGCGGCGTTTCCGTCTGTTCGGGCGGGGGCGGCGGCTCTTCCGGCGGGGGCGGCGGTTCGTCCTCGACGTCGAACGTCTTCAGGTCCTCGGCGGCCTGCTTGATGACGTTATAGGCAAGGCCCGTCACCAAGGCGTAGCCGAGGCCAACGTGGATGAGCGCCACGATGATGATCGCCGCGATGCGGTTGGAGCTCATCTGTTTGCGATTGGCGTAAGACATTAAGCCGCAACTCTCCTCGACATTCCGTGGTCGTGCCCATGACCTGTCCGTGCGACGAGACGCGACGCGGCGAACCTGTCCTGGAACCACCGATGTACTAACATATCATCGGCAGATACGCGCCACCCTTAATGAAGCGATAATGGCCGCGCAACGAATTTTGTTCCGAATGCGGCAGCCCTAAAGCCGATTCATGGCAGGATCGGCAGGATTCGTCGTGAATCAGGGGTGCGCCCCGGCAAAGGAAGCGATCTCCACGCCTACCCCCTTCGCATCGTCGTAAATGTCGGGTTTCACACTCTTCACTCTTAAGGCGCGCACTCCGCGGCTTGCCGCTACCCTTTGAAATATCGCATGAACGAGCGTTTCCTGTAGGTTGTAGCGCCGCTCCATCGCTAGCCGGATGACCTCGGTCCGAAGATAATCGTAGTTCCAAGCCGAAGCGTGATCGTCGTCTTCAGGCGGCGTCAAATCGTCCAGCCACAACTCGACCGTCACTAGCAGCCGTTGCGGCGCTCCAACCTCAAATTCGTGGAAGCCAATGTCGGTCATCACCTCCAGCGAATCGAGCAAAATCCGGCTTTGCCTGACCTTCAGGTGATCCGGCACCATCCCGTACAGCTTCACCGCCTCACTCATCATCGATTCTCCAGGAATTGGACGTCGCGCGGCAGCGCCATGAAACGCTGCCCGCCGTCGATACCGAGCGTCTGGCCGGTCATACTCGGCGAATCAATCAGGAACCGAATCGCTCGTACGACATCGCCCACGCCCACGCCCCGCCCCAGCGGATTGAGGCCGTGCACCTCGGCGAAATTCGCGGCCCCTTGCTCGCCTGAGGGCAGCATCAGCGCTGGCGCCACGGCGTTCACCCTAATGCCTTTCCCCGCCAGCGCACGCGCGGCCAGTTCGGTCAGGCCCGCCAGTGCATATTTGCTGATTGTGTAGCTCAAGAAATCAGGATTGGGCGCGGCCAACTTGGCATCAAGCAAGTTGACGACAAGGGCGTCTCCGCCCGCGTGCCGCCGTGCCAACTCGTCGATCAGCAGCAATGGTGCCCGGGCGTTGACTGCCATGTGCGCATCAAACTCCGCCGCATCGGCTTCATTGAACCGATCCTCGACGAAGCGGGATGCATTATTAACTAGCAACCGGACTGGCGGCTTGCCCGCGCAGGCTGCGAAGACCGCATCAGCGCAACCGCCGTCAGTCAGGTCCGCCGCGACCTTGACCGCGCCGTCCAGCACATTGTCGTCATCATGGTGAACATGGGCGATGACGGTCCAGCCATCCGCCAGCAGCGCTCGGACGATCGCTTCGCCCACGCGCTTACCGCCGCCCGTCACGATTGCGGTTCGTGCATCTTCATTCATGGTTCCCGCCCTATCATCCCCCTGCCCCCTCGCCTACATGGCTCCTACTATGCCTGAACGCCGCCAGCCACTCGAAGCCCATGGCCAAAGCCTCGCGGAACTCGCCGCGGCGATCGAGGCCCGCGGCGGTCCCGCCCCGGTCGACCAGTGGAACCCAGCCCACTGCGGCAATTCGGACATGAGGATCGCGCGCGATGGTAAATGGTACTATCGTGGGACGCCGATTGCCCGCCCGGCGATGGTGCGCCTCTTCTCGACCGTCCTTCGGCGAGAGCCCGACGGGACCCACGTATTGGCCACGCCGGTCGAAAAGCTGACGATCGAGGTTGAAACAACCGCATTTCGCGCGACCCAGATGACCATGTCCGGCGAAGGCGCAGCGCGTAGAATCGGCCTGACTTTGGACAGCGGCGATGCGCTGATCATCGGGCCGGATCACCCGCTGAAGGTTGTCGACACGCCCGAGGGGCCGAGTCCGCGCGTCGCGGTCCGCTTCGGCCTGGAGGCGGAAATGGTCCGCTCCTTATATTATGAATTGGCCGAAGTCGCGATCGCCGAAGGCCACGATCCGCCCGGCATTTGGTCAGACGGCAGCTTCTTCCCGCTCGTGCCATGAGCATCGTCGAGCGTATCATCGAAGCGTTGGCAAACGAGCCTCCGCACGATCTTCTGCCCGGAGACCTTTTAGAAGGGCACGAAGACGAACCGACGCTTGCCGCCGTCCTGGTCGCTATCACTGACCGCCCCGACCCCGGCTTGATCCTGACAGTACGGCGTCCCGATCTTCGCACCCATGCGGGTCAAATCGCCTTTCCCGGTGGGCGCATCGACCCTGGCGAAGATGCGTCGGCCGCGGCCCTTCGCGAGGCCTATGAAGAGTTGGCACTGGATCCGCAGCTTGTTCGCATTGTCGGGCAGGCCGATCCCTATCGAACGGTTACCGGCTATGGAGTCACGCCCGTCGTTGGCCTCGTGCCCCCCGCCCTCAACCTCGTGCCAAATCCCACCGAAGTTGCCGACTGGTTCGAAGCACCGCTTGATTTTGTCCTCGATCCCGCCAACCAGCGGCGCATGTCCGCAGAGTTCCAGGGCCGAACGCGCCATTATTACCAGATCGACTGGCAGGGCCGCCCCATCTGGGGCGCAACCGCCGCAATGCTCGTTAATCTAACGAGACGCATCGCATGAAGCTGGAACCAAGTGCTTGGCTCGACCGCCCCGGTATCAAGCGACTGTTGAAGGCGCTTGACTCAGGCACCGGCACCGTCCGCTTCGTCGGCGGTGCCGTCCGCGACCTGCTCCTGAATCAACATCCCGGCGATCTCGACCTCGCGACCACCCTTTCGCCGCACGACGTGATCCGTCTGCTTGCAGATGCCGGCATCAAGGCCATTCCGACCGGTATCGAACATGGTACAGTGACCGCAGTCTCGTCAGGCACGGTGGTTGAGGTAACGACGCTACGATCGGACGTCTCGACCGATGGCCGCCGCGCGACGGTCGCCTTCACCGACGACTGGCAGGAAGATGCTGCCCGCCGCGACTTCACGATCAACGCCCTCTATGCCGATCCCATCACCGGCGAATTGTTTGACTATTACGACGGGCTTGCGGACCTGAGGTCGCGCACGGTGCGCTTTATCGGAGACCCGCTGCAGCGGATTGCCGAAGACCATCTGCGCATTCTTCGCTATTTCCGATTCCACGCTCGCTACGGTCATGGTGAGCCAGACCCTGCTGCCATCGCCGCCTGCTGCTTGCGCGCAAATGACCTGATGGCCCTTTCGCGGGAGCGGATTGCGGCCGAGTTGCTTAAGCTGCTCGCGCTTGCCAATCCGCTTCCCACAGTTAAGTTGATGTTGGGCTGCAACCTGTTTCGGCCTGTCGTACCGGAGATCGAATCCGCTGACCGGCTCGCTTCGCTACTAGATGCCGAACGGGAAGCCGGGATCGCACCCGACCCGCTCCGCCGCCTTGCCGCGCTGCTGCCATCTGATTCAGCAATGGCAGAAAGGATTGCGGCCCGCCTCAAGCTGTCGAACAAAGCGAAGAAGCGGCTCGGCGTCGCGGCTGGCGCCGACCCTGGCAAGGGCATCCGCTCCCTCGCCTATCGCATCGGTACAGAAAGCGCAGTCGACCGGCTACTGCTCGCCGCGCGTGCCAGTGACGCGGCTGATGTCGCAAACTGGACACCGCCTCGCCTGCCAATTGGCGGCGGAGACCTCATCGAACGCGGCGTTCCGCAAGGCCCTGCGGTTGCGAAAATGCTGCGGCAAATCGAGGATGACTGGGAGGCCGCCGGCTTTCCGAACGGCGAAGATTTCGATGCACTTGTTGACGCGCGTCTCGCGAATTTAGGTTAGGCGGTGGTGTCTGGCTCATCGAGCGAGCCTATCGGCGCTAGGAACACCGCACCCGCTTCGTTTCCCAAGGCCCAACGAACTTGCGCGGGGTAAGTCCCGTATCGCCCCGCATCGATTTCAATTTGCTCACCGATATTGAGCGATCCATCCGTTTCCAGCCGGCATCCTTCCCGGCTGAGGTCAGTGATCACGACGGGTACTTTCCCGCCATCCGAATCCGTTACCGATGCTTTGAATTGCGTTGCCACGCGCGGCGACCGCTTGATGAAACCTGGTTCACGCATACTGTTGCCCCCAGCACCACGACCCAAGTCGTTGATGAAGATTAACTATGGCCCAATATGAGACGGGCGACAAGGTTGCGGCAATCTCAGGCCTTCCGGCGGCTCTTCCAATATGCCAGCGCCGCATCCGCTTCGAGCGGCTTGGCGAAGTAGAAACCCTGCCCGCTGGCGCAGCCGAGTGCAGCCAAGGTGGTCGCGAGTTCGACGGTTTCGATCCCTTCGGCGGTCGTCGACATGCCTAGCGCATCGGCCAGACTTAGAACGGCGCGGACGATAGCGACCGAGTCCGCATCGCGCATCATGCCGGTGACGAAGCTCTTGTCGATTTTCAACACGTCAATCGGTAGGCGCTGCAGATAAGCTAGGCTCGAATAGCCCGTACCGAAATCATCCATGGCTACCGTGGCGTCGAGCGCCTTAAGCGCCTCAAAGACGCGCATTGCCCGGGCAGGATCCTGGACGATAGAGCTTTCAGTCAGCTCCAGCGTCAGGCGGTTGCCGGCCAACCCGCTCGACCGCAACGCGCTTTCGACGACATCGGCGATGTTGTCGCGCGCGAGCTGGATCGCCGATAGGTTCACACCGACGTAAATGGGCAGTTGCTCGCCCGCCGCCGTGTCCCATCCGGCGACCGTCTGTGCCGCCTTGTCCATGGCCCAGCGGCCCAGTTGAAGGATTAGCCCGCTTTCCTCGGCGACGGGAATAAATTCAGCCGGACTGATTTCTCCCCGGTCGTCATGGGTCCAACGGGCCAAAGCCTCGAAGCCGGCGACCTCGCCGGACTTCAGGTTGATCAGCGGCTGGTAAGACAGCTTCAGCTGGTCCCTATCCAACGCGCGCCGCAACTCGGTCTCAATCGAGAAACGCCGCCGTGCGGCGCTTGCTTCCCTAGGCTCGTAAACCTGAGGCCTGCCGACCTGCTTTGCTTGCTTGACCGCAAACTGGGCGTTGCGGAACAGTTCTTCCGCCTCTTGGCCACCCTGCATCAGGGCGACGCCGATCGCGCATTCTACGCGAATTTCCAGCTCGCTAAGTTTGAACGGCGTCGACATCACCTGCTGCACGCGTTCCGCCGCGGCCAGCGCGTCTTCGACTCCGCGCTTGAGGCCTACGAGGATGCCGAACTCGTTCCCGCCGGTGCGCGCCAGCACGTCTCCACTGCGCAGCGCCGACATCAGCCGCCGGGCAAAGGTAATGAGCAGCTCGTCGCCCGCCAGACTGCCCATCGATTCGTTGATCCGGGAAAAGCGCAGCATGTCGATGACCAGCACCGCATGCTCGCATTCCCGAGTAGAAGCTTCACTCCGGTCCTCGACCGTCTCCGCGAACGACAGTCGGTTGGGAAGGCCGGTTAGACTGTCGCGCAGCATTTCCGCGCGCAGCGTCGTTTCAGCCCGCACCTCGACCGTCCGGTCAACCACGCTCAGAAGGCAGCGGGGTTCTCCTTGCGAACAGGGTTCCAGCGGAGCCAGCTTAAATCTGAGGTAGCGCTTCTGCGGCCCCTCACCATCCGCAAGATCCAATTCGTCCGCCGACGACGCCGGATCGGCCAAGAAGGCGCAAACGAACTCGCCGCTGCCGGTACCAGAAATGCGGTTGAACTGTTCAGCGAAGCTGGCCGTATCGGGGTTGCAATCGAACAGCTGGTGGAACCGGCCATTCAATGAATGGACCCATAGCTTGCCGTTGCGCAGGCCGAACACCCCGGCTGCGATTGGGAGGGCTTCGAGCAGAGCACTATCGTCCGCCGACGCACGGATGCCTTTGGAGACGACCTGGGCCGCAGAGCGCGCGCCGAGCGGCGCGGCCGAGCGGTTTGCTGCAGCCTGCATCCGTCCGTTGTTAATCGTTACAGGTTAATGCCCCGTTTCGAGAGAGATTGCCGCAGGTTAGCTTTTCAGCCGTTTTTGACGGGTTCGAAGCGGTTGCTACGTGGGAACCCGTTCGGAGCGATTCGCCCGCTCGCACCACGAATAGCCCGCCACGGCGTAAGATCGGTTTCAGACCGCACGCGTCCCGTTTCCCCGCCCAGCGGCCAAGTAATGCCGTCAGCAGCAGTGAAGGCCATGGCGTCTGACAAACCGCCATCACGATAACGCTGCAGCTGGACGCCTGCCCCGCGCCCGAGTTCGGGCAATTCGTCCAGCTTGAAAATCAGCATCTTGCGGTTCTCGCCGATCACCGCGACTGCGTCGGCGCCCGGCGGCACTGCTTTCAGCAGCGCGACCTTCGCCTTGGGCCTGAGGTTCACCAGCTGCTTACCCTTGCGCGTCTCGGCGATCACTGCTTCGCCCGTCGTCACAAACCCGCGGCCATCGCTCGATGCCGCTAGCAATCGCAGGTCAGGCCGAACGACGAGCATCGCGACGATCTCGCTTTCGGCCTCGAGATCAATTTGCAACCGAACCGGCTCGCCAAACCCCCGCCCGCCGGGGAGCTTGTCTCCGCCCAGCGTATAGACCCGCCCATTATCCGCCGCGATCAGGATGCGGTCAGTCGTCTGTGCATGGATCGGGGTCCCCCAAAGTTCGTCACCTTCGCGGAATTTCAGTGTCTCATATTCCGACGGCGCGACATGGCCCTTCATCGCCCGGATCCAGCCGCGCTGCGACAGAATGACCGTGATCGGCTCCTTCTCGATCATCTGGCTCCAGTCGATCTCACGCGCCGGCGCCTGCTCCATCACTACCGTTCGCCGCTCGTCCGCCGCGTAGGCGTCCTTAAGTGCGGCCAGGTCTTTCTTCAGCCGCGTCCTCTGCCGTGCCGGGCTCTCGACGAGCTTGGCCAACTCCTCGCGCTCCTTGGCCAGCTTTTCGCGTTCGCGCCCAATCTCCATCTCCTCGAGCCGCCGCAGTGAACGCAGCCGCATGTTGAGGATTGCTTCCGCCTGCCGGTCGGTCAGCTTGAACTCCGCGATCATCACCGCCTTGGGCTCATCCTCGGTGCGGATGATCTCGATCACCCGGTCGAGGTTCAGGAATGCGACGAGGAATCCGTCGAGCAGCTCCAGCCGGTCGTCAATCTTCCCGATACGCGTTGTCGAGCGGCGGACCAGCACTTCGATCTGGAAATCCGCCCAGGCGAGAAGAACCTGCTTCAGGCTCATCACACCGGGCGTGCGGTTCTTGTCGAGCACGTTGAGGTTCAGCGGGAAGCGCACTTCCAGCTCAGTCAGCTTGTACAGGCTCTCCTCGAGCAGAGCCGGATCCACCGTGCGCGAGCGTGGCTCAAGCACGATGCGTACGGCCTCATCGCTCTCGTCACGAACGTCGGCCAAAATCGGAAGCTTCTTCAACGCGATGAGGTCGGCGATGCTCTCGATCAGCTTCGATTTCTGGACGCCATAGGGGATTTCATTGACAACAAGGTGCCAGCCGCCCCCTTTTTCCGTGATCTTCTCAATCTTGGCGCGAAGGCGGAACGATCCACGGCCGGTGGCGTAGGCATGGGCGATCGTGTCGCGGTTATCGACCAGTACGCCGCCTGTCGGGAAATCCGGACCGGACACGAAGTCCATCAGCGCCCGGTCTTCGGCATGTGGATTGTCGATTAAGTGGATGACGGCCTCGACCAGCTCCCCGACATTGTGCGGCGGAATACTCGTCGCCATGCCGACCGCGATCCCGCTCGCGCCATTGGCCAGCAGGTTGGGGAACAGGCCGGGGAACACCTCCGGCTCTTCTTCCTCGCCATTATAAGTGGCGCGATAGTCGACCGTGCCTTCATCCAGCCCGGTCATCAGCCGCTCAGCCGTCTTCGTCAGCCGCGCCTCGGTATAACGGTATGCGGCAGCATTATCGCCGTCGATATTGCCGAAGTTCCCTTGTCCATCGACCAGCGGGTAACGGAGCGCGAAATCCTGCGCCAAGCGGACCATCGCGTCATAGACCGACTGGTCGCCGTGCGGATGATATTTGCCGATTACGTCGCCAACTACACGGGCGCACTTCTTGTATGCACTCGCCGGATCAAGCTTCAGCAGTCGCATCGCCCATAACAAGCGGCGATGCACGGGCTTCAGCCCATCTCGCACATCCGGCAGCGAGCGAGCGGTGATCGTTGACAGAGCGTAGACAAGATAGCGCTCCGAAAGCGCATCCTTGAATGGAACTTCAATTTCGGATTCGGTCGGCTGCATCCTGAATGCCTAGCCCCAATCCTCATTGCCGCGAAAGAGGATACGGGCTGCTGCAAGTTAATGTGGCAACCCGTATCCCACAGCCATAGGCCGATTTGATCCTCGCGTTTCTCAGACGACGATAACGCGCTCAATAAGCCTCGAGCCAGGGTTCACCTCATAGATCCGACCATCGGCATAGCGATAGAGATGCTCGTCATTGTCGTAATACCGATCGCGGTAATCGAACGGGACGTTATAGGCATCGTAGCCTACCGGCAGATGTTGGCCGACGGCAAAGTTCTGCCCAGTTACGAGGGCAACCAGAGCCGAAATCAGCTGGCTTTGCGGTTCGACCTCATAGATGCCGCCGCTGGCATAACGGTAGTCGTATCCCGGCTGGGATTGATACAAGTCACCGTAATAGTCCGGCACGCCATAATCATAGCCATAGCCAGCATAACTCGGCCAAGCCTCGCCGACCGAATAGCCTCCGTAAACTGGATAGCTTGTCTGGATCAGCCGCGATTGCGGATCGACGCCATAGATGTACCCGTCGTCATAGCGATACCACATGTCATCAGTGTCATGGTACCTGGAGCGATAGCTATAAGGCACGTTGTAGACGTCGTACCCGCGCGGAAGTGTCTGACCAATTCCCAAGCTCTGCCCGGTCAGCAGTGCCACGACCCCGGAAATCAATTGGGTCGTTGGATCAACCTGGTAGATCGCCCCGTCCCCGTAGCGATAATAGCTGCTCGGGCTGTCATAGTAGAGGCTGTTGTAGCCCGACGGCACGTTGTAATAACTATCATTGTAATAAGGGAGCGGCCGGCCCGCCGAATAGGCTCCGCCCAAGATCGGCAACAGGGCCGATACAAAGTTGTTATCCCGCCGAACCCGATACATGTAGCCATTGTCATCGTCGTAACGATAATAAAAATCGCGGGTCGGCTGATAGTAAGACGAATAGCGAACGGGAGCGTAGTCGGGATACAAGGCTGGGCTTACTCGCTCGCCAATCCTCGCAACGCGCGTCTTTTGGTGACGGTAGCGCCGATCCTTGTCGGAACGCGTTACCCGATTGGCCAACTGCTCCCACGTACGATCCCGCTGCACCGTCTGATGCTTCCTTGCCCCTCGTGCCTCTAAGCGCGCAGCACTGCGCTCCTGCCGTTGATACTTCTTGAAATCTCGCTGGACCAAGCGCCGGTCCTGCTGCTGAACACGGCGGAGCTGACGCCGCTCATCCGAGCGAACGCGCTGCGCGTTACGGAACACTTTACGATCAGGCGCCCGAATGCTCCGCTCGACCTGCCGGCGGCTGTCGCGCCGGGACTCAAGCTTTCGCACTCGACGCTCGACTTGGCTTTGACTGCGGCCACGGATGTCGACCGACCGCTGGCGCTGAACTCGCTGCCGCTGCGGGTTGGCCCGTGCCTCAAAACTGCGAGATCTCGTCTCGATCGATCGCTCTTGCCTTAATGAACGTGATTGAGTCCGCGCCTGGACGCGGTTTTGGCGACGCTCAACGCGCTGATTGTTACCGCGATGTGCCTTGGCTTTCTGCTCCTGCTGCGAGCGTTCGGCCGCCTGCCCGCGTCGTTCACCACGTTCGGCCTCAGCTGGAACAGTTAGAGCAAGTATTGCCACGCTAGCGGCTAGAATATGTTTAATCATGGTCCCGTTCCTAGTTGGTGGGTGCCTTTTCAGCTAACTCTGCATCCTGCCAAAAAGCTCATGATTACAACGTGAACACTTCCAGATTTTATCTGGATTCGAAACACCATTCAGCCCGTTCCGGGCTCCATTTAACGCGCCTTGCAACAGATCTATCCATGTCTATCCGAGTAGGTCGATCAACGACTAATCTTGGACTGCGTTATGCACACCGCCGATGACTGTGACGCACACGCGACCGCTGCCATCTACCCCGCGCGGGATACGAAAAACGATCACAACCGCGCTCATCACCATCACGGTTGCTCCAAGCAAGATCCGAGTGCTCTTTTGAGATCGCACCAAAGCCGGCCAAGCGCGGACATTGGGATGCGCGTAGTTGCAGCAAAAGCGCGGCCGGCATGTTCGGCAATCTACCGGCATTAAACGAGCCGGGCGTCAGCGCTTGTCCGTTCGCTTACAAGATGGACCCCACCTTCTTGCCGTCGCGAAGAACGTCGCATACCGGGCAATCCTCGCTGTCGGCAGCGGTGCGGATCGCTTCCTGGTCGCTGGCCGCGAGCATGTCCTTCTTTTTAACGACGTCGCCCCCCGGCTTGGCCAGCTTGTTCACTCGATAATGTTTCATTGAAGCCACTCCCCGCGGCGACGCTGCCCGCGCATCGGCCGGAAGGCAATGGATACCGGACGAGCCGCCGCAACCACGACATGGGACCATTCGTTCTTTTGTTAGTGAACGAGCAAAGCCATGACCGACACCGACCACAACCGTTCGAACAATACCGGCATCGGCGCCAAGGCGCTCGACCGCGACGACGACCTTCCGACTCCCTCGCAGTCCGGCTCCAGTGGCGGGGAGCTGGCGAAAGAAATCGGCCAGCGCGATGAAGAGAAGAGTGTCTTCGGCGACGCCGGCGAAGGCCGCGACCCGCAGGTCACCTCCGTGCACAAGGGCGACAAGGCGAACGAGGGCGATGCGCCCAACTTACCCAACCGCACGGGCGGCGGCACCCCGGACCGCGCGGAACCAAAGCGCACCAGCTAAACTAACGGCGGAAGATCTCGCTGCCCTACCGCCCCGAGGTTGTGCCTCCGGGGCGTCGATTTCCGTGGTTCCAAACCAGCAGCGCCACTTCGGACGACGACGTTCGCGACCTTTACGAACCGCCGCTCCGCCTTGGGCGCGAGCGTCGGGGCATCAGGACCGGCGAAGCTCCGCCATCCGAACATCGTCTAGCATTCCAGTTTCGGGCACAACGAAGTGCACCTTCTTCGCTGCGAAATCGATCGAGATCCGGTCGAATGCGCGCATCGCATTCATGCCCAGCAGTAGCGCGGGCTTCTTGTTCAAGCGCAGCTTGCGAAAGATATGCGCATCGGCAAAGGCCACCGCCACATTGTGCAGCCCAACTCCCTGCCCGATGTCTAATTCCTTCATCATTGCGACCCGGGCCTGCATCGTGTCCCCCGTGACGGACTGGATCGTCAGCGGCTCCGGCTCGATCTTTGCCCGACGCCGTTCCATCGCCTCGCCCAGCGCGACATTACCGATCGTGATTTGCGATCCAGTGTCGATGATGACCGTTACAGGCTGCCCGTCGAGCTTTGCCTCGGTGAAGATAAGCCGTCCCTGCCGCGTTCTGGCTCGGACGACGATTTCGTCTTCTTGAGCCGGCCGGGCGTAGCGGGCAGAGGGAGTGATCGACATTGTCCCGGCCCTGAAGTCGAACAGCACTCGCTGGGCCCGCAGGCTGTCGATACCCAGCATCCCGTCGGCGCCGATATTCCCTGCCTCCAGCGCGGGCGCATTGTCGACCGACACCGTCTTGGTGCTGACGCGAAGCAAGGGGATATCGACCGTTGAAACAGTCTTTGCGCCGATGACGCTGTGCAGCATCGTCGTTCCGCTGCCGCCGAGATGCAGGCGGTTTGCAAGCTGGCGGGAAATGACAGTGCGCTCCGATCCCGTATCAACCAGGAACCGATACGGCCCTCTTCCACCGACGGACACGTCGACGGTCATCCGTTGACCTTCGTCCTGCTTCAGAGCCACTTCGTCAGTAATAGTCTGACCGTCAATCGCCGCCGGGCTTCCCGGAACGCTTTCCATCTGCTCGGGCTGGGCGATTACTGCGGTGCCGCTCATCAACAGGCCGGCGGCAAGCCAAGGCGTCAGGTTCATCTTTTAAACGCTCCGCGTCCGGGCGATACCCGGCGTCGTCGAAAAGGTTACGCCTCGGCAACCAACCGCGCAACGCAGCTTCGATGAATGGAGGTCGTGTCCGTTTCGGACGCAAACCCGGCAGCACCGGCCACGGCGTCAACCTGTTGGTAATCCATCCGTTCTTATCGTCGGCAACCGGGAAATTCCCGGGTACGTTCGTCAGCTTCTTGCCGAGGTGGAATCGAGTGGAAACGCAACCCGCTGAGACAACGCTCTATTCCCTGTCCGACGCACCGCCATCACCGGCGAATGAGTCCGACCGGCGCACTGGCGAACGGCACATGACCCTTTACCGGGTCGGCTCGGTCATGCTCGACGGGCGACGCGAACTATGCCTGATCCGCAACATTTCAGCGGGCGGAATGATGATCCGCCTCTATTGCACCGCCGCCGTCGGCACCCAGCTGACCATCGAACTGAAAAGCGGCCAGCCGATCCGCGGCAAGGTCAGCTGGATCAAGGACGGTTATTACGGCATCGAGTTCGACGACCCGATCGATGTCATCGAAATTCTATCGGCATCGATGAATGGCCCGCGGCCACGAATGCCGCGGATTGAAACCGACTGCCATGCGAAGCTGCGCGAGGGCGCCAACAGCCTACGCGTTCGCGCCCACGACATCTCTCAGGGCGGTGCAAAACTCCAGTGCGAGATGGCCATCCCATGCGGAAGCGACATCGTACTGACCCTGCCCGGCCTCGAACCGCAGCCCGGTGTTGCCTGCTGG
The DNA here is from genome assembly GCF_003583725.1 of Sphingomonas edaphi. Classification (GTDB taxonomy): domain Bacteria; phylum Pseudomonadota; class Alphaproteobacteria; order Sphingomonadales; family Sphingomonadaceae; genus Sphingomicrobium; species Sphingomicrobium edaphi. Next base: position 110,548 of record NZ_QXTF01000003.1, on the reverse strand, counting down.
AATAATGACGGTTTTACCGGCGTAACTTTCAATCGCCTGCTGCCGCTTGGACAGTTGGTCGAATGGTTGAAAGTACAGCGCGAAGAGCAGGCCGCGCGGCGGCCCGCTGCCAAGTCAGCCTAAACCTAGTCCAGCCGGCTGTTCCACAACCACTGTTCTCCGAATTGCCGCTCCTGCTCGGACAGGCTCGTCGTCTTCAGGCCGGGACGACGGAAGTCCGGTTTCACGCGCGGGCGCGGTGTCGGAATGTGGCGCATCACCTGTTCAGGCTGAAGCTTGCTCGAAAAACTGATCCCGGCGTGACGGGTCTTGGACCAGGCGACGCGGCCGGCAACAGCGAGGTCGCCTTTGCGAAACAAGATCTCGGCTCCCTCGACAGGTAGCTTGTCGCCTTCGACCAGCGCCCCGTCCGCGCTGAGATTTCGCAATTTCACCGGTAGCGACGCTCCCGACAGCTCAAGGCTGGCAGACATCAGCACATTCGAACGGCGCGATTTGCGATTCTGCGGGTTGTTGCTCTCGTCCATGGCATCATGCCTAAGGCAAAGCGGTAAAACTTGATTTAACGGCGAACATCGAATGAACAGAATCTTTCATCCCGTTACCCTGGTCGCGCTGCTGGCTATCTTCCTGCTGGCAGGATTCACCGGCGGGCAACACAATGCTTTTGACCGCGCGATCGTCGATCTCCTGGGCGAGGTTCGACAAGAGCATCCCAAATTCGTCAGCTTTACCGTCATCGTAACCCAGCTCGGGAGCGTATACGCGACGCTGGGACTTGGCTTCGCTGCAGCGCTATTATTGGCTTGGAAACGCAAATTTCGAGTAGCAGCCTTGCTGGCATTGACGGTGGCAGGTGAACGCTTGGCACTGGACGGCTTGAAGCTTGCCATCGGGCGTCCTCGTCCGTGGTTTGACGAAAATCTTGTCGTTACGCACAGCACCAGCTTCCCCAGCGGTCATTCAGCCAACACCATGGCGGTATTCGTCGCCGTTGCCCTAATCGCCGTGCCTGCACGGCACCGCTCCGCGGCATTCATAAGCGCCATTGCCGCAAGCCTCGTCATCGGTGCGACGCGGCCCTTCCTTGGAGTACATTGGCCAACCGACGTGATCGGTGGCTGGTCGTTCGGATTGTTGATTGCCTTGCTAGCCGTCGTCGTCGGACGCAGATCAGCTATCCTGGCGGACGAAGCGGAGCATCAAATTGTTGGACGGCATCGGCCGCCGGTCCGCCAGCACGAAGCCTCGTAGCGCCGCTTCAACGGCGAATTCTTCGACCTTGCGCAATCCCCAGCGCGGATCGCGCGATCTCAGGTTCTCATCAAACGCCACATTTGAGGGCGCCGGCTTCAAGCCCTCCTCAATCCACGGTCCATACAGAATAAGCGACGTCCCAGGCCCTAAGAGGATTTTCGCTCCGTCGAGGAGACCCAGTCCGGACTCCCACGGGCTGATGTGGACCATGTTGATGCACAGAATTGATTCGGCGCGGATAATTGGCCACTGCGATGCCCTGGTGTCGAGCAGGACAGGTGGCAGGAGATTATCCGGCCCATCGCTCGCCCAAGCGGCAATAGAGGCCCGCGCCTCCGGATCAGGGTCGCTCGGCTGCCACTGAAGGTTTGGGAAACGTCGGGCGAAAGCCAGCGCATGCTCACCCGTGCCACTGGCGATTTCGAGAACCATGCCGGAGGGCGGCAGCCAATCGGCGAGCACATCGCCGATCGGGCCAACGTTCCTTGCGGCGGCGGGAGCTTCGCGCTTCACGCCGACGCCGAGGTCACCGACATTGTATGGCGGAAAACTCGGCTTTGCCATGTCCTCAGTCCCTGGAAGCGGCGCGGGCGCGCCGTTCGCGTACCAGAAGCCAAAGGAGCAGTCCGACCGGCCCCGCCATCAGTGTCAGAAAGAGAAACGGCAGCTGGACCAGCCGGTGGAAACCCTTGTTATCCGCGTCGCGTGCTATCCACTGCCCAACAAACAGGTCGAACGCCAGATAGTGAGTCCAGCCGAGGACCACGCCGCCATCGCTCATGAACAGATTGCGCAGGCCGGCGATGTTATAATCAAGGAAGTTGGGCGGCGGCGCTCCCGGCAGTCGATTGGCGTCGACCATGCCAGCGTGCATTCCAACGATCATAAGCAGGTAGGCGAGACACAGCAGCCCGACGCCCAGGAACAGCACCATCGCCATGACGATCGGTCTGCGGGGCAGGAAAGCGAGCATCGCCCAAGCCGCCATGGCGACGACGTTGACCAGGACGAAGATCGAATCCCACATCAGCCGCCGCCCGCCAACGGCGCAGCGCTGACGCCGTCAGGCGCCGGCGTCTTGTAGGCGAGGATCGGCTTGCGCGCTGCCAGCGTCTCGTCGAGACGGCGACGCGGCGCATAAACAGGCGCAGCCTTGAGTGACGGATCGCTAGCTTTGGCTTTTTCGGCAATCGAGCGAAGCGCGGCGATGAACTGGTCGAGGTTCGCTTTCGACTCCGTCTCGGTCGGTTCGACCAGCATCGCGCCATGCACCACTAGTGGGAAATACATGGTCATCGGGTGGAAACCCTCGTCGATCAGCGCTTTGGCGACGTCGAGTGTCGAGAAGCCGTCGGCGAAGCCTTTATCGCTGAAGATCGCCTCATGCATGCACGGACCACTGAAGCCGAATGGAGCGTCGAGCACGTCGTCGAGGCTACGTAGCAGATAGTTGGCATTAAGTACGCTGTCTTCCGCTACCTGCTTCAACCCATCAGCGCCGTGGCTGAGGATGTAGGTCAAAGCACGGGTGAACATTCCCATCTGACCGTGGAATGCGACCATCCGGCCAAAAGCGTCGGGATGCTCCTCGCCCGCATGCTCTTCCTCGACCATCTTGAAGCTTCCGTCCGGATATTTCGCGGCGAACGGTAGTGGACCGTACGGCGACAGGGCCTCCGACAGGACGACCGGACCGGAGCCGGGACCGCCGCCGCCGTGGGGCGTCGAGAAGGTCTTGTGCAGGTTGATGTGCATGGCATCGACGCCGAGATCGCCTGGGCGCACCTTGCCGACGATCGCGTTGAAGTTGGCGCCGTCGCAATAGACAAAGCCGCCCGCCGCATGGACCGCGTCGCTGATCTCCTTCATCTGCGGCTCGAACAGGCCGCAGGTGTTGGGATTGGTGATCATCACGGCCGCGACGTCCGGCCCGAGCCGGGTTTTGAGCGCCTCAAGATCGACGCGCCCTTCCTTCGTGGCCGGGATATTTTCAACCCGGTAGCCGCAAAATGCGGCGGTCGCCGGGTTGGTGCCATGGGCGCTCTCCGGCACCAGCACCACCTGACGCGCATCACCACGAGCTTCGAGCGCGGCGCGGATGCAGAGCAAGCCGCACAGTTCGCCGTGCGCGCCGGCCTTGGGCGACATGGCGACGCCATGCATGCCAGTCAGGTCAATCAGCCAGAAGGCCAGCCGGTTGATGACTTCCAGAGCGCCCTGAACCGTCTCCTGCGGCTGGAGCGGGTGAATGTCGGCGAAGCCCGGCAGCCGCGCCATCTTCTCATTGAGGCGCGGATTATGCTTCATCGTGCACGAGCCGAGGGGGAACAGACCGAGGTCAATGGCATAGTTCTGCCGAGATAGCCGGGTGTAGTGCCGCACCGCTTCCGGTTCGCTGAGGCCGGGCAGGTCAATCCCGCTACGTTCAAGGCCGCCGAGGCGATTGCCGCCTTCACGCTGCTCGATATCGACACCGGTCTGGTCGCGGCTGCCGATTTCGAAGAGCAGCGGCTCTTCGAGCATGAGGGCGCGGTTGCCGGTAACGGTCGGCTGCATTTCGCTTCCAGAGGTCGCCGGCGAAGACGGACGCCAGCCCGAAGGATTAACGGCGGTCACTTGCACACCTCCTTGAGCGCGGCCTCGAGCGCGCCGATATCCTCATCGCTGGCCACCTCCGTGACCGCGACTACCAGTCCGTTGGCGAGCTGTGGCTCAGCCGGATAGAGACGACCGAGCGACACGCCGCCAAGGACGCCCTTCTTGACCATCGCATGGACTGCCGGTCGCGCTTCCACCGGAAGCTCCAGCGTGAACTCGTTGAAAAAGCTGTCATTGACCAGGCGCACGCCAGGGATGGCCGACAGTCGCTTAGCCGCCTCACATGCGCGCGCGTGATTCAATTGGGCCAGGGCAGTCAGTCCCTTTTCACCAAGCAATGTCATGTGGATCGACCACGCCAGCGCGCAAAGCCCGCTGTTCGTGCAGATGTTCGACGTCGCCTTTTCGCGGCGGATATGCTGCTCCCGGGTCGACAGTGTCAGCACGAAGCCGCGCTTGCCTTCGGCATCGACGGTTTCGCCAGCAAGACGGCCCGGCATCTGGCGGACATATTTTTCGCGGGTTGCGAACAGGCCTACGTAGGGGCCACCGAACTGCAAGCCGACGCCGATCGACTGGCCTTCGCCGACGACAATGTCCGCACCCATTTCGCCCGGCGACTTGATCAGGCCGAGCGCCACCGGCTCCGTAACTACCGCGACAAGCAGCGCGCCGTTAGCGTGGCAGGCATCGGCAATCGGCTGAAGGTCGGTGATCCGCCCGAGGATGTCGGGATATTGCACGACAACGCAGCTGGGCTGGTTAGCCTCAATCTCTGCTAGCAGCTTATCAATTTGCATGTCACCGCTCAGCTGCGGCGAACGGTCGGCGATGCTGTCGCCGGTGAACTTGGCCATGGTCCGGGCGACCGAAACGTAATGCGGATGGACGCCTTCGTGAATGATCGCCAGCGTTCGGCGGGTGATCCGCCGCGCCATGCCGATAGCCTCCCACATCGCGGTCGAGCCGTCATACATCGACGCGTTGGCAACTTCGCAGCCGAGTAGCCGGGCAACCTGCGTCTGGAATTCGAACAGGACCTGCAGCGTGCCCTGTGCGATTTCCGGCTGGTACGGCGTGTAGGCCGTCAGGAACTCACCGCGCTGAATGATATGATCGACCGTGGCCGGAACGTGATGCTTGTAGGCACCGCAGCCAAGGAAGAATGGCACGTCGCCGGCTACCATGTTCTTCCGCGCCATCGCGGACATGTCGCGCTCGACTGCCATTTCGCTCGCGTGCAGTGACAACCCCTTAATCGGCCCGTCGAGCAACAGTCCTTCGGGCACGTCGCGGAACAGCTCATCGATCGAGGAAGCCCCGACCTTTTCCAGCATGGCGGAGCGATCGGCGTCGCTCAGCGGCAAGTAACGCATCAGCGTGGTTTCCTCATGGTGAAGCGGAGGCGGACATAGTCCGCGATATTGTCGTCAAAGCGTGCGGCAACGGCATCGGCGATGGACTGGCGCTCGGCATGCGGGACACCGGCCCGATCGAGCCAGCCGGCACGAAAAGTCAGGACCCAGGCGGCAATGCCATGTTCCAGCGGCGTCGGCCGCTCGATCAGCCGGGCGTCAATGTCAATGAATCCCGCCCGCTCATAGACCGCAGCGAACTCCTCTGGTGTCGGATACCAGTTGGCCGCGTAGGTCGGCGGCCCGAAGCCCCGGATGACCAGCTCCTCGTCCAGTGCCTGGCGCAACTTCGCAAGGTTGCCCGCTCCGCCCATCTCTCCGGCAAAGCGACCGCCGTGCTTGAGCGCAAACCAGATGGCACGCGCCGCGCGCTCCTTGTCCAGTACCCAGTGAAGCGTCGCATTAGAGAAAGCTGCGTCGAACGCTTCCGCGAACTTCAACTCGGCGGCATCCATCAGCCGGGCGTCGAGCCCCTTCGCCTTGGCCGCGGCGACCATCGACAGGCTGTTGTCGATACCGACCACGTCGGCGCCCATCTGTTTGATCTTGAGCGTCAAAGTGCCGTCGCCGCAGCCGACGTCGAGGATATGTTCGCCCGGCTGAGGGTCCAGCAGTCCCAGCGCGGCCTGACCGAGCGCAGGCACGAAGCCGCCGACGCGGGCGTAGTCCGCCGCGTCCCATTGCGAGGTCGAGGCGGGCGCGTCGGTCAGAGCGTGGCGACCCATTCGCGGTAGGCAGCCTCATCCATCAGGCCGTCAAGCTCCGACGGATCGCTCAGCTTCAGCTTGAAAAACCAGCCTTCGCCTTCCGGATCGCGATTGATCAGCGAGGGATCGTCCCCAACCGCGGCATTACCCTCGACAACCTCGCCGCCCACCGGGGCATAGACGTCGCTGGCGGCCTTGACCGATTCCACAACCGCCGCGTCATCGCCCTTTGACAACGACTTTCCGGCATCGGGCACTTCGGCGAACACGATGTCGCCCAACGCTTCTTGTGCATGGTTCGAAATGCCCACGGTCGCCACGTCGCCATCGACGCGGATCCATTCATGGTCCTTAGTGAAATAGAGGCTCATCTCAGGCTCCCTGTTTGCGGAAATAGCGGTGTGGCACGAATGGCATCGGCGTGACCGTTGCCTGGAACAGCTTACCGCGCTGCTCCAGCGTCAGAGCGCTGCCCTCGCCCGCCAGCGGCGTTGCGACATAGCCCATGGCGATCGGCCGACCGAGCGTTGGCGAATGGCCGCCGGAGGTGATCCGACCGACTTCATTGCCTTCGCCGTCCAAGATCAGGGCGCCCTCACGTACCGGCTGGCGGCCCTCAACGAGCAGGCCGACCCGCTTCTGAGCCGCACCGTTTTCGAGCTCTGCCATGATGCGAAGCGAACCGGCGAATCCACCCTCAGCGCGGCGGCGCTTGCCAATGGCGAAGGTGAGATCAGCCATGACCGGCGTGGTCGCCGTGTCGAGGTCATGACCATAGAGTGGCAGTCCCGCCTCGAGCCGTAGCGAGTCGCGGGCGCCAAGGCCGATGGGCTTGGCGCGTTCATCGGCCAGGATGGCGTCGGCAAGCGCTTCGACATCGCGACTGGACACTGAAATCTCGAACCCGTCCTCGCCGGTGTAGCCGGAACGGCTGACCCAAAGCGGTTTCCCGTCCCAGTGAAATAGCGCGGCCTGCATGAAGCTCAGCTCCGACACTCCCGGTACGATCGCGTCCAGAACCTGCACCGCTTCCGGTCCCTGCAGGGCTAGGAGGGCCTGCTCCTTCATATGGTCCATGACGATGGTGCGCGGCAGGCGCTTCTCGAACTCGGCGATGTCGCCTTCCTTGGTCGCGCCGTTGACGACGACATAGAATTGCTCGCCGCGTCGCGTGGCCATCAGGTCGTCGATGATACCGCCATCCTCCGACAGCAGCATCGAGTAGCGCAGGCGCCCGTCCTTTAGGATCAGCAGGGCGCCCGGAAACAGGGTTTCAAGCGCGCGGTCTACTTCGGGTCCGTGGAACAGCAGCTGCCCCATGTGGCTGACATCGAACAGCCCGGCATGCTCGCGCACCCACAGATGCTCGGCCATGATGCCCTCATACTGGACCGGCATTTCGTAGCCCGCGAACGGCACCATCCTGCCGCCCCGCGCACGATGCCAGCCGTCCAGCGGCAGCTTCTGGAGATTTTCGCTCGATTCCGTCACGCCGCCTGTCCTCTCGAAAGCCCGATGCGCGGACGGCATGCGTCCTCGCTGGTTGGATTCGGGCCCCCTTCTGTCGCGGCGACCTGAGAGCTTTCACGGCAGGACGCCGCTTACCCCTTCGGTGGTCCCCGATTGTGCGAGGACACTTTCCAGACTGTCGGGCGCGCGCGGTCCTTTTGCCTGAGAGATTCCGGGGGCGGTTGCTCCTTCGGCGCCCGGCCATAAGACCGGGTCTCTCCCGCGACGCCCTCCGAAACCGGCATGCCAGCCCCGGATGACGATTGCCGCTGTGGCGATGGCGCAAGGCGCTGTCAACGCGCCAGCGACGATCAGCCTAGCGGGTTGCGTTGTAGCGAAGCTGTTCCTGCGTCAGTTGGAAGCCCACGAGATGCTCAAACGTCGCACGGGTGACCGCATCACGCACATTCGCTTTCGACAGCGGATCGATTGCGGCGTCCGGATCCCCCGGCTTGCGTTCGCGGGTAAGTTCGCGGCGGATGTCTTCCGGAAGCGTCGCGACCGAGCGCGAAACCTGGATCGTCGCCTGGCCCGTGGTCTGCGCGCGGATGCTGCCTGCAGCGAAATTCAGCGCAATATTGCCAACCCGCTTCGCAACGACCTGCGTGCCGCCCTGCATCGCCACGGTGAAGTAAGGCAGGACAACGGTCCGTGCCTCGCCAGGGTCGCGGCGGGTCGCCACTACGTCGAACGTCGCGACCGAAACGACATTCGCGCCGGTTTCATCGCAACTGGAGCGCAGGTTGGTGATGGCTGCCGACACGTCGAGCGCCGCGGCATCGGTCCGGCCCGACGGATTGAAGACGGTGATATCGCCGGTTGCGGCAGGGATGCCGACCTGCGGGCAGGCGGAGCGGGTCACATAGACACCACCATCTCCGATCGTGCCCTCGCGGGAACAGGCCGATGCCAGCAGGACCAGTGCAAGAGCAGCGAGGCGAAGCTTCACGATGGCGAATTCCTTTGATCGACGGCTTAACAGATTGGCTCGTGTTCATAGGAAGCGCCTTGGCTGGCTGCAAGCAATCGCTTACATCGCCGACGATGAGTTTCCCCAAACCCCCGCTTCACGTCGTTATCGCTGCGCCGCGCGGCTTTTGCGCCGGCGTCGATCGGGCGATCAAGATCGTCGAGGTTGCCCTCGATCGCTACGGCCCGCCAGTCTATGTCCGGCATGAGATCGTCCACAACCGCTTCGTGGTCGACCGTCTGCGCGGCATGGGCGCGGTCTTCGTCGAAGAGCTGGACGATGTTCCTGACGGCCGTCCGGTCATATTTTCGGCGCATGGCGTGCCAAAGGTCGTCCCCGCCGCCGCCCAGGCGCGCGGCCTCGAATATGTCGACGCGACCTGCCCGCTGGTGAGCAAGGTACACCGGCAGGCGCAGCGGCTGGTCGAGGCCGGAAAGCATATCCTGTTCATCGGCCATGCTGGCCACCCCGAAGTCATCGGCACCTTCGGCCAAGTGCCCGAAGGCGGCATGACCCTGGTCGAGACGGTCGAGGATGCCGAGCGCATCGAGGTCAGCAACGAAGAAAACCTCAGCTTCCTGACGCAGACGACGCTTTCGGTCGATGACACGGCGGAGATCGTCGGTACTTTGCAGCGCCGATTCCCATCGATCCGGGCCCCGCGCGGCGAGGATATCTGCTACGCCACGTCCAACCGCCAGGCGGCCGTTAAGGGGATCGCCGCCCGCTGTGAGCGGATGCTGGTGATTGGTGCGCCGAACAGCAGCAACTCGCTTCGGCTGGCAGAAGTGGCCGAGCGTCTCGGAACCCCGTCGCGCCTGATCCAGCGCGCCACCGATATCGATTGGGATTGGCTTGGCACTCCCGCAACGGTGGGAGTTACTGCCGGTGCATCAGCACCGGAACTGCTGGTTCGCGAAGTGATGGGCGCGTTGTCCGAGCGGTTCGAGGTGACCGAGGAAGAGGAAGCACATGTCAACGAAGACATGGTGTTCAAGCTTCCCCGCGAACTCGTCGCCTGAGCATGGAAGAATTCCCGGAAGTCGAAATCTTCACCGATGGCGCATGCAAGGGAAATCCCGGCCCTGGGGGCTGGGGAGCCATCCTGCGCTTCGGTGACAAGGAACGCGAATTGTCCGGCGGCGAAAACCCGTCGACCAACAACCGAATGGAGCTGATGGCGGCCATCGAATCGCTAAAGGCGCTGAAGCGACCGTGTCATGTGCAGCTAACCACCGACAGCAATTACGTGCGCGACGGGATTACCAAGTGGATCCACGGCTGGCGCCGCAACGGCTGGCGCACCGCTGACAGGAAGCCGGTCAAGAATGCAGAGCTATGGCAGGCGCTGCTCGAAGCAACGGCCCCGCACCGGATCGATTGGCACTGGGTCAAGGGTCACGCCGGTCATCCCGAGAATGAACGGGCCGACGCCCTTGCCTGTGCGGAAGCGGAAAAGCGCCGCTAAACACCGATCTGCCGGGGAGCGAAATCGGCCGGGTCGATCCCGGCAAGTGAAGCCGGCAATGGCTGGTCGAGGATGAGCGAGGCACACATCAGCGACGCAGCCGGCGCGGTCTGAATGCCCATGCCGCCCTGTCCGACGCACCAGAAAAACCCGTGTGAAACCGGGTCGAAACCGAATTTCATTCCGCGATCCGGGGCGAAGGTCCGAAGCCCTGCCCACTTTCGTTCGACCGCCTCGACGGGCCAGTCCACCGCTCGCTGAAACCGGTCGACGGCAACGGCAACGTCCATTTCTTCCGGCGCCACATCGCACGGGTCGACGGGCGTTTCATCGAGTGGACATACCCACACGCTATTGTCGCCCTCACCCTTAAAATAGAAGCTCTGGTGAAGGTCAGTGACGAACGGAAGGTCGCGAAGGCCATGGCGCCCCACCCGCACCTGGACGACAGTCCGGCGCTTGGGGACTAGACCAAGCGGCGCCACGCCGCTTTTCCGCGCAACTTCATCTCCCCATGCGCCAGCGGCATCGACCAGGATCGTCGTTTTAATGTGGCCGGCCTCGGTGTCGGCAATCCAATGACCTTCCTGGCGCGAGGCCGACCGGAACGTGCAATCGGTGCGCACTTCCCCTCCCCTTCGGCGAATGGCGGCAAGACAGGCCGCGTGAAAGGCCGCAACGTCGATATCCGCGCAACTGCTTTCCAGCCATGCGCCCGTCCATTGGTCGCGAAGTCCCGGGATTAGTTTGTCTAGCGCCGCCCGGTCGAGGTGCCTCGGCGTATAGATACCACCGAGATCGTCGCCCGCTTCCATATCTTCCCCGCATGGGCCCGTCAGATGAATTGCGCCGCGATGGCGTAGCAGTGGCACATCGCTTCCCGGCCATCCCTCATCAAACATCGCCTTTGACGCGAGGCTGAGGTCGCGCTCGGGACTCGGACCGCCGAGACTCGCCTGCCAGAAGGCGGCGGACCGGCCGGTGGAATGACGTCCACAGACATCCTCCGCCTCGATTAGGAGGACTTTGCGCGTTCCTGCCAGCCTGGCACCAAGGCTGGCACCGGCGATCCCGCCGCCGACAATCAGGACTTCGACCGTTTCCATTTCTGGCGGCTGGTTACGGTTTGGAAAGGCGGCGCGTCTAGAGGTGTGTTCATGATGAACGCGGAATTCACCTTGGCGCTGCTCGCCGTCTTGGCGCTGTTGCTGGTCTGGATCGCAGTCGTGGACGTGCGGACCTACACCATTTCAAACGGCGTCAACGTCGCGATTGCCCTTATGGCGCCGCTCTACTGGTGGTCCGCCGGCGTACCCGTCTGGCCGGAAGGTGCGATCCGCATCGGAGCCGGCATCGTCGTTTTCCTCCTGTTTGCCGTCGCTTTCTATCTCAATGCGATGGGCGGCGGCGACGTGAAGCTAGCCGGCGCCCTCGCGCTGTGGTTCCCGGTGCCGGAAACGGTCAAGTTTATCGTCATCACGTCGCTGGCCGGCGGCGTGCTCACACTGATTGTCGTGGGCCTTCACAAGGCCCGCAAAAAAGAAGGCCGTCCGGAGGTCCCGTACGGCGTCGCAATTGCGTTCGGCGGATTGTGGTTACTCGCCCAACGCTTTCTTAACCATTTTGCCTGATGGTTAGCGATCATTGAGTGGGCCCTTTAGGGGAGGCGTGTTCGCCATGGACGTCAAGAAAGTTGCGCTGCTCGTTGGAGCGCTGGTCATTGCGGTGGTTACCGCCATCATGGCCAAGAACATGTTCACTGGAGCCGGGGCCGAAGCGGCCAATGCTGCGCCTGTGGTGCCGATGGGCCCAAAGGTGCTCGTCGCCCGCAAGGCGCTTCCGGTTGGCACCATCATCGACGCCGAGAGCCTGACGTTCCAGGCTTGGCCTAAGGAGCTGGTGCAGAACGCGTACTACACCGAGGGTTCGCCCGAAGCCGATATGCAGAAGCTGCTCGGCACGGTCGTCCGCAACCCGATCACTGCCGGCCAGCCGCTGACCCGCGGCTCGCTCGTGGGCCCGAATGACCGCGGCTTCCTCGCCGCGGCGCTCGGCCCGGGCATGCGCGCCGTGACGGTACCGGTTTCGGCCACGTCGGGTGTTGCCGGCTTTATCTTCCCGGGTGACCGCGTCGACGTGGTCTTGACCCAGGACGTGATCGGCGGCGGCGATGGCCCGCCCCTGAAGGTTTCCGAGACGATCGTCCGCAACCTGCGCGTTCTTGCCACCGACCAGCGGATCGACGGCAAGAACGAAGAAGGCAAGACCGAGGTCAAGACCTTCACCACGGTGACGTTCGAAGCGACGCCACGGATTGCCGAGAAGATCGCGGTTTCCCAGTCGATGGGCACACTTAGCCTGGCGCTGCGCTCGATCGCGGACAACAATGCCGAACTCGAACGGGCAGTTGCCGCCGGCGCCGTCAAGGTCCCCGAAGGCACCAACCCGGCAGAAGAGCGCCGCATGCTGCTGGCGGTCGCCAACCAGCCTACGGACAACAACACGACCTACACGACAGGTGGTGACGTGTCGCGCTTCCAGCGCCGCAGTGTCCCCGCCAAAGCCGGCGCCACTCCGGTTGCCGGTACCGTCGCGGCAGCACCCGCTGCCGGCGTCGGCGGCCAGCCGGTCGTAACCGGCCCGGTCGTCCGCGTTGCCCGCGGCAACAATGTCACCGTCGTTCCGGTGGGAGCTCGCTAAGATGACCGCTAAGAAAAACCGCAGCCACGCATACCTGGGCACCGCCCTCGCCGCGCTGGCCCTCGGCCTCGGCTCCGTCGCCGTCGCCACCCCCGCCGCCGCGCAGTCCCGTGCCGCGCGTCCGTCGGAAACGCTGACGCTCTCGCAGAACGCCGGCACAATGGTCCGCCTGTCGGCGCCAATGTCCGACGTGTTCGTTGCCAACGACACGATCGCGGATGTGCAGGTTCGCTCGTCGACCCAGCTCTACGTATTCGGCAAGTCGGCCGGCGAGACGACGGTCTATGCAACCGATCGTAGCGGCCGTGTTGTTTACGCTGCCAACGTCCGCGTCGGTACAAACGCCGGCTCGGTCGGCGAGATGCTGCGCATGGCGATGCCGGAAGCTAACGTCCAGGCGACGCCGATGAACAACCTGGTCCTGCTGACCGGCACCGTTGCCTCACCTGAGGATGCGGAAGAAGCCCGGCGCCTGACCCAAGCCTATGTCGGCGATGGCACACAGGTTGTCAGCCGCCTTCGCTCCGCGACACCGCTGCAGGTCAATCTTCGGGTGAAGATCGCCGAGGTGAACCGCACGCTTCTGAAGGAAGTCGGCATGAACCTGCTGTCGATGGGCGACAGCACGGGCGGCTTCAACTTCGGCATTTCCAGTGGTGGTTCGAACAACCCGATCACCATCACGCCGGGTGAAGACGGTGCCCCTGACACGGTGAGCATCGCCCAAGCGACCGGATCCGTCCTGTTCGGCAGCGGCAAGCTGTTTGGCGTCGACCTTCTTGGCGCGCTGAAGCTGGCCGAAACCGATGGCATGGTGACGACGCTGGCCGAACCAAACCTTACCGCCCTCTCCGGCGAAACCTCCAGCTTCCTGGCTGGCGGCGAATTCCCGGTGCCGATTTCTCAAAGCCTCGGCGCGGTGACGATTGAATATAAGCAATATGGTGTCGGCCTGGCCTTCACGCCGATCGTTTTGGCTGACGGCCGCATCTCACTGCGCGTCCGCCCGGAAGTCAGCGAATTGTCGAACGAGGGCTCGATCCGCCTCAACGGCTTCGAAGTCCCGGCGCTGGTTACTCGCCGCGCTGAGACAACCGTCGAGCTCGGTTCCGGCCAAAGCATGATGATTGCCGGACTGCTGCGTAACGCCAACACCAACTCGGTCGACAAGGCCCCGTTCCTGGGTGACCTGCCGATCCTGGGCGCCCTGTTCCGCTCGACCCGCTACCGCCGGGCCGAAACAGAACTGGTCATCATCGTCACGCCGTACCTGGTGCGGCCGGTGTCGACCCAGCTCGCCCTGCCGACCGACGGTTATCGTTCGCCGAACACTGGCCAGATGGTCATCGGCGGCCAGAGCTACACCGGTGTTTCCGGCGCACGGCCGACTGCTGTCGCCCCCGCTCCCGCGCTGAACGGCGCGGCAGCGGCCACCGCTGCCCCGGGCTTCAAACTGTGACCGGCCCCGCCACAAGGAAGGATCAGACGATGCGCCGTCATTTCGCTCTACTGGCCGTCGCCACCGCACTGGCCGGCTGTACCCATGATGCGCCAAACGCAGACCTGCGTGGGGTAAACCCGGTCAACGTGCCGGTCGTCAGCCGCGCCGACTATGTGTTCGACGCTTCTGCGCCCGACGGCACGCTTGCTCCGGCCGAAGCCGCTCGTCTCGACGGCTGGTTCCGCTCGATGCAGCTTGGCTATGGCGATGCAATCTACGTCGACGGTCCCTACGCCTATGGCGCCCGGGATGAAGTCGCCCGCGTCGCTGGCCGGTACGGCCTGTTGGTCAACGATGGCGCGCCGGTTACCGTAGGGGCGATTGCCCCGGGCACCGTTCGGATCGTTGTCAGCCGGACTCGCGCCAGCGTGCCTGGCTGCCCCAACTGGTCGATCCCGTCGCAGCCGAACTTCGATAATGCGTCCATGTCCAACCTGGGCTGCGGCGTGAACTCGAACCTCGCTGCAATGGTCGCCAACCCGGAAGACCTGGTTCATGGCCGCGAAGGCAGCGGCGTAAGCGATGCTGCGACGGCAAGCCGCGCGATCGGCGTCTACCGCTCCACGCCGCCTACAGGCACGAAGGGCCTGCAGGACATCAGCACCAAGAAGGGCAATTAAAGATGAACGCTCCGTTCCAAGCCCGAGCGGGTCTGCGTGACCCCTTCACCGCATTCGTCTGCGACGACGCGACGGCCGACATGCTGCGCCCTGTCGCGGTCGAGCATGGCTGGTCGCCGGAGAAGGTTCACAAAGGTGGCCTTCGCAACGCGGTTCAGTCGCTATCGGTGTCTGCCAGCCCTACGATCTTGTTCGTAGACCTTTCGGAATCGGCGGATCCGCTGAACGACATCAATGCGCTCGCCGAGGTTTGCGAGCCCGGCACGGTCGTCATCGCGTCCGGCCAGGTCAACGATGTCCGGCTTTATCGCGACTTGGTCGCCAGCGGCATCCACGACTATTTGTTGAAGCCGTTCACGGTCGACCAGCTGCGCGACACGTTTGCGCATGCCCAGGCGATCCTGTCGGGTCCGCGCGGCGAAGCACAGGCCGATAAGCCGCACGTGCTTAGCGCCGTTATCGGCGTTCGCGGCGGCGTCGGTGCATCGACCATCGCTACCAGCCTTGCGTGGCTGATGGGCGAAAAGTCGCATCGTTCGACGGCACTGTTGGACCTCGATGTCCACTTCGGGACTGGCGCCCTCGCGCTGGACCTGGAGCCGGGCCGCGGCCTTACCGACGCAATTGAGAACCCGAGCCGCATCGATGGACTGTTCATCGAGCGCGCGATGATCCGTGCCAACGAGCGTCTGTCGGTTCTGTCGGCCGAAGCTCCGCTTCACCAGCCACTGCTGACCGATGGCACCGCCTTCTTCCAGCTTCAGGAAGAGATGAAGAACGCCTTTGAATCGACGGTACTCGACCTGCCGCGACAGATGCTGATCCAGTATCCGCACATGGTGCATGACGCACATGCGGCGGTGGTCGTCAGCGAACTGACGCTGGCCGCGACGCGCGACACGATCCGGGTCCTCGCCTGGCTCAAGTCCAACGCGCCGCAAACCAAGGTCATCGTCGTCGCCAACCGCGTCCCGGCCGGCGGCGCGCTCGAGATCAGCAAGAAGGATTTCGAGCAGTCGATCGAACGTAACGTCGACATCGTTTTCCCGGACGATCGCAAGGTTGCGGCCCAAGCGGCCAAGCTTGGCAAGCCGATGGCCGAGATTGCGACCGGAAAGATGGCAGCGCCCTTCACCCAGCTGTCGAACATGGTGCTGAGCCATGCCAGCGA
Organism: Sphingomonas edaphi; assembly: GCF_003583725.1. Classification (GTDB taxonomy): domain Bacteria; phylum Pseudomonadota; class Alphaproteobacteria; order Sphingomonadales; family Sphingomonadaceae; genus Sphingomicrobium; species Sphingomicrobium edaphi. The sequence continues at coordinate 94,632 of NZ_QXTF01000003.1, read as the reverse complement.
GGAAGGCGTCGCTTCGGACCAAAAGTCCGCTAGCGGCAAGTCGCTGGTCGGCAACCTGAAGTCGATGCTGGCCAAGCCGAAAGACAAGGCCGCTTAAGCTTCTGGTGACGAGCGCGGGAGGGGTTCCGCCCCTCCCCGCCGAACGTGACGAGCAGGACGAACGGACGGATTATGGTCTACATCATCATCTTGGCAATGGGCGTCCTGGGCGCCCTCCTGCTCGGCGGCAAGGCATTCAGCGGGCCTAACCCGCGGAGGGCCGCGAAGCGCCGCATGGAACTCTTGAAAGAGCGCCACGCAGAGAGCGTCCTGACCGCAAATGCGCAGGCCCAGATCCGCAAGCTGATGGCCGCCCGCCAGAGCCGGGTCGAAGGCTTCGCATCAACCCTGATCCCGAAGCCCGCGCTCATGCGCAAGCGCCTTGAGCAGACCGGCAAGGACGTTAGCCTTGGCAAGTACGCCATGGCCTCGGTCGGCATCGCTCTGTTCGTTGCTGCCCTCCTGATGATTAAGGGCATGCCGTTCCTTCTGTGCTTCTTTGTCGGCATGTTCGTGGGCGTAGCCGTGCCGCACTTCGCGGTCGGCTTCATGATCAAGCGCCGTGTCGCGAAGTTCACATCCAACTTTCCGGACGCGATCGAGCTTATGGTTCGCGGCCTCCGGTCGGGTCTTCCGATCACCGAAACGCTGGGCATCGTTGCCGGCGAAATCCCAGGCCCGGTTGGCGTCGAGTTTCGTGCGGTCGCCGACAAGATGAAGATCGGCCGCACCATGGAAGCAGCGCTCCAGGAAGCGTCGGACCGCCTAGGAACCGCTGAGTTCCAGTTCTTCGTCATCACTCTGGCAATCCAGCGCGAGACGGGCGGCAACCTGGCGGAGACGCTGTCGAACCTGGCGGACGTGCTGCGCAAGCGTGGGCAGATGAAGCTGAAGATCAAGGCAATGAGCTCCGAATCCAAGGCCTCGGCCTATATCGTCGGCTCACTGCCCTTCATCGTCTTCACGCTCGTGTGGATGATCAACCCGACCTACATGGGCGGCTTCTTTGAAGATCCGCGCCTGATCGTGGCGGGCCTCGGCGGTCTCGGCTGGATGAGCATTGGCGTGTTCATCATGGCCAAGATGGTCAACTTCGAAATCTGACGGGACATTGACGATGGCAGCCCCCACCGGACCTACACTTCTCGGCGTCGACGTCATCTGGGTCGCAACCGTGCTCAGCGCGGTGGCTACCTTCGCGGTGATAATTGCCATTTACGCGGCCACGACCGTCAGGGACCCGATGGCCCGTCGCGTCAAAGCACTCAACGAACGTCGTGAGCAGCTGAAGGCCGGCATCGTCGCGTCAACGAACAAGCGAAAGAAGCTGACGAACAAGAACGTCGCCGCTGACCGCGTGCGCGGCATCCTCAGCAGCTTCAAGATGCTGCAGGACGACCAGATCAAGAAGACGCAGGTCCGCCTGATGCAGGCGGGTATCCGCACCAAGGATCTGGCCTTCTTCATCATCTTTGCGCGCTTCGTCCTGCCGGTCGTGCTGGGCATCGGCGCGGTCGTGCTGATCTATGTCGTGGACTATTTTCCCGACTGGTCGTGGTTCAAGAAATATGCCTTCGTCGCCGGCACGCTCGTCGGCAGCTATAAGGCGCCTGACGTCTGGCTGACCAACAAGGTCAAGAAGCGCAGCGATTCCGTCCGCAAGGGCCTCCCCGACGCGCTCGACCTGCTGGTCATCTGCGCCGAAGCCGGCCTGACGGTCGACGCTGCATTCAACCGCGTCGCAAAGGAGCTGGGAAAAGCCTATCCGGAACTGGGCGATGAATTCGGCCTCACCTCGATCGAACTGGGCTTCCTCGCCGAACGCCGCAACGCTTTCGAAAACCTGGCGACCCGCGTCGACCTGGAAGCAATTCGCGGCGTCGTGACGACGATGATCCAGACGGAAAAGTACGGCACGCCGCTTGCGTCCGCACTGCGTGTGCTGTCCGCCGAGTTCCGCAACGAGCGCATGATGCGTGCCGAGGAAAAGGCCGCGCGCCTTCCGGCGATCATGACCATTCCGCTGATCCTGTTCATCCTGCCGACCCTGTTCATCGTCATCCTGGGCCCGGCCGCCTGCTCGATCAGCGACAACCTGTTCAAGCAGTAACAAACTGATCTCTCCGGTGGGGGAGAGACCGCCGCCGTCCCGCAACCCGGGACGGCGGCGGAACTCGTTTCGGGAACGGATTGGCTGGTCGAGCGGTTGGACCCCTCAGATGATTTGACAGGGGATCGACATGCTAAACTTCACCACCGACCAGTGGATCATCGTCCTGCTGGTATTCGTCCTTGGCCTGCTAGTCGGCGGCTTCCTCTTTTCCGGTGGCGGCCGAAAGTGGAAGCAGCGCTACAACAGCGAAGTCGACCGACGCACCGAACTCGAACGCGTCCACGCCGAGCGCGAAAAGGAATGGCGCGAGCGTGATAGCCTACGCGCCGCGGCGCTAAAGGGCGATCGCAACCGTGATGGCGTGGTTGACGACCGTGATGCCGATGGCGTTCCTGACCGTCGCGACGCCGATCCTGATGACAGCCGACGGATCTAGCGCAGGCTAGCCCTCAATCTTCGAGAAATCCGCGACGCGATGCACCGCGTCGCGGAAGCGCGCGAGCAGGTTGAGGCGACGCGCGCGCACCGCTCCGTCAGCGTCATTGACTGTTACCTTGTCGAAGAACGCGTCGATCGGTGCACGCAGGCTGGCAAGCGCAGCCATGGCGCCGGTGAAATCCTCCGCTTCGACCGCTGCAGCGGCCTTTGGTTCAGCAGCATTAAGGGCGGCGACTAGCGCGCCTTCTTCCGCAGGGGCGTCAGCCGGCGCGGCCGATCCCAGAGCCATCTCTGCCACCGCCTCGGCAATTGCAGGCTCTTCAACCAGTGCCAGGGGATCTTCCTCACCTGTCTGGGGAATACCTTGCTCTCCCCGCGAAGCCATTACGCGCGGCAGGTCCCATTTTTCCTTTTTGAGAATATTCGCCGCTCGCTTGTAACCTGCGAGCAAGTTCGCGCCCTCGCCAGTTTCGACGAAGGCCTGAAGGGCATGCACACGAGCAAGGAGCCGAACGAGATCCGCCTCATCGCCCAATGCAAAAATTGCATCGATCAAATCATGCCGAATGCCGGCTTCGCGCTGCTGGACCTTCAGACGATCAGCGAAAAAGTCGAGCAGCTCGCCGTCTGCAATGGGTAGGCGCAGTCCGTTTTCGGTCACGATCTGAATGGCGCCGAGCGCCGCCCGACGAAGCGCGAACGGATCGCGCGAACCCGTCGGCTTTTCATCGATGCCGAAGAAACTGCGCAGAATGTCCAGTTTGTCCGCAAGGCTCACAGCAACAGTGACCGGCGCGGTCGGCACTTCGTCCCCCTGCCCGACCGGTTTGTAATGGTCGCGAATTCCGTCGGCCACGGCGTCAGGCTCACCCTGCGCGCGAGCGAGATAGCCGCCGATTAGACCCTGGAGTTCTGGGAATTCACCAACCATGCCGGTGACGAGGTCGGCCTTGGCGAGCCGCGCCGCACGTTCAGCTTGGTCCGCCTCAGCGCCCTGAACGATGCCTTCCTCGACCAACCAGCGGGACAGCGTTGCAACGCGCTCGACCTTGTCGGCAACCGTCCCGAGCTTCTCGTGGAAAACAATGCCTGAAAGCTTTTTCGCTTGCTCTTCAAGCGGAACCTTGAGGTCCTGCTCCCAAAAGAAACGTGCGTCACTGAGCCGAGCAGCGAGTACCCGCTCATTGCCCGCCACGATTGCTTCGCCGCCGTCCTTCGCATCGATGTTCGCAGTGCAGACGAAATGCGGAGCAAGTTTTCCATCGCCGCCGCGCATCACGAAATATTTCTGATTGATGCGGGCCGTCAGCTGGATGACTTCCTCGGGGACATTCAGAAATTCGTGGTCGAACGACCCGAGCAACGGCACTGGCCATTCGGTGAGACCGGCGTTCTCGATCACTAGCCCTTCATCCTCGACCAATAGGAAGCCGGCATTCTCCGCGGCCTCGATCGCGCCCTTTCGAACAATGGCTTCGCGCTCTTCCTGATCGACGATCACGCGGCAGGCTCGAAGCTTTTCGACATAGTCGTGCGCGCCGCCGATGGTGATCGGCCCGGGATGATGAAAACGGTGGCCAAGTGTGGTCGCGCCGCAAGCAACGCCGTCGATTGCGACCGGCACTATTTCCTCGCCCAGCAGGGCAACGATCGAATGAAGCGGCCGCACCCACCGCAGCGACGCGGTCGACTGGCTCGACGCGCCCCAGCGCATCGACTTGGGCCAGGGAAAATCGCGGAGGATGGCGGCAACCGTTTCAGCCAGCACTTCCGCCGCAGCCCGGCCGGGCTTCTCGATTTTCGCGAACCAGACGCCATCGCGATCTTCGAGCTGGTCCTGCCTAAGCCCAGTCTTACGCAGAAAGCCTTCCAGCGCCTGCGGAGGTGCCGACGTGCGCGGGCCTTTCACTTCTTCGCTGACGGCCTGCGTTGATGACGGAAGCGCTCGCGTGATGAGCACGAGACGCCTCGGCGTTGAATAAGTAACGATGCCGTCATGTGACAGGCCCGCCGCCGACAAGCTTTCGGCGAACATACGTGCCAGATCGTTGCGCGCTTTCGACTGCATCCGCGCCGGAATTTCCTCCGACAGCAATTCGAGCAGAAAGTCCGCGCTCATGCTTCATACCCCATGTGCGCCATCCACGCCCCGCAAGCGCCCTTCGCCAAGTCGCGGACACGGCCGATATAGGCCTGCCGCTCGGCGACGGAGATGACGCCACGCGCCTGCAGAGTGTTGAAGATATGGCTGGCCTTGATTGCCTGTTCATAGGCCGCGATTGGCACGCCTGCCTTCAGGCTGTTCTCGCTTTCCGCAGCGGCTTTCTTGAACAGGTCAAATAGGCTGTCGGTGTCGGCCACTTCGAAGTGCCACTTCGACATCTGTCGCTCATTTTCGAGGAAGACATCACCGTAGGTCACGCCGTCATTGTTGAACGCCAAGTCGAAGACATTGTCTTTGCCTTGGATATACATCGCCAAACGCTCAAGCCCGTAGGTCAGCTCGCCCGAGACCGGCTTGCAGTCAAAGCCGCCGACCTGCTGGAAATATGTGAACTGGGTCACCTCCATCCCGTCGCACCAAACTTCCCAACCGAGGCCCCAGGCACCAAGCGTCGGACTTTCCCAATCGTCCTCGACAAACCGGATGTCGTGCTTCAGCGGGTCGATGCCGATCGCATCGAGCGAGCCGAGATAGAGCTCCTGCAGGTTTTCCGGGCTCGGCTTCAGCATCACCTGATACTGATAATAATGTCCGAGGCGGTTCGGATTTTCGCCATAGCGGCCATCGGTCGGCCGGCGGCACGGCTGCACATAAGCACATTTCCAGGGGTCTGGCCCCAGCGAGCGAAGCACGGTAGCCGGGTGAAAGGTCCCCGCCCCCATTTCCATGTCGTAAGGCTGCAAAATGACGCAGCCGCGGTCCGCCCAATAGCGGTGCAGGGTCAGGATCAAGTCCTGGAAACTCAAAGTGGGGCCAAGCTGGGCCACAGGCGGAAATTCCCGGTTTAAAATGGTTCGGCGGGGCTTTGGCGCATCGATGCGGCGCGGGCAAGTGGACGAACGCTCTCCCACTCCCTACCTAAAGGCGACAGGGTAGTGGGAGATTTTGAAAAGATGAGCTTGTTCAAGCGTTTCGGCCGGCCTTTCGCCGCATTCGGTGCCGCCGCCGCCACTGCCTGCGGGACCGCGCCCGCTGCCGCTCCGCAATCCGCAAGCCCTGCCATGTGGAAAGTCGCGGATCACGACACGACGGTCTATTTGTTCGGTACGATCCACCTGCTTCCCAAGGAAACCAAGTGGCGCAGCCCCGTCTTCGACAAGGCCGCGGCGTCCGCCGACGCGCTGGTGATCGAAACCAACATCGACGAATCCAATCCCGGCGCAACGATCGGCGAGCTATTCAAGCTAGCCATGTCGCCTGGCCTGCCGCCCATCGCCGACCGGGTGAAGCCCGAAAAGCGTGCCGCCCTGCAAACTGCGATCGCTAAGTCGGGCGTTCCAGCTCCCGCACTGGACAAGCTCGAAACCTGGGCCGCGGCGTTCCTTCTGCTCGGCGGCCAGTTCAAGGACTTGGGTCTCGATCCCGGGTCGGGCGTCGAAACGGTGCTTAAGAAGCAGTTTGTTGCTAGCGGAAAGCCGGTCGACCAGCTGGAGACCAATGCCGAGCAGCTCGGCTTTTTCGATCGCTTATCGGAAGCTTCGCAGCGCGAATTCCTGGAAGGAGTGCTGGAAGATCCAGCTACCGCCAAGGGTCAGTTTGGCAAGATGATCGCCAGCTGGAGCAAGGGCGACGTCAAGGGCATCGCTGACAGTTTCAACGCGGATATGGGCGGCACGCCAGAGTTGATGGATGCGCTCATTTCGCAGCGCAACGCCAATTGGGCGAAGTGGGTGAAGGGCCGTCTCGATCAGCCCGGAACGGTCATGGTTGCTGTCGGCGCCGGGCACTTGGCCGGCGACAAGTCGCTGCAGTCCCTGTTGGAGCGGCAAGGCGTCAAAGTCACCCGCGTCCAGTAATCGCCACGGGCGATACTCGGCTCGTCGCAAATCGGGTGAAATGCTCACCCGGTTTATTGACGATTAACCATTGTTCGACAACCATTTGACCCTCAACCGGCGGGGGGTCGCCAATGTTGAATCGTGCCGTGAAATGCGGGCGAATTGCGTCCGCGCGACATTCGAGACTGGGCCGCGCCGTGGGCCTTGCGCTTGTGCTTGGCGGCACGGCGATCCCAGCTGGCGGGGCGGCCATCCCTGGACAATTGTTCGCTCCATCTATCATCCGCGCCAAGCCCGCTATGTGGGCGATCCGGGATGCGGATACGACGATCTACCTGTTCGGTACCTTTCATACGCTGGATGGACGCACGGTGTGGTTCGACGACAAGGTGCGGCAGGCGTTCGACCGCTCGGCCGAACTGGTACTGGAGACGGTTGTGCCCACCGACGTTGCCGACTTGCGAGCGGCTTCCCGAGTGACAGAAACGACCGCGCCGGATGGCACTCGGCGGCCAAAGCCGTTCATTGCCCAGACGCAGGCGGCAGTCGGTCATGGCAAGACGATGGGTCTGACGATCGACAATGGCGCCGATGCGGTTCTCCGCCGGGTGGCCGACAACCTCGGCAAGCCCGTGGGCGGCCTTGAGCGATTTGAGGAGCAGCTTGGAACGCTGGCTAATATCCCCGCTGCCGTAGCGCCAGCGCCCGCGCCCGTGCTGCAGGCTCCCCGGATTACCGTTACGATCGGTGATCTACTGGCAGCGTGGACCAGCGGCAACACCGACGCCTTTTCGACGATGCTTGCCGGCTTCGAAGCAAAGTCGCCCCTCGCCTATCGGATGCTTATCGCGGACCGCAATGCCAAATGGGGCCAGTGGATTGCCGACCGGATGCAGCGCCCAGGCACCGTATTCGTCGCGGTGGGCACCGGGCACTTGGCGGGCAAGGACAGCGTCCAGCAATGGCTGGCGACGCGCGGGATTGCCAGCATCCGGGTCAGCTAGGCCGCCCAACTTGCCAATGCGCGCCTCCGCTACTATAGGCGCGCGCTTGCCCACCCATGGTCATCCCTGGAGGCGTGGCGGGGCATTTACTTGAAGGAATGCGAAAATGAGCGAACAGCTGACGCTGCCCGCCGAAGCGCGCGACCGGGCTGGCAAGGGAGCCTCCCGTGCACTGCGCCGCGAAGGCCGGGTCCCCGCCGTGGTTTACGGCAATAACAAGGAACCGCTGTCGGTCCACGTCGAGGAAAAACTCCTCACGAAGATGCTGAAGACCGGTCACTTCATGAATTCGGTCGTCATGATCGAGGTTGGCGGCAAGCCCAACCGGACGCTGCCGAAGGCCGTGGATTTCCACCCGGTCACCAGCCGCCCGATCCATGTCGACTTCCTGCGCATCGGCGAGCACAGCAAGGTCAACGTCAACATCCCGGTCCGCTTCGACAATGAAGAAGCCTCGCCGGGTCTGAAGCGTGGCGGCGTCCTCAATGTCGTGCAGCACGAGATCGAGCTGATCTGCGATGCAGCCGAAATTCCGGACGAACTGCATATCGATCTCACCGGCCTCGAAATCGGCGATTCGATCCACATCAGCCAGGTGACCCTGCCGAAGGGCGCCAAGGCCGCGATCGACGACCGTGACTTCACCGTCGCCACCGTCGTCGCTCCGTCGGCGATGAAGTCGGAAGAAGGCGATACCTCGACCGAGGCGGGCGAAGTCCCGACCGTCGGCGAAGAAGAAGCCGGCGAAGGCGAAGCGGAAGGTGGCGAAGAGGCCTAAGCCTCCCGCCCTTTCGCATCGATTGGAAACAAGGACGCCCATCCTGCTTGCAGGGTGGGCGTTTTTGCTGGCAGGGACACGCGCTCATGCAGATCTGGGCAGGCCTTGGAAATCCCGGCGCGCAATATGCGCTGCACCGTCATAACGTCGGCTTCATGGCGCTCGACGCCATTGCAGCGGTGCATCGGTTTGGTCCGTGGACGAAGAAATTTCGCAGCCTCGTTAGCGAAGGCCGCGTCGGCGGGCACCGCGTACTGTTGCTCAAACCGCAAACCTATATGAATGACAGCGGCGACGCGGTTCAGCAGGCGCTGCATTTTTACAAGCTGGACGAGGAGGCGCTGACTGCGTTTCACGACGAGCTGGATCTTGCCCCGATGAAGGTCAAGGTTCGCACGGGCGGCGGGCTGGCGGGTCACAACGGACTTCGCTCGATCAATGCATCGCTCGGGCCCGACTTTCGCCGGGTGCGCATCGGTATCGGCCATCCTGGGCACAAGGATCGCGTAACCGGCTACGTTCTCGGTAATTACGCGAAGAGCGAGATGGAGCCGCTGTCCGACCTGCTTGGCGCGATCGCCGCCGAGGCGGAATGGCTGGCCGATGGCGATGAGGTCCGCTTCATGAGCGAGATTGCCCGGCGACTTGGGGACGAGCGCGCATGAGCGTTCGGTCCCTGTTCGTAACGAGCCTTTACGAGGCGGCGCTCGACGAAGCGGGGCTGCTCGACGAGTTGGCCCATTCGATCCGCGTGTTGGCCGAAGACGACGAAGCAGGCCGACAATGGAGCCGCGAGAAAGGCTACAAGGGCTACACCAGCTACGCCTCACTCAACGACCTGCCCCGCCGGGACCCGATTTTCGACGATTTGAAACGATTGCTTACCAAGCATGCGGCGGTCTTCGCCAAGGATCTCGCCTGGAGGGTCAAACCCAAGCTCGATAGCCTTTGGGTCAATCTGCTCCAAGGCGGAGGCCATCATTCGGCGCACATCCATCCGCATTCGATTTTGTCCGGTACACTTTACGTTGAAGTTCCCAAGGGCAGCGGCGCCATCCGCTTCGAGGACCCGCGCCTACCAATGATGATGGCGGCTCCAATGAGGGACGAGGATGCACCAGAAGAGCTTCGCTCGTTCGTCGATATTGCGCCGAGGCAGGGCTTATTGCTGCTATGGGAAAGCTGGCTCCGGCACGAAGTCCGTCCCACTGTGGGCAAGGGCGAACGGCTAAGCATCAGCTTCAATTTCGCGTGATTGCCCGCTAAGGGCCTCGCGAACCTTCGAATTCAGAGAGAAACATGGGCTTTAAATGCGGCATCGTCGGCCTGCCGAACGTCGGCAAGTCGACCCTCTTCAACGCGTTGACCGAAACGCAGGCGGCGCAGGCGGCCAATTATCCGTTCTGCACGATCGAGCCCAACGTCGGGCAGGTCGCGGTACCCGATCCACGGCTCGACAAACTGGCCGCCATCGCGGGCTCGGCAAAGATCATTCCGACCCAACTTGCGTTCGTCGACATCGCCGGGTTGGTGAAGGGTGCTTCCAAGGGCGAAGGCCTTGGCAACCAGTTCCTCGGCAACATCCGCGAAGTGGACGCGATCGTTCACGTCCTGCGTTGCTTCGAGAATGACGACATCCAGCATGTCGACAATCACGTGAACCCCATTGCTGACGCTGAAGTAGTGGAGACCGAGCTGCTGCTGTCGGACCTCGAAAGCCTCGAGAAGCGTGTCCCCAACCTCGTCAAGCGCGGACAGCAGGGTGACAAGGAATCGAAGATCGCCGCCAGTGTGCTTGGGCAAGCGCTTGAGCTGCTTCGCGAGGGCAAGCCCGCCCGTCTCACCCAGCCGAAGGACGAGGAAGAGGCCCGCCTTTTCAGCCAAGCGCAACTGATCACCGCTAAGCCGGTGCTCTACGTCTGCAACGTCAATGAGGACGAAGCCGCGGAAGGTAACGCCCACTCTGCCCGCGTATTCGAAAAGGCCAAGGCCGAAGGCGCCAACGCCGTCATCGTCTCCGCGGCGATTGAGGCGGACCTTGTCGGCATGGACATGGATGAACGCATTGCTTTCCTTGAGGAAATGGGCCTCCACGAAACCGGCCTCGCACGCGTGATCCGCGCCGGTTATGACCTGCTGCACCTAATCACCTTTTTCACCGTCGGTCCCAAGGAAGCCCGCGCGTGGACGGTCGAAAAGGGATCGAAAGCACCGCAGGCCGCCGGCGAGATTCACACTGACTTCGAGCGCGGTTTCATCCGCGCCGAGACGATCGCTTTTGACGACTATATCGCGCTCAATGGCGAGGCCGGCGCACGCGATGCCGGCAAGCTTCGCCAAGAGGGCAAGGAATATATCGTGAAGGACGGCGACGTCCTCCACTTTAAGTTCAACGTTTGACGCTGCGGGCCGGTGAGCTTGCCGGCCCTAGCCCTTAGCGGTCCTTCGGATAGTCGTATTTGAACGGGTCGGTCGGCAACGGCTTCGACGGCAGTGGCGGGCGCGGAAGTTCCTTATCGCTGTTCGCCGCAGCCAGCAGCATGCCGGCCATAACGACCGACGCCTGGCGCAGGTCTGCCGCCTTCAGATGGTCGAACGTGTCGATGTTGGTGTGATGTAGCCGCGCGCCGTAATCCAGAGGATCCTGAACGAACTGGAAGCCCGGCACGCCAACCGACTGCATATACACGTGATCCGTCCCGCCGGTTGGCGCGGCAACCACGGCGGTCGCGCCCATGCTGGCAAAGGGATTCATCCATTCCTTAAGCAGCGGCACGGCGGCGTGATTGCCCTCCGCATAGACGCCGCGCAGTTTACCAGAGCCATTGTCCATGTTGAAATAGGCCTTTAGCTGGCCATAACCTTGGCGCGGCTGGACTGGCCAACCTTCGCGCCAATAGCTGGTATATTGGTCCGCGGCTGCGTTTGCCGGCACGGGCCGGGTCGCGATGTGCCGGTCGATGTAGGCAAGGCTACCGAGCAGGCCCTGCTCCTCCGCCCCCCACAATGCAAAGCGGATGGTCCGCTTGGGCCGAACGCCCAAAGTGCGCAGGATGCGGGCGGCCTCCAGTACGACCACGCTGCCCGCGCCATTGTCGACCGCGCCATCGCCTGCGGCCCAGCTATCGAAATGCGCGCCCGCCATGACGTAACCCGCTTTTGGGTCTGACCCCGGAATTTCGCCGATGATATTGTAGGCCTTGGTGTCGCTGTCCACGAAGCGAACGTCCGACTGCACCTCTAAGACCGGAGCGTCGCCGCTCTTTGCCAATCGCGCAAGGCGCCGATAATCTTCGGCCGCGATCTCGATGCCCGGCAGCTTCGGGGTCATTCCAACCTGGTAAGTGTAGCCAGCGCCATGAACCAGCTTGCCGTCGCGGTATGAAATCCGCGCCCAGGCAAGCGCGCCCTCGCTCGCCAAGAACTGATCGAGATCAGCTGCATATTTCTGCCGCTTCAGTCGCTCTTCGAGCGAGTCCTCGTCGTGCTGCGGCTGGCGATATTCATCGAGCTTCTTGAGCGCCGCATCGTCGTGGCGCCGAAAATACGGGTCAGTCGGCTCGCTGCCGTCGCCCGGCAGGCTGATCAGCACGATCTTTCCGTTGAGCTTGCCGCGATAAGCGTCGAAGTGGCGACGCTCGCTGATCGGCGCGATGACAATCGGCGCCCGAAGCACGCCATTGGTCGGCGGCGTCCATGCCACGGGTATGGCCGTCAGCTTGATCGGCCGAGGCGAGATCATGCGCACTTCGCTGTTCACCAAGTCCCAGCCGCGACCAAACTCGAACCCTTCGCGCCGGACGTTCGACAGGCCGTAACCCTGCATCTTTGCGACTGCCCAGTCTTCGGCCCGCCGCATCGACGTGGAGTTCGAAAGCCGCGCCCCGATCCCGTCCACCAACTCATGCGCGGTCGACATGACCTGGGACCGGTTCATCCCTTCATCGATCACACGGGCAACATCCGATTGAGCGACGGCGGAGGTCGACACGCCCAGCAAAGCGGCGGCAACAAGCATTCGAACTGCAGACATGAAATTCCCCTGACTGGCTGACGAACGCAGCCTGCATAGAAGAAGGCCGGGCGCAATTGCTGCGCCCGGCCGTTGGTAGAATTCAGTTGCCGCTTGGGCGACGGACCTAGAATTTCGCTCCCAGCCTCAGGCCGATCGTGCGCGGCCGGCCAGGGACGATCTTTGTCTGGGTGCAAATGCTACAGACGACGAAGCGCGAAAGCTCGTTACGCTCGTCGAACAGGTTGGTGACGAACAGCTGCACATTATATTTTCGCCAGTCGTAGCCGGCGAACAGGTCAACAATCGTGCTCGACTTGATCCGGCCGAGGAAATCGTTGGGGTTGGTCCCGTCGCCATCGACATCCTGACGAAGATCGGCCGCCGCCGATCCCTGGTAAGACAGGCCAGCCTGCACATGAGCGCGGCCCGTGGCCATGGGCCAAGAGTAGCGCGCAGTAGTCGACGCTTTGAACTTTGGCGTAACTGGCAGGCGCGTACCCGACGGTGTCACGACGAAATCGGGATCGCCGCCATCATCGAGACCATCGCAATTGGAATTACCAAGCGCGAAGTTGCATATGTTACCCTTCGTCTTGGCGTCCGTGTAGGCAGCAGCCGCGTTGATCGACAATCCTCCGGATGCGTAGCTAATGTCGGTCTCGATGCCGTTGACGCGCGCGTCGCGCCCGTTCTGGATGACCGTCAGGCTATTCTCGCCAAGGAAGCTGAACTGGAATTCCTTCCATTTCTGGTGATAGATCGCGCCGTTCCAGCGGATCGGCCCGAAGGTTGTCTTCCACCCGAGCTCATAATTGGTCAGGAAGTCCGGATCGTAGGCCGGTGAATTAGGCTGGCGATTGATGCCGCCCGGCCGGAAGCCCCTCGACCAGGTCGCGTAGAACATCAGGTCGTCGGTCGGCTTGTACTGCGCGTTGAGGCGATGGATGAAACCGTTATCCTTGCTACGCCGGGGTACAAGCTTCCCGTCAACGACATTGCCGACGTTGGTGCACGGCGTGCCGCTCACGCCTCCCTCGATCAGGGCGCTATCCTCGTCGTCGCGCCACTGCAGGCCATTTACGGTCAGGCAGCGCCGGACGCCCGAGCTTCCCCACACGGCGTTGGGCGGTGGGTAGATACCGAGTTGATCCTCGTCGAACGCCGGATTCTTGCCGAAGCCAGCAAAGCCGATGAGCGTATTGTCGAACTTGTAGAAACGACCGCCGGCGGTCAGCGTGATTTGCGGGGTCAGGTCGAAGCTTGCTTCACCGAAGACCGCATAATCCTTGTCGACCCGCTTCTGCTTGGTCAGCCACAGCAGGGTGGGATAGCCATTGACCGACAGTTCGTCGGCGAGCCCGTCGACCCGATATTCCTGAAGGATGTTGTTTGACTGCCGCTGGAAGAAGGCGCCCGCGATGACACGGAAGCGGTTTTCGGTCGGCGAAGCGATCCGAAGCTCCTGGCTGAGCTTTTTGAAATGGTTGCCTCCGGTGATGTACTGGCGTGGGTCGATGACGTTGCCGTCATTGTCGAAGAACGCCGAATAAGCATAATCGAGCAGTCCTTCGTAAGCAGCGTCATAGGCGTCCGTGTAATCGGTATAATCGGTCACGCCATAAGTCGGCCGGGTCATGTAGGCGCCGGCATAAGTGATGTCGAAATTGCCGATCTTGCCTTCGATCGTCAGCGCGGCCTGAGTGAACTTGTCCTTCGAAATCTCGTCATCGCGGAAGCGAACCACCTCCAGATCATCCTGCGCCGCATCCATGTAGAATACGCCATGCGCCTTCATATTCTGGTGCATGATCGTTGGCGTGACCGTCCAATTGTCGTCGAGGTCGATCTTCAGAGCAGCTCGGCCGCCGTAGGTGCGCAGGTCGTTGAAGTTATTCTCCAACGCAAACTCATTATCGACGTCGAACGTGCGCGGAGCCGACGGCCATTCGGGATGGTTCACACCGGTGTAGGTGTAGGTGCGCGACCCGAAGACATTGTCGATGTAGCCCGCATCACGCTGGTAGAAGGCAACGCCGCGAAAGGCGATGCGATCGGAAATGGGGACATTGATCATCCCCTCTAGACTTCCGCCCCAGCCGCCATGGGCGACCTTGTTGATCTCCGCATCGACGCGGCCGGTCAGGACCCCGATCTCCGGCTTGTTCGTAATGATGCGAATGGTGCCGGCCTGCGATGAGGCGCCATAAAGCGTGCCCTGCGGCCCAGCCAGGCTTTCAATCCGCGCGACGTCGTAGATGTGAACGTCCAGCGTGCCGCCGATCGTCGTGACGGGTTGCTCGTCGAGATAAAAGCCGACGGACGGGAAGGAGCCACTGTGATTGCCGTCGCCGCCCGACGCGACACCACGCATGTAGACGGTCGTGAAGCCGGGCTGCGCGGTCTGGAAGCTGACCGACGGAAGCTGCTTCGTGAAATCCTCGAAGTTGGAAATGTTGAGCTGGTCGAGGCGCCGCGTGCCGATCGCCTGGATGCTGACGGGTACGTCCTGCAGATTTTCTTCGCGCTTGGTCGCAGTGACGATGATGACATTGTTGTCCTCATCCGCCGGTGCTGCGGTTGTCGTAGCGGGCGCGGCCTCGGTCGGAGGGGTCGTCGTGTCCTGGGCAAATGCGGGTTCGGCCAGGGCCGTGGTCGCGAGCAGGCTCAGGGTAAGCGCACGGATAGTCCGGTCAGTCATTCGATGCCCCCATCAAGACTTATGTGCCTCGATAGCGGCAGAGGCGTTGCGACTTGTCAACGGCCAACCATTACGCTTCCGCACCAATTCGACGAATTGCCGTTTAGCGTTGCCGAAACGACGCGGGCGCGTCGGGATACATCGCGAGCACATCGCCCAGTGCATCCTTAAGTGCCCC
The DNA here is from genome assembly GCF_003583725.1 of Sphingomonas edaphi. Taxonomy (GTDB): domain Bacteria; phylum Pseudomonadota; class Alphaproteobacteria; order Sphingomonadales; family Sphingomonadaceae; genus Sphingomicrobium; species Sphingomicrobium edaphi. The sequence continues at coordinate 79,367 of NZ_QXTF01000003.1, read as the reverse complement.
AAGGTGCAGCTCGTAGCGCTGCCATTCCTCCGTGGCGTCGCGATAGATGGGACGCCGGACCTGTTCAGAACTTGCAGTCCGAACGGCTCGCTCGGTTTCGTGAAACGACAGGCATGCCGGTTCGAACTTCAGGCCGGCATAGTCGAGCAATGCCCGGATTTCGTGCTCTGTATCCCCGACCATCTGCTCGTAGATGACCCGGTGAACGCGTCCAGGCAGCACGTCGTCCACATGTGACATCAACCGAACATAGTCGGCATAATAGCGGCCGACGTCCGACAAGTTGTACGTGAATGCCTGGCCCCGCGCGAAATGCTGTCTGAAGTTAGAAAAGCAGCAACCGAGCGGGTGGCGGCGAGCGTCGATAATTGTGGCGTTGGGTAGCACCAGCTGGATGAACGGAACGTAGAGCCAGTTGTTCGGCAGCTTGTCGATGAAATAGGGCTTGTCCGTTCGGCGCTGCACCGACACGCGGCGCAGATATTCCTCGCCGATTGCGGTTCGTTCCTCGACGGAGAGCTTCAGCGCGGCCTTTGGATAGCCTTCCACCTGCCGCGCAAGCGCCGGCATGTCGGGCAGCTCCGACGTGCCTTCTACCAACGAGTGTGACGACAGGATTTGCTCGACCAGCGTCGATCCGGCTCGAGGCATGCCGACGATAAAGATAGGGTCCGTCGACGGACAGCCGCCCTTGCCTTGCTCCTTAAAGGCCTCACGAGTGAAAGTAGCGATGGTACGGTCGACCGCCGCGGCCGTCTCGGCCGCGTTGTAGGGCTGGCTCTTGCGGCGAAGGGCGTTGCCTTTGACAAAGTGACCGAATGCCTCGTCGGTGCGGCCTGCATCGTGCATCGCCTTGCCCAGAGCGAAATCGAGGTGGAAGCGATCCTCGTCGCGCAGCCCGTCCTGCTTCAGCGCTTGCTCCATCGCCGCAACATCGGCTTCGTCGAACTTGACCGTCTTGAGGTTGGCCAGGCTGAACCAGGCTTCGCCGAGGTCTGGGTTGAGCGCGATCGCCCGACGATAGGCGGCAATCCCCTCCTCCTTTCGGCCGATGGTCTTCAGCATGTGCCCGTAACTCAACCAGACGCGTGGTTGGTTCGGTGCCCGTTGCAGCACCCCTTCGTAGATTTGTATCGCCTCGTCGAAGTCGCCAAGCCGGGCGACTGTTGCCGCCTTCAGGTTGAGGTGGCTGAGGTCCTCGCCGTCCACTTCGAACAGCTCATCAAGGAGTGGCATAGCCTCCGCTGGCCGGCCCATCCGGCCGAGCACTAGCGCCAGTTGCGCCTTGGCAGCAGTGAAGCCCGGCGCGACTTCAACCGCACGGCGCAACAGATGCTCTGCGTCGCGCGGCCGTCCGATCCGCCACGCAAGCTCGGCCAACATCCGCATTGCCTTCGCGTCGAACGGGTCTTCCTTGAGATGCGGCTTCAACAGGCGCTCGGCCACGTCGAGCCGGTTCTCATGCAGCGCCAGCGCGGCCTCGATTAGCCGCGGATGCCAGCGCCCATGTGCGATAGATTGCGTCCCCACGCACCTTTGGTAGCCCCTGAACGCGGGCTTCGCCAACATTTGCTTCCAGTTGCATTTTAGGACTTTTCGTGGCCGCTCAAAGCGGCAATGTAGCCCGCATGATCTATTTCGAAGATTTGGAAATCGGCGCCGAGACCGTCTTTGGCACCTACGAGGTCACCCGCGACGAGGTCCTGGAATTTGCGCGGAAATACGATCCGCAACCGTTTCACCTGAGCGACGATGCGGCGGCCGAAACCCACTTTGGACGCATCGCTGCGTCCGGTTGGCACACCTGCGCAATGGTCATGGCCGTCATCGCCCGGCACGTCGTCGCGCACAAACAGGCGGGTCTGGGATCGCCTGGGATCGATGAACTGCGCTGGCTGAAACCGGTCTACCCCGGCGATACGCTGACGGTGCGAGGAACGATCCTTGAAAAGACCCCGTCGCGCTCAAAGCCGGAAATCGGCAGCTTTCGGACCGAGACAGAAGTCACCAACCAGGATGGCATCCCGGTCCTTCGCTACATCTCGATCGTGCTGATCAGGCGTCGACCGGCAGCCTAAGCCGCCGGCCTACCTGAGATTTAGTCGCGGCGATCCCGCCGGTTTTCCCGACGAAGCTCGCGCTTTTCCTGCCGCTTCTCCTGGCGGAATTCCTTCCGCTCTGAGCGATTCTCCCGCTTTAGCGTCGGACGATCGATCTCGCCTGACCGGTACTGGCTGCGATTCTGCCTGATGTCGCCCCGCATCTCGCGGCGCTCGGTGCGCACGTCCTGGCGATAATCGCTGCGGTTCTGACGAACTTCACGCCGGTCTTCGCGACGATCGCGACGCGATTCCCAGTAACGGCGCTGCGAATCCGTCCAGCGATGGCGATTGCCGTCCCGCGAATAGACGTAATAGCCCGTGCCTGGGTAATAATAGTTGTCGTACCAGCCGCCGTAGCTGCCGCCGTAGTAGGGCGTGCCGTAGCCGTAACCATAGCCGCCGTAAGGGCTGCCATAGCCATAGTCATCATACCCGTAGCCGCCGTAATAGCCGCCGCTACCAATGCCGACGCCCACGCCGCCATAGCCATACGGGCCCATGCAGGCGGAAAGTCCAAGGGAAGCAATCACGGCCAGGCCGGCCATGCGGATTCGGGACGCATACATCGCGGAGACTCCAAAAAATTGAGGCTGCTCAATGAGCTAGTCCTCCGCAATTGAACGCCAAGTGAACCATTCACACCGTGTTCACCGCAAGAATCAGTGTCCCTCGTAAGCCAGCAGGCTCCGCGCATCGACGCCAGCCGCCACCAGCGCATCTCCGCCGCCAAGTTCGGGCAAGTCGATCAGGAACCGCGCGCCGACCACATTGCCCCCTGCCCGCCGGACCAGCCTGACCGCCGCCAGCGCGGTACCGCCGGTGGCTAACAGATCGTCAACAACCAGCACCCGTGCATCAGGCGTGCACGCGTCGACATGCATCGCCAGCCGGTCCGTCCCATATTCCAGGGCATAGTCCTCGGCTATCGTTTTGCCCGGTAGCTTGCCGTCCTTCCGGATTAGGAGGAGGCCCGCGCCGAGCTTCACCGCGAGCGCACCGCCGATGGCGAAACCCCGCGCCTCAATCGCGGCCACGAGGTCAATGGGTCCATCGACGGTGTCCGCAAGTGCGTCGACCGCCCGGGATAGTCCCGAGCGGTCGAGCATGAGCGTCGTAATGTCGCGAAACTGGATGCCCGGCTTCGGAAAGTCGGGGATGGTGCGGACCAGCGCCCTGAGATCGTCAGCGACGCTGGTCATAGAGTCCACCGGATCAGCCGACGATGCCGGCCTCGCCCTTCGCGTGGTTACGCTTCGCCTTGTTTTCCGGATCCAATGGACCCTTCGGCGCAACCTGGCGCTTTGCCTCGGCCCAGATGTTCCGATAGCTGAAATAGCCCAAGATCGTCGCAATGATCAGGAAGATCAGAACGGCCATGCCATAGCGGTGGCGGTTCTCCAGCTTTGGCTCGGCCGTCCACACGAGGAATGCCGAGACGTCCTTCGCCATCTGGTCGCGCGTGGCTTGCGTTCCGTCAGCGTAGGTTACCTGACCATCGGACAGCGGCGGCGCCATCGCGATGTTGAGGTTCGCGAAGTACGGGTTGTAGTGGAGGCCCTGCGGTGTCTTCGCCGCCGGGAATTCCTTCAGCAGCTTGGCTGGCTGGTTTTGGTAACCTGTCAGCAACGAATAGACATACGCCGCACCGCCTTCACGCGCCTTGGTCATCAGCGACAGATCGGGCGGAAGCGCATTGTTGTTCGCAGCGCGCGCCGCCGTCTCGTTGGCATAGGGGCTCGGGAAGCGGTCGGTCGGCAACGCCTTGCGGGTCGTGACCTCGCCCGTGTCCGGATTGATGCCCGGTACTTCGCGGCTCGCCGCTTCGGCCTTCACCTCGGCCTCGTTGTAGCCCAGCGCTGCCAGGTCACGGAACGACACCAGGTTCATGCTGTGGCAGGCCGCACAGACTTCTTTGTACACCTGATAGCCGCGCTGCAGCTGCTGGCGGTCGAACTTGCCGAGCGGCCCGTCCGACGCGAGGTGAAGTTCCTTCGGCTCGCGATGGAATTCATGCTCGGCGGTCGGCTCTGTCGGCGACTGGACGTACGCGACCAGGTTTACCACCAGGCTGATCAGAAGGACGCCGGCAAAACCCAACCCGACGAAGAATGCAATGATGCGGACCATGGTCCCTTAGTCCCCCTTATTGAGCCGCCGCGGGCGCGCTCTTGTCGAGCCCGTAGGGTGCGCTTTCCTCTTTTTCGCCGTGCAGCACCGATTCCGAGATGGAATTGGGCAGCGGCAGCGGCCGTTCGAATTTGGAGACGAGCGGCAGGATGATGAGGAAGTGCGCGAAATAGTAAGCCGCGGCGATCTGGCTGATCGCGACATAGGGCTGCTCGGCCGGCATGACGCCGCAGAAGCCGAGGATCGCAATGTCGACCATCAAGAGCCAGAAGAAACGCTTGAACACCGGGCGGTAGGCACCCGAGCGAACCGGCGAGCGATCGAGCCAGGGTAGGAAGAAAAGCAGCAGGATCGATGCGAACATCGCCACCACGCCCCACAGCTTCGCCGGCAGGATAAAGTCGACGGTGAACGCACGCAGAATCGCGTAAAACGGCCAGAAATACCATTCGGGCACGATATGCGCGGGCGTCGCCAGCGGGTTAGCCGGGATGTAGTTGTCCGGGTGGCCCAATGCGTTCGGCGCGAAGAATAATACGGCGGCGTAGAGCGTCAGGAAAGCACCTGCGAACCAGCCGTCCTTAGCCGTGTAGAACGGGTGGAACGGCAGCGTGTCCTTCTCAGTCTTCACGTCCACGCCGGTCGGGTTGTTCGACCCCGGGATATGCAGTGACCAAATGTGAAGGATGACCACGCCCGCGATCACGAACGGCAGCAAATAGTGCAGCGAGAAGAAGCGGGTCAGCGCGGCCTGGTCAGGCGCATATCCACCCAGCAGCCAAACGCGGATCGGCTCGCCAACCACAGGGAATGCGCTGAAGAAGCCGGTGATGACCTGCGCGCCCCAGTAGCTCATCTGGCCCCACGGAAGGACGTAGCCCATAAAGGCAGTCGCCATCATCAGGAGATAGATGACCAGGCCAAGCATCCACACCAGCTCACGCGGCGCCTTGTACGATCCGTAATAAAGGCCGCGGAAAATGTGGATGTAGACCACAATGAAGAAGAAGCTCGCGCCGTTGGCATGCGCATAGCGGAGCATCCAGCCGGCGTTCACGTCTCGCATGATGTGCTCGATCGAGTTGAACGCTCCGTCGGCCGACGCATAATAATGCATGGCCAGAACGATGCCGGTGACGATCTGGATCGTCAGGAAAATCCCGGAGAGAACGCCGAAGTTCCAGCCGTAATTGAGGTTGCGCGGCACCGGATAACCGCCGCCAACGGCGTTGTAGACCAGCCGCGGTAGCGGCATGCGGTCGTCGACCCACCGGCCGAGTTCGGTCTTGGGTTGATAGGGCTTGGCCCAGGCAAAGCTCATGACTCGTCTATCCCCTGTTAGCCGATGGTCACGACGGTGTCGGACGTGAAGTTATATTCCGGCACGACCAGGTTCGTCGGCGCCGGGCCTTTGCGGATGCGAGCAGCTGTGTCGTAGTGAGAACCGTGGCACGGGCAGAAATAACCGCCGTAATCACCGCGATTCTCGCCGTCGCCAACGCCCAGCGGGACGCAGCCCAAGTGGGTGCAGACGCCCAGCGTGATCAGCCAGTTTTCCTTGCCCGGCTTGGTGCGATCAGCCAGCGATTGCGGGTCGCGCAGTTCGCCAAGCGAAACAGCCTTGGCGTCCTGGATTTCCTTCGGCGTCAGGTTGCGGACGAAAACCGGCTGCTTGCGCCAGCTGGTCTTGATCGCCTGACCCGGCGCAATCTTGGAGATGTCGACTTCGGTCGAAGCGAGCGCGAGCACGTCGGCCGACGGGCTCATCTGGTTGACCAGCGGCAGGGCCACGGCGACAGCGCCGACGCCTGCGAAACTGACAGCGGCAATATTGATGAAGTCGCGACGGCGAAGGCTGTGATCGGCCTCCACTAGCGCAGCGTTGGTTTCTTCCAGCGTGGCCATGCTCACCCTTAAGAACTTATTTGGCGAATGCCGAGGGCATCGAGATACGACACCGCACCCGCCAAGCGGGCACGGTTGGCGCGCCTGATAGCGCCTCTCCCCAGCGATGCAAATGGACAAATTGCCTGACTTGTGCGGCGAGCGGCCCGCGGACTATCCGCCTCGCATGCGGCTTTGCCTTTATCAGCCTGAGATCGCCGGGAACGTCGGCGCCGTCATGCGCCTCGGCGCCTGCATGGGAGTCGGCATCGACCTCATCGAACCGATGGGATTCCAATGGGACGACCGGCGCGTCCGGCGCACAGCGATGGACTACATCGACCATGTCGAAATCCGGCGGCACCCTTCGTTCGAATCGTTTCGCGGCACGCTGGGCGGCCGACTGGTCCTGTTGACGACCAAGGCCACCACCTCGCTTTACGATTTCAAGTTTCAGGCCAGCGATACACTTATCTTCGGCAAGGAAAGCGCCGGCGTTCCGGTGGATGTCGCTTCAACATGTGATGACCGGCTGAAAATCCCGATCCGGGCAGAGGTCCGGTCCTTCAACCTCGCAACCTCGGCCGCGCTCGCGCTCGGCGAGGCGCTCCGACAGACAAGGGGATTTCCCGAATGAAACCGCTCGACACCCAACAGCAGGCCGCGCGCGACTGGTTCGAAAGCCTTCGCACCCGCATTTGCGACGCGTTCGAGGCGATCGAGCGCGAAGCGGGTAGCGACGCTTCGTTCGAGTTCGTTCCCTGGGACCGGACCGACGATAGCGGGGAACCGGGCGGCGGCGGCGTTCGGGGCCAGATGGCCGGCAAGGTATTCGAAAAGGTGGGCGTCAACGTCTCCACCGTCGGCGGGCGGTTCAATCCGGAATTCGCCGCGTCGATCCCCGGTGCGGAGGAAGACCCCAGCTTCTTTGCCACCGGGATCAGCCTGGTTGCCCACATGGCTAACCCGCATGTGCCGGCCGTGCATATGAACACGCGTTTCCTGACGACAACCCGGCGCTGGTTCGGCGGCGGCGCTGACCTCAACCCCGCGATCCCCTATCAGGAAGACACCGATGCCTTTCATGCGCGGCTGCGTGCGGCATGCGCGGCGCATGATCCGACCTTCTATCCGCGCTTTTCCAAATGGGCAGACGAATATTTCTGGCTACCGCACCGCAACCGCGCGCGCGGCGTGGGCGGCATCTTCTACGATCGGCTGGAAGATCACTTCGACGAACATTTTGCCTTCACCCGTGACGTCGGCGAAGCGTTCCTCGAAATCTTCCCCCAGATCGTTCGCAAGCGGATGGACACGCCCTTTACGGACGCGGACATGGACGAACTACTAGAATTTCGCGGCCGCTACGTGGAGTTCAACCTGCTCTACGATCGCGGCACGCTGTTCGGTCTCAAGACAGGTGGCAATATCGACGCCATCCTGATGAGCCTTCCGCCGCTGGCGCGCTGGAAATAGCGCCTTGGCTATTCCCGGCCGGTATCCGGGACGTGGATGTGACGGGTGCTAAGCTGCGCCGTGATCCGGGCCAGCATCGCCGTGTAGATCGTCACGAACGCCGCCTGGACCAGGCCGGCCGCCAGCGCGACCAGCAGCAGCGACACGCTCCAAGGCTCCGGTGCGCCCAGCAAGAACGCGATCAGCGACCCGAACACCGCTCCAACCGCCGCGGCCACGATCAAAAAGGCGATGGTGACCAGCAGCATGAAGCCGAGCAACTTCCAGAAATGACCGCGCGTCAGCTCGAAGGCGCGCTTGATCGAATCAATCGGCCCCTCGTCGCCGCTAGCGATAATCACGACCAGCGGCATTAATCGCACCCCGATCGCCAGCAGGGCAATGAGCCCGACCAACATCACCATCCAGCCTGCAGGGTTCAGAGCCTCAGCGGAGAACTCCCCATCCCCCCCGGTCGACAGCCCGACGAGCGCGAGGATGACTGACAGGATCAGTACCAACGGCACCATGACCAGCAAAGCCGACATGATCAGCGTTGGTAGCCGCTTGATCGCCCGCCTGATGGCTTCGCCAACACTGCCCTGCCAACCGTTGGTCAGCATGGCGATCGCCAACTGTCCGGTTAGCATGATGATGATCATCGCCAGCGTGATCCACATCCAGGCACCGGGTTCCGGCTGCTCGCCCGGGACTGTCCGCGGCTCGACCATCGAACTGATGACTGCGGGGACCAACACCAGGCCGAGCGCCACGGGGGTGAGCAGTCGGCGGTTGTGCGCAAGCGCGGCCCGCGCTTCATCCCACGCCCTGCTAATCGATAATGACATTGATACCCCCGGTACAAAGCTGATGTTCGGGGTGGAGCGTATCGACGGCTGCCGCCCAAGACAATCGCCCTTGCAGCGCACAACTCCCGGCGCCATTGCCGCATGATGGTTCCGGACGACATCGAATGGCGAGTCAGTGAAGGACTGACACTCTATGCCGACGCCTTGGCGGAGATGGAGGCGCGCGCGCTCGCCGTTCGTGAAGGGCATGCGAAGGAACTGGTTTGGCTTCTGGAGCATCCGCCCTTGTTCACCGCCGGCACAAGCGCGGACCCTGCCGAGCTGTTCAACCCCATGGGTTTCCCGGTGTTCAATGCCGGGCGCGGCGGCCGCTACACCTATCACGGCCCCGGCCAGCGCGTTGGCTATCTGATCCTCGACCTTGAAAAGCGCGGCAAGGATGTCCGCCGCTTCGTCCATTCGCTTGAAGGATGGATGATCGCTGCGCTTGGCGAACTTGGCGTTGACGCTCGGCGCGAGTCGGGGCGGATCGGTATCTGGACTGGCGAAGGAGTGAATGAGGCGAAGATCGGCGCGATCGGCGTTCGCGTCCGTCGTTGGGTGACGATGCACGGCTTCTCGATCAACCTGTCTCCCGACCTGTCGCACTTCGGCGGAATCGTTCCATGCGGAATTGCGGATTTTGGCGTCACGAGCCTCGCCGCGCTTGGCCTCGATGGGTCGCTCGAGACCGCGGACGAGGCACTCTGTCGGACTTTTCCATCTTTTCTCAATGACTTGGCAGCAGATTCACAAGTCGCTTGAGGCGGGAACCCTCCCCGACTATTGTGCGCGCGATTTGCGAAAGGGGAACACCCCCGCAGATCTAATAATCAAGGGAGTTTTGAATGCGTGCTCTGATCCTGGTCGCTGGTGCGGCCTTGGCGGTTTCGGCTTGCAGCAGCAACGAAGCCGCTGAAAACACCATGAACGTCGACGAGACCCTCACCACCGAGAACGTCGTCGCCAATGACACCACCGCCATCGACGCGACCACCAACATGGACGCCAACATGACGATGGACGCGAACGTCGTCGACGCCAACGCGACCGTTGAAGCGAACACCACCAACGCGATGTAATCGCGCTCGGTCCGCCTTCGTGCGGGTCGGTGTTTGGAAAAGGGCCGCCGGAACATCCGGCGGCCCTTTTTATTTCAGGCCGACAATCTTGTGTCCCTGGAGCGTCAATCGCCAGAGGGGCCGCTCCATAACTAGGGAAATCGCGGCATCGACCGCTGCCTGCCCGTCCGCGCAGTCCATCGGCTGAACCAGGTAATGTCGGAAATCCCACCCTTCCAGGTCGGCCAGGTCAATGCCCGGTTGCGGCCAGACGAGCTTCAACTCATCGCCCGAGCGCTGAACGACCTCGGTTCCCGCCTTCGGGCTGACGCATAGCCAGTCGATCCCGGGCGTCGCGGCGATCGTGCCGTTGCTTTCGACCGCAACCCGAAAATCGCGCGCATGAAGCGCATCAATCAATGCCTTGTCCAGCTGCAGCATGGGTTCGCCGCCGGTTATGACCACCAGCCGGAAATCTCGCTCCTCCCCCCAAAGCGCCTCCACATGCGACGAGAGAGCATCGGCATTGGCGAACTTGCCGCCACCCGGTCCATCTATCCCGACAAAGTCCGTATCGCAGAAATTGCACTGCGCCGTTGACCGGTCCTGCTCGCGCCCGCTCCACAAATTGCAGCCCGCGAAGCGTAGGAAGACGGCGCGACTTCCCGCCTGGACTCCTTCGCCCTGCAGCGTGAGAAAAGCTTCCTTGACCGCGTAACTCATCGCGCGACGTAGCGGGTGGGATCGACCAAGCCCGCTTCCTCAAAGCCCTTGGCGCGTAGTCGGCAGGCGTCGCAATATCCGCAAGCCGCGCCGTCGGGCGCCGGATCGTAGCAGCTGTGACTTATCCCAGCGTCCAACCCCAGTCGCGCCGCCTCGCGGGCAATATCGGCCTTGGTCATGTTCTGGAGCGGCGCGTGGACGGTAAAGCCGCGGCCTTCCACCCCGTCGCGCGTCGCCTTGTTCGCCAGTTCCTCAAAGGCCTCGATGAAGGCCGGGCGGCAATCGGGATAACCGGAATAGTCGAGCGCATTAACCCCAACGAACAGGTCGTGCGCGCCAGCCGCTTCGGCCCAGGCCAGCGCCAAGCTGAGAAACACGGTGTTGCGCGCCGGAACATAGGTCACGGGAATGCCGCCGTCGCCGTCGGCCCCGACCCCGTCCTTGGGAACGTCAATGTCGCTGGTCAACGCCGAGCCACCGAACGCGGTTAGGTCGAGAGGCAGGATGATGTGGCGATCCGCCAGGTCGGTGGCGATGCGCTTGGCCGCTTCCAGTTCGACGCGGTGACGCTGATTATAGTCGATGGTCAGCGCAAGGACGCTAAACCCCTCTTCCCGAGCCAACGCTGCGCAGACCATGGAATCGAGTCCACCCGACAGCAAAACTACCGCTTGCCGCGTACTCATAGGACAATGCCTAACTTGGGTGCGAGCCAGCTCATCCCCGCATATAGCGCGACGGTCAGCAGGCAGGCGGTCGCCATCGTCACTCCGAACGAAATCCCGGAACGCAGCATAGCCGGGATGACCAGGAACATCGGCACCGACGGAAGGAAGAACCAGAAAGCGCCCATCGACAGTTCGGCGACCTTCGATGCGTCGCGCGTTTCGCCATAGAGCCACAGCATCGACAGGACCGACACGAGCGGCAGCGAGGCCAGCAGCCCGCCCCAGCCGGGGTAGCGCTTTGCGACCAATGAAATCGTCGCAACCAAAAGGCCCGAAAGCGCGGCCTTGATAATGAACAGCAACATGGCGCGCGCTCTAATCCCGCGCCGCACAAAAAAATAGGGCCGCTCGAAAGGGCGGCCCAAGGTTCGGGCATTGGCCCGACAGGGAGGAAAACGTGCCGAAGAAGGGCACCTCCATCTTGTAGCCAGACTATGGTTAACGGCCGATTACCGGCGGCAGTCGCCGACGCGCCGTGCATGAAGCTGGTAGTGGAACGGCAGATTGCCGCTAATCCCCTGCGTTTCAATTCGCATCGTCCGCGGGGTCAGCAGCGTGACCTTCGACTGGCCGAAGCCACCGTCGGCGCAAGTATAGCTGATTAGCGTTTGCGTGCCGCTGTCGGACACGATCGTTTGGGCACAGCGGGCCTGCCGGTGCTCATATTGAGCCAGCGTCACTGGTGAGGCGACGCAGATGCGCTGAGCGCCATGGCCGTCCGCGCGCTGGCTTACCTCCCACAGGCCGCCCATTGCCGGCATCAGCGCGCGCGGAGAGGCTGCCGCGACAACAAATGCTGCCGCGACTGTCATCAGGCCCGCGAGACCGATTCGCGCCATGCGTTTCATTAGCGCCCGTTTACCACGTCCCGCTTAACAAAAAGCAACTAATCGACGAACTTCAGGCGGCTTCGATGGCAATCGGGAAGCTGGTCGCGCAGAAGGCGCAATCGACACGGATCAGTCCGTCATCGCCGACCATCTCCGCCCGCTCCTCTTCCGGGAAACGGGCAATGACGGAAGAGATGTAATCGACACTGCAGCGGCAGCCTTTCGACAGCGGCACCGGGGCCAGCGTGCGCACCTCGTCCTCCTCGTGGAGCAGGCGCCACACAAGGTCGTCGAGAGGCAGATCCCGATCGCTCAGTTCCTCCGCCTTCACTGACCCGACCATCGTCGCGATATGGGGCCATTCAGGATGGTCGAGGCGCGTATGCAGCCGATCCCGCCCGATCTCGCCTTCCGGCAGGTGCTGGAACATCAGGCCGCCTGCGACCCAGCCATTATCGTCCTTGCGCGCTTCGAGGCGGACAATCGACGGGATCTGTTCGGATTGGCTGAAATAGCTTTGCGCAGCCTCTCCGAGCCCCTCGCCCTCGAGCGGTACGATCCCTTGGTAGCGCTCGTCGGTCGCCGGCTGGTCAAAGGTGATCGCAAGGTACCCCTTACCGAACAGCGAAAACAGCGTCGGACGTGGTCCCGCCTCGGCCAGCCGTTCGGCGTCGTGACGGACATAGCCGCGAAGCTCGCCGCCCTTGTAGTCGCATACCAGCAGATCGACGATCCCGTTTTCGGTCTGTGCCTGAATGGTCAGCTGGCCGCTGGGATCCTTCAGCAATGACCCGAGCAGCGCCGTCAGTACCAGCGCCTCGGCCAGCAGTTGCTCGATGATCGGCGGATAGCCGTGATTGGCCAGAATTTGGTCCAGCACCGGCCCAAGTCTTGCGGCCCGGCCGCGCGCATGCCGCGAGGGAACGGTGACGCCAAGCGCGACGTCCTGGTTAAGCGAAATGTCAGTCATCGCCGCGCCAGATGGGCGTTCGCCGGTCCAATTGCAAACCTAGCCCGGAGACGCGGCCGAGCCCGCGAGAAGTCCGCCATCTATGTCGAATTCCGACCCCGTGATGTAAGGGGCCTCGTCGGACGCCAAGAACAGACAAAGCGCCGCCACTTCTTCGACGGTCCCAAACCGCTTCAGCGGCGTATCGCGTACCAGCGCAGCCATTTTCGCTTCCCGGTCCGCCCCCTTGCCGATCATGGCATCCCAGATCGGCGTCAGGATCGCAGCAGGATGGATCGAATTGCAGCGCACCTTCATGCCCTGCTGCGCGCAATAAAGTGCGACGGATTTGCTGTGGTTGCGGATGGCCGCCTTTGACGAGGCATAGGCCGCGGCACCGGGGATTCCGACGAGCCCCGACCGCGATGACATGTTGATGATCGATCCGGTTCCGGTCGCCCGCATTGCCCTGATGGCGTGGCGACATCCCAGGAAGGTTCCGTCCAGATTGACCCGGTGAACCCGATGCCACTCTTCCAGGGTCGCATGTTCAGGATCATGGGGGCCCGGGCCATCTTCGAACCCGGTGATCCCGGCATTATTGACCAGCACGTCGAGCCGCCCGTGCGCCTCCAGCAGGTCCGTCATCACCCGATCCCAGTGCGCCTCCTCGCCAACGTCGAGCAATGCGGAACGGTGACGGGAACCGATGGCCGCGGCAACACGCTGCGCGCCCTCGCCGTCGACGTCCGTAACCCAAACCGTCGCGCCTTCACGCGCGAAGCATTTCGCGATGCCTTCGCCGATCCCCTGGGCGGCTCCGGTAACCAGCGCGATCTTGCCGTCCAGCCGTCCCATCTACGCCCTCTTTCCCGCTGCCGTCAGATCCGGCCCAAGCACCACATGAGCAGCGCCTTTTGCGCGTGCAGCCGATTCTCCGCCTCGTCCCATACGGCCGATTGCGGACCATCGATCACGGCGTCGGTAACCTCCTCGCCGCGATGCGCCGGCAAACAGTGGAGGAGGGTTGCGCCGGGAGCCGCGCGGGCCAGCATGGCCTCGTCCACCCGGAAACGCGCGAAAGCCTCGCGCCGATAATCCTCGTCGTCCTGGCCCATCGACACCCAGGTGTCGGTTACTACGACTTCCGCGCCGTCGATCGCCTCAACCGGATCCTCGGTGAAGAAAATATCGTCGCGCGTGCTGGCCATAGCGCACATGCCGACGTCGGGTTCGAACCGGTTCGGGGTCGCGACCGCCAGTTGGAAATGCATCAGCGCCGCCGCCTCGATCAGCGAATTGCAGACATTGTTGCCGTCACCTAGCCACGCCCAGCGGGTTCCAGCCAGCCGCGCCCGTGTCTCGATGACCGTCTGCATGTCGGCGAGCAGTTGGCAGGGATGCGACAGGTCGGTCAGCCCGTTGATGACCGGGACCGTCGCGTATTCGGCGAGTTCTTCGGCCTTTTGATGATGGTCGGTCCGAATCATGATGGCGTCGGCGAACCGCGAAAGGACGCGCGCGGTGTCGGCAATCGTCTCACCTCGGCCAAGTTGCGAACTGGAACCCTCCAGCACGATTGCGGAGCCGCCTAGCTGCCGCATTGCCAGGTCGAAGCTGACCCGGGTCCGCGTGCTGCTTTTCTCGAAAATCATCGCAAGCACGGCGCCGTCGAGCGGCCGATCGGCGTCGGGCTTGCCCTTTGGCCAGCCCGCACGCCGCTCCTTGCGCTCCATTGCCTCGTTGAGGATGTGCGCAATCCCCTCCCCGCCGACATCCGACAGGTTGAGGAAATGGCGGATCGTCATGCCGCTTCCGGCACGTCGTAATCGGCGGCGGCGGCAGACAGTCCTTCGACGAACTCGGCGATGTTCGCTTCATCGATGGTCAGCGGCGGAAGCACACGGACGACATTGTCGCCGGCGGCGACTGTAAGGATGCCTTTGGTGCGCAGGTAGCCGACGAAAGCGCGGCTGTCGGTCTTCATTTTGACGCCCAGCATCAGGCCCAGCCCGCGAACGCTTTCGAACAGATGATCGTGGTTCGGAATCATTTGCTCCAGCGCAGAGCGGAGTCGATCACCCATAGTGCGGACATGACTGAGGAACTCGTCATTGGCGACGACGTCGAACACCGCCTGGCCGGCCGCCATGGCGAACGGGTTCCCACCATACGTCGACCCGTGCGTACCGATGACCATGCCGCTCGCTGCCTTTTCGGTCGCGAGGCAGGCGCCCATGGGAAAGCCGCCGCCGATGCCTTTGGCTGACGCGAGGATATCCGGCTCGATGCCATAATGTTCGTACGCGTACAGCGCGCCTGTCCGCGCTACACCGCACTGCACTTCGTCCAGCACCAGCATCAGATCATGCTCGTCACACGCCTTGCGCAGCCCCAGCATGAATTCCTTCGACGCCGGGCGTATCCCGCCCTCGCCCTGCACCGGCTCCACAAGGAAGCCAGCAGTATGCTCGTCGATCGCACCTAACGCGGCCTCAAGATTGTCGAACTCGACCACGGTGAAGCCGGGCAAAAGCGGCGCGAACCCGTCGCGCAGCTTCTCCTGGTTCGTCGCGCTGATCGTGGCCATGGTGCGACCGTGGAAGGCGTTGCTGAAAGTGATCAGCGTATGCTTGTGCGGATTGCCCTTGGCATGATGATACCGGCGCGCGGTCTTGATTGCGCACTCGACCGCCTCGGCGCCCGAATTGGTGAAGAAGACCGTGTCGGCGAACGTCAGGTTGACCAGCCGCTGCGCAAACGCTTCGCCCTGAGGACTGCCGTACAGGTTCGACACGTGGATCAGCGTCGCGGCCTGCTCCTGCAGCGCCTTGGTGAGGTGCGGATGACCGTGGCCGAGTAGGTTGACCGCGATGCCGCTCGCGAAGTCCAGATACTTCTCGCCCTGCTCGCCATAGAGGTAGACCCCCTCACCCCGCACCGGCCTCACCTCGCAACGGGGATAGACGGGCATAAGCGGCGTGATGGCCATGGATTTCCTCATTTCAGCTCGATGGTATGGCGAAAGGCCGCCCCCCGGGACGACCTGCCGCGAGCCTATATCGCGGCGGTCGGACAAACGAAAGGGGCGGCCCCTTTCAGAGCCGCCCCTCCCTTGTCCCCACCCGGGTCAAATGCCGGAAAGGCTAGTCGTGGCGATAGCCGCGATCGTCTTCATAACGGTCGTCACGGCCGTCGCGGTCGCGATCATAGTAGTTGTTCTGGCCGTAGTAGCCGCCGTAACGGTTGCCATCGCGCGCATCGCGCTGGATGCGATATTCGAGGCGCTGGATACCGCGCTCGAGATTATACATCTCGCGCTGGTTCAGCCCGTTGCGCGAAGCGTAGCGCAGACGCTGCTCCAGCTGGCGTGATTCGGCGCGCAGGCGGCCGGCTTCCCGATTGCTCAGGATGTTGCGGCGGTCCAGCTGGACAATTCGCCGTTGCAGCTGGTCGATACGGACCTGCAGGCGGCGAACCTGGCCATAGTTGTTGTGATAGCCATAGGCATAGCCTTGCGGCGCGGGCGGCGCCCACTGCGCGGCGGCGGGAGCAGCCACGGCGATGGTCGAGGCCATCAGGGCGGCGGAAATGACAAACTTACGCATGGTTGCACTCCTTCGTGCGGTTGATGCCCCTCTTATGGACCCGGCGCCTTGATCGCGTGCTGAACGCGACCGTTATCCGCCGTTCACGGACCTTAACCGTTCAACCGACTGAAAAGGCTCAATTCTTGATTTTCCAGCCGCTTTTGAGGAGCGAATAGCAGACCGCGAAGAGCAGGATGTTCAGCAACAGCAGGCCGATTCCGCCCGCGTAAATGGGCGAGTCGGCTTCGCCAAGGAATCCGTGCCGGAACCCGGAAATGACGTAGAAGAAGGGATTGGCGTGGCTGATTGTCCGGAACGCCGGACTCAAGGCATCGACCGAATAGAAAGTCCCAGACAGCAGCGACAGCGGCGCAACGACGAAATTGGTCACGGCTGCCGCATGGTCGAACTTCTCGGCCCAGATCGAGGTCATCAACCCGAGGAACGCGAGCATCAGTGCTCCCATCAGACCAAACCACAGGATGGACAGTGGATGCGCGACACCGACATGGACGCCCGGCCAGATGGCCATGATCAGCCACACCGCGGATCCCACCAAAAACGCCCTCGTCACCGCCGCGCCGACAAGGCCGGTAATTAGCTCGCCAACCGACAGCGGCGGCATCAGATAGTCGACGATCGTTCCCTGCATCTTGCCGACCAACAGCGAGAAGCTGCTGTTCGCGAAGCTGTTCTGCAGCATGGCCATGACGATCAGGCCGGGCGCGATAAAATCGGCGAACGGGACGCCCAACACCGTCTTGCCTTCCCGGCCCAACGCCACGGTGAAAATGATGAGGTAGAGCAGCGTCGTTATCGCCGGCGCCCACACCGTCTGCATCTGCACCTTGAAGAAGCGACGCACCTCCTTGATATATAGGGTCGAAAGGCCGCCCCAGTTGACACCTTGCAGCGTCGGCTTGCCGGGTTCGCTTCTCATCCAGGAGGGAGTCTGGTCGTTCACGCGACAATCGCCTATCGGCTGGCGCAGCGGCACGCAACACGTACGGAGTTTTGAATTTCATGAGTTGGACCGAAGAGCGCATCGAGCGCCTCAAGTCGATGTGGGCCGATGGCTCGACCGCCAGCCAGATCGCGGAAGATCTTGGCGGGGTCAGCCGCAACGCGGTCATCGGCAAGGCGCATCGCCTCGGCCTCGAATCGCGCCCCTCGCCGGTGAAGGCGGGCGAGGAAAAGGAAAAGAAGGCGAAGGCTCCGCCGGCGCCGCGCGCTGCGAAGCCAACTCCGGTGCCCAAGCCTGTCCCTGCCGCGCCTGAACCACGCGCTGCCGAGGCAGAACCGCCCCGGCCCGTCGTCTCCGCCCCGGTCGAACCGGCCCAGGGCAAGCGTAGTGACCCCGGCGCAATCCAGTATCGCTCGGTCGGTCCCGGCGGCTTCATTCGCCAGGGGCCCGGCGACACGCAAGCGCCGATCCCGCCTGCGCCGCCTCGCCGCCTCGTGCCTGCCAAGCCGTCGGCCGAAGTCGCGGACAAGACCAGCCTGCTCGACCTCAACGACCGCGTCTGCCGCTGGCCGATGGGCCACCCGGGCGAGCCCGACTTTCATTTCTGCGGCAACCCGGCGAATCCCGGCTACCCTTATTGCGTCGACCACTGCGGCGTCGCCTACCAGGCGCAGCTGCCGCGTCGTGACCGCCGCCCGCCACCGCCACTCCCGTTCGGCGGACCGCGGGTCCGTTAAGCGCAAACTTCCAAGCCCCGGCCTTATCCGCCGGGGCTTTTTCTTGGCGCACCAACTTTATTTCGATAAAATTCGAAATGTTATTGACAGCACACCCGCCCAATGTCATTTCGAGAATCATCGAAATGAGGAGTGAGTCGTGCAACCATCGCAAGCCATTGATGCCCTTGGCGCGCTTGCCCAGGAACATCGCCTTGCGTTGTTTCGCCTGCTCGTCCAGGCGGGCGATGCCGGGATGGCCGCAGGAGCGCTCGCCGAGAGGCTGTCGATCCCTAACTCGTCGCTGTCTTTCCACCTCGCCCACCTCAATCGGGCCGGGCTGGTCGACCAGCGCCGCGAAGGTCGCTCGCTCGTCTATTCCGCCAACTATGGCGCGATGAACGGGCTCGTCGCCTACCTCATGGAAAATTGCTGCGGAGGCTCTGAATGCGCTCCCGGCGACACCCAGGAAAGGAAATCCGCATGAAGCGTCTTCACGTCCATGTCGGGGTTAACGACCTCGACCAGTCGATCCGATTTTACTCCACGCTCTTCGGCGCCGATCCGACGGTGACCAAGGACGATTATGCAAAGTGGATGCTCGACGATCCGCGCGTCAACTTTGCCATCTCTTCCGGCCACGCCGCCAAAGGGATCGAGCATCTCGGCATCCAGGCCGAGAGCAATGACGAACTTGCCGAAGTATATGGACGGCTGAAAGCCGCGGACCGGCCGGTGCTCGAGGAAGGCGCGACCACCTGCTGCTACGCCAAGAGCGAAAAGAGCTGGATTAGCGATCCCGACGGTATCGTGTGGGAGGCCTTTTTCACCAACGGCGAGTCCACCGTTTATGGCGACAGCCCGGAACTCTCGGCAGTCTCGGCGAATGCGGCCACGACCAACTGCTGCGCCCCGGCGGTCACCGCCCAGCCGTCCTGCAACTCCAGCTGCGGATAAGCCATGCAAATTTATGACGCGATGGCCCTTCGCGGCCCAGACGACTGGTCCGGCCCCACGCTACCCGCCATCGGCAACGCCGTGGCCAAGCTCCGCTGGATCAGCACGCCGTTTCGCTGGCACCGAAACACGGGCCGAGAGCTTTTCATGGTCATCGACGGCGAGGTCGACATGCACGTCCGCGCAGGCCCCGACGCGCCAGTCGATGTCGTCAACCTCACATCCGGCAGCATGGTCCTGATCGACGACGGCGAAGAACATGTCGCCTATCCTCGCGGCGAAGCCCGCATCCTGGTCGTGGAGCAGGAGCAGAGTGAATGAGCCCCGGGCCGCTTGCTCGGAGGCTAGCGGCGGAAGGGATTGGCTCATTCTTCCTTTTCGCCGGAGTGATTGGTTCTGGGATCATGGCCGAAGCGCTGGCAGGCGGGAACGTTGCCGTTGCGCTGCTGGGCAATACGCTCGCGACTGGCGCCATCCTGTTCGTGCTGATCGCAATGCTTGGCCCGGTATCGGGCGCGCATTTCAATCCTGCCGTGTCGCTCGTCATGGCGATGCGCCGAGAAATCGGCTGGAGCGATGCCGGTCTCTACCTTGCCGCCCAATTGGCTGGCGGCTTGCTGGGGGCGCTCGCCGCCCACCTGATGTTTGATCAGCCGTTGTGGCAGGTCTCGCTGAAGGCGCGGACCGGCGCCGGCCAATGGGCCGGAGAGTTCGTCGCTACGTTTGGCTTGATCCTGACGATTCTCGGCACCACCCGGCACCGGTCCAAGCTGGTTCCAGCTAGCGTCGCACTCTACATTGTCGCCGCCTACTGGTTCACCTCGTCGACCAGCTTCGCCAACCCGGCCATCACGATCATCCGCAGCCTCAGCAACAGCTTCGCCGGCATCGCGCCGGGCGACGTGCCGGCCTTCATCATTGCTCAGCTGGCCGGCGCGGCCCTGGCAGCATGGGTTAGTGGCTGGCTGTTCGACGAACGCGCCGCAAGTCCCGGGGAGGTACGCTCCCCGGGGCGCGGATAAGTCAGGCGTCCGCGCGTTCTGCCTGCGACTCGATCGTCTCGGTCGCGGGGGTGCTTCCGCCGATCTGAATCTTGCGAGGCTTCATCGCTTCGGGGATCTCGCGGACCAGTTCGATCGACAGCATGCCATCACTAAGGTCGGCGTCGGTAACCCTGATATGGTCGGCTAGCCCAAACCGCCGCTCGAACGAGCGGTTGGCGATGCCGCGATGGATGTAGTCGGCCTTGTCGTCGTCGACCTTCTTGCCGGTAACGATCAGCTGATTCTGCTGCGCGGTGATCTCAATCTCGTCGCGGCGGAAACCGGCCACGGCCAGACTGATGCGATAGCGATTGTCGTCCAGCTTTAGGAGGTCGAACGGCGGATAGTTCTCGCCGCCCTGCCCCGTCGCGCTGTTTTCAAGCAGGTCGAACAGCCGGTCAAAGCCGATGGTGGAGCGCCGGAATGGCGCAAAATCGAAAGCAGATCGCATGTCATGTCCTCCAATTGAGCAACTTACATGGGCGGGAGGCTGGCCCGTCGCGGGCCATTACATCCCGTCACCGGCCCCTGGTAGGCAACCGGCAACACTGATTTGGGATTTGGCAGACCCAATTCAAGTCGCTTGGCAACGCGCTTTCCGGGGCCTTATAGCGTTCCCCTAATGTCCGATCTTTTCGCTTCCGGTTCCGCGCCCGATCCATCCGACAACTACGACGCATCCGCCATCGAAGTGTTGGAGGGGCTGGAACCCGTCCGCCGTCGTCCCGGCATGTATATCGGCGGCACCGACGATCGCGCTCTTCATCACCTCGCCGCGGAAGTCATCGATAATTCGATGGACGAGGCGGTCGCCGGTCACGCCAGCCGCATCGAGGTCACGCTGGAAACAGGCAATCGCCTGACGGTCACCGACAATGGCCGCGGCATTCCGGTCGACCCGCACCCCAAATATCCGGGCAAGTCAGCACTGGAAGTCATCCTGACTACGCTGCATTCGGGCGGCAAGTTCGAGGGCAAGGCCTATTCGACCTCCGGCGGCCTGCACGGCGTCGGGGTCAGCGTCGTCAACGCGCTCAGTACCGAGACGATTATCGAGGTTGCCCGCGAGAAGAAGCTCTACCGGCAGACCTTCGCCAAGGGCGTTGCAACTTCTTCGCTCGAAGAAGTCGGTGCCGCGCCCAACCGCCGCGGAACCTCGGTCACCTTCACCCCCGATCCAGAAATCTTTGGCAAGGATGCCGATTTCAGCGCAGAGCGTCTCTACAAGCTGGCGCGATCCAAGGCTTATCTCTTCGCCGGCGTCGAAATCCGCTGGCGCTGCGATCCGTCGCTGGCCGCCGCGAACGTGCCTGAACAGGCCGTTTTCCAATTTCCTGGCGGCCTCGCGGACCATCTCGTCGAGCAATTGGGCGACCGCGAATGTGTAACCACGCCGCCGTTCGCCGGACGGCAGGATTTTCCCGACGGCCAAGGTAGCGCCGAATGGGCCGTCGCATGGCCGGTCTGGAGCGAGGGCTCCCATGAAAGCTATTATTGCAACACCATCCCGACGCCCGACGGCGGCACGCACGAAGCAGGCCTTCGCGCCGCGCTGACCAAGGGGGTGCGCGCATTTGGCGAACTGATCGGTAACAAGCGCGTAAAGGACATTACGCCCGACGATGTGTTCAACGGCGTCGAACTGATGCTGTCGGTCTTCATCCGCAATCCGCACTTCCAGTCCCAGACCAAGGACCGACTGACCAGCCTCGAGGCCGCGCGTTTCGTCGAGGCCGCCGTGCGCGACCATTTTGACCATTATTTAGCCGACAACATGGACCGGGGCCGGGCGTTGCTTGGCGCGATCCTTGAGCGGATGGACGAGCGGCTGAAGCGCCGCGCGGAGCGCGAGGTGAAGCGCAAGACCGCGACGTCGGCGCGAAAGCTCCGTCTGCCCGGCAAGCTCACCGACTGCGCGAATGACGATCCGCAAGGCACCGAGCTGTTCATCGTCGAAGGCGACAGCGCTGGTGGGTCGGCCAAGCAGGCGCGCGACCGCAAGACGCAGGCGATCCTCCCCATTCGCGGCAAGATATTGAACGTCGCCTCCGCCACCGCCGACAAGATCCGCGCCAACCAGGAAATCGCCGACCTCCAGCAGGCGCTCGGCTGCGGCATTCGCGACAAGTGGCAGGAAGATGCGCTGCGCTACGAACGCGTTATCATCATGACCGACGCCGACGTCGACGGCGCCCATATCGCGACGCTACTGATGACGTTCTTCTTCCAGGAAATGCCCGAGCTCGTCCGGCGCGGCCACCTCTTCCTGGCGCAACCGCCGCTCTATCGCCTCACGTCAGGCAGCAAGTCCGCCTATGCGCGCGACGACGCACACCGCGAAGAGCTGGAACGCACGGAGTTCAAGGGCAAGAAGGTCGAGGTCGCGCGCTTCAAAGGCCTCGGCGAAATGAACCCGAATCAGCTGAAGGAAACGACAATGGACCCAGCGTCCCGCTCGTTGATCCGCATCACGCTGCCGTCGGAGTATCAGGACCGGCAGCCGGTAAAGGACCTTGTCGAACGGCTAATGGGCAAGGACCCCGCGCCGCGCTTCCAGTTCATCCAGTCCCGCGCCGCGGCGCTGGATGAATCCGAAATCGACGCCTAGCCGCGCCCGATCCCGCGATAGGTTAGGCCGGCTTGTGCGGCCTCGGCGCGATCATAGATGTTCCGCAGGTCGACCAGCACCTTACCCTTCATGCGCCTGGCAAGGTCTTGAAGGTCTAGCGCGCGGAACTCGTCCCATTCGGTCACGACTACCAGCGCGTCGACGCCATCCACCGCCTGCTCGGCGGAGGCGGCATATTCGATCTTGGGCAGGACCTTTTCGGCCTGCTCGCGGCCAACAGGATCGAAGGCCACCACCGTGGCGCCGCCTTCGACCAGCTTCTCCACCAGCGGGATCGACGGCGCGTCGCGCATGTCGTCCGTGTTCGGCTTGAACGTCAGGCCCAAGACGGCGATGCGCCTGCCCTCGACGCTGCCGCCAAGCTCTTCACGAACCCGGTCGGCCATGGCCGCCTTGCGGCTGTCATTGACGTCGACCACGGTCGACACGATCCGCTGCTGAACGCCTTGCTCTTCGGCCGTCCGGAGCAGCGCCAGCGTGTCCTTGGGGAAGCAGCTTCCGCCATAGCCAGGCCCTGCGTGAAGGAATTTCGGCCCGATGCGATTGTCGAGGCCGATGCCCCGCGCCAGGTCCTGCACGTCTGCGCCAACCGCCTCGCACAGGTCCGCCATTTCGTTGATGAAGCTGATCTTGGTCGCGAGAAAGGCATTGGCGGCATATTTCGTGAGCTCGGCCGTCCGCCGGCTGGTGAACAGCATGGGCGCTCGGTTGAGGAACAGCGGCCGGTAAATCTCCGCCAGTGCGTGGCGCGCCCGCTCGTCCTCCGCGCCGACCAGGATCCGGTCCGGATGCTTGAAATCGGCAATCGCCGCGCCCTCGCGCAGGAATTCCGGATTGGACGCGACCGAGACGCCTTCCGGTGCACCTTTCTGCTGGAGCAGCGCCGCGATCTTGTCGCCCGTTCCAACCGGGACCGTCGACTTGGTCACCACGACGACCGGCTTTTCCAGGAGCCCCGCCAGCTCTTCGACTGCCGCGAAGACATAGCTGAGGTCCGCATGCCCATCCCCGCGCCGCGACGGCGTACCGACCGCAATGAACACGGCTTCCGCGTCCCTGACGGCCGCGCCAAGGTCGGTCGTGAAGGCCAACCGTCCGCGCTGCACGTTGGACTTCACCAGTTGCTCGAGACCCGGCTCCCAGATCGGCATCCGGCCGGCCAGCAACCCGTCGATCTTGCCCGCATCCTTGTCGACGCAGGTCACATGATGACCGAAATCCGCAAAGCAGGTGCCCGAAACCAGTCCGACATATCCCGTGCCGATCATCGCGATGCGCATTACTGCCCCTTAACCATCCCGTCGAAGATGGGCCGCATCTAGTCGGCTCCTCCCGCCTTGGCCAGTCTGCCCCATGAAGGCTTTACCGCGCCCCCGACCCGGCATTAAGCTGCCGCCTATGCAACGTCGGCTGCGCGTCATGTCCTCACCGCCCGGCGTGCTCCGGCAGAAAAGCCAGCTCAGTGCCTGGTCGCAGTTCGGCATTCGCATGGGCCTGCTGCTTGTGCTGCTGGCCTTCATCATCGCCGTCCATTGGATCGAGCGGGACTCGTTTCGCGACAATCTCGACGGGGAAATGAGCTTTGCCGACATCATCTATTTCACGATGATCTCGGCCACCACGACCGGCTACGGCGACATCGTGCCCGTCACCGAGCGCGCCCGCCTGTTCGACGCGCTGGTCGTGACGCCCATTCGCATCTTCTTCATCCTGATCCTCGCGGGCACCGCCTACACCTTCGTCATCAAGAGAACCTGGAACAACTGGCTTATGCAAAGGCTGCAAAAGACGCTGACCGGCCACATCATCGTCGCCGGGTTCGGCAATAGCGGGTCGGAGGCGGTGGGCGAGCTCATCCAGCGCGGCTTCGACCCCCGCCGCATGGTCGTCATCGACCAGAGCAATCCGGCCCTGGAAAGAGCGGAGGCGCTTGGCTGCATGGTGATGCAGGCCGACGCCACGCGCGATTCCACGATGGAGGCCGTCCGCGTCAGCGAGGCGCGCGCCGTCATCGTTTCGGCCGGCCGCGATGACACTTCCATTCTCATCTGCCTGACTGCCCGGCACCTTGCCTCAGCCGTCCCGATCAGCGTCGTCGTACGTGCCGGCGACAATGAATTCCCGGCCAAAGCGGCCGGCGCGACTACCGTCATCAACCCGGTCAGCTTCGCCGGCCTGCTGCTCGCAGGGTCGACCGAGGGCGCGGGCATTGCCGACTATATGGCTGACCTGGCCTCCGCCAGCGGCCGCGTTCGCCTGCACGAGCGGGAGATCGAGCCGTTTGAGGTCGGCAAGGCGCTCAAGGACGCCGCCGTCGGCGTTGGTCTTCGCATCCTCCGCGGCACCCAGTCGATCGGCTGGTGGGAGCCCGAGGCGGTCCGGCTGGAGGCTGGCGACCGGATCATCGAGATCATTCCCGATCACCTCTTCCCCCGCGTTCCTACCGTTTAGAGAATCGCTCCGCTGGCCCCTATGCAGGCGGGAGTCGCTTTTGCCGCAAAAAGCGTTATAGGGCAGCCGCTTCCCATGGCTACCAAACTACCCTCCCCGCCGCGCGTCGGCATGGTCTCGCTCGGCTGTCCCAAGGCATTGGTCGACAGTGAACGCATCCTCACCAAGCTTCGCGCCAACGGCTATGACATGTCACCCGACTACGCGGGGGCGGACGTGGTGCTGGTCAACACTTGCGGCTTCCTCGATAGTGCGAAGGAGGAAAGCCTCGAAGCGATCGGCGAGGCGATGGCCGAAAACGGCCGCGTCGTCGTCACTGGCTGCATGGGCAACGAGGCCGAGGTCATCCGCGCCCGTTTCCCCGACATTCTCGCCGTCACCGGACCGCAGCAATATGAGGCTGTCGTCAATGCCGTTCTGGAGGCCGCGCCTCCGGTCCCCAACGCCTACCTCGACCTGGTGCCGGAACAGGGGCTGAAGCTCACACCGCGCCACTACAGCTATTTGAAGATTAGCGAAGGCTGCAATCACCGCTGCGCCTTCTGCATCATCCCCTCAATCCGAGGCGATCTCGCCAGCCGCCGCCCCGACGCCATCCTGCGGGAAGCGGAGAAGCTGGTCGCGGCCGGCACCAAGGAATTGCTCGTCATCAGCCAGGACACCTCGGCCTATGGCGTCGACCTCAAATTCGCCTCCTACCCGCTGAAGAGTGGCGGTGAAGTTCGCGCCCACATGACCGACCTCGCGCGCGAGCTTGGCCGGCTTAAGACGCCCGAAGGCGACACTCCCTGGGTCCGCCTCCACTATGTCTACCCCTACCCCCACGTCGACAGCGTTATTCCGCTGATGGCTGAAGGGTTGGTCCTGCCCTACCTCGACATCCCTTTCCAGCACGCCAGCCCGAAGATCCTGAAGTCGATGCGCCGCCCTGCCAACGAGGCAAAGGTGCTGGAGCGCATCGCCGCCTGGCGCCTCGAGTGCCCGGAGATCGCGATCCGTTCCAGCTTCGTTGTGGGCTTCCCGGGCGAGACGGAGGAAGATTTCCAGTATCTCCTCGACTGGCTGCAGGAAGCGCAGCTTGACCGCGTCGGCGCCTTCCGCTTCGAACCCGTCGAAGGCGCCGCGGCGAACGCCCTGCCTGATCCGGTGCCCGAAGAGGTCAAGGAAGAACGCTACCAGCGCGTTATGGAACTGACCGCCCGGATCAGCGCCGAAAAGCTCGCTGCCAAGGTCGGCAAGACCATCGACGTGCTGATCGACCGCGTCGACGAACTTGCGCCGCCGTCGGAAGCTCCCGACCGCGGTCACTTCGATGCCCCCCACGCCGCGCATCATCATGACGTCGGTGCCACGGGTCGCTCGAAGGCTGACGCTCCCGAAATTGACGGTGAAGTTCACCTACGCGACGCCCACGGCCTTAAGCCCGGCGATTTCGTCAAGGTGCTTGTCGAAGAGGCGGACGAACACGACCTTTACGGCGTTCCCGCCTAGTTACACCTCTCCTCCAAGGGAAGGCCGAGGCGGGCACCGACTTACCGAAAGCGGCGCTGCTCAAACTATTCAGTGCCATGGCTTACAATCCGCTTGGCAAGAGCGCATACACAGCTGGCTACCAGTCGATTTTCGACGGTCCAAGGTTCTTACCAACCCTTTCTCCTTCGTGGACGTCTCCTAGCTGAGAACGGCCAATGTCGGCGCGTTCCGCAAGAAGGAATTCAGCATGGCCAACTTTGGCAAGATCACCACATTCGACGTCGCGAAGGGTGCCGGAATGATCCAGCCCGAAAAGGGCGGTAACCCGCTACGCTTCGAACGGAGCGCCTTGAAGTGGGACCGCTCGGATGACCCGTCGGCGGACCAACGCTTGACGTATGATGACGGCAAGGACGCCAACGGGAACGCCTGCGCCGTCAACGTCCAGCCAACTTAGTTTCGGGGGCCGGGCGGAGGGAAACCTCCGCCCGCATGCCGATCCAATGACCGCGCTCCATCAGTTCCGGATGTTCTTTACTGCGAAAGAAGAATTAGCGTTCCACGCCGCGAACAATCACGCGGCGGCCCCGCCTGTCCCCCCTTCCCTGATCGACGCTATTGAACGCTGGGAAAACGAAGGCGGTCAAATCTTGCTGCGGTTCAAGGCACTAAGATGATGTGACGTACGAGAAACCCTATATGGTTCGGAAGATTACGACAGAACGAACCAATAACGAGCTAGCGTCTGATCGTTCGGACGCGGCCACCTTCCTCGAACAATGCCGAAATTGGGACCGGGAAGGTGCTGGCCTGGGTCGACTTCCGCTACCGCTGCAATTGCACCGGCGACCAAATCGCTGGTGGCCCATAAGCGACCGCACGGCTTGCAGATGCGCGACGACATCAGTGGAACGTGACCTCGGGATCACCGAGTTGAGGCAGGAACTGAGCGAAGATGCGGCGCCGCGCTTGTCGATGAACTCGTCGAAGCGCTATCGACGAATGCATGACCGATTTCGCTACAATGCTCCATGCCGACCGCGGCGGTCCGGCGCACACCATCCATCTCGTTGACAAGAATAACTTTGGCGGATGGGCAAAGCGGCAGTCCACGTCGCGACGCGCATTGCTTGAGGCAGCGCGGTTCGATGGCAAGACGGGTTTCCAGTTCGCATTCCTCCCCGCTGAACAGGGCGACGGGTTCGACGTCGTCTCGGCAGTCGCAAACGTGCAGGAACTTTCGCCTTGGTGTCTGGCGCGGCTTGGCGAGGCGCTACCCGCCGGCCGATACCGGCTTGCCGAAGGTGAGCCGGGGCCCGCCATGCTCGGCTGGCTACTCGGGCAGCACCGGTTCACCGACTACAAGTCCAAGCCGGACCCTGACCGAGGTCCACGCGTGCTCCTGACACAGCAGGCCGCCGACATCGACGAGACGGTCGCCTTGGCCGAAGCGACGGTCATGGTCCGCGACCTCGTCGATACGCCCGCAGCCGACCTCGGTCCCGTTGATCTCGAGGCCGCCGCCCGAATGCTCGCAGATCGGTTCGGCGCCAAGGTTGAGGTCGCCGCAGGCGACGTCTTGGAACAGGGCTATCCGATGATCGCGGCCGTCGGCCAAGGTGCGATCCGCGAACGGGCGCCCCGCCTGATCGAACTGCACTGGGGTAAGAATTCCGACCCCCGGATCGCAATCGTCGGCAAAGGCGTCTGCTTCGACAGCGGTGGCCTCGACATCAAGCCAGCCGGCGGCATGCGCCTCATGAAGAAGGACATGGGCGGCGCGGCCCACGCGCTGGCGCTGGCCCACCTCGTCATGAACCTGAAGCTGCCTGTCCGGCTTCACTTGCTCGTTCCCGCCGTCGAAAACAGCGTGTCGGGATCGGCAATGCGCCCCGGCGACGTCATCGGCTCGCGAAAAGGGCTGAAGGTGGAGATCGACAATACCGATGCTGAAGGGCGACTTATCCTTGGCGATGCCCTGACCAAGGCTAGCGAGGGCGAGCCTGAGCTGGTGCTCGACTTTGCTACGCTGACGGGAGCAGCGCGTGTTGCGCTGGGTCCGGACCTTCCCGCCATGTTTGCCAATGACGAGGATCTGGCCCACGCGCTACAGGACAGCGCCAAGGCCGTGACCGATCCAATTTGGCGGATGCCGCTGTGGGACGGCTATGACGAAATGCTGAAATCGGACCTCGCCGATCTCGCAAACAGCGCGGACTCGCCGATGGCTGGAGCCGTGACGGCGGCCTTGTTCCTCCGCCGGTTCGTTCCCGACGGCACGCCTTGGGCACATTTCGACACCTTCGCATGGCGCCCGTCCCCCAAGCCCGGGCGTCCCAAGGGCGGCGAAGCCATGGGCCTGCGCGCGTCCTTCGACATGCTCAAGCGCCGCTTCACGGCGTAACGGTCCCGCACCGATCGGCCTAAGCGGCGGTATTTTCGTCCAATTTACCGCACGCTACGCAACTAAAGCTCGTCTCCTCGGTTACCATGACAACCGCGAGACAATGGAGTTTTCCGACCAATGGGCGAACCATCGCTATCGGGCTGGATGCGTGCACTGATCGAATATGTCCGGTCCGGCGAGCCCGACCTGACCAACCGGCAGATGGCGCTGCTCATGCTTGTCTACCAGACGCCCGGCCCCCACACGGTCCGCGGTCTGGCCAAGGCTCTTGGTGTTTCGAAGCCCGTTGTCACGCGCGCCTTGAATACATTGGGCGCACTCGGCTATCTGCGCCGCGAGCGAGACCAGGACGACCGCCGCAACGTATTTGTCGTCCGCACGAACGACGGGGCCAATTTCCTTGAAGGGTTCAAACGATACCTCCGTGCCGGGGACGGCAGCGAACAGCGTCCCTTCATCGGCCAACGGGAAAAAGAGCCAGCATTCGCAGGTCGTTGACGGCTTCGCATTGAGTGGGGTTTCCAATCCTCCGGACCCGCTCACACACGCGTATCGCAAGGACCTTGCTGACACCGCCCTCGCTGGCAGCGTGATCGCCTCGCACTATGCCGAGCCGCTCATCCGCCACCTCGTCGCCGACGCGCCGCTCCTGTTGGACTCGGACAATGATTCCGAAGTCCTTACCCAGCTCAAGGCGGGCGACGAGCTCAGGATGCTCGACTCTAGCCGTGGTTGGGCTTGGGGCTATGGGCCGGACGGCCGCGTTGGCTACGTCCGGGCCGAAGCCGTCGGCACCTAGCTACATCTCGCCGCGTGCGCGGCGGATCGCATACCACTTTTGGACATTGGCATTATGCTCGGCCAGAGTGTCGGCAAAGACATGGCCCCCGGTGCCATCCGCAACAAAGTAAAGCGCCTTGGTCGGCGCCGGATCGAGTACTGCGGCTATGCTTTCTCGC
Source organism: Sphingomonas edaphi (assembly GCF_003583725.1). GTDB lineage: Bacteria > Pseudomonadota > Alphaproteobacteria > Sphingomonadales > Sphingomonadaceae > Sphingomicrobium > Sphingomicrobium edaphi. Next base: position 49,471 of record NZ_QXTF01000003.1, on the reverse strand, counting down.
CCCGGATTGGCGATTGGTCCCGCCGGCAGCCCCGGCTCGCGGTAGGTGTTGTAGCCAGTGACCGCATTCAGCTCCGACCTGCGGATGCGACGGCCAAGCGGCTTACCCTTGGTGATCGGGTAAATGACTGTTGGGTCGGCATCCAGCTTCATTCCGATCTTCAGGCGGTTGCAGTAGACCCCCGCCACCGTGCGCCGTTCGGACGGCTTGCCCGTTTCCTTCTCCACGATGGAAGCAAGGATGACGGCTTCCTGAGGCGTCGATACCGGACAATCGCCCTTCTTCGTCGGCCACAATGCCGCAAGTTCCTTGTTCATGGCGTCCGTCATCCGCTTCAGTACCGCAGCACGAGGCTCCCCTGCCTGCCAGTCATAGCTGTTGGGCAGAACGCTGCCTTCAGCTGGGAGAGGCGCCGCGCCGGTCAGTTCCGGAATTGCCGCCAGCTTTTCTTGGACGATAATCGACGGCGTGCCTTCGGCGATCGTCAGCAGGCGGACAACGGGCCGGCCGTGCTGCAGGATATCAAGGATCTTGGCCGCGCTCGTGCCGGCCGGAATTTCAAACTCACCGGCTTGTACGGGGTCGCCGGATCCAAGCAACTTGGCCATCGCGCGGAAGGTCGTCGCATTCCCCGGGATCAGCCGCTCAGTTTCAAGCTGGCGGGCGACCGATGCCAAACTGGAGCCTTCGGCAACAGTGATGCGGTGCGTGCCTTCGCGAGGCCCGCTGCTCCACCAAAGCGCCCCGATCGCCGCCATTGCCGCGACGATGGCGACGATGGCAAGGCCGAAGAGCTTTTTCACACCGCCTTCACGACAAGCGAGGCATTCGTTCCGCCAAAACCAAAGCTGTTGTTCAGCGCAGCACGGACCTGACGCTTCTTAGCCTGGTGCGGGACCAGGTCGACGCCGGCAGTGCCTTCGCTCGGATTGTCGAGATTAAGCGTCGGCGGCACGATCTGGTCGCGGATCGCGAGGATGCAGAAAATGGTTTCTACGGCCCCGGCCCCGCCCAGCAAGTGCCCGATCGCCGACTTGGTCGAGCTCATCGACACATTTGCTACCTCGTTACCGAATAGCCGGCGAACTGCACCCAGTTCCAGTTCGTCGCCGAGCGGCGTCGAAGTACCGTGGGCGTTGATGTAATCGATGTCGGCCGGCGTCATTCCTGCCTTTTTCAACGCCATTTCCATCGACCGGAACGCGCCCGAGCCTTGCGGATGCGGCGCTGTGACGTGGTAGGCATCACCCGAGAGGCCGTAGCCAACAACCTCGGCGTAGATTTTGGCGCCGCGAGCCTTCGCATGCTCATATTCTTCAAGCACGACGACACCCGCGCCCTCGCCCATCACAAAGCCGTCACGGTCCTTATCGTAAGGACGGCTGGCCTTTTCGGGTTGATCGTTGAAGGCAGTGCTGAGCGCACGTGCCTGTGCGAACCCGGCAATGCCGATCGGGCAGATGGTCGCTTCCGAGCCGCCGGCCAACATGATGTCGGCATCACCATCCTTGATCATCCGCGCGGCGTCGCCGATCGAGTGGGCGCCAGTCGAGCAGGCGGTCACGACAGCATGGTTTGGACCCATCAAGCCGTACTTGATGCTGACCTGGCCCGAGATCAGGTTGATCAATCGGCCGTGCACGAAGTGCGGGCTGACCCGACCGGGACCCTTTTCGTGAAGCACAAGCGACTCAGATTCGATGCCCGGAAGGCCGCCGATGCCCGACCCGATCGAACAGCCGGCGCGCAGCCTCGTCGCCTCGTCCATTTCGAGGAGGCCGGCATCTTCGATCGCCTGTCCGGCAGCATCGATGCCGTAGATGATGAAAGGGTCGACCTGGCGCTGCACCTTATGATCGACCCGCTTGTTGGGATCGAAGCCATATTCGTGATCGGCCGGCTTAACTTCGCAGGCGATGTGGCACTTCTGGTTCGACGCATCGAAGTGCGTGATTTTTCCCGCACCGGACTTGGCGGCCAGAATATTCGCCCATGTCGTTTCCACGTCGCCACCAAGCGGCGTTACCAGACCCAGACCTGTCACCACGACACGGCGCATGCGCATTACCCCTTTTCGATTTCCCTCAAATGCAAACGGCCTCCCGCAGGAAACGGGAAGCCGTTCGTGCCGCCTTCATCGGCGGGCGGCAGCCAATCGGCCCCGATTAGCCCTTGTTGCTGTCGATATAGACGATCGCATCCTTGACGGTCGTGATCTTCTCGGCCGCATCGTCCGGGATCTCGACGCCGAATTCTTCCTCGAACGCCATCACCAGTTCGACGATGTCGAGGCTGTCCGCGCCCAGATCGTCGATGAAGCTCGCTTCTTCGGTGACCTTTTCCGCTTCGACGCCGAGATGTTCGACGACGATCTTCTTCACCCGATCGGCGGTCTCGCTCATGTGGATTTTCCTCCGTTAGATTTTGCGCTGCCCTAGCGGCGGGCGCGGCATACGGCAAGCATATCTCGACTCAAGCACTGCAGCTTCCTACCTGCGCAACCTGATGAAAATCCGCCGCTCGCTCACCGCAGGTGAAATCGATCTCGCCAGATCCGTATTCGGAGATGCAATCGACTATGAGCGCGTGCGGCTGGTTCGCGGCAAATGGTGGCTTTTCCAGCCCCGCGGAATCGTGATGGCGCCCACCGGCAACATACACTTCCATCCGGATTCCCGGCTCTGGTCGGATGATTTCTCGCAGGAACGACTGTCGCTGCAGGGGCTGTTCATTCACGAAATGACTCATGTCTGGCAGGCGCAGACCAAGGGCCGCTACTATCTGGTCCTGATGCGCCATCCATTCTGCCGCTACGATTATCGGTTGATCGAGGGCCGGCCGTTCGACCGGTATGGGCTGGAACAGCAGGCCGAACTTGTCCGACACCGCTTCATGGCGGACCGCGGGCAGACGGTTGCGCATTTACCGGATGACGGTTTTCTGCCGTTCACCAAATCCGTTACAGTTTCGCAACAGTCTTAACACGAAATTGCCGACCCCCTTTTCGCGGGCCGCAATAAGCATAGGCTGCCCCCGTCGATTCAGATCCAACGGGGGATTTCGAGATGACCAGCCCAACATTTGGTGTGCGTAGCCTCCTGATCGGTGCCTCGGCACTCGCATTCGTCACGCCCGCATGGGCACAGACGGCCGAGGAAACCCAAGCACAGGAAGCCAATACCGCGACGGAAGCCGAGCAAGGCGATCTGATCATCGTCACGGCAACCAAGCGCGCGTCGACGGTTCAAGACGTTCCCTTCTCCATCAACGCGCAGACGCAGGAAGACATCCAGCGTTCTAATGCGACGACGATCGAGGATATCAGTCGCAACGTGGCCGGCCTTGCCGTCCAGAACCTCGGACCGGGCCAGAGCCAAGTGTCCGTTCGCGGTGTGTCAGCGGGACAAATCGTCCGCGACCAACCGGGTGTGAAGGAGCAGGTCGGCGTTTATCTCGACGAGTCCGTTATTTCGCTTTCGCTGTTCACGCCCGATCTCGACCTGTTCGACCTGAACCGCGTTGAGACGCTGCGCGGACCGCAGGGCACGCTATTCGGATCGGGCAGCGTGGGCGGCACACTGCGTTACATTACGAACCAACCCCGCCTTGGCCGGACCGAAGGCATGGTCGAAGCGAACATCAATACGGTTGAAGAAAGTGACCTCGGCGGGCATTTGAAGGGCGCGGTCAACGTTCCGATCGGCGAAACCGCGGCGATCCGCGCGGTCGGCTACGCCCAGAAGTTCGCCGGTTTCATTGATGCCGAGGGTCCGGCAGGCGGCAAGAACGTCAATGACGGCACCCGCGTTGGTGGTCGCGTTTCGATCCTGTGGCAACCTGTCACCGAACTCAAGATCACGCCACGCGTGGTTTACCAAGAGGTCCGTGCCGATGGCTTCAACCGGCAGGAAATCTTCAACCTGTTCGGGAACACGCTTAGCACAACGCGGCCGCAGGTCGACCTTGGCGAGCGGGAGCAATACCTCCTGCTTCGCGAGAAATTCAAAGACGACACGCTGATTGCTGACCTCACCGCATCTTATGATTTCGGCCCAGTCGAGCTGACATCGGTGACCAGCTACATCAACCGCGACATCCTCGTCTCGCGCGACGCCTCGGCACTGACAGGCTCGATTTCCGACGATGCCGTCGACCTGCCCGATGCAGCCGTGTTGCTGCCGTCCAATCTCGTCGACACTACCGACCTTAAATCCTGGACGCAGGAGCTTCGCCTTGCCTCGACCGGCAGCGGTCCGTTCCAATGGGTGGTTGGCGGCTTCTATTCCAGCGTCGACCGCGACTATTCTCAGACGTTGCCGACACCCGGTTACGCCGACGCGGTGGGCGGCCCGACCGGCGGAACGGCGGACCCGGATTCGCCGTACAACAGCTTCCTGACCTACGACATCACCCAAAAGGCAATCTTCGGCGAAGCCAGCTACGACTTCGGCCAGTTCAAGCTGACCGGCGGCGGCCGATATTATGACTTCAAGGAAGATCGCACCTTCGACAACCAAGGCATCTTCACCGGCGGCAACAGCCTCAGCCAGACGACAAAGTCGGACGGCTTCAGCCCGCGCGTCATCGCGACGTGGGAGCCGAATAACAACCTAAGCGTCAACGTCCAGGCCGCGAAGGGCTTCCGCCTCGGTGGTGCCAACGATCCGATTAATATCCCGATCTGCTCGGACCAGGACCTCGACATCTTCGGGCCCTATTCCGGCACGTCCTACAAGGACGAGACGTTGTGGAATTACGAAGCCGGGGTGAAGTATCAGCGGCGGGGCGTCACCTTCAACGTCGCGGCATTCTACACCAAGATCAAGGACCTGCAGGTCACGCTCGACGCTGGCAGTTGCTCGTCGCGCATCGTGTTCAATGTCGACAAGGCACACACGAAGGGCATCGAAGCGGAACTTGCCTTAAGACCGGTCCAAGGTCTGGACCTATCATTCTCCGGAAGCATCATCGAAGCGGAATTCGATACGACCCTGCCCGGGGACCTCGCGGCTACTACCGGCATCCGTAACGGCAACCGCCTCCCGTCGGTACCGAAGTTCCAGGGTGCCGCGTCGGCGACCTATTCGTCGCGCTTCTCCGACAACGCGGAATGGTATGTAAACGCGAGCGTCCAGCACGTTGGCAATCGCTACACGCAGCCGTCAGACCAAGAGGGCAATCCGCGGACCTTCATTTACCGGCCCTCCCCGTTTGCGCCGGGCCTCAGTTTCGATCCGGACTTCGGGGGCATCCCGCAGAATGTCGGGACAACGGTCAATTTGAAGCTGCCGTCCTACAACCTGGTCAACCTTTCGGCCGGCGTCGAATGGGATAGCGGGCTAGAGGTCGTAATCTACGCCAACAATCTCTTCGACGCGAACCCGAAGCTGTCGTTCGACCGTGAACGCGGCGGTCGAGCTCGCCTCGGCTATAATATCGGCCAGCCACGGACGATCGGCCTGACGATCCGGCAATCGTTCGGGTCGGCTCCGCCTCCGCCCCCTCCGCCGCCGCCACCGCCCCCTCCGCCGCCGCCACCGGCGACGCAGACCTGCGCGGACGGTTCGGTTATCCTGGCGACGGATGCCTGCCCGGTCCCGCCGCCACCGCCACCACCTCCGCCTCCTCCGGCCGAGCCGGAGCGTGGCTGACCAGCCGGAACCTGACGATAAGGGCGGCGCCCTTTCGGGCCCGCCGCCCATTACCCGCCGGTCGTTGATCGGCGGCATGGCGGCCGGGGCAATCGCTCCGGCCGTCTTGCGTGCGGCGTCGCCAGGAAGCGCCGCGCATGTCGCAGTCATCGGCGCTGGCGTCTTCGGCAGTTGGACCGCCGAGCACCTCCGCCGCGCGGGCCACCGCGTGACCCTGGTCGACATGGCCGGCCCCGCGAACAATCGCGCCAGTTCTGGCGGCGAAAGTCGGATGACCCGGGCCGGCTACGGTCGTGACGCGATTTACTCGAGAATGGCGTTCGACAGCCTCAAGGAATGGCAATCGCTCAGCGGAGCCTCCGGACTCCCGATCTTCGTTCCTCACGGGGTGCTGTTCTTCACATCGAAGCGCGACGATTATTTTGCTCAGTCGCTGGTCGTAAACAGGTCGCTTGGCCTGCCCGTCGAGGAATTGAGCCAAGCGGAGTTGGCCACGCGTTTCCCCATGATCGATTTTGCCGGGGTCGAGATGGGAATGTTCGAGCCCGGCTTCGGTGCATTGATGGCCCGGCGGGCTGTACAGACGCTAGTTCAGCGGTTCGTCGCCGGTGGTGGCCAATATCGCCAGGAGACCGCGCGTATCGAACCAACTTCGGGGCCGCTCAAGAGAGTCCAGCTTTCGTCTGGGCCCCTAGAAGCCGATGCCTTCGTCTTCGCACTTGGCGCTTGGCTGCCGAAGCTGTTTCCGAGCCTGCTCAGCAAGAAGATCTTCGCCACGCGACAGGAAGTGTTCTTCTTTGCGTCGCCCGACGGCGACCGGCGCTTCCTCCCTGCATCCATGCCCGGCTGGGCGGATTTCAACGATGGCGACGTTTATTATGGCTTTCCCGACCTTGAGGCCCGGGGCGTCAAATTTGCCCACGATACGCACGGCGTACTGGTCGATCCCGACACGCAGAGCCGCCAGCCGACCAAAGCGGCGCTCGACGAAATTATCGCGTTCCGGGACCGTCGCTTCCCCGCACTCCGCAACGCCCGGCTAACCGAGAGCCGCGTCTGCCAATATGAAAATAGCTCGAACGGCGATTTCCTGATCGACCGTCATCCGGCTATGGCCAACGTCATCCTGGTCGGCGGCGGGTCCGGCCACGGATTCAAGCACGGTCCGGAGGTTGGTCGCCTTGCCGCCGCTCTGATTTCCGGAAGCGGCCCCCAAACGGAGCCGCGCTTCAGCCTTTCAACGAAAGCCGAAACGCAGCACCGCGAGGTTCATTAACCCGCCTTGGCAACCGCGACGAGAGCCGGACGGAGCAACCGGTCCTTGAGCATGTACCCCGATTGCATTTCCTCGACGATCGTGCCGGGCTCGGCCTGATCCGTCGCCAATTCGATCATCGCCTGGTGACGATGCGGATCGAGCGCCTCGCCCACCGAGCCGACTTTTACGATGCCGTTCCGGGCGAAGACCGAATCCAGTTCGCGGAGCGTCGCCTCGATACCGTCGACGAAGCTCTTCAGCTTCTCGTCCTGTCGCGCGGCTTCCGGCACATGGCTCAGCGCACGATCAAGGTGGTCGCGAACGCTCAGCATGTCGCGTGCGAAGCCGGTCGAGGCGTAAGCAGCGGCCTGCTGCTTCTCCGCTTCAAGGCGGCGACGCACATTCTGCGTCTCGGCGGCGGCGTACAACGCCTTGCTGTTAGCCTCCTCTAGCTGCTTTTGCAGTTCCGCCACCCGGTCATGCTCGGCAAGTTCCGGCGCGTCCGCGGCAGTTTCAGAGCGAATGTCTTCGGCTTCGTCGTGAAGGTCTTTTTTGTCCATCATCTCATATATCTCGTGAGGGCTTGCGCCGTGAAATCCACCATGGGGACGACGCGCGCATAGTTCAATCGCGTCGGCCCGATAACCCCGACAACGCCGACCACCTGCCCATCGCTCCCGCGATAAGGGGCAGCAATGACCGACGAGCCCGACAGGGCGAACATGCGGTTCTCGCTACCGATGAAGATGCGACACCCCTGCCCTTCGCGCGCCCCTTCCAGCAGACGAGCAATTTCCTGCCGGTCCTCCAGTTCGTCAAGCAACTTGCGGACGCGCTCAAGGTCGGCAGCGGCCGTTTCGTCGATAAGATTCGCCTGGCCGCGGACAATGAGGACGGGACGGTGAGCATGATCTTCGCCCCAGTCGGCGAGACCGCGCGCGACCAGCTCGGCGGCCGCTGCATCAATCGCTTCGCGCCGAACCATGATTTCCTGCCTTAGCCGCGCTTCGGCCTCGGCAAGGGTCAGGCCGGACAGCCGCGCGTTTACGAAATTGGCGACGTCAGCAAGCGCGACCGCGCTGGTCCCGCCGGGCAAGGGCACGACGCGGTTCTCCACGCTGCCATCCATCCCGACCAGAACCGCCAGAGCCCTGTCCACGCCCAGCGGCACGAAATTCAGCTGGCGAAGCCGGAAGTCCGATTTCGGCGCGAGCACAACGCCGGCGCAACTCGACAGGCCCGACAATGTCGCCGTTGCCGCGGCCAGCGCTTCCTCGACGGGCCGGTCCTTGATCTGCGCTTCGATCACTGCCCGTTCGCGCGCTGGCGGAAGGGCGCTGTGCATGATGCCATCGACAAACAGCCGCAGCCCGGTTTCGGTCGGAATTCGCCCAGCCGACGTATGTGGATGAGTCAGCAGGCCGCGCTCTTCCAGTTCCTGCATCACGCCCCGGATCGACGCGGGCGACAGGCTTACCGAACCGGCGAGCGCCTTCGATCCGACTGGCTGGCCGCGGTCGAGATAGGCCTCTACCACGAGCCGGAAGATGTCGCGCATGCGGTTGGTCAGGTCGCCGATCGGCTCGCTCATGCCGGCGCATGTAGGGCGAAGCCATTTGAAAGCCAACGATTGCCGGTCTAGGGGCGGCACAAATCACAAGGAGAATTTCATGCGCCCCAGCGGACGCGCCCCCGACCAGATGCGCGAATTGCGGTTCGAACCCGGTTTCACAAAGCATGCCGAAGGCGCCTGCCTCGTCAGTTTTGGCGAGACGCGTGTGCTCGTCACCGCCTCGGTCGAGGAAAAAGTGCCCCCATTCCTGCGCGGAAAGGGCCAAGGCTGGGTCACGGCCGAATATGGCATGCTGCCCCGCGCGACCCACACACGCGGGAACCGCGAAGCGGCCAAAGGAAAGCAATCCGGCCGCACCCAGGAAATCCAGCGGCTCATCGGCCGCAGCCTGCGCGCCGTGGTCGACCTTTCAAAGCTAGGCGAGCGCCAGATCGTTATCGACTGCGATGTCATTCAGGCTGACGGCGGCACGCGCACCGCTTCGATTTCCGGCGCTTGGGTTGCGCTCCGCATCGCGGCGGACAAGCTTCTCGCTTCGGGCGCGTTGACGGTCGACCCGATCGTCACGCAGGTCGCCGCCGTGTCGTGCGGCATCTATGAAGGAACTCCGGTCCTCGACCTCGATTATATCGAGGATTCGAGCGCCCATTCGGACGGCAATTTCGTGCTGACCGGCGATGGCGCCATCGTGGAGGCGCAGTTGACTGCAGAAGGCGCGACATTCGACGAGGAAGGGCTTCTTCGCTTGCTACGGCTTGCCAAGATCGGCTGCTCCGACATCTTTGCCGCGCAGCTCAAGGCGGCAGGCAAGTGAAGGCGATCGGGCCGAAGCTGGTCATCGCGACTCACAACGCCGGCAAGCTTCGCGAAATTCGCGAACTGCTGTCACCGCACGGCATCGAATGCGTCGGCGCGGCGGAACTGGACCTGCCGGAGCCCGAGGAAACCGGAAACACATTTATCGACAATGCTGAACTGAAAGCCCGCGAAGCAGCGGATCTCAGCGGGCTTCCGGCATTGGCAGACGACAGTGGCCTGTCGGTTGATGCGTTGCACGGCATGCCCGGCATTTTTTCGGCACGCTGGGCCGAAGATGCGGACGGAAATCGCGACTTCAGGCGCGCAATGGAGCGCGTCTGGCACGAGGTCGAAGCGGCAGGCGAGGAAGCGGGCCACGATGCCCACTTCGTCTGCGCACTTTCCGTCGCCTGGCCGGACGGCAGCATCGAAAGCTTCGAGGGCAAGGTGCACGGAACCCTTGTCTGGCCGCCACGCGGCGAGCGGGGGTTCGGCTATGACCCGATGTTCGTCGCCAACGGCATGGACCAGACCTTCGCCGAGATCGACCCAGATCAGAAACACGCGATCAGCCATCGGGCCGATGCGTTCAAAAAACTGGTTGCGGCCCTAGGTTAGTCGCGCCGCGTGGCGATTTGCGCCGGGCTTGCACTGGGTTCTGTCGCGACGAGCGGATCGCGACCTGCAACCAGATGGAAGCCGTCCTTGTTGCCTGCGGGCGAGTATCGGCATACGAAGTAATCCGTCGTCGCATTCGATGCGACGGCACAACCGACATGCGTTGTCGTCGGCCAGACGATCTGCGTGTAATGCGCTACCGCTTCCCAGCGGCCGTTCGAGCTGTTGTGCGGAAAAAGACCGGCCCGGAACAACTTCTGTTCGTCGACCATAACTTGGATCATCGTATCGTAAGAAAAGACCCCGCGCGGACCGCGCCAGAGGTTTTCGCCGGCAACCTTGCGGCGACCCGGCGTCTTGTCATGACCGTAAATGCCGGTGCGGGCCATATAGTTAGCATGGGCCATGGCGCCGGCAGCAAGGTCGTCACTCCACTGCAGTGGGGCGACCCCGAATTCACGACGCGCCGCGTTGTGCAGGCTGATAGTGGTCGCCCTGAGCAAAAGTGGCCCTCGATCGGCTGGCCCCGGCCAGTTGGGGCTGGGCAGCGTGGCGGCAGACGCCGGGGCGGCAAACAGCATGGCAAGGACGAGCAGGCGCTTCATTCCGCCTATTGTGCCCAAACGGGGTTAACAGGCGGCTGATGCGGATGCTTAACGCATCACTACGCCGACCACGTTTCCGGCCGGAAGATAGCGGCACACCAGATAGTCGCTCGACCGATTACTGGCAGTCGCGCAACCTACTCGCTGGGTCGTCGGCCAGACGATCTGTGTGTAATGCGCCACCTGCGACCAGTCGCCTGTGCGGCTGACTGCTGGGAAGCGTCCCGGACGAAAATAGCGGCGTTCGTCGACCAACAGTCCGATCATTTCAGCATAGCTGTAGGCAGTGCGCGTCCCGACCCACAGATTCTCGCCCTGCTTCGGCCTCCGTCCGACCTGCGGATCATGTTCAAACCGGCCCGACCGCGCCAGTCGCTGCGCATAAATCGCCGCATCGCGCGCCAGCGACTGGTCCCAGGCCAAAGGGCCTACCCCATATTCCCGCCTCGCCCGGTTATGGGCCGAGATCATCGTCGTTCGCAGCAGCATTTCGCCGCGCTCGGCAGGCCGCTGGTCTCTCCACGGAATGGTGGCAGATTGCGGATTGGCGATGGCCGCCGCTGGCAAGAGCAGCATAAGGGCCGTAAGGGACGCGCGCATCATGGCCAGCAGCGCTACCCTCGACGACCTGAACGCGAAACGAACGGCGGCACCGCCCCTCGCCCTCTATGTCCATTGGCCGTTCTGCATCAGCAAATGCCCCTATTGCGACTTCAACAGCCACGTTCGGGCTACAGTCGATCAGGCCGGATGGCGCGACGCCTTGCTCGCCGACCTCGCGCACGAGGCCGCGCTGCTGCCCGATCATCGACTTTCGTCCATTTTCTTTGGCGGAGGCACTCCGTCCCTGATGGACCCGGCGACCGTCGAGGCGATCATCGCCTCCGCCCGCGGCCATTGGCAGGCAGACGAAGATGTCGAAATCACATTGGAGGCTAACCCGAACAGTGCCGAGGCCGAGCGCTTTGCCGATATCGCCACAGCAGGTGTCAACCGGATCAGCCTTGGTTTGCAGAGTTTCGACGACAAGGCGTTAGGCTTTCTGGGCCGCGCGCACAGCGCCGATGAGGGCCTTCGCGCGCTGGACGCCGCCCAATCAGCCGTAAATCGCGTCAGCTTCGACCTGATCTACGCGCTGCCCGGCGACGACGAGCAGCGCTGGTCTCGCAACCTCGACCGGGCGCTCTCGTTCGGAACCGAGCATCTATCGCTTTACCAGCTGACGATCGAGCCCGGTACGCGCTTTGCGACGATGGTCGCTCGGCACGACTTCGAACCACTTGATGCTGACATGTCGGCCAACCTCTTCGAACTTACTCAGGAGCGAACGGCGGCCGCGGGTCTTCCGGCCTATGAAATCAGCAACCACGCAAGGTCGGGCTGCGAGAGCCGCCATAACCTCGCCTATTGGCGCTACCAGGATTATGCGGGAGTGGGTCCGGGCGCGCATGGACGGCGCAGCGGCCTGCGCACTGTCCGTCACAAGAAGCCGGAGAACTTCCTGGCTGCCGTCGTCCGCAACGGCCACGGCATTTCTGAAGAGGAATTGCTGACCCGCGACGAGGCAGCACACGAAGCGTTGGTGATGGGACTACGCCTGAGCGAAGGCATCGACGTGCCCGACCTTGAGGACCGGCTCGGCACCAAACTGCTCGACCAGCGCGCGACCGACCGCATGGTGACACATGGGCTCGTCGAGCGCTACGGACGTCGCCTTCGCGTCACCCCGCCCGGCCGTTTGCTCCTCGATTCAGTCCTCGCCGAGATCGCCGCCTAGAATTTGGTCGCGGCAGGCGCGATCGTCGTCACACCATTGGCATTGACCTGTCGAACTTCCAGCAGCCGTTCCGCAACGCCGTCCCTGCCAAAGCGGAAATTGCCGTCTACGCCACCGAAGCCATCGGAATCGATCAAGGTGCCCACCGGGAAGGGACGCCCCGTACGCCAGCTTTTCGAACTGCGCACGGCCAACAGCACCGCATCATAGCCCAAGCTACCGAGCCGGTAGGGCGTTTTGCCGTACCTGGCACGGTAGCGGTTCACCATCTGATTGAACCGGAAATCGGGTGCCGCAGCGTACCAGGCACCTCGCAGCGCTGGGGTCCTTCCCAGTGTCTTGTCGGTCGCCCACAATTCAGTGCCCAGCCTGCGCGGGCCTACCTTAATCAACGGGGCTGCCATCGCCGCCATCCGGCCCGAATCGCCGATCAGCACCGCATCAAAAGATCCCCGGTTATTCAGGCGGCGCGCAGCAAGGCTCATTGCACCCCTGCTCCGGGTATAAGTCTCAATCGCCGTTACGCGGCCTCCCGCTCTTCCGACTGCCTTTGTGAATGCCTGAGTCGAGCGCTGACCATAAAGGCCCGTCGGCACCAGCGCAGCGAAGCGCGTTGCGCCCTTGCTTCGGGCGTAGCTGACGACCCGGCCGATCGACTGGTCGGGGGTGAATCCCATGATGTAGACGCCGTTGCCCGCAACGCCTTCGTCATTGGAGAAGGAGATGACCGGAACGCCCGCCTGCCGTGCAACCGGAGCGGCCGCTCGGACATCCTCGGCCAGCAGCGGGCCGAGGATCAGCCCGCTTCCGTCGGCGATTGCGCGCTGGGCGGCGCCCGCCGCACCCCCCGGCCCAGCACTGTTGTAGACATTGATCTTCAGGTTCTTCTCGCCAGTGTCGGCCAGCGCGAGGTTTGCCGCATTGACAATGGAAGTCCCTACCGGTCCGTCGCCCCCAGTCGTGGGCACGATGATCGCCACCACCCGCGGACCAGTAATGACCGGAAGCTCCGGTTCGATGACCGGCGGACCGCCGGGGCCCCGCTGACAGCTCGCTAGCGCAAAGGCTGCGCCGCAAATTCCCAGCAGGACCGTGCGGCGCGCTTGCCGTGGAGTGAAGGAAAATGCCATTGCCCTACTTCCTGATGAACCAGCCTCTTCCCCCCGGTCTCTACATCGTCGCGACGCCTATCGGCAATCTTGGCGACATGACGTCGCGCGCCGCGGACACATTGTGCCGCGTTGACCGCATCCTTGCAGAAGACAAACGGGTCACTGCGAAGCTGCTGTCGCACATCGGTGCGACCGCGCCGATGACGGCCTATCACGATCATAGCGACGAAGCGCTGCGCGACCGGATCCTAGCCGATCTTTCGTCTAAGGCGATCGCCCTCGTCAGCGACGCGGGCACGCCGCTCATCTCCGATCCGGGCTACAAGCTTGTGCGCGCTGCCCGCGCCGCCGGGCTAGCCGTGCACACACTACCAGGCGCCAGCGCGGCCATTGCCGCCCTCACTCTTGCCGGCCTTCCTACTGATCGCTTCCTCTTCCTCGGCTTCTTGCCTGCGAAGGCGAAGGCTCGCGCCGAAACGATCGCTGAAGTCGCGAACGTGAGGGCGACGCTGGTGTTGTACGAGGGCGGCTCCCGCCTGGCAGAAAGCCTTGAAGCCCTATCGCACGGTCTTGGCCGCCGCGACGCCGCAGTTGTTCGTGAAATCAGCAAGCTTCATGAAGAGACGGTGACCGGTAACTTGGCTGAACTTGCCGATCGTTATGCCGCCAATGCGCCAAAAGGCGAGATCGTCATCGTCATCGCTCCCCCGCAACAGCGAGCCGAAGCGAGCGACGACGAGTTGGACTTAGCACTGAAGGATGCGCTGGGCCGGCTCTCGCCTTCACGAGCTGCTCAGGAGGTCGCTGCAGCGCTCAACATCCCAAGGAAGCGGGCCTACGCACGCGCGCTCGAGCTTGGAGCTAACGGCTGAACCCCATGTCAACGAGGCTTGCGAACGGCGCGCGGAAACCCTCGCTGCATGAGATTTCCCGTCAGCTGCCCAATGTCTGGCGCGGGTGACATTCGCATCGCCTTCGCTTAGGCGGCGCTGATGAGCCTGACCGTAGCCGTCCAAATGGATCCAATCGAATCGATCGGCCTCGCCGGTGATTCAACTTTCGCACTGATGCTCAGCGCGCAGGCGCGCGGCCACCGCCTGTTTCACTATCTCGCGCCTGACCTCGGCTATGAGGACGGCCGGGTGTTCGCCAAGGCGCGACCAGTCACCGTCCAGCGCATTGAGGGCAATCATTATACCGCAGGCGAGCCCGTTTCACTGGATCTCGCGAAGGATGTTGACGTCGTCCTGATGCGCCAGGATCCACCATTCGACATCGGCTACATCACCGCTACCTACCTCTTGGAGCGCGTTGCGAACGATACGCTGGTGGTCAACGATCCCCGCTCGGTCCGCGATGCTCCGGAAAAGTTGTTCGTGCTGGATTTCGCGCGCTTCATGCCGCCCACGATGATCAGCCGAAATCTCGCCGATATTCGCGCCTTCCATGCCCGGCATGGAGAGATTGTCGTGAAGCCGCTGCATGGCAAGGCGGGCGAAGGCGTATTCCGCATCGGCAAGGACGGAACCAACCTCACTGCCCTGACCGAATTGTTCGGGACGATCTGGAAGGAACCCTTCATCGCGCAGGCCTTTCTTCCTGCGGTTTCCGAAGGCGACAAGCGGATCGTGCTGGTTGATGGGGAAGTCGCGGGCGCTATCAACCGCGTCCCCGGCAAAGGCGAATTTCGGTCCAACCTCGCCGCTGGCGGGTCGGCCCAGAAAACGGAGTTGACGAGCCGGGAGCGCGAAATTTGTCAGGCACTCGGCCCTGAATTGAAGAAACGCGGGCTACTCTTCGTCGGTATCGACGTTATTGGCGGCATGCTAACCGAAATTAACGTGACCTCGCCGACCGGCATCGTCGCCATCGATCAGTTTAATGGCACTGACACGCCCGCCCGCATCTGGGACGCGATCGAGGCGAAAGTCGCCCGATGAGTGACTGGATTGTGCGCCTGATCGAACAATCAGGCTATCTCGGCGTCGGCTTCCTGATGTTTCTCGAAACTGTGTTTCCACCGATCCCGTCAGAAGTGATCATGTCGATTGCCGGTGTCGCGGCCGGACAGGGCAAGCTAAACTATTGGGGCGTTGTTGCTGCCGGAACGACCGGCGCGATGCTAGGCAACATTCTATGGTACCTCGCTGCGCGCGCGCTAGGTATTCAGCGGCTGGAGCCCATTATCCGCCGATGGGGCCGCTGGCTGACGATGAGCTGGGCAGAAGTGAAACGTGCCGAAGCATGGTTTTCCAAGCATGGAACGTTCTTCGTCTTCCTTGGCCGCTTGTTGCCGACGGTGCGGAGCCTGGTCTCGGTTCCCGCAGGCCTGTTGAAGATGAGCTTTCGCCGATTCATGTTCGCGTCAGTCCTCGGGACGGCTGGATGGACCGCACTTCTCGCCGGAGCCGGATTCAAGCTCGGCGAAAATTATACTGAAATCGACAAGTTCATCGGCCCCGCGTCGAACGCCATCCTGGTCATTCTGTTCGTCGGCTATGTCTACCGCGTCTGGACCCACCGTCACATGCCCGAAGACCAACAGTCGAAGCCCGACCTGACCAGCCTTTGATCAGGCGCGCGGGTGCGCGTGCCTGTAGACGTCGAGCAACCTGGCGGCGTCGACCTCGGTATAGATTTGCGTTGACGACAGACTGGCATGGCCCAGCAGTTCCTGAAGCGAGCGCAGGTCCGCTCCTCGCGCCAGCAGGTGGGTTGCGAAGCTGTGCCGCAAGGCATGCGGCGTAACGCTGTCCGGCAATCCGAGCCGCGCCCTCGCTCCGCGAACCGCGCGGCGCACCAGGTCAGCGTTCAGCGGCCCGCCCTTTGCGCCGACAAACAAGCGTGCATCGCCAGCCAGCGGATAGGGGCAGAGGGCCACATAAGCAGTAATCGCCTCGCGCACCGCAGGGACGATCGGGACAATGCGGGTCTTGCCGCGCTTACCCGTGACCCGCATTGCCTGCCCCAGCGGCAGGACCCGTGCCGTCAAGCCCATGGCTTCGGCAATACGAAGTCCAGAGCCGTAAAGCAGCAGCAGGATCGCCATGTCGCGCGCGCCGATCCAGTCGTTTGGTGCAGCGGCGGCTGCGTCTTCAGCAAGCGCGACCGCATCCTGGGGACTGGCCGGGCGAGGCAGCGTGCGCGGCCGCTTGGGCGCTCGCGTGCGCGGCAGTTGCGGCTGGTTGCCCTGCTCCTCGGCCGCATAGCTAAGGAACGCCCGGACCGCCGACATTTCTCGCGCGGCGGATGAAGCGCCGAGACCCTCGCTCCGCCGATCCGCCAGAAAAGCCCGAAGGTCGGCCGCTTGAAGGTTCAGCAGGCCGAACCTGCCAATCTCCTCACCGCGATGGCGACCGAGAAAGTCGATGAAGCGGTGGGCCGTCGCGACATAGGCGCGGACTGTGTGCGGTGAGCGCCGTCGATCATGTGCCAGATACCCTCCCCAGCGCGCCGCGAGGGCACGTGCGGGATGTTCAGCTTCGTCTAAAGATCGTCCAGGCACCGACGGAGCATAGCGCCAAGGCTTGCCCCAAGGAATCCCAGCAATTGCGCGCCGTGCCGCGCATCGAGGCCCGCCTTTACCCGCTGGCCGAGCAGCAGGATCCCGTAAGGCAGTGGTGCATCCGCAGGCAGGAGAATCAGCGCCTCCGAGCGGATGCTGGTGGCAACCCGTCCGAACAAGGAATGGCCCCGTTCCACGGTCCGCATCGTCACGGGATCAATCTGAGCGATGGCGCGGTCGATCAGCCGGCGCTCGACCGTTTCGTTCGCGCCTTGTTGCACCCGAAAACCAAGTCCATCGGCAACCAGCGCCAGCGAGACATGGTCGAGGCCGAGAATCAGCGGCCACTCATCGGTCACGACCGCGAACAACTCTTCCGGGCTGCCCGCTTCCATCAGCGCTAACACGGCGCGGTGGATCGCGGCTGTCGCACCCGAATGCCCGCGGGCGAACGCGATCAAGTCTTCGTTGGCGCTTTCCGCCGCTCCCAGACGGTCACGAAGCGTCGCGACAGCGCGCTCTTCGAAGGAAATGACCCTACCCATGCCGCGAAATTAGCGCGGCAGAGTTAACAATCCGCCCAACGCGGCAGGATCAACCGATCTGCTGTCCCGTAGCTTCCCAGTCCTTCAGGAAGGCTGCGATGCCATTGTCCGTCAGCGGATGCTTGAACAGTTGGCGAATGACTGACGGCGGCGCGGTCATCACGTCAGCGCCCAGTTTCGCGGCATCATGCACGTGAATCGGGTTGCGGACGCTCGCAACGAGGATTTCGGTGCCGAAGTCGTAATTGTCGTAGATGGTCCGGATGTCCGCAATCAACTCGATGCCCGGATAACCGACATCGTCGTGACGTCCGACGAACGGGGAAATAAAACTTGCGCCCGCCTTAGCCGCCAGCAGCGCCTGGTTGGCGGAGAAGCACAGCGTCACATTGACCATCGTCCCGTCGCCGGTCAGCGCCTTGCAGGTCTTAAGGCCGTCGATTGTCAGCGGCACCTTGATCGCGATGTTGTCCGCAAGCTTGCGGAGCGTTTCCGCCTCTTTCATCATGCCGGCATGGTCGAGCGCGACCACTTCGGCCGAAATCGGTCCCGGGCAGATGCCGGCAATTTCCTTAACGACTTCGATAAAATCCCGACCGGATTTCTTGATCAACGACGGATTGGTCGTGACGCCGTCGAGCAGCCCGGTGTCCTGCAAATCCTTGATATCGGCGATCTCAGCAGTGTCGGCGAAGAATTTCATCGTTGGCGGTCCCTACGGTTCGGGGGAAATTTGCGTACCCCTAGCCCCTGCGCTCAAACAGGTCACCCGATTCGCTTGCAGAAAGGCAATTGATGGACGCCCATATCATGGTCGAGCGAGGTTCGAACGGCGTCCTATCGGTGGTGATGGCGCGGCCGGAACGCCGCAACGCGATTACCGTCGCTA
Source organism: Sphingomonas edaphi (assembly GCF_003583725.1). GTDB lineage: Bacteria > Pseudomonadota > Alphaproteobacteria > Sphingomonadales > Sphingomonadaceae > Sphingomicrobium > Sphingomicrobium edaphi. The sequence goes on along the minus strand of NZ_QXTF01000003.1, from coordinate 31,140 downwards.
TGTACGCCGCCATGGCCGACGCGATCGAGAGCGCGGCAAACGATCCGTCGATTAGGCTGATTACGCTGGAAGGCCAGGGTGAAGACTTCACGGCCGGCAACGATCTAGGCGACTTCCTAAGAGAAATGCCAACGCCGGGCTCGGGCGAGGACTTGCCGGTCTGGCGCCTACTGCGCGCCTTGGCGAAGAACCAAGTGCCGCTCATAGCCGCCGTGCACGGTAATGCGGTCGGCATTGGCACCACGATGCTGTTCCATTGCGATTTCGTCATCGTCGAGGAAGGCAGCCGTCTCGTTATGCCCTTCGTCGATCTCGGACTGGTGCCGGAGGCAGCGAGTTCGCTCCTCCTTCCCAAGCTGGCGGGTCGGCGCAGCGCCGCGCGTTATCTTTTGCTGGGGGAGCCGTTCGGTGCAGCCGAGGCGATGGCGATGGGTCTTGCAAGTCACGCCGTTCCCAAGGGTCAACTCAAGAACGCGCTGGATTCGCTGGTGGGGCGACTGCTGGCCAAACCGCCCGAAGCGCTACGCCAGACGCAGGCGTTGCTGCGCCAGGAGGCGACGGACGAAATCCTGACCCGGATGGAACTCGAGAACGGCCATTTCAGCGAACGGCTTCAGTCGGATGAGGTTAAGCAGGCCATCGCCAAATTCTTTGCGGCGCGCGCACGTTAGTCAGCGCGCCAAACTCGCTTTGAGCGCGTCACACTAATCGTGGGACCCGGCAGCAGCAGTAAGTCGGTCGGCTGCGTATAGGTCACACGTAAGTCGACATAGCGATTGCCATTAGTGTCAGTACCTTCGGCCGGCGGGGGAATGTCGAATTCACCGGGCCCGATCCCGTAGACAGCATCGGTAATCTTCGTTTCAATCTGCGTATTGGTCGGTGCAGGATAAATGGTCGCCAACCGAGCGCCCTCGCCAAGCGCGTGTTGAATGCCCGACATGGCGCGAAACACCAAGCCCAGCTGAACGATCATCCAGACCATGACAATGAAGGCTGGCAAAGCGAAGGCCATCTCAATAACCGCGGCGCCTCGAGCGTCTTCTCTTATTCGGGCAAGCATTTTCATTGTGTCCTCAAGCCGGATGTTGCGGTCAGGTGATAAGTTCCATCCGCGTTGATGGCAGAGAAGTGCAGTGAAAACATGGGCGTATAGCGATCCGTGGCAGTAACCATCAGGTAGCGCGCCTCTTTCTGGCCGGACGGACATGAGGCCTCATAGTCTGACTGAACGACTTGATTACATTCTAGCTGATAGGTGACGGTCACGTTGTCTTCAGAGATTCCTGCCTGTGCCGCGGCCTCAGCCTTGATGACCGACTCCACCGTATCATCCACAGTCGTTTGCATGACTTTTTCAACGGCGCGCTGAGTGGCCTGCTCTAGTGCCAACTTTCGCCCAAAGGCATTGCTAATGTCGACCACGCCAATAGTCAGCACTGCTAACATCGGCGCCAACAAGGCCAACTCGATCGTCGCCACGCCCCGCTCCTCTGAGCGCAACCTTAGTGCCGCGCCGATCATGCGACCAACCTCACTCGGCGGCCGCCGTTAACGGGCTGCATGCCAGCTGATGCGCAGTCCTTCTTGAGATTCGTGCTGCTATTGCCACTCCAGACGATGCGCTTGATGACGAACTGGGTGCATTTGGCTGCCGTGCTGCTGCCCCCGTTCCAAGTGATCTGCTGTTTCGGAAAATAAATCACGCCGGTGACGCCACCTGATGAGCCGCCATTAATCTTGTTGGGACTGCTGCTGCTGATGTTTCCCGTTGGCGACGAATCTGTGGCGCGGCGATCCTGATAGATTGCCATGCCCTTCCACTTGCCCGTCGTAGGCGCCGAGATATCTAACACCGCTTGGGCATTCATATCCCATGATCCGATGGTGGCACTCGCTGAGGTATTGGTGTTTCCAAGAATGATTGTTACGCCGGTACCTTCAAGCGTGCCTTGGATGTTCACGCTTCCGCCATTGATGAAATAGGTTCCGGGATTGAGTTTCGCCTTGCGGTTCGACCCGATGTCGATGGAACTGTAACAACCAGGATTCCAAGTCGTACCGTTACCGTTCGAACCGGTCAGCTGGGGCGCGCCAGTGCAGTTCCCTTGGTCGGTCGAATCCGGGGTTAGGTTGCTGTAGGGATCAGCCTGAGCTGGCACGAACGGATCATACTTGCCCACGCGCCAATTGTTCGATTGTTGAATACCGCCGGCAGCAGCGATCACCGTTGCGGTAATGGTTGAGCTGCCTTGAGCGGCTGCCGCATTGGCAGATACCGAATTCGTGATCATCCCGCAGTCCATCGTGATCGTACCATTACCGGATCCTAGAATGCCGGTCTTAGTCGTATTCTCTAGGCTGACGACGCAGTAATCGTCGGTGCCTGGGACACTAGCCGCTGTCGCCGAGGCGCGGATCAACGGAGCCTGGGTCATGAATAGAGAGCTGAACGATAGCTCCTTGCGCACCCCCAAAACAACCTGCACCTGTTGTTTTTGCGCCGTGGTGTCCGCTGGGTAACTGACGTCCGGATAGCCCGTTGCCAGCGCAATTCCGGTCAGCTGGTTCAGCGTGAGGTCACGATTTACTGCGCTGGCCGTATTGCTCGTGCTTCCCGACTGGACGCGATCGTAGACACCGGCGATAGCAGCCGAGTCCGCCGCGCGCTGCAGTTGTCGCTTCCACAACGCCCACTGGATTGTATCAGTGGCAATGCCGGCAGCACCCATCAACATGGGAAGTGCCGCCCCGGCAAGAATGAGCACATTGCCCCGCTCGTCGTTCCAGAGCCTTTTGAACGGATTGCGCATCGAAAAGTCCCCAGTTGGATGGACGCGTTTCGAAGGCATCTATCCGCTTCACGGTAAGCAAACCGTTCCGGGAAATGGTTGACGAAACCCTAACGACGTTGCGGGCTTCCCGCTTGAAGCGGTATTTATCCCCTTGAAACATGTAAGCGGATTTGATATATAATCCGCATGACACAGACACTTCGCCAGTTTCAGGACCGCTTCCCCACCGAGGAAGCCTGCCTGGACCACCTATTCCAGGTTCGCTACGGCACTGACTTTGAATGTCCGAAGTGTGGCCGTCCGGCGAAATACAGCCGCGTGAAGGCCCGCCGCAGCTACCAGTGCAACTGGTGCGCGCATCAGGTCTATCCGACTGCCGGAACGCCGTTCGACCGGACCCGCACCAGCCTTCGCGATTGGTTCTATGTCATGTTCCTGTTCACGACGACGCGGAACGGCGTTGCCGCCAAGCGTGTCCAGCGTGAGATCGGTGTTACCTACAAGACGGCATGGCGCATGTGCCATGAAGTGCGGAAATACATGGCGCAAGTTGACGGTGACGACGCTCTGGGCGGCCCCGGTGAGGTCGTGGAGATCGACGAAACCTATGTTGGCGGCAAGGAAAAGGGCCAAGGCAGCATGAAGGAAAAGACCATCGTGCTTGGCATGATGGAACGGGACGGCGCAGTTACTACCCGCGTTATCGAGAACGTTCGCCGCGTGACGCTTTTCCCGCACATTTGCGAAAACGTCCTGCCGGGGTCGATCATCAACACCGACGAACTGGTTAGCTACAAGAGTATTAGCTTACGCGGCTATCGCCACCAGACGGTGAACCATCGCGAAGGCCGCTACGTCAGCGACTACGGCGCGACCGTGAACAGCATTGAGGGTTTCTGGGCGCTCCTAAAGCGCGGCATTCACGGCACTCACATTCACGTCAGCCCGAAGCATCTTTCGAAGTATCTGGGCGAGTTCGAGTTCCGCTGGAACCATCGCCACACGCCGCACCTGATGCTTGATCGGCTCCTTTACTCTTTCACTCGGTGAGAGGGCCGACGGCTTAACCGCCCGTTCATCCTTGCATTGTACAGGATTCTGTACATATATTGCGTGCCACAGGGGAACTGTATGGACGTCGTGAACTACTCTGACGCGCGTCAGAAGCTGAAAGAAATGATGGATCGCGTCGTCGCCGATATGACGCAGATCGTCATAACTCGCCAAAAGGCAGACGCGGTTGTGATGATGTCCTTGGCCGAGTGGAACTCCATCCTCGAAACGCTCCACCTTTTGTCCTCACCGACAAACGCGGAACGCCTTATCTCCGCCATGGCGGAGCTAGAGGCTGGCGAGGGCGTTGAACACGAACTCATGGACGATGACGAACTCGTCGGGGCGTGAGGGTCGTATTCGCCACCAAGGCTTGGGAGGACTACCTTCATTGGGCCGATAATGACCGAAAGGTTTTTCGGCGCCTGAATAGCCTTATCAAGGAGTGTCGCCGAACCCCGCATGAGGGGACAGGAAAGCCGGAACCGCTGAAAGGCTGCGACGGCTACTGGTCGCGACGAGTTACCGAGAAGGATCGTCTCGTTTATCGCGTTGAGGGGAAGGCTGGGGATCAGCGGATTGAGATCGCTCAGTGCCGCCTCCACTATTAGAGCGCCCCTTCGGCGGCTCGCCATGAGCCATTGCCTTTAAAAGGCGGTCAAATCGGTCGTGCCAAGTCATCGGTTCTCCTCCGGCGCTTCTAACACGAAAGCCGCGTCAATGTCCGGCAGGTTCCGCACGTCAATATTAAAGCCTGCATTCGCGGCCTCTACGTCATCCGCCGTCACAGAAACCCAGAATTTTACGTGTAGTGGCGGCGGCATGTTTTGTGGATAGGCGATGTTGAGCGGCTCTTGGTCGTCAGGAGCAGCGAAAAAAGTTAGCCCTCCTACCTTTAGGTTGATTTGCGCGGTTTCGACGACGGATGCCGGAAACTCCATCGGTTTCATCAGCGGCATCCCGGCGTGCCGATCAGAGAGGACCCGACCAATTTCAAAATACGCGGCTTCTCCATGCCGAAGGTCAATTTCCCACCCATCTTTGGAGCACAGCCCGCGCGGCGCGCCGAATAAGTGCAACTTGGCGGTCACTCGACGAAGTGTTCGCTTGTCAGGGCGATTGTTCCGAACAACGACATAGGCCCGATTGCAGTAAAGGCCGTCCACGCGAGCCGACTTGTCAGTTTTAATTGGCGAAGTCTCAACGTGGACGCACCTTTCAATTATCAAATCGGGCCGCTTTCGAAGCCACTTCCGGACGAGTGGGCGGGCGTCAATCGACACAAGCCAGACCAAGAGGGTGAGCAAAAAGACCCAAAGAAGAATCTCTCGGTTAAGCACGCCCAACCACCGCGCCCAGACCGCCCAAGCCTGCGCTTGGTCCTCCCAGTCCTTTGGAAGCCAAAGGATGAAAATTAGGAACGCCACCGCCGCATACGTGCGGATCGAAATTGCCTTGAGCATTTTCTAACCCTGCCCCGTTACGGCTCCGTTGTGGAGTCCGGAGGGTAGGCTTTTCAGTTACATGCTTCAACGGGATAATCCCCCTTGAAGCTACGCGTCTTACCCCTATAATACACTTATAAGCCTCTTGCGCGGGGATGGAGGGCGTTCCACCTTCCCGGGCAACAGGGAAGAAAAGGATTGAATATGGCCAGCGACCCGTCGAGCACGACCGCGACCGCAACGAAGATCAAGCTGGAGCCGCCCGAGGCGCTTCAGCCGATCACCGTGCAGGAGGCGGCCGGCCTGGTACCGCTGAAAACCGAGGAGACGAGCGAACTCGACCAGAAGGTCGCGAAATTTGTCGAGGAATTGGCAGCGCTGGATTCCAACAGCCCCGAGTTCGGCAAGAAGGTCGATGCACTCACTGCGATGGGCCGCAAGGAAATCGCCGAGGCCGCAGGCGCTTCGAACCGCTTCCTCGATCGTCCGGTCAAGGCCATCGACAGCGACACGGGTATCGGCGCCGACTTGACCGAGCTTCGCCGTACCGTCGAGGCCCTCGACCCGAAGGAAAATAGCAAGTCGTTCACGACCCGCAAATTCCTGGGCATCATCCCCTTCGGGAAGCGCATCAATAATTACTTCGACAAGTACCGCAGTTCGCAAACCCACATCTCCGCGATCCTGTCGCGCCTCGGCAATGGCAAGGACGAGTTGCTGATGGACAATGCCGCGATCGACACGGAGCGCGCCGGGCTGTGGAAGACGATGCACCGCCTCGAACAGATGATCCACATCTCCAAGAGCCTCGACAAGCAGCTGGAGGATAAGGCGAACGAACTCGACGCGACGGAGCCTGCCAAGGCCAAGGCGATCCGCGAAAGCGCTCTGTTCTATACGCGCCAGCGCACCACTGATCTGCTCACCCAGATGGCAGTCACTGTTCAAGGCTATCTCGCACTCGATCTCGTCAAGAAGAACAATGTCGAGCTGGTGAAGGGCGTTGATCGCGCTTCGACCACCACGGTTGCCGCACTTCGCACTGCCGTGACAGTCGCCCAGGCAATGACCAACCAGCGCCTCGTGCTAGAACAGGTAAGTGCGCTCAATGCCACGACGGCAGGAATGATCGACACCACCGGCGAACTGCTCCGGACTCAAACCGGTGCGATCCATGAACAGGCAGCGAGCTCGACGATCCCGCTTGAAACGCTGCAACGCGCCTTCCAGAATATTTACGACACGATGGACCAGATCGACCAGTTCAAGCTGGCTGCGCTCGCCAACATGAAGCAAACGGTCGACACGCTTGGCAACGAAGTCGAGAAGTCGAAGGGCTATATCGCCCGGGCCGAAGGCGTCGCCCAAGGCAAGCTTGAAAATGCCGCCTCCCCCTTCACCCCGATCGAGCAGAAATGACGACTGACAAAGCCGACCAGGCGATTGCCCGCGCCGACCGCGTCATGCAGCAGCTGGACGAACGGGGCGGTGCCGTTCGCGACGCCGCCCGGCGGGAGCGCCAGCGGCTGAACGCCGGACTGGGCCGCGCCGTTACCCGGGCCGGCATCGCCGTAGGCGTGATCAGCCTAGCGACGATCATCATCGGAATGATCGTTCCGATCGGAATGTTTGGCTTCCTTGCCGCAGTCGGCTTAGCCGTCGGTGTCGCGGCACTCCTGCTGGTAGGCGGAAACAAGGAAATCGCGGCGCCCAACGTTACTCCCGACTTGCCCAACGGCCAGATGGTTCAGCGCTTCGACAGCTACCTATTCCGTGCACGCCGCGCGCTTCCTGCGCCCGCGCAGGCTGAACTGGATCAGCTTTCGGCAGCGCTTCCTGCCCTCCGCCAGACGCTGGAGCGGGTTCCGGAACTTGATCCCAGCGCCCAGGACGCCCGCCGGCTGATGTCCAGCCACCTTCCGGGTCTCATCGATCGGTACCTGCATGTGCCGCCCCCGTATCGCAACGAACGCGACGGCGAAGGCGTCAGCGTTGATCAGCGCTTGGTCGAAGCGCTGTCCGCGGGGCGTCAGGCCCTGACGGAAATCTCGGAGAAACTGGCCCGGGCCGACCTCGCCGCCTTCGAAACACAGGGCCGTTTCATCCAGTCCCGGTACAAGGACGAGGCGATCGACTAAGCCACGATGCCGGCGGCCTTGAGCCGCCGGTATTCGTCGTCGCCGAGCATTTCCCGCAACAATCGGCCGTGCTCGCCGAGCGCTGGCGGCGGCAGTGGCGCGTCGCTGCGCTCACCGTCGATGCGGATGGGGCATCCGACCATCGGTACTTCGCCAAGGTCGCCGCCACCCGCCTGGATGCGCGCACCGCGATATATTGCCTGCGGGTCAGCCAGCGCCTGGCTGATCGTGTTGATCGGCCCGGCCGGGATGCCAGCCCGTTCCAACTGATCCAACCATTGGGCGGCAGACCTCGAACCGATGATTTCCGCAATCATCGGCACCAACCGGTCGCGCGAGGCGACGCGGGCGGCGTTGGTCGCGAAGTCGGGATCAGCGGCCCACTCGGTCCGGCCCAATATTTCCGCAAGCCGCGCGAACTGCCGGTCGTTGCCAACCGCGATAATGATCGCTTGGTCCGACGCTTGGAACGGTTGGTACGGCACGATGTTCGGATGGCCAGCGCCAAGCCGCTTTGGATCAACGCCGCTGACCAGTGCATTGGACGCTTGGTTCGCAAGCATGGCAAGCTGCGTGTCGAATAACGCCACGTCGAGCGTTGCGCCTTCGCCCGTCTGTTCGCGCCGGTAGAGCGCCGCAAGAATGGCGTTGGCAGTGTACATGCCGGTGAACAAATCCGCGACCGCCACGCCGACCTTCATCGGTCCGCCGCCCGGCTCCCCGTCCGGCACGCCGGTCAGGCTCATCAGCCCGCCCATCCCCTGGATGATATAGTCGTAGCCGGCCCGCGCGGAATAGGGGCCGTCCTGTCCGAAGCCGGTAATCGACGCGTACACTAGCCGGGGGTTCGCAGCTCGAAGGCTGTCGGCGTCCAGCCCGAATTTCTTCAGACCACCGACTTTGAAATTCTCCACGACGACATCTGCGTCCGCCGCCATTTTGCGGACGAGCGCCGCCCCTTCTTCGGTGCCGAAATTGATCGCGACCGACTGCTTTCCGCGATTCGCGGCCAGGAAATAGGCGGCGACTTTTTCCCCATCATGCTCGTGCCAAGGTGGTCCCCAATGTCGCGTATCGTCCCCTTCACCGGGGCGCTCGACCTTGATCACCTCGGCGCCAAGGTCGGCGAGCAGCTGGGTCGCCCAAGGGCCCGCCAGCACGCGGCTGAGATCCAGCACACGGACGCCGGCGAGGGGCTTACTCATGCGCGGCGCGCCCAGGGCTTGCGGTCGTCCAAGATCGCCTGGGCTGCATTATGTCCCGGTGCCCCGGTTACGCCGCCGCCGGGATGCGCCCCCGATCCACACAGGTACAGACCCGGCAGCGGCATCCGGTAATTGGACGCCCCAATCATCGGCCGCGCGCTGAACAGCTGGTCCGACCCCATCTTGCCGTGGAAAATATCGCCGCCAATCAGGCCGAAGCGTCTCTCGAGGTCCAGCGGCGAATGGATTTGCCGGGCGATCACCGACTTGGCGAAGCCCGGTGCGTGTGCATCGACCGTCGCGATAATCGTATCGGCCGCCGCTTCACGCTCGGCATCCCACGACCGTCCGTCCGGCAGCTTGTAGCGGAAGTGCTGGCAGAACAGGCTGGCAACATGCTTGCCCTTCGGGGACAGGCTGTCGTCGAGCGTTGAGGGGATCAGCATTTCGACCACAGGTTGCGACGACCAGCCGTTGAGCGCGGCGTCGGCGTGGGCGCGGTGCATATAGTCCATGCTCGGCGCGATGATGATGCCGGCGGTCAGGTGATCGCCGCGACCGGGCAGCGCCGGGAAGTTCGGCAGCTTGTCCAGTGCGACATTCATCCGGAAAGTCGCGCTTTCACAGCCCCAGTGATGAAAATGCTGCTCGACCTGGTTGCTGACCGTGCCCTTGGGCACCAGCCGGTCGAACAGCAGCTTCGGGTTTACGCCGGCGACGACTGTCGACGCGCGCCAGCTCTTGCCGCCCGAAACCACGCCCGCGGCACGTCCCTTCTCGACGATGATTTCGCTGACCGGTGCATTAAGGACGATGTCGACCCCCGCCTCGCGGCAGGCCTTGGCCATCGCCTGCGTGATCGCACCCATGCCACCTATCGCATGCCCCCACGCCCCGGGAACCCCAGCCGCCTCACCGAACAGGTGGTGCAACAGCACATAGGCCGTACCCGGCGTGTAGGGAGACGCGAAATTGCCAACGATGCCATCGAACGCAAAGAGCGCCTTGGCCATTTCGCCGTCGAAGAAGCGGTCAAGGATGTCACCTGCGCTCTTGGTAGCGAACTCGTGCACGGTCCGCACCTCGTCCGTCGACAGGCCGACAAGGTCCCTGCCCAGGCTCGCCAGCCTCGGCAGCCCGCGCAGCCCTGCTCCCGCTTCGGGCGGTGCCTTTAACAGCCACTTGCGGATCAGCGGGACAACTGTTTCCAGCTCTTCATTGTAGCGGTCGTACGCCGCTCCATCGCTGGGAACGTGCCGGGCTAGCTCCGACCGTGTCAGCCCGTTGCGGCCCGACAGCAAATAGCTCCGCTTTGGCCCGGGAAGGAAATTGTCGATTTTGCGCAGCACCACCTTCAGGCCATGCCGCTCCAATTCCAGGTCGCGGATGACCTTTGGCTGCAGCAGGGACACGGTGTAACTCGCGGCGCTGTTGCGAAAACCGGGGTGGAACTCGTCGGTCACTGCTGCCCCGCCGACCTTGTCGGCGGCCTCCAGCACTGCGACCTTCAGGCCCTTCTTTGCGAGATAATAGGCGCAGGTCAGGCCATTGTGCCCCGCCCCGATGATAAGAATGTCGTGCATCAGCGCATCAAGACCAGTTCTTCGGACATGGTGGGATGAAGGGCAACCGTTTGGTCGAAGTCGGCCTTCTTGAGGCCGGCCTTCACCGCGATGGCAGCCGCCTGCAGGATTTCGGGCGCATCCGGCCCGATCATATGGATGCCGACTACCTCGTCGGTAGCTGCGTCAACCACGAGCTTGTAAAGCGAGCGCTCGTTGCGGCCTGCCAGCACGTTCTTCATCGGCCGGAAATCGCTGGTGTAGGTTCGCACCTGCCCCAGCTTGTTGCGCGCCTCGCCCTCGGTCATTCCGACGCCTGCAATCGGCGGGTGCGAAAAAACGGCGTGCGGCACGCAGCCATAATCTACCGTCCACGGCTTCTTGCCGAACTCAGTGTCGGCGAAGGCATGACCTTCGCGGATCGCGACCGGCGTTAGTTGGATGCGGTCGGTTACATCGCCGACCGCGAATATCGACGGCACGCTCGTGCGGCTGTTCGCATCGACCTTGACTTGGCCCTTGTCGCCAAGCTCGACACCGACGCCTTCAAGCCCAAGCCCCTCGACATTTGGCACGCGCCCTGTCGCGAACAACACCGCGTCGGCCTCTAGGTCATCGCAGCCGCGCATCGACAAATGCAGCTTGCCGTCATCGCGCCGCTCGATCTTGTCGAACGAGGAGTTGAAGCGGAACTCAATGCCCTTGATCATCGAGATTTGCAGCAACCGGTCACGCATCTGCTCGTCATAGCCGCGAAGGATCGTCTCCGATCGATTCACGACGACGACATGGCTGCCGAACTGGTGAAAGATCCCAGCAAATTCGTTGGCGATATAGCCGCCACCGGCGATTACGATCCTCTTCGGCAGCCTTTCAAGGTGAAACACCTCGTTGGAGCTGATGGCATGCTCCACGCCCTCGACTTCGGGCATGAAAGGCCGTGCGCCCGTCGCAATCAGAATTTTTCCTGCGGTAACCGTCTTACCCGACGCCAGCCGCACCTCGTTCGGACCAGCGAGCGTTGCCCGCTCGTGGAAAATGGTCACGTCGTGGTTGGACAGCGTCTGCTTGTACAGGCCCTCTAGGCGACTCACCTCCGCCAGCACATTGTCCCGCAGCACCGGCCAACTGAACGAGCAGCTGGGTATATCCCAGCCGAACATCGCCGCGTCGTTCAGATCCTCGGCGAAATGTGCGCCATAGACGAGTAGCTTCTTGGGCACGCAGCCGCGAATGACGCAGGTGCCGCCGACCTTATGCTCTTCGGCCACCGCGACCTTCGCGCCATGGGCCGCGGCGATCCGCGCCGCGCGCACCCCGCCCGATCCGGCGCCGATCACAAACAGGTCGAAGTCGGTCACAGTCCAGCCCTTTCGATAAGGTCGCGGGTCGACGGGTCCAGCTTCACGCGCCCTTCCGGTTCGTCGAGCGAGCGAGCAATTTCCTTGCCCAGCTCCACGCCGAACTGGTCGAACGGGTTGATGCCTAGAAGGACCGCATTGGCAAAGGTGCGGTGCTCGTAAAAAGCGATAAGAGCGCCCAGCGACCTGGCGTCGAGCCGGTCCAGTAAGATTGTCGAGGATGGCCGATCGCCCGGATAAGCCCGCGCCGCATCTTCGTTCGCTCGGCCCGCCATCAGCGCGGCGCCTTGCGCAAAACAATTGGCGAGCAGCAACTGGTGATGCCGCAGGTCCATGCTGTCTTCATTCTCGACCACGGCGACAAATTCAACCGGCACCGGCACAGTGCCTTGGTGAAGCAGCTGGAAGACAGCGTGCTGTGCATCTGTGCCGACCCCGCCCCACGTAACTGGCGCGGATGCACGGCTTAACGCTTCGCCATCGGCTGTGACCGACTTGCCGTTTGATTCCATCTCCAGCTGCTGGAGATAGTCGGGGAGCAGCTGCAGCCGCTCGTCATAGGCGAAGACGGCGCGCGTTTGAGCATGCCGGACCTGCGCATAAAACTGGTCGGCGAAGGCCGCCAGCAACGTCACATTGGCCGTGCCGTCGCTGAGCTTCACATGACGGTCCATCTCCGCCGCGCCCTCGAGCAACTCCTCGAACGCCCCCCAGCCGAGCGCCAGCGCGATAGAAAGGCCGACGGCCGACCACAGCGAATAACGTCCGCCCACGCCCTCGCCAAAAGGCAGGATGCGTGTCTCGTCGATACCGAACTCGACAGCCTTGTCGGGTGCAGCAGTCACTGCGATTACCTGGCCATATGGGTCGCTAACGCCCGCGTCGCGCAGCCATTCCAGCGCGGCGTCCAGATTGGTCAGCGTTTCCGTTGTTGTGAAGGTCTTGCTGACCGCGACGACCAGCGTCGATGCAGGATCGAGGCCCCAGGTCGCCCGGTCGAAGGCTTCGCCGTCGATATTGGCCAGCACCCGCACTTCGAACCGGTCGGCATCGCGGCCTAGCGCGTCGATGACCAGGTCAGGACCCAGCGCCGACCCACCAATGCCAATGTGAAGAATCGATTCGATTTCGCCGAATGCCCCGCCCTCGATCGCGTCGACCAGGCTGCGCATCCGCCCGTGCCGCTCCGCCGCCAGGCGATTGTCCTCAGGACTGCCCTCACCGCGCTCGGCAACGTGTGTCGCAGTCCGACCCTCGGTAACATTCGCGATGCCGCCGGCAAACAATGTCTCGCGAGCCGCCTTATATCCGGCAGCTTCGGCCAGCAGCTCGAACGATGACAGCAGAGTGCTGTCGAGGTGCGTCTTCGACCAATCGAAGTGGATGCCCGCGACGTTTCGGCTGAGATTCGCTACCCGCTCCGCGTCGTCTGCGAACAGGTCTGACAGCCGCTTTGCCGAGCTGGATTCGATTGCCGTCCACGCGGCGTTGCGGTCAAGATTCGCCATCGCCAGCCTCATAGAGGGACGCGGGGCAATTTCCATCCCCGCTTGACCTTCCCCGCCCTTCCCTCAAAAGCGGGCGAGACATGAATTTCCCCTTCTCCCGCCGCAAGGCTTATTCCGTGCCGCCTACCGAAAAGACCAAGGAAACGCCCGGCAGCTTCCTGAAATCGCTGCTGATTCTGGCGTTCGCGGCCTGGGTTCTGCGAAGCCTGATCGTCGCCCCGTTCAGCATTCCGTCCGGCTCGATGCTGCCAACGATGATGATCGGCGATTATCTGTTCGTGTCCAAATGGCCGTATGGTTACGCTCGGGTAAGCTTCCCGTTCGGCTTCCCGCCCTTCGATGGCCGAGTTTTCGGCTCTACGCCCGAACGCGGCGACGTGGTCGTGTTCATGGGTCCGGAGGATGTCGATGTAGTGAAGCGCGTGATCGGCCTCCCGGGCGACACAATCGCTGTCCAAGGCGGTCAGGTCATCCTCAACGGCCGCCCAGTCCCGCGTCAGCCGATCGAGGACAAGGTCCTTCCGATCACACCCAACAGCCCGTGTCGCGTCGTCCCGCCCGCCGTGCAGATGTACCGAGATGACGCAGAGGGCCGGCCCGGTTGTGTCTATCCTGCTTACCGCGAGCAATTGCCCAACGGTCCTAGCTTCACCGTGCTCGACCAGACCGACGCCGGCATGGCCGATGTCTTCGGCCCAGTCCGCGTTCCCGAAGGCCACCTCTTCCTGATGGGCGATAATCGCGACGACAGCCTCGATAGCCGCTATGCGGTCGAAATCGGCGGCATGGGCTTCGTGCCCATCGACCGCATCGTCGGCCGCGCCGAGCTTGCCTTCTGGTCGACCGACGGGAGCGCCTCGTGGATCAATCCGATCAGCTGGTTCACAGCGCTTCGTACCGAGCGCATCGGGACCGACTACCACCCGTGACCCAGCTCCCCCCTTTCATCGCCGAGACACTCGGTCGCGCTCCTTCGGATGCCAAGTTGTTCGAACGGGCACTAACTCATGGCAGTCATGGCCGCGAAACCTATGAGCGGCTGGAATTCCTCGGCGACCGGGTGCTCGGCCTCGTCGTCGCCCATTGGTTGTACGAGCGGTTCCCGAGCGAGCCGGAAGGCAAAATGAGCCGCCGCTACAATGCGCTTGTTGCCCGCGAGACCTGCGCTGACGTCGGCCGTGACCTCGATTTGCCGCGCCATATCCGCCTTGGCCGCCAAGCTCGCGAAGACCATGCCAACCTCAGCGACAATGTCGTAGGAGACGTGGTCGAGGCGGTGCTGGGCGCCCTATTCATTGACGGTGGGCTCGAACCTGCCGACCGCTTCGTGCGCACCAATTGGGCCCCCTTCCTCGAAGAGCAGAAGCGCGCACCGGTGCATCCGAAGTCCGCGCTTCAGGAACGGGCGGCCGCGAAGAACTTGGGCGTTCCCGCCTATGAACTGGTCAGCCGCTACGGCCCGCACCACGCCCCGCGCTTCAAAGTGAAGGTTACTCTCGGCCGCCACGGCGAAGCAGAAGCCGAGGGCGCCTCGAAACAGGAAGCCGAAACCGCCGCGGCAGCCGCGCTACTGGAGAAGATTTCATGACTCGACGCTGCGGCCTCGTAGCCGTCCTCGGCGCGCCGAATGCAGGCAAGTCGACGCTGGTAAACGCCCTGGTCGGACAAAAGGTCGCGATCGTCAGTCCCAAGGCGCAGACCACCCGCGCCCGCCTGATGGGCATCGCGATAGAGGGCGACGCGCAGATCTTGCTCGTCGACACGCCTGGCATCTTCACTCCTAATCGCCGGCTTGATCGGGCCATGGTCAAGGCCGCCTGGGAAGGCGCCGAGGACGCCGACCGCGTGGTACTCGTTATTGATGCGGCGGCCAAAGTCGGCCCGCGCGTTGAGCAGGTCATCGAAGGCGTCGAGGCCCGGCCGGAGCCCAAGATCCTCGTCCTCAACAAGGTCGACATCGCTAAAAAGGAAGACCTGCTAGTCCTCGCGGCACGGCTGGCCGAGCGACTTAAGCCCGAACAGATTTTTATGATTTCTTCGACCACCGGCGACGGCGTCGCGGATCTTAAGGCGCACCTCGCCTCCGCGATGCCCGAAGGCCCTTGGCACTTCCCTGAAGACCAGTTGACCGACGCCACCGACCGCATGGTGGCCAATGAGCTAACCCGTGAGCAACTCTACCTGCAGCTCCACGCCGAAGTTCCCTATTCCGCGGCCGTCGAGACGGAGAAGTGGGAGGATCGCAAGGACGGCTCAACGGTTATCCACCAGCAGATCCTGATCGAGCGCGACAGTCAGAAGGCAATTGTCGTCGGGAAGGGCGGCGCCCGCCTGAAAGCCATTGGCCAGGCCGCCCGCGAAGCCATCGCCGAACACCTCGGCCGCAAGGTCCACCTGTTCCTGCATGTGAAGGTCAACCCGCGCTGGGACGAAGATCGCGGGCTTTATCAGGACATCGGCCTGGATTGGAGCGAGTAAAGACAGCGTTATACGTTTGGCGACCCTGCCAATACCTCTTCTACCCACTTGGGGACCTCCACGCTCGCCGGTCCATAGCGCCGCTCATCGAAGAACAAGCTACCCTGGCTCGGCTCCAAGTTGATCTCCAGCGTCCGCGCCCCGTGATATCGCGCGGTCTGGACGAAGCCCGCCGCCGGGTAGACCGCGCCTGACGTGCCGATCGACACAAACAGATCGGCTCGCACGATAGCCTGGTCGATCCTCTCCATCTCATAGGGCATTTCGCCGAACCACACGATGTCGGGCCGTACCATGCCGACGGTCTGGCAAGCCGGGCAGGCACCGCCGTTGCCCATCGGCCCAGCCCAGCCGAACCGCTCATTGCATCGGAGGCACCAGCCGCTCGCCAGTTCCCCGTGCATGTGCAGCAGGCGCTTCGCCCCCGCCCGTTCGTGTAGATCATCGACATTCTGGGTGACGATCAGAAGGGCGCCGGGCCATTCGGCATCCAGCCGCGCCAGCGCCGTATGCGCTGCATTGGGCTCCACCTCGGCCAGCCGCGCCCGCCGCGCGTCGTAGAAATTGTGAACCAACGCCGGATCGCGCGCAAAGGCCTGCGGCGTCGCGACATCTTCGACCCGATGACCTTCCCACAGCCCGTCTGGCCCGCGAAACGTCGCCAGCCCGCTCTCCGCGCTGGTCCCCGCTCCGGTCAGGATCACGATATTGCGCAAGTTGCTCATCTTCTGATCCTTACAACATCTGGAACTTGGACCAGTCTGTCACCATTTACGTATTGGAAGGAAACGCAATTGGCCGGCGGATGGACGCGCGATGGCGCGGTGCAGGACCAGATAGATGACACGGTGAAGGACGCGATCCAGGCGGCGCGCCTGCGCATGCCTGCTGGAGAGAGCGCGGAGGACTGCGACGACTGCGGTGAGCCAATCCCGGTCAAGCGCCGCGCTGCACTGCCCGGGGTGCGCACTTGCGTTGCCTGCCAGTCGGAACGCGACCGGGCCGTCGTGCATTCCGCTATCAACCGGCGCGGCAGCAAGGACAGCCAGCTTCGGTAACGATATTGACACGAATGTAAGCGACCGTCAGGGTCGAGGAACATGAATAATCAGGCTTTTCATCACCCGATTGGCATCCAAGCTGAGGACATCGACCATATGGGTCATGTCAACAACAGCGTGTATCTGAAATGGGTGCAGGAGGCGGTTGTTGAGTTCTGGGAAAAGGTTGCCCCACCCGAAGCTGTCGCCAAGCACCTGTGGATCGCGCTCAGCCACGAGATCAAGTACCGCCGCCCGACCTTCCTCGACGACCTTGTCGTCGCCGATGTGATCGCGGAACGCGTGGAAGGCGCCAAGGCCTTCTTCACCACCGTCATCAAGCGCGGCGAGGTCGTTCTGGCCGAGGTGAAGAGTCAGTGGTGCTGCCTTGACGCGGTCACCCACCGACCCGCTCGCCTCGCC
Organism: Sphingomonas edaphi; assembly: GCF_003583725.1. Lineage (GTDB taxonomy): Bacteria > Pseudomonadota > Alphaproteobacteria > Sphingomonadales > Sphingomonadaceae > Sphingomicrobium > Sphingomicrobium edaphi. The sequence goes on along the minus strand of NZ_QXTF01000003.1, from coordinate 14,132 downwards.
CGCGACGTCGCGGCCCGTTTCCTGCCCAAGGACTGACGGAGCGCCTGGCGCCGCGGACCGTTATGGCCTCCATGACGAGGCCTGTGACCCGTATCGGCATTGGCGGCTGGACCTATCCGCCGTGGCGCGGAACATTTTATCCGAACGATCTGCCGCAAAGGTGCGAACTCGAGTACGCCGCCCGCCAGTTCGGTGCGATCGAGATCAACGCCACCTTCTATGGCCGCCAGAAGCCCACGAGTTGGCAAGCCTGGGCCGACGCGGTGCCCGACGATTTTCAGTTCGCGGTGAAAGGCTCGCGGTACTGCGTCACCCGTCCCAAGCTGGCGGAAGCGGGCGAAGGTATCGGCAATTTCCTGGCGCAGGGTCTCACTGCGCTCGACAGCAAGCTAGGTCCCATCCTCTGGATGCTTGCCGCTCATCGACAGTTCGATCGTGAAGATATCGGGGCGTTCCTCGACCTGCTCCCGGCCAAGCGTGACGACGTTCCCCTCCGCCACGTCATCGAGCCGCGCCACGAAAGTTTCCGCGACGAGAAATTCTTCGCGCTCTGCCGCGACCATGATGTGGCGATCGCATTCGGTGACGATGACGAATTTCCGACCGTCGACGCGGACACGGCCAGCTTCGGTTACGCCCGCCTCCAGCGGATGAGCGAGGACAACGCCACCGGCTATGACGGGGAAGCGCTGGATGGCTTCGCGAAGCAGGCACGAAAATGGACGGCTGGCGGCCGCGACTCCTACATCTTCATGATCAACGGTGCGAAGGTTCGGGCGCCGCAGGCAGCCCTCGCCCTCCAGCAGCGGCTGGGCATTGCGCACGACTGACGCATCGGCCATCAACCCGCGATGCGCACCGACCAGCAACCCGTCCGCATCGCCCTGTTCGCACCAGACGGCCGCATGGGCAAAGCGATCAAGGCCGCGATCGATGAGGATTCGTCGTTCCTGCTGTCGAACGACAATGGCGACGTGCTTATCGACTTCTCAGGCCTCGGCGCTTTGCCGACGAGCCTCGACCGCGCCGTGAGTGCTGGCGTTCCGATCCTCATCGGCACGACGGGTCTCGATGAGCTTGCAGACGAGACGATTGCCAGGGCGGCGGAGAGCGTCGCGGTCCTTCGCGCTCCCAATACCTCGCTAGGTGTAGCCCTGCTCGCCGACCTGGTCGAGCGCGCGGCGGCTGTACTGGGGCCCGAGCATTGGGACATCGAAATCGCCGAAGCCCATCACCGGAAGAAGGCCGACGCCCCGTCGGGCACCGCACTTTATCTAGGCGAGGCTGCAAAGCGAGGAAGAGGCAAGGCGACCGAGGAGCGCGGGCGCGACGGTACGGACCTGAATCGCGAAAAGGGCGCGATCGGCTATGCCTCCATCCGCGGAGGCACCGTGGCGGGCGACCATGACGTGATGTTCCTGGGCCCAGACGAGCGGCTGATCCTCTCGCACCGCGCCGAAAGCCGCGCCATCTTCGCCAGGGGTGCCCTCGCTGCCGCCCGCTTCCTGCGCGGTAAGCCCCCCGGTCTCTACACCATGCGCGACGTCATTGACTCGCTGTGAAGAAAGCCGACATTTTCGAATTCTACCGGCGGCTGGCGGAGGCGAACCCCGCGCCAGAGACTGAGCTGGAATATGTGAACCCCTACACTCTGCTCGTCGCCGTAGCCCTATCGGCGCAGGCGACCGACGTTGGGGTGAACAAGGCAACACGCACGCTATTCGCAAAGGTCCGGACGCCGCAGCAGATGCTCGATCTGGGCGAGGAAGGGCTGAAGGAACACATTAAGACCATCGGCCTGTTCAATACCAAGGCGAAGAATGTCATCGCTGCAGCGCGAATCCTGGTTGATAAATTCGACGGCGAAATTCCGCGCGAACGCGGCGAGCTGGAGACTTTACCCGGGGTAGGCCGCAAGACCGCCAACGTCGTCCTCAATGTCGCATTCGGCGAGCCGACGATCGCGGTGGACACGCATATTTTCCGCGTGGGAAATCGGACGGGCCTTGCCAGGGGCAAGACGCCGTTGGAAGTCGAATTAAAGCTCGAAAAGGCAACCCCGGCACCGTTCATCACCCATGCGCACCACTGGCTGATTCTGCACGGTCGCTATACCTGCAAGGCACGAACGCCCGAGTGCTGGCGCTGTCCAGTTGCGGACCTGTGCGCCTTCAAGCCCAAAACCCCCGCGCCAAAAGCTAGACCCAGCGCCGCTCCAGCCGCTCACTGAGCCCAGTTAGCAGCTCATACTGGGACAGACCCGACGCCTCCGCCGCGGACGGCAGTTCATAATCGAGGGTCACCCAATCGCCTTCCCGTGCATCGGGCGCCGCGCTGGCATCCATGATCAGAAGGTCCATCGACACCCGCCCGATCAGCGGCAGGGACAAGCCATCGATGCTGGCCGCTCCGCGCCCCGCAAAGCAGCGCAGGTAACCGTCGGCATAGCCGATGTTGACAACAGCTGCCTCGGTATCGGCCTGCGCGGTCCAGGTCGCCCCGTAACCGCAGGCCTCGCCGGCCTTGATCGTCCTGCGCTGAATGATCTCCGCCTCCGGGAAGGCAACCTGCCTGATCTTTCCATCAGCCTCCTCACGCGGCGTGCCGCCGTACAGCGCGAGGCCGGGCCGGACGAGGTCGAACGCATAGTCGCGGCCAAGGCAAATGCCCGCGCTGTTGGCGAGGCTATAACGCCTTGCGCCAACGGTTGCGGCGACGGCGGTAAATCGGTCGCGCTGGACCGCGTTCATCTCGCTATCCTCGTCTGCACACGCCAGGTGACTCATCAACGTTTCGATCTTGAGGCCATCCAGCAGGTGCACCTCGTCGGTGCGCAGACCCAGCCGGTTGATGCCAGTATCGATCATGACATCACACGGCCGTCCCGGGGCGGCCTCCTTCCAGCGCGCAACCTGCTGCGGCGTATTGAGGACCGGTCGCGCGGACGAAGCGAGGGCCGTGCCTATGTCATCGGGTCCGGCGCCGTGAAGGACGCTGACCACCGTTCCGTCCGGGATGTTGCCCAGCGCTTCGGCCTCTACCCAGGTCGATACGAAGAAGTTCCGGCAGCCTTCGGCCGCCAGCCAGTTCATCACCTCGCGGGCACCCAGCCCATAGCCGTCCGCCTTGATCGCCGCGCCGGTCGCGGTGCCGGACATCTTCTGCAGCCAGTGCCAGTTCTGCTTGAGAGCACTGGAATCGAGACGAAGGCGGAGTGCAGCATGAGTCACGCCGGTGGCCCTAACCAGCGTCTCCGCCTTCGTCGAGGGCGGCTTTCGCCCTCTCCCAATTGCGGCCGTCGAAATGCTCGATTGCAAGGTCGAGCGGTTGGTCGAGGCAATTGGCATTGACGCTCCAAGCCTCGGGATGGCTGCGCGGCTGGTAAAAACTCTTCACCCCGCAAACCGAGCAGAACAAATGCTCGGCTGCGCCCGAGCCGAAGCGGTAGCTGGTTAGCTTGTCGTCTCCGCTCTCGAGCCGGAACTGGTGATGCGGAACCATGACGTGCATGAATCCGGTCATCGAACAGATCGAGCAATTGCAGTCGAGCGCCGGAACCGGCGAATTGGCAACGCTCGCCCTGAATCGAACCGCGCCGCAATGACATCCGCCCGTGATCTCCATCACTCGGCAATGCCCTTTGCGGCGCAACTGTTTCAACTGGTTTCTTTAGCGGGCAGCCACTTCTATCGGCTGGCCAGAGGCAGCGGCGATTCGCTGGTCTCTTTCCGGCGCGAAGCGCCCTCGTGCATCTGACCGGCAGGCCCGGACCTTGTTCTGGCCGGCGAGATCGGATGGCGATGCCGTGCCGCAAACCTCGGCAATTGCCTGAAATAGTCGGCGATCGAGGGTGCGCTGCCCGGACTTACTCGACAGGTCGAGGTCGGCTGTCTGGACGGTGCTCGTCACCGCTTCGACTGGTTGCGCTGCCAGCGGCAAAGGCGCGAGTACGATCAATAATGCTGGAATCAACTTGGTCATGTCGCGTCTCCCTCATTCAGGACCGGCGAGCACCGGAGCGACCATCCATCTATGTCAGCAAATCAGTTTTGATAAGCAACGAGTTTGTGTTATCGTTCTGCAAAATTGCAGAATGAACCGAGAACCTGACGGAGCTAATCAGCGTCATGCTCGACTGGAACGACCTGCGCTATTTTCTCGCAGTCGCCGATCACGGCAGCACATTGCGAGCCGGTCGAGAACTCCGCACCAGCCAGACCACGGTGGCGCGCCGCATTGCCGCATTGGAAGCGGCCACCGGCTTTCCTCTCTTCGATCGGCGCCAGGCGGGCTATGCACTGACACCTGTCGGTGAGAGTCTGCTGGAACGCGCACGGGCGGTCGCCGGTGCAGCCGCACGGTTTGAGGAAGCCGCCGCCGCGTCCGCACGCGAAACCGGCGGAATAGTCCGGCTGACCACCGAAGACATTTTCGCTGATGCGCTGCTGAGCCCAATGCTCGTAGATTTGTACGAAAGACATCCCGAAATCCGGATCGAGCTCGACAGCAGCAGATCCCTTCGAGACTTGGGAGCCGGCGAGGCTGATATTGCCTTGCGCAGCACATCCAAATCAGCCCCCGCTGGGATCGTCGGCCGTCGGATCTGCGACGATGACTGGACCTTCTATTGCAGCCGTGACTACGCGCAGCGACATGGCGGCGTACCCCACAGCAAAGCGGAGCTTCGGCAGCACTCGCTAGTTGGCGGCGGCGGTGGAAACCTGTGGCGCGCCTACGAAGCCATCCTCGAAGAGTTCGGGCTTCGCGAACAGGTTACGATCCAGCAGGGCACGTCGACCGGACTACTCACCGGCATCCGTGCCGGCATGGGGATTGGGGTCCTCCCCTGCGTGATCGCCGATGGAGAATCGGACCTTGTCCGATGCATGCCGCCGAAAACCGGCCACGGTCGCGTGATGTGGCTGCTGACGCACGAACGCGTTCGCCACACTCCGGCGGTTCGACTGGTGATCGATTTTCTCTACGAACGGTTGAAGAAGCGAGTGGGCGAGCTCAACCTCGCCGCCTGATCACTCGACCGTCACGCTCTTTGCGAGGTTGCGCGGCTGGTCGACGTCGGTGCCTTTGGCCACCGCCACGTGATAGGCGAGCAGCTGGACCGGGACGGCGTAGACCAGCGGCGCGATCAGCGGGTGCACTTCCGGCATCTCGATGGTGGCCATGCATCCCTCGCCCGCGTCGGCAAGTCCCTTTGCGTCGCTGATGAGCACGATCTTGCCGCCCCGGGCACGCACTTCCTGCATGTTGCTGACGGTCTTTTCGAACAGCGGTCCTGACGGCGCCAGCACGATCACCGGGACCAGATCGTCGATCAGCGCGATCGGTCCGTGCTTCATCTCGCCCGCGGCATAGCCTTCCGCGTGGATGTAGCTGATCTCCTTCAATTTCAGCGCACCTTCCAGCGCCATCGGATATTCGGGGCCGCGACCAAGGTAGAGCACGTCACGCGCCGGCGCGATGAGGTGCGCCATGGCCGCAATGTCCTCGTCATGGCCCAGGGCCTGGCTCATGGCTTCGGGCGCTTCCTGCAGGTGAGCGACGATCTCGCGCTCCTGCTCCTCGCTCAGCCGTCCCTTGGCACGCGCGAGGTTTGCAGCGAGTGCGGCCAGCACCGCCAGCTGGCAGGTAAAGGCCTTGGTCGAGGCCACCCCGATCTCGGGACCGGCATGCGTCGGCAGCAACAGGTCGGCCTCGCGCGCCATCGAGCTGGTCGGCACGTTGACGACCACGGCGATGGTCTGGCCCTGCTCGCGGGCATGGCGGAGCGCCGCCAGCGTGTCGGCGGTCTCGCCGGACTGCGAGATAAACAGCGCCAGCCCGCCCTTCTCGAGCACCGGCTCGCGATAACGGAACTCGGACGCGACATCGATGTCGACCGGAACCCGGGCGAACTGCTCGAACCAGTATTTGGCGACCATGCCGGCATAGAAGCTGGTGCCGCAGGCAACGATGGTGACACGGTTCACGGACCCGAGGTCGAAGTCGATGTCGGGCAATGCCACCCTGCCCTCGAACGGGCGGACATAGCTTTGCAGCGTCTGGGCAACGACGATCGGCTGCTCGAAGATTTCCTTCTGCATGTAATGCCGGTGGTTGCCCTTCTCGATCGTCGCCGCCGACGCACCGGACTCGACGATCTCGCGCGTGACCGGCTTATTGTCGCGGTCGAAGATCTGGACACTGTCCCGCTCGACGATGACCCAGTCGCCTTCATCGAGGTAGGCGATGCGCTGGGTCAGCGGCGCCAGCGCCAGCGCGTCGGAGCCGAGGTAATTTTCGCCCTCCCCATAGCCGACCGTCAGCGGCGCACCCATGCGCGCGCCGATCACCAGGTCGGGATGGTCCTTGAACAGGAAGGCGATCGCAAAGGCTCCGTGCAGACGCGGCAGAACAGTCGCCACGGCGTCCTGCGGCGATGCGCCCCGCTCGACTTCGCGGGCGACAAGATGCGCCACGACTTCGCTGTCCGTCTCGCTGAGGAAGCTGCGGCCTTCCGCCTGGAGTTCCTCGCGCAGCGGCTTGAAGTTCTCGATGATGCCGTTGTGGACCAGCGCCACCGGCCCGACGATGTGCGGGTGGGCATTATCGACGGTCGGCGCGCCATGGGTCGCCCAGCGCGTGTGCGCGATGCCGACATCGCCGTGCAGCGGAGCAGCATCCAACTCGCGCTTCAGATTCTCGAGCTTCCCCTCGGCACGGCGGCGCTCAAAGTCGCTTGCCTGCACGGTGCAGATGCCCGCGCTGTCATAGCCGCGATATTCGAGCCGCTTGAGGCCGTCGAAGAGCCTTCCGGCAACCGCTTCGCGACCGACGATACCGACAATTCCACACATCTTACTTTACGCCCTTCCTGGCCGCCTGCTTGTCCCGGAACCGCTTGGCCCAGCCGACAAAACCGCGTTGCTCCCCGCGACCTACAGCTAGGCTGTCGGCCGCGACATTCTTGGTAATCACCGATCCTGCGCCCACGATCGCGCCCTCGCCTACCGTAACCGGCGCCACCAGCGCGGTGTTGGAGCCGATGAAGGCGCCGTCGCCGATTTCCGTCCGCGACTTGTTGAAGCCGTCATAATTGCAGGTGATTGTCCCGGCGCCGATATTCGCCTTCGTGCCGACGTCCGCGTCGCCGATGTAGCTCAAATGGTTGGCCTTCGCGCCCTCACCCAGCCGCGCCTTTTTCACCTCGACGAAATTGCCGACCTTGGCGCCCGTTTCCAGCACGGCACCCGGGCGCAGTCGGGCGAACGGACCAACCTCGCATCCGCTGGCGATCGTGGCGCCTTCGATGTGGGAAAAGGCCCGAATGGTTGCGCCGTCGGCGATCTTCACGCCAGGGCCGAACACGACGTGCGGTTCAATGGTGCAGTCGCGTCCAAGCTCTGTGTCAGCGGAGAACCAAACGCTTTCCGGATCGATCAGCGTCGCGCCCTGCTCCAGCGCTTCCTCGCGCCGGCGGCGCTGCCAGTCGAGCTCCAAGTGCGCCAGTTCGGCGCGGCTATTGACCCCGGCGGTCTCGAACGCTTCACCTTCGATTGCTACCGCGTGACGGCCCTCGTCATTGGCGATCATGACGACGTCTGGCAGGTAATATTCGCCGGCCGCATTGGCATTGCCGACCTTGGCAAGCCAGCGAAACAGGTCGCGCGAACTGACCGCCATCATGCCGCTGTTGCACAGTTTAACCGCGCGTTCTTCTTCGGTGGCGTCCTTATATTCGACCATCTTGGCGATGTGGTCGCCCTCGCCCAGGATGACGCGACCATAGGCCTTGCCATCTTCAGGGGAACTGGCAAGCACGACGACGCCCGGCGTGTCATCGGCCTCAAGACGTGTAAGCATTCGCTGTAGCGTTTCGCGGGTCACGAAGGGGGTGTCACCGTACAGGATTACCACCGGCCCTTCGAACCCTGACAGAGCATCCTCTGCCATTTGCACTGCGTGTGCCGTGCCCTTCTGCTCCGCCTGCAACGCGGTCTCGACTCCGTGACCGTCAAGCGCCGCTTCAAGCTGGTCGCGGCCTTTACCAACGACAACGACGCGCCGCTCCGCGCCCAAATCCTCGACAGTTGCGAGGAGGTGGAGGAGCATGGGCTTGCCGGCGATCGGATGAAGCACCTTGTGGGTGTCCGACCGCATCCGCGTACCTTGGCCGGCCGCGAGGATGACGGCTGAAAATTTCGACTGGTTCATGCCGCTCGCCATTACACGCACTTTGCGCCTTTTCCATACAGGAAGGGCCCCGGTACGCGACCGGAGCCCTTGCCAATCGACGAAACTCTTCCGCTTAGCTTGCGGGCGTTGTCTTTGACTTGGCGGGAGTACGCTTGCGAGCGGTGCTGCTCGAACGCCGCTTGGCCGCCGGCTTGGCGGCAGTCGACGCGCTGGTTGCGCGCTTCGTTGCCGGGGCTTTGCGGGTGGCGCCTGTCTTTTTCGGCGCGGCACGCTTGGCAGCCGGCTTGGAGGCAGTCGAGGTCGAGGACTTGAGGCCCACGGCCTTTTTCGCGCTCGCGGCTGCACCGCTAACTGCGGCCTCAGCATCGTCAACCCACTTACCCGACATAACACGCTGTGCTGCATCGGCGACCGCTTCCGCGATCAGCGAGCCGAGCTTGGAGGCATTGGTCATCATCGTCGTCGCGGCTTGGCTGGCGCTGTCAGCGGCATCGAGACCCGCATCGCGAATGGCCTTGCGCGCCTTGGGGCTGGCGGCAATTGCCGCGGCCGCCGCGGTCAGGCCGGCAGCAAGCATTTCGCGGCTCATGGCCGCCTTCGCAATCTTGTCCATCGTGGTTTTGTTGGAACCGCCGCTGCTGCTGCTCTTGCTGCTACTCGTGCGACGCGTGGAACCTTTAGCCATCACTGCCTCCCTTTCGTATCTGTTCCGCGTGAAAGCGGTTCAGCGCAGGAACGGTTCCGAAATAAACAATGACAGAGACAAGTAAAAGGGAGCTGTCGCACCACACGACAACTCCCTTGAACATGGTCAGCGACCGGGCGCTCCAGCCCGGAAGGACAAAGGACGACTGGTTAGGCCATCACCTTCCGAGCGAACAAATCCGACCTCTTAGCTGAACCATGAGACATCGGATCACCTCCTTTCGCTGCTTAATTGCAACACCAACATGTTGTGGATGGAGGGAATAAACAAGACTTGTAATTGTGGTCAGATTCGACAATCTTCGATGCTTCGCGCCGCTTCCGGCCAGCTTGGGATCGCCAGCGTCGCGCCCCCTCCCGTCACCAGGAACCGCCCCCGACTGAACGCGATCGCGTCGAGCAGCGGGTCGTTGGCCTGTAGGCGTCCGCCCGCCGGCACCGTACGCCCGAGCGCGCTTGTAGCGATGGCCAGCGGCTGCGGCGCAAGGCCGGGACGCAAGATAGTAACTGTCCGACTGGCCCGGTCGCAGCGGATAATAAGGTAACCGCCATAACGTGCCTCGGAACCGGTCGGTGTCGCGATATGCGTCCACTGGCCCGGCGCGATCGTCAGCGCCTTTCCGGATTCGAACGAGATAGGGCCGACTTGCGCCGCAGCGGGCGTCGCCAACGCGAGGAACAGCAATATAAAACGAATCATTTGCCGAGCTTATCGACCTTTGCCTGCAAAGCAGCGAGCTCGGCCTTCAACTTAGCCAATTCATCGCCCGATCCGTCCTTCTCCACCTTAGCCTTCTTGCCAGCCAGGGATTGCGCCGCTTCTTCGAACATCGCCATGTTGCGCTTGGCGAGGTCGGTGAACATGCTTGGCCCGAAGGCGCCGGCAACGGTCGCACTGTTCTTCTGGAACGCTTCCATTGCAGCCTCGAGATATTGCGGAACGGCACCCTGCATCTGCCCGCCGTAAAGCCCGATAAGCTGGCGCAGGAAGTTGACTGGCAACATCGTCGCGCCGCGCGACTCCTCGTCGACGATAATCTGGGTCAGCACCTGGTGCGTGATGTCTTCGCCCGTCTTGGCGTCCACCACCTCGAAATCCCGGCCCTCGCGGATCATCGCCGCCAGCCGGTCCAGCGTAATGTAGCTGCTGCTCTCCGTATCGTAGAGCCGGCGGTTGGCGTATTTCTTGATCGTCACCTTGTCTGCCGGCTTGGCCATCATACGCTCCGTGGAAATTTGACGAGAACCTAGTCGCCGCAGTCCCGCGCCGCAACATTGCCCTTTCGCACCCGCGAACGCGGAGAGCCGCTTGCCCCGCCGAAGATGCCAAGCTAAGCGGGCCGCAACGCACCCATAGCTCAGCTGGATAGAGCGCTGCCCTCCGAAGGCAGAGGCCAGAGGTTCGAATCCTCTTGGGTGCGCCATTTCCTCAGATGCGCAGAATACTTCTTGTCCCGCCCGACAGCGCGAAGATGGGGCACGTACGCACCTTGATGGCCGAAAGCGAACGGACCGCTGCAAGACCTAGAGTTTGGCAATGCAGACCATTTAGAGCCGGTCATCACCCATGAGTTAGGCGTGAGGCTGCCTCAGCAGCCCCGCGCCATGGCCGGAAGCACCGCCGCGCGCGATCAACCGTGCATCAGCGCGAGTGAAACGCTCGCCATGTCTAATGCCGCTTGATCCATCGCGCTCGACTGGCCGAAGGAAGATCCTTGCGACAGGGACTCCGCGACGCTGGCCCACGCCGGTGAGCCAAATTCGAAGTCGCCGGCATCGAGCGAGCTCGCCTTGACTCCGTCAAGCGTGATCGAGTCCGTCGTTCCCCAGCTGATAACCGTCTTGGACCCCACCTTGACGATGGTGAGGTCGCTGAAGTCGTCGACTCCCGACAGGGCGTCGAACACGATCTTGTCGATGTTGACCGCGAAATCGGTGATGACGTCGTCGCCGCTTTGAGCACTGATCACGAAACTGTCATTGCCCTGGTTGCCGGTCATCGTGTCGTCGCCCCGGCCGCCGTGGAGCGTATCGTTGCCCCGTCCGCCCAGCATGATGTCGTTGCCGGGTGTCAGACCGAACTCGGCTGCAACGTCGTCGACCAGGGTGATGTCGCCCGATCCGCCGGTGCCGTGCGTGTCGATCGCCATGCGGCCGTCACCGAAAAGCGTGTCGTTGCCATCGCCGCCGCGGAGCGTATCGTTGCCGGCGTCGCCGAGCAGGATGTTTGCTCCATTGTTGCCAGTGATGAAGTCGTCGTAGATCGACCCCGACACATTTTCGAAGCCGGTCGCCAGCATCATCCCCTGTTCCGTGTTTTGGGCCGTGCCGAGACGGGTCAGGTCGAACGTGATTCCGGCCGCTGTGATGTCGGTGGAATTGCCGAACAGCGACAGCGTGTCGTCACCCGTGCCGCCGTCCAGCGTGTGGTTCCCGGTGCCGACCTCGATCAGGTCGTTGCCACCGCCGCCGGAGATGGTGTCGTTCCCGGTGACCCCGCTGCCGTTAGACCCGCCCCACAACCAGTTGTCGTCGCCGTTGCCGGTGATGACGTCGTTATAGATCGTGCCCGAGGCATGCTCGATGTCTATCAGCGTATCCTTGCCGTGGCCGGTATCCTGGGCAACGCCCTGGACATTTAGGTTGACGGTGACTCCAACTGCGGCGGCTAGGAAGCCATAGGACACTCGATCCTTGCCGGCTCCGCCGTTGAGAATGTCATCGCCCTCCTCGCCGCGAAGGAAGTCGTCGCCGTCCCCGCCGAGCAGCTCGTCGTTGCCCTGTCGGCCATACAGGAGGTCGTCACCGCCGCCGCCGCTCAGCTGGTTGGCGCCGGATCCGCCAATGATCACGTCGTCATGCTGCGAGCCGATGACATTTTCGAAACCGGCAAGCGTGTCGTCGTCGTCCGCGCCGGATGCACTGCCTGCAGTCAGGCTTACCGTGACCGAACTGCCAGCGTTGGCATAGCTGGCCGTGTCAACACCGCTTTCGCCGTCGAGCGTGTCATTGCCCAGGCCGCCTTCCAGCACGTCATTTCCATCGCCGCCTTTGAGCACATTGGCATTGGCGTCGCCGGTGATGGCGTCGCCTAGCTGGCTGCCGTTTACATTCTCGATTCCGGTGACCGTGCCGCTATTGCCATAACCGTCGATCATCGCCCCGGCGTCCAGGTTGACGGTCCAGCCCGCCAATGCCGCTGCGGCGCTTTCCGCTAGGCCGTCGGCGTCCGCGTCGGGCAACAGCCAGCCGCCGCTTGCGTCCAGCGCCAGCAGGTCGATGCCTGAGCCGCCGTCGATGACCGCCGCCGCCGCGCCGGTCTGGAACCGATCGTCGCCGCCGTGGCCGTAAAGATTGTCGCCGCGGCTGCCGCCGAAGAAGTTGCGGTTGTCGTCGCCGTGGAAGGTGTCGACATAGGCTGTGTCTGCACCCAGCGATTCGATGTCGACCATCGTCTCGACATTGCCGAAGCCGTCGTTCGAGATGACGCCCGTGCGCAGGTCCGCCACGGCTCCTTGGGTTGCGCGCAGTTCGAAGAAGCTGACCCGGTCACCGATGCCGTTGACCCCTTCGCCGTCATCGATCCCGCCGTCGAAATAATCGACGCCGCCATTGCCGCGCAGAAGGTCGTTATTGGCTCCGCCATAAAGCTGGTCGTTGCCTAGGCCGCCCCGCAGTCCGTCATTGCCGTTGCCGCCATAGATGATGTCGTCGCCGCTCACTGCGAGCGAGTTTTCGCCGGTGTCGCCGCGGAGCGTGTCGTCGCCGTCACCGCCGTAGATGGTGTCGTTGCCGCCTTGGCCCTGAATGAGGTCGTTGCCGCCAAGACCTTCAATGACATTGTCGCCGCCGTCGCCGTTGAGCGTGTCGGCGAATTCCGATCCGACGACATTCTCAATGTTGGCGAGCGTGTCGTTGCCGTCCGCGCCAGAGGCAAATCCGAGGCCGAGATTGACGCTAACCGACCCGTCGGCATTGGCGTAGGTCGCGGTGTCGATCCCGCCGCCACCGTCGATCACGTCATTGCCGAGGCCGCCTTCCAACAGGTCGTTGCCCGACACGCCGCCAATCGTCGCGACATCGGCCCAGGTCGTGATCGGGCCCGATCCCCCGCCTCCATGGGTGTCCGGGGAGACATGGCCGTCGCCGTAGAGCGTGTCGTTGCCCGCTCCACCAACCAGCGTGTCATCTCCCCCGCTGCCCGCGAGCAGATTGTCGTTGCCGTCGCCGGTCAGGGAGTCGGCGAATTGCGAGCCCGTCAGATTTTCGAATCCATTGAGCAGCATGATGCCGACGCCGGTGTTCTGGCTCGCGCCCTGCAGTGCCAGGCTAAGGGTTATCCCGGTGGCCGAGGTGAGTGCGCTGTAGCGGAACGTGTCGATCCCGTCGCCTCCGCTCAGCACATGATCGCCTGCGCCGTTTTCGATCAGGTCGTTGCCTTCCTGGCCGTCGAGCGTGTCGTTGCCCGTGCCGTCCGAAGCGCCCCACAGCCAGTTGTCGCCGCTGTTGCCGGTGATAGTGTCGCCGAAGGCGGTGCCGGACGCAGCCTCGATGTCGATCAGCGTGTCCATCCCGAGGCCAGTGTTCTGGGCCAACCCCTGGATTCGAAGGTCGACGGTAACCGGCCCGGTCGAGCCGTTTGCGAAGGACGCCCGGTCGAAACCCGCCCCGCCGTCGAGCAAGTCATTGCCGGTGCCGCCGCCCAGATAATCGTCGCCACTGCCGCCATAAACGGTGTCGTCGCCACCGCGCGCCTGCAGGAAGTCATGCCCGTCGCCGCCGTCGACGACATTGGCCTCGCTATTGCCATACAAGATGTCGTTGAAGGCGCTACCCGTCAGATTCTCGATATTGAACAGCTGGTCGTAGCCGTCGGCGCCGACCGCCTCGCCGAAGCCGCCTTCGTAGAGATACGCCTCCACAGCCCCGCCGGCATTGGCGTAGCTGGCGGTATCGATGCCGCCGCCGCCGTAAATCTGGTCGTCGCCAAGCCCGCCCTCAAGCGTGTCGTTACCGCCTGCGCCGGTATCGGCGGTCGTCACGATCGGCCCCGACCGGCCGACCCCGTGCGTGTCCCAGTTTATGTCGCCGTCGCCGTAGAGCGTGTCGTCGCCCGCTCCGCCGGACAGGCTGTCGTTGCCCGCACTGCCGGCGAGCACATTGGCATTGCCGTCGCCCGTCAGGCTGTCATTGCCAAGTCCGCCCGACAGGTTTTCGATGCCGTCCAGCATCCA
>NZ_QXTF01000002.1 GCF_003583725.1 Sphingomonas edaphi | reverse complement strand
CGCGCCGCCGCGGACGTCGTCATGACCGTCGCCGCCGCTGATGAAGTTGTCGACGCTGTTGCCGTAGAGGATGTCGTTGAAGGCTCCGCCCGTCAGATTCTCGATATCGTGCAGTTCGTCATAGCCGTCCGCGCCATAAGCCTCGCCATAACCGCCGTCATCAAGGAAGGCCTGCACGACGCCCGCGGCATTGGCGTAGGTTGCGGTGTCGCTGCCGCCACCGCCGTGGAGCTGATCGTCACCCAACCCGCCCTCAAGCGTGTCGTTGCCACCCGCGCCGGTGTCGGCCGTGGTCGTGATCGGGCCGGAATAGCCGAGGCCATGGCTGTCGACACTGATCTGGCCGTCGCCGTAGAGGGTATCGTTGCCGCCTTTCCCTGACAGCGTGTCGTCGCCGGCGTCGCCGGCCAGCACATTAGCGTTACCGTCGCCGGTCAGGTTGTCGTTGTTGGTCCCGCCCGAGAGATTCTCAATCCCGTTGAGGGTCCAGCTTCCGGCGCCTGTAACCTGCGCCGCGCCCTCCAGCTCCAGCGACACGGTGACGCCCGGTTCGGCCGCGCCATTTTCGGTGAAGGACACCGTGTCGGTCCCGGTTCCGCCGGTCAGCAGATGGGCCCCTGTGCCGACCGTCAGCAGGTCGTTGCCGCCGCCGCCGTCGAGCGTGTCGTTGTTCAATCCCGTCGGCGTTCCATCGCCGAGGGCGGAGACGGAGCCCCACAGCTGGTTGTCGTTGCCGTCGCCAATCAACGTATCGGCATAGGGCGTCCCCGACACATTCTCGATTCCGGCCAGCGTGTCGTTGCCTTGCCCCGTGGCCTGCGGACCGACGATGTTGAGGTCGACCGTCACTCCCGCCGTGGCGTCGGTGTAGAACGCCGCGCGATCGGACCCCGCCCCGCCATCGATAACATCGTCGCCGAGACCGCCGCTAAGGAAATCGTCACCGTCGCCGCCATTCAATTGATCGTTGCCGGCATTGCCGCGCAGCAGGTCGTGGCCGCCATAACCATACATATAGTCGGAGTTCGGCGTACCGAGCAGCATGTCGTTGCCGGGCGTCCCTTCGATGGCATCGAGCACTGTAATATTGAAGTCGGTGAAGCTGCTCGCCCCTTCGCCGTCGGTGGCGTAGATGCGCAGGACATGGCTCGCTGCGCTTTCGTAATCGAGCGCTGCGGAAAGGGTCACGACGCCGGTCGACGGGTCGATCGCGAACTGACCGTTGTCGAGGATCGGGTTGCCGCGGACATCGAAGCCGAGGCAATAGCTGACCGTGTCGCCGGCGTCTGGATCGGTCGAATTGGCGTCGAGGCCGATCGGGGTGCCGACTGGATGGTCTTCATAGACGGTCGCGCCCGCGGAGCCGTCGCCGTCGGCCGGAGCGCTCGGTGGGGCGTTGACATAAGTGACTGCGGAGATGGCGAACTCGGTGATCGTGCCGTACGCGTTGGGGCCGCTGACGAAGGCGGTGACGGTATGCGTTCCGGCGCTCAGCAGAAAGTCTTCCAGCACGCCGTTGAAATTGTCGCTGCCCCAATAATAGGTGGTGGTCCAGGGAACGAGCACGCCGTCGATGTAAAGCGTGAAGACGTCGCCGGGGATGGTGAACTGCCCGTCGGACAATCGGATGTCGATCGTCCCTGCGCGCGAAAGGGTAATCGTCCATGTGTTGTCGACGATGCCGTTGATCGAGTCGATCTGGCCGATACCGCCGTCCCAGCCGAAGACGCCGCTGAGACCCGTTGATGGATTGACTACTGCCATGCCCCGGCTCCTTCATTGGCCGAACGCGTGGCTCGCGACCGGCTGGGTAAAGCTTCTCCGTCCCTCCGAGTCGATGCGCGGCGGCCGTTGCGGGGCGTGTTTTTCCGGTTTGCGGCTCTGTGCCCCTCCCCCGAGTCGCTTGGCTATGCTTAATCTATGTTAACCCTGTTGCAAGAACAGAAAGGTTAACGAGTGTTCCGCAGCGGGACTGTCAGTACTGTCTAGGTCGCACCAGTCGTTTTGCCGACGAAGTGCACGTGGGTCGCTCTGCATTTTCGATCGCCGGCACCTCGGTTGCTTCGATGACGCGCCAATTCCGGTCGAAACCGGCCCATCAGCTGCCGAGCTGAACAGACGGCTGCTTTCGGGGTGTCGGGCTGCCGAGTGGAAAGGCCATGACGAGCGCTAATCAGACCTTAGCGGCTCAACTGCACCGAAATTTCCCAATGATCTGAGTGCCCATCGTATTCATGCTGGGTGGACCAACTTCCGTCATTTTCAAGAGACGCCGCGCGGGCTAGCTCATCACGAAATTGACGCTTGGCGGGCCGGTCCTTATGGAGCCGCAACATTGTAGCCGCCGCTACCCGCTCCTGTCCGTGGTCCGGCAACCGACGTGAGGCCGATTGTTCAGCCAGAACGAACAGCAGTTCAATCGATGGATGCTCGTCGGCCTGATATCGGGCTTCATCCTTCTGATTGCCGGATTCGCGCTGGTCGCGGCGGGGCTGCGAAACAGTAATGAATCCGCCCGCTTGGTCCGGCATACCTTCGAGGTAAAGGACGCGATCGGCGACCTCACGGTTGCACTGGAGCGTTCTGAGGCGGCACGTCGTGGCTATCTCATCGAGCCTGATCCTTATCGGCGCCAGGTGTATGAGGAGTGGGCACCGCAAATCGTCCCCTCGCTCAACCGGCTGGAAGAATTAGTATCCGACAGCCCTGCCCAGTCGGAAAGCGTTCGGAGACTACGGCCAATCGTTGTCAAGGAACTCGCCGAGATTGAACGGTCAATGGATCTAGCGACGAGCGGCGACTTCGCTACCGCTCGAGCGGAATTCTCCGGGTCTCCGGGCCTCAGCACCCTTCAGCTTATTCGGGATCGGGCTCGCCGGATCAACGCCGTCGAAGAAGGCCTGCTGCGCGAACGACAGGATGCAGCGCGCAACCAGCAGAACTTCGTCCAGTTGCTCTTGCTTCTCACCGGCACTCTGCTTGCCGGGGTTGCGGCCTTCACCTTCTGGCTGGTTCGAAAATTCACGCGTGAGTTGCTGGACAGCCAGAAGCGGTTGCACCGGCTCAACACCGACCTCGAAGGCGCGGTCAAGGAGCGCACTGCGGACTTGCAGCGCGCGAACGACGAGATCCAGCGCTTCGCCTACATTGTCAGCCACGACCTGCGGTCCCCGCTCGTCAACGTGATGGGCTTTACGTCGGAAATGGAGCGAGCCGACAAGATCGTCGCCGACTTCGTAACCGTCGTCGAAGACAAGCAGCCGGAGCTAGTCTCGGACGAGGTCCGTTTCGCCGCCCGCGAAGACCTGCCGGAAGCTATCGGATTCATCCGCTCGTCCACTCGCAAGATGGATAGGTTGATCAATGCGATACTCGATCTTTCGCGGCAGGGGCGCCGTGTGCTGACGCCCGAAATGCTTCCGATGGACCGGCTCATCGGCGATATCGCCGCCAACCTTGAAGTTCTCGCGGCCGAGCGCGATGCCCGCTTCATCATCGAGGAGCCGATGCCCTCGCTTCGGCACGACCGGCTGGCCGTGGAACAGATTTTCAGCAACCTGATGGAGAATGCGACCAAGTATCTCCAGTCGGGCCGCCAGGGCGTCATCATGGTTCGCGGCCGGCGCGAAGGCAGCCGCGCGATTTTTGAAGTCGAAGACAACGGACGCGGCATCGCGCCGGAGGACCATGAGCGCATATTCGAACTGTTCCGCCGTTCAGGCCAGCAAGACCAGCAAGGCGAAGGCATCGGTCTCGCCAATGTTCGCGCGCTAGCATATCGTTTGGGCGGGACAATCACGGTACGGTCAGTCTTAAGCGAGGGTTCAACCTTCGTCGTCGATTTGCCCGTCGAGTTTTCCGAGGAAGGTAAAGACCAGTGAACGCACAGCAGCCCGTCCGCATCGTCATGATCGAGGACGACGAAGGTCATGCGCGCCTGATCGAGAAGAACATCCGCCGGGCGGGGATCTCGAACCAACTGGTGCACTTCCTCGATGGCACGACCGGCCTCGACTATCTGTTCAATAATCCTGAGGGTCCCGGCAAGAATGGCCCCGCCCTGGTCCTCCTCGACCTCAACCTCCCGGACATGAGCGGCACGGATATCCTCGCGAAAATCAAGGGCGACGAAAAGCTGCACCGCGTTCCGGTCGTCGTGCTGACGACCACCGACGACAAGGTGGAAATCCAGCGCTGTTACGACCTTGGCTGCAACGTCTACATCACTAAGCCGGTCAACTATGAAAGCTTCGCGGACGCGATCCGCCAGCTGGGCCTCTTCCTGTCCGTGATCCAGGTGCCGGACGCCGACGCCTGATGAAGCAACCCCGCCGCATTCTGTACATTGACGATGACGCCGGTCTGCGCAGGCTGGTGGAGAAGTTGCTTGGCCGTCGCGGGCACACGGTCGTAACGGCGGCGACCGGCGCAGAAGGTGTGGACCTCGCGCGCGACGGCAATTTCGAGATTATCGCCGTCGACCATTACATGCCGGGAATGGACGGCCTGCAGACGCTGACCGAACTTCGCAAGCTCCCTCACTGTCCGCCCATCGTGTACGTCACAGGATCGGAAGAGAGCAGTGTCGCGGTCGCGGCGCTGAAAGCCGGCGCGTTCGAATATGTCGTGAAGTCCGCAGGAGACGAATTTGTTGACCTGCTTGAGCAGGCTTTTACGCTTGCCCTCGCCCGCGTTCGCCTCGAGGGTGAAAAAGCGGTCGCCGAGGAACAACTTCGCGCCGCTAATGAGCGCCTCGAAACGCTCCTGAAAGAGGTCAATCACCGTGTTGCCAATTCTTTGCAACTCGTATCGACCTTCGTGCACATGCAGTCGCGCGGACTGGAGAATAAAGATGCGCGCGAAGCGCTTGCCGATACGCAGCGGCGCATTGACGCAATCGCCCAGGTCCATCGCAAGCTTTACAGTTCCGGCGACGTCGAAAGCGTCGACATGAACGAATATCTCGCCGCGATTGTCGAGGAATTGCAGGAAACCTGGTCGACACCCGCCGCACCCCGGGAAATTAAGCTTGATGCGGCACCGCTGCGACTCCATCCGGACAAGGCGGTGTCTCTGGGCGTTATAGTCAACGAGCTGGTCAGCAACGCCTGCAAATACGCCTACGGCAAGGACAAAGGCGGAGAGGTGCGCGTGAACCTCACGCAACCCGACGAGAAGCATTTCTCCCTTTGCGTCGAGGACGACGGCATCGGCATGGCCGAGGGCGAGAAGCCTAAGGGCAGCGGGCTGGGATCGCGCCTCGTTTTAGCGATGGCCAAATCGCTTGCGGCCGACTTCGGCTACGAGAATGGCCGCGCCGGCGTTCGAGCGAAGGTCGTCGCCGCGATCTAGTTCACGCCGCCGGCCAGTTTTCCAGTATTTCGACGAAGCGGGTCAGCCAAGCATTTGTCTGATGGCCGTCGACGACGCGATGATCGATGGTCAGCGTGACATAGGCCATCGGACGCACCAGTATGGCGTCCTGGCCGTCAATTTCGCGCACGACGACCCGCTTCTGCAACTTGCCGACACCAAGGATCGCCGCTTGTCCCGCATGCAGGATAATCGGAGCGGCGAGAAGACTGCCCGAAACGCCATGATTGGAAATGGTAAAGCTTCCGCCCGAGACATCCGCGCCGGTCAGCTTGCCCTCGCGGGCACGGCCGGTGAGATCGTCCAGCTTCCGGCCAATGGCCTGCAGGTCCAGCGTCCCAGCATCTTTGACCACAGGGACCACCAGACCCTTGTCGCCGAGCGCCGTCCCGACGCCGATGTTGATGGTCGGCGAAACGGCGATGCGATCGTCTTCCCAGCGCCCGTTGATCGCGGGCGCCACGGCCATTGCCTCGCTTGCCGCCTTGATGAGGTAAGCCGTGTAACTGAGCTTTACGCCCTTTGCCGCCATGGCAGACTTGTGCGCAGCGATGGCGCTGAAATCCGCTTCGAATAGCGCGGTGACGTGGGGCGCATCGGTCACCGCCTGCACCATATTCTCTGCGATTTTTATCCGCATGCGGTCGTGCGGGATGTCTTGGCCTGCAAAGTGCCGTGGCTGGGCGGTAGAAGGTTCGCCGACGCTGACCGTCGTTGCCGAGGCAACCGCGCGGTCGACGTCATCGCGCGTGATCCTTCCGTCCCGGCCGGTGCCCCGGATCCGCGACGGATCGATATCGTGCTGGAGCAGTGCGCGGCGAACCGATGGAGAAAGGCGTTTCTCGGCGCCACCTGTCACGGAATGACCCGTTAAAGCCGCAATCTTCGAATTTTTGGCCGGAGCAGCCGGCTCATCAGCCAGCGCCATTGGCTCGTAAACCCCGGCCTCGATGCGAGCGAGCAGTGCGCCGGGTTCCGCCTCGTCGTCGGTATCGAGCAGGATTTCGGCAAGGACGCCGGTCGCCGGAGCTGGCACTTCCTGCGTCACCTTGTCGGTTTCCAATTCGACGAGCGGGTCGTTGACCGACACCGCCTCGCCGACCTTTTTCAACCAGCCGCGGACGACGGCCTTCGTGCCTTCCTGTTCGTCGGGAACGCGAACGTCGATCATCAGAACCCCACCAACCGGTCGATTTCGGCCCGAATCCGCTCGACGCTGGGCACTGCCCATTCCAGCAGCTTCGGATGATGCGGGCTTGGAATATCGGGCATTGTCACGCGCGCGACGGGCGCGTCGAGGTCAAGGAACGCCTCGTCGGCCACTACGGCCGCAATCTCTGCACCGAAGCCACCGGTACGAAGGTCCTCATGAACGATCAAACAGCGCCTTGTGCGCGATACGCTTTCCAGCACCATTTCGCGGTCCCATGGCATCAGCGTGCGCAGGTCGATGACGTCGGCGCTAATGCCTTCCGCCGCTGCCTCGCAGCGCGGCACCATCGCGCCCCATGTCACAATCGTGATGCGATCCCCTTCACGGGTTTTCTTCGCCTTTCCGAATGGCAGAACAAACTTGTCGCCGGGCCACGGCCGCCGTGCCCAGCTGTCGTCCAGCATCGCTCGATGTTCGAAGAACAGTACGGGGTCGCTACCACGCAAGCTTCCGCGCAGCAGGCCCACTGCGTCTTCGGCATTCGAGGGGACAGCGACTTTCCAGCCCGGGTTATGGACGAACTGCACCTCGTTGGTCTGACTATGCCACGGGTCACCACATTTGAAGAAGCCGCCCGGCACACGAAGGACCATCGGCGCGGAAAAGCGGTTGGCGGTGCGCCAGCGCATCGTGCCGCAATCATTGATCTGCTCGGTCGCTGGCTCGGCATATTTGCGGAACTGGATTTCCGGCACCGGCATCAGGCCAGCCAGTGCCATTCCGACTGCCCGCCCGACGATGCCCTCTTCGTTCAGTGACGTGTCGAAAACACGATCGTGCCCGTATTTTTCCTGCAGGCCGAGCGTGACCGCGTGTACCCCGCCCTTTGGGCCGATATCTTCGCCGAAGAGTAACACCTTGGGATTGGCCGCAAGTTCTTGGTCGAGAACGCGCCGGATCGCGGTGACCATGTTAATCCGCTGACCGTCCGGCTGCGGCTGATCGGTCGTATCGACAAGGCTGAGGCCGGCGCCACCCCCCACCTGGCTGGCCTCGCCGTCGAAAAAAACGTGGTCGGTCACCTGCTCGGGACTGGAAATGCCACGCGCCTCGGCCTCTTCGCGTGCCTTTTCGACTTCGGCCTCTACCGATGATTCAATCAGGTCCCAGTCGAGATAAGAGGCAAACGTCTTCAGCTTGGGCAAAGGATCACGAGACCATTCCGCCTCAATTGTCTCGGGCGACTTATAGGCCTGCGTGTCCTGGTAGCTATGGCCCTCCAGCCGAGGGACCGTCAGGCGGATAAGTGCCGGTCCCTTGCGTCCGCGAACGTGACCGATAGCCTCGCCAATCAGCCGCGCCGCTTCCTCCGGATCCGTGCCGTCACCGTTCCAGATCGCAAGGTTTTTGAAGCTGGCGAGGTTGGCAGCAATGTCGCACCCCGGCGTCTGGTAATGCGAGGGTACCGAAATGCCGAAGCCGTTGTCCTCAACGTAGAAAAGCAACGGCAAAGATTGCGTGGTCGCAATTGTTAGCGCAGACCAAAATCCACCTGTGGCGCAGCTCGCGTCGCCGCCAAGCACGACCGCAATCGCCCCGTCATCCTTCTCCCCTAGCACGCTGGCCTTGTAGAGGATCGACTGCGCCCAGCCCGCCGCCGGCGCATATTGTGCACCAACGCCGCCGCACATCGGCAGGGCATGCGCACCGCCGGGATTTGGGTAATTGAACACGACGCCGATATCGCGTCCATCAGAATAGCCGCCTGCGCGCCCCATCCCGCTGCCGAGCGCATCAGCAAGTGGTACACCGAGCGCCAGTAGCATCGGCCGCGACCGGTAATAGCCGCACGCAGCGTCACCATTACGAAGGTGCATCCCAAGGATGACTTGCGCCATGTCGTGGCCACGTGCCGAGAATTGGTAGAGCACCTTCTTTTCGGGAACGAGGCGCGTTTCCTCCAGTGCATCGAGCGCTCGGCTGGTCGTTACCAGTCGCGCGACTTCAGCCCAGTCGATTCCGCTCGCAGTCCTAAACTCGATCTCCGGTTCGGCGGTCATCACGTCAGCCATTCATCGCCTCGACGATTGCCGCAATGAACCGCGACACGGCTTCATCCGCCATGCCGATAACGTTGAAGCGCCCGCTGTCGGCCATGTAAATGGCGCTGCGTTCGCGAAGTTGGCGCACCTGCACCGCGTCGAACGGGAGCATTGAGAACATGCCGAACTGGCGACCGATATAGGCCAGACGCGGATCCGCAGCGGCAATGGCGCTACGAATGCGGTTGATGCGATCGCGCATCTCGCCAAGCTCGGCCAGCCAATCGGCGCGTAGATCGTCATTCTCCAGCACTGTCCGGACGGCGGCTGCGCCGTGATCAGGCGGCATCGACCACATCTCCCGCGCAATTTGGGCGACATGATCCATCGCCAGCCCGGTTGATCCACGGCGCGCGGTCTTCAGGTGCAGCGAGCCGACGCGGTCGCGATAAACGCCGAAATTCTTGTCGCAGCTTTGCGCTACGATCACCTCGTCGCAGGCCGCCAAAATTCCACGCAGCCCGCCGGCATCCTCGTCCAGCCCGCGACCCAGCCCTTGGTAAGCGATGTCAACAAATGGAACGAGGCCTCGGTGGGCCATCGTACGAGCGACGTCTGCCCACTGGTCATCGTCAAGGTCGGCCCCGGTCGGATTGTGGCAGCAGCCATGGAGCAGCACGACGTCGCCCGAGCGCGCGCCGTCCAGCATGCTCATCATTTCATCGAAGCGAATGATGCGCTGGTCGCGGTCGTAGTAGCCGTAGCGCACGATCTCCAGCTCCGCGGCTTCAATCACTGGCATATGGTTCGGCCAGGTCGGCGTGCCGACTAAAACCCGCGCTTTGGGATTGGCGGCTGCCACGAGCTTGAAGCCAAGCGACAGTGCACCGCAGCCGCCAGGCGTCTGGATACCCATGATCCGATCGTCGCCAGCATGTTCGCCAAAGACGATGGACCGCAACAGCTCGGTAAAGCGCCGATCGCCGAAGCCGCCGAGGTATCCCTTGCTCTCCTGCGCTTCCCACAGACGCTGCTCGGCCGCCTTTACGGCGCGCAGGATAGGTGTGCGCCCCTCCCCGTCGCGGTAAACGCCGACTCCGACGTCAATCTTCTCAGGCCGCTCATCTGCGTTCGCCATTGCGATCAGCGCGAGCAGCGAATCGCTCTCGATCGGCGGTAGTGTTTCTAGCAATTGGGCGCCCCCGCCCGGCCCGGTCATTGTCCGCTGGTCCAGCATGGTTTTGGGCCTAGCCCAATCTTCCGTGGCAGTCACGTCCAACGCTCAGGCGTCATAGTCGACGGCAACGCCTTCGCCGACCGGCACGGACTGGCACGTCAGGACATATCCCGCGGCAATTTCCTCATCGGTCAGGCCATAGCGCGCGGCCATTTCTACTTTGCCGCGCGTAACCTTGGCGCGGCACGTCGCGCACACTCCGGCCTTGCAGGCGAACGGAGCCGGCAATCCGGCATCCCGTGCGCTGTCGAGGATGTTTCCGGCGGAAAATTCGACCCGCCTCGTGCGACCGTCGAGAGTGACACTCATCGTTTGTCCGGCCGCTTCCTCCTGAAGCGCTGCCATCTGTGCGGCAAGTGCCGCGGACGGACGACCGGCGGTGAAGCGTTCGATGTGGATGCGGTCCTTCGAAACACCCTTATCGAGCAGCGCCGCTTCCGCCGCGTCCATCATCGGGCCCGGTCCGCAAATGAACCAGGCGGTGACGTGCTGCGGCGCGTCCACCAGATGCTCGATTGCGTCAGCGCAGGTTTCGCGGTCGAGCATTCCGTTGAACAGGTCGACATCTCCCTCCTCGTCACTGAGGAAGTGGTAGAGTTCGAACCGGCCCATGTACCGATCCTTGAGCGCCGCAAGTGCCTCCAGGAAGATGATGGAGCCTGCGTCCCTATTGCCGTAAAACAGGGTAAAGCGCGATTTCGGCTCGGCCGCCAGCGCGGTTCGGATCAGCGATATGACCGGCGTGATGCCCGACCCGCCAGCGAAACCGACATACCGCCGCTCCGCTCCCGCATCGAAATCGGAGGTGAAGCTGCCATGCGGAGTCATGACATCGATCGTGTCGCCGGGCCTCAGTTGGTCGCCGACCCAGTTGGAAAAGACGCCGCCCGCGATTCGCTTTACCGTCACGCGCAGTTCGCCTGAATCGGGCGCGACGCAGAGCGAATAATTTCTCCGAACTTCCTCGCCGCCAATGTCGGCGCGAAGCGTCAAATGCTGGCCGGCTTTAAAGCGAAATGCACTGGCCAGCTCTTCCGGGACTTCGAACAGGATGGAGTTGGCATCGTCGGTCTCGGCCACGACCTCCGCGACCCGCAGCGGGTAGAAATGTTCAGCCATTACCAGACCGCGTCAGGGTAAGTGCGCGGCAGATACTGCATGACCGCCAGCAGATGGCCTAGATGCTCGCTATGGTGGCCGCGGCGCCCGCCAAGGATAGGCCGCTGTTCCGGCGGGGTGGCAAGCTTCGCTTCGGCTAACACCGCGCCGATCGCTTGGCGATAATCGTCTTCGAAGGATTGTGGGTTCACCGCGATACCGCGATCGACCAGCGCCTGCAGCGTCTCGTCCAACTCGAATAGTTCCGGCAGGAAGCGCCAGCACCAATCCAGCCCCTCGGCCATCCGGCGGGCACTCTCGTCCGTCCCGTCGCCGAGCCGGATCACCCAGTCCGCCGCCAGCTCGCGATGATAGGCTACCTCCTTGACCGCCTTCGCCGCAACCGCCGCGATGCGTTGATCGCTGGAGCCCGCAAGCCGGTCGTAAAGCATATGCTGCCACGTCGAGAACAGGAACTGCCGCGCCATGGTCTGCGCAAAATCGCCGTTGGGCTGCTCAACCAGCCAGCAATTCTTCCAGTCGAGCACGTCGCGGTGGAAAGCGAGCTCGTTGGCATTGCCAGCCAGCCCGAGGAAGTTGGTCGCCTGCCCAATCAGGTCAAGCGCGATATTGGCGAGGCTGAGGTCCACTTCCAGCGCTGGCGCATGCCCGCACCACTCGCTTAGCCGTTGACCCAGGATCAACGCATCGTCGCCCAGCCGCTGGCAATAATCCACCACCGCAGGGTCGTGTTGACCTGCGGTTGCGGAGTCGAACGCGCCATGGTCTGGCGCGGACTTCGCACGCTGTTCAACATCCTTCTCGATTGTCGGTAGCGAAGGCATCAGATGTGCTTCACCACGTCGGGAATGTCGTAAAAGGTCGGGTGGCGGTAAATCTTGTCTTCCGCCGGCTCGAACATTTCGCCCGACTGCGCCGGATCGCTGGCGACGATCGCCGACGATGGCACGACCCACAGGCTGACGCCCTCTAGCCGCCGCGTGTAGGTGTCGCGGGCGTGGCGGAGCGCGAGCTCCGCGTCAGGAGCATGAACACTGCCGACATGGCGATGACTGAGACCGCCCTTCGAACGAACGAAAACTTCCCAGAGCGGCCAGTCATGTCCTTTGCCCTCGCTCATGCCGCGGCCTTCGCGGCGCGCTTCGCTTCATGCGCGGCGGCGGCATCGCGAACCCAGGCGCCATTGTCCCAAGCTTCGCGCCTCGCCTTCATCCGTTCCTTGGCGACCGGGCCCTCGCCACGCACCACTGCGTAAAACTCTTCCCAGTCGATCTCGCCGAAGTCGTAGCCGCCCTTGACCTCGTTCCACGACAGCGCGGGATCCGGCACGGTGAGGCCCAGATACTCCGCCTGCGGAACGGTGATGTCCACGAACTTCTGGCGAAGCTCGTCATTGGTCTCTCGCTTGATCCGCCAGCGCATCGAACGCGCTGTGTTCGGCGAATTGTCGTCGGGCGGGCCGAACATCATGAGCGACGGCCACCACCAGCGGTTGAGGGCATCTTGTGCCATCCGCTTCTGGGCGTCGGTGCCGTTCGCCAGTGCGATCATGATTTCATAGCCCTGGCGCTGGTGGAAGCTCTCTTCCTTGCACACGCGGACCATCGCGCGGGCATACGGTCCGTAGCTCGTCCGCTGGAGTGGAACCTGATTCATGATCGCCGCGCCGTCGACCAGCCAACCGATCGCGCCGATGTCGGCCCAAGTCAGCGTCGGATAGTTGAAGATGGTGCTGTACTTGGCTTTCCCCGAATGGAGCGCCTCGACCATTTCCTCTCGGCTCGTGCCCAACGTCTCTGCAGCGCAATAGAGGTAGAGGCCGTGCCCGCCCTCGTCCTGCACCTTGGCTAGGAGGATTGCCTTGCGGCGCAGGCTTGGCGCACGCGTGATCCAATTACCCTCGGGCAACATGCCAACGATCTCACTATGCGCATGCTGCGAAATCTGCCGAACCAAGGTCTTGCGATAAGCCTCCGGCATCCAATCCTTGGGTTCGATGAACTCGTCCGCAGCGACCCGCGCCTCGAACGCCTCTACCAGTGCCGGATCCTCTGCCGCCTCGATCGGCTTCACATTCTTGCTGAGTTCGGTCGTGTACATGGAGGCGATGTAGCGCTTGTGCCCCTCCGCTTCAATTCGGACGAGTCGCACTATCGCTCAGCGCATAAAACGAGTAGGCGCTCCAGCCATGCAACAATCCAATCTTCCCGCCGCGCTCGCGGAAGCGCTGGCAGCGCGCGGCTATGACAATCTCACTCCGGTCCAATCCGAAGTCCTGAAGGACGAGGCGCGCGGTCGCGACCTAATCGTTTCGGCCAAAACCGGATCAGGCAAAACCGTCGCTTTTGGCCTCGCCATTGGCGAGCAAATCTTGGAGGCGGACCGCGCACCCTGGACGCGCGAGCCGCTGGCCCTGATCGTTGCACCGACGCGAGAACTCGCCCTTCAGGTCAGCCGCGAACTCGACTGGCTCTATGGGCCGGCCGGCGCCCGCGTCGTCAGCTGTGTCGGCGGTATGGACCCGATGAAGGAACGCCGCGCCCTCCAAGGGGGCGCACACATCGTTGTCGGAACGCCCGGGCGCCTCCGCGATCACCTGGAGCGTGGCGCGCTGGACCTTTCGGCCTTGCGCGTCGCCGTCCTCGACGAAGCGGACGAAATGCTCGATATGGGCTTCCGCGAGGAACTCGAAGAAATTCTCGATGCGACGCCCGACACGCGCCGCACCCTCCTATTCTCTGCTACCTTGCCCCGCCAGATCGTTGCTCTCGCCAAGCGCTACCAAAAGGATGCGCTACGAATTGCCACCATTGGCGATAGCGAAGGTCATGCCGACATCGCCTACCAGGCAGTCGTCGTCTCCCCGACCGATATCGAGCATGCGGTGGTAAACCTGCTCCGCCTCCACGAGGCGGAAACCGCCATCCTGTTTTGTGCGACCCGCGAAGCGGTCCGCCGCCTGCACGCCAGCCTCACCGAACGCGGGTTCGACGCGGTCGCTCTGTCCGGCGAGCACAGCCAGAACGAACGCAACCACGCGCTCCAAGCATTGCGCGACAAGCGCGCGCGGGTTTGCGTCGCGACTGACGTCGCCGCACGAGGCATCGACCTTCCGTCGGTTTCGCTGGTCATTCACGTTGAGCTGCCGCGCGATGCAGAGGCACTCCAACACCGGTCGGGCCGCACCGGTCGCGCGGGGCGCAAGGGCGTCGCCGTGCTCCTCGTTCCCTTCCGCCGCCGCCGCAACGTCGAAATTATGCTGCGCAATGCTCGGATCGAAGCTGACTGGATTGAGCCGCCGTCACCGGAGCAGGTTCTCGCCAAGGATCGCGAGCGGTTACTCGAACAACTGTCGGTGACTGTCGAGCCAGACGAGGAGGACCGTCAGCTCGCGGAACAGCTGATGGCCAAGCTGTCCCCGCAGGACATTGCCGCCGCGCTGGTCCGCTCTCACCGCACCAAGCTTCCCTCCCCTGAGGATATTCTGGCGGCTGGCGGACGAGACGAGCGGCGCGCTCCGGATGCAGGACCACGTGCTGGCTTCGAAAGCTCGACTTGGTTCCGGATGAACGCTGGCCGCCGCCACAACGCCGACCCACGCTGGCTGCTGCCGCTCATTTGCCGCTACGGCCATGTCGGCCGCAACGAGATCGGCGCAATCCGTGTCGCCGCCAACGAAAGCTATTTCGAGGTGACCGAGCGAGCGACGCCCGGCTTCATCAAGGCTTTGCGCCGCGCGACAATCGCCCCTGAAGACGAAGGACTGATCATCGAGCAGGCCGAACCCCGCGGCGAAGCCCCTAGCCCGCGTCCCAACCGCACCGCAACCATCAAGCCGCGCGCCAAGCCCAAGTGGCAGGGACGCAAGGGGCCGCGAAAAGGCTGACGGTCTGGCCGCCTGCGCTGTGCAGTTGCTATGACCCGCGCGACAAGGGAGTCGCACGATGCCGAATTATGAAACCATCCTGTTTTCAAATGACGAAGGCATCGCCCGCATCACGCTCAACCGGCCGGACCGGCTGAACAGCTTTACCCGAGCGATGCATAGCGAACTTCGCGATGCCCTCGGTAATCTCGGCAACGCACGCGTCGTCATCCTGACCGGTTCCGGCCGTGCCTTCTGCGCAGGACAGGATCTCAACGACCGAGCCGTTGCGCCGGGTGATGCGGTCGACCTTGGCGAGACAGTTGAGGAAAGCTGGAACCCGCTCATCCGTACGCTGGCGAGCCTGCCGCAGCCGGTGATTGCCAAGGTCAACGGGGTCGCAGCGGGCGCCGGTGCCAACATTGCGCTCGCCTGCGACATTGTCGTCGCCGCCAGCACCGCCAAGTTCATCCAGAGCTTCTCAGCGCTCGGCCTGATCCCCGACAGCGGCGGAAGCTGGCACCTCCCCCGCCTCGTCGGCCAGGCTCGTGCGCTGGGCCTCGCGCTCACCGGCGAGCCGCTGGAGGCGCCGCAGGCCGCCGACTGGGGCCTCATCTGGAAAAGCGTGGGCGGGGAATGGCTGGACAGCGAAGTCGATGCGCTTGCAGCCAAACTTGCCGCGCTGCCACCGCTTGGCCTGGCCGCAATCAAATCGATCGTCCGCACCACCTGGTCCCGCACCCTCGATGAAGAACTCAATCTGCAGCGCGACGAAATGCGCCGCCTGGGCTTCACCGAGGATTATCGTGAGGGCGTCGCCGCCTTTCTCGAGAAGCGCAAGGCCAGCTTCACCGGCCGCTGACCGACCGCGTAGCAACGGCGGAAGGCCACCTCACAGGACGGATAAAGCCTTCCCGTTGCCTTGTGAGCGTGGATAGGCCTAGGCAGCGCCCAACTATGTCGAGAAGGGTCCCTATCGCGCCATGAAAACCGCACAGCTCCTCAACTATGCGCGCGACCAATGGATCGCAGGCGACAGCGCCGCCCTGGCCGACATCAACTCGGCCATCGACGGAAGCCTCGTTGCAAAGACGGGCTCGGGCGGCCTCGATTTCGCCGCCATGCTCCATCACGCTCGAAACGTTGGCGGTCCGGCCTTACGTAGACTGACCTTTCATGAGCGGGCACGCATCATCAAAGGCCTTGGCCTCGCAATCTTGGAGCGCAAGGAGGAGCTGTACGAGCTTAACTACCTGACCGGAGCCACTCGCAAGGATGGCTGGATTGATATCGAGGGCGGCGCCGGCACCCTGCTCTCATTCTCATCAAAAGGACGGCGCGAACTGCCCGACGCCCATGTGCTCCTCGACGGGGCGCTCGAACCGTTGAGCAAGTCGGGCAGCTTTATCGGCCAGCACATTTACACGCCGCTCCAGGGCGCTGCGGTCCACATCAACGCCTTCAACTTTCCCGTTTGGGGCATGCTGGAAAAGCTCGCGCCGACTCTCCTAGCGGGGATGCCGGCCATCGTGAAGCCGGCCAGCTCCACGGCCTACCTTTGCGAGGCAGCGTTCCGAGTGATGATCGACAGTGGCCTGCTGCCGGATGGCGCGGTCCAGCTGATTGTCGGCGGCGTCGGCGACCTGTTCGATCATTTGACGGGCCAGGATGTGGTTAGCTTCACCGGCTCGGCCGCCACTGCTTTGAAGCTCCGCAGCCACCCGGTCGTCCAGCGCGAAAGCGTAAAGTTCGTCGCCGAGCAGGATAGCCTCAACGCCTCGCTGCTGGGCCCTGACGCCGGGCCAGGTACGCCTGAGTTCGACCTATTCGTGAAGGAGGTCGTCAACGAGATGACGGTTAAGGCGGGGCAGAAGTGCACCGCCATTCGCCGCGCCATGGCGCCAGCCGAGCATCTCGATGCGGTCGAGGCAGCTATCCGCGAACGGCTACAGGCCACCAAGGTCGGCGACCCGCGTGACAGGGAAAGCCGCATGGGGGCCCTTGTCTCCTGCGCACAGCGCGATGACGTCCGCGCCCAGATTGCCAAGCTCACGGCGGCCGGTGCACGCATCGTCAGCGGCGACCCCGACGCCTCCCCGGGCGTGGCGGGCGGCGCCTTCCTTGAGCCGATCCTGCTACGCACCGACGATCCGTGGCACGCCAGCGCTGTCCACGACGTCGAGGCGTTCGGCCCGGTCTCTACAGTCATGCCCTACAAGCACATTGCCGACGCCGTCGCGTTGGCCAATCGCGGCATGGGCAGCCTGGCGCTGTCGCTGTTCACTTACTCACCCGGCGCGGCCCGCGAGTTCATCCAGGGGGCCGCTGCCTATCATGGCCGAATGCTCGTCCTGAACCGCGACAACGCGGCGGAGAGCACCGGCCACGGCTCCCCCCTACCCGTCCTCGTGCACGGCGGTCCTGGGCGCGCGGGGGGATCGGAAGAAATGGGCGGCGTGCGCGGGGTGAAACATTATATGCAGCGCACCGCCATCCAGTCCACGCCCGCAATGATCGCCGCGATCAGCGAACAATATATTCCAGGTGGTCCCAAGCATGTCATCGAGCAGCACCCCTTCCGCCGTCGCATGTCGGAACTCCAGATTGGCGATACGCTCAAGACCCCGAGCCGCACCGTTACGCTCGAGGATATCGAGCATTTCGCTCATTTCACTGGCGACACCTTCTATGCCCACATGGACGACGAAGCCGCCAAGGCCTCGCCGATCTTCGAAGGCCGCGTTGCCCACGGATATCTGATCCTGAGCTTCGCTGCCGGCCTGTTCGTCGATCCTGATCCCGGGCCAGTACTGGCTAACACCGGTCTCGAAAACCTTCGCTTCCTGACACCGCTCTATCCGGGCGATTCCATGCGGGTTGAACTAACCGTTCGCGCCAAGTCACTGAAGAGCGAGGATACTGGCGTGGTTCGCTGGGCAGTCGAGGTCTTCAACCAGAAGGACGAACTGATCGCGACCTACGACCTTCTGACGGAGAACGTTCCCTAGGGTTCGGAACGGCTAGCCAAGCCTCTTCGTTGAAGATCACGAAAAGGAGGAGGCAAACATGGCCCAGCTTCGTGACGTGATGACCAGCGAAATCAAGACGGTTGCCCCCGATGCGACCGCGAAGGAAGCCGCGAGCTTTATGCTCTCGGCCGATACCGGATCGATCCCGG
Organism: Sphingomonas edaphi; assembly: GCF_003583725.1. Classification (GTDB taxonomy): domain Bacteria; phylum Pseudomonadota; class Alphaproteobacteria; order Sphingomonadales; family Sphingomonadaceae; genus Sphingomicrobium; species Sphingomicrobium edaphi. The sequence goes on along the minus strand of NZ_QXTF01000002.1, from coordinate 450,828 downwards.
TGTGCGAAAATGAAAAGGTGATCGGCATGATCACCGATCGCGACATCGCCGTCCGCGGCGTTGCCGAAGGTCGCGGTCCGGATTGCTCCGTTCGCGATTTGATGTCGAAGGACGTGGTCTGCGCCCGCGACACGGACGACGTACTGGCGGTGGCGCAGCGGATGAGCGATGCCCAGGTACGCCGCCTGCCGGTCGTGGATGCAGACGACCGCCTAGTCGGCATGGTGAGCCTTGGCGACCTCAGCCGGGAAGCACAGCAGGCCGCCGCCGTCACCGCGCTCGAAGGTGTCAGCGCCGAAGGCAGCAGCCACAAGCAAAGCTGACCAACGAAAAAGCCCGGCGGGTGACCGCCGGGCTTTTACTTGTCCGTGACTAGAAGAATTAGCGACCGAGGCCAGCAATTGCCTCGTCGACCAACGCTTTGTCGCTTTTGGCATCATTGCGCTCGGCAATCAGCTTCGCCGCAGCGGCAGTGGCCGCGCGCGCCGCTGTAGCACGAAGCTCGTCGATCGCGGCGCGCTCTTCCGCGGCAATCTTTGCTTCGGCCATCGCCTTGCGGCGCTCGACCAACGCTTCGGCGTCGTCGGACGCCTTTGCGATGATCTGCTCCGCTTCGTGACGGGCGCGCTCAACCATTGCGGCAGCTTCCTCGCCGGCGGCCTTGGACTTGGCTTCGTATTCCGACTTCAGCGCTTCGGCTTCCTTGCGGACGGCCTGCGCCTCTGCGAGTTGCTCGCGGATGGCGGCAATCTTCAGGTCGAGGCTGCGACCGATCGCGGCCGGTACCTTCTTCCAGATCATCGCCAGCAGGACTAGCGCCATCGCCATCGCGACGATCACCGATGCATTGAAGATTCCGCCAATGGCCGGATCGGCGTGCGCTTCGTCGCCGGCGGGGACCTCGGTGTGGGTGGTTGGCTCAGCCATTGGCCAGCTCCTTGGCAACCAGCGCGCGAGCCGTTGCGGCATCGACGCTGAAGCCGGCGACACGGCTCACCATCTGCTCTGCGGCCTCGGCGGCAACGCCTTCGATCTCCGTCAGCGCGGATGCGCGGGCTTCGGCGATCTTAGCGACTGCCTTGTCGATCTTGGTACCAATCGCCTTGTCCGCCTTGGCAACGGACTTTTCGGTCGCCTTGGCAGCTTCGGCTTTGGCGTCAGCGGCAAGCTTGGCCGCTTCAGCGCGGCTCTTATCCATCGCCGCCCGATAGCCGTCCTCGAGGGCGTCGGCCGTGGCCCGCGCCCCTTCGGCAGCCTTAAGGTCGGCCGCAATCTTCGAATCGCGCGCGTCCACCGTCGCCTGGATCTTCGGCAGCATGCCGTAACCGATGACGACGAGGATGGCGCCAAAGAAGACCAGCAGCCAAAACAGCTGCGACGCGTAGATTTCGCCGATTTGGGCGATCTGCGGCATGGCCGACCCCTTGGACTAGCTTGGTTGGTTTAGGCGACGAACAGCAGGATCATCGCAACGACGAACGCCAGCAGGCCGAGAAGTTCGGCAGCGGCGAAGCCGATGAACAGGCGGCCCTGCTGGCCGTCGGCGGCCGCCGGGTTGCGCAGCGCGCTCTCGAGGAACGAGCCGAAAACGTTGCCCACGCCGATAGCGGCCATGCCAACGCCGATCGCGGCGAGACCAGCACCCAGAAGCTTCGCAGCAGTCGCGTCCATAATGATAACTCCCTTGGAAAAACCGTTGAAAACTTAGTGAAGATTGATCGCGTCGTTGAGGTACAGCGACGTGAGCAAGGCGAAAACATAGGCTTGGATCGCCGCAACCAGCAGTTCGAGCAGCGTGATGCCGAGCATCAGCGCGAAGCTAGGAAGCGAGACGATCAGCGCGGTGCCGATCCCGGCGTTGGCGCCGTTGATGACGAAGCCCGCGAGCACCTTCAGCAGGATGTGACCGGCGGTCATCGCGACGAACAGTCGCAACGCCAAGCTGAACGGGCGAACGAGGAAGCTCATCAGTTCGACAACGAAAATCAGCGGCACCATGATTGGCGGCGTGCCGTGCGGCACGAATAGCGAGAAGAAGTGAAAGCCGTGTTTCGCAAAGCCGACGATGAGTACGATCGCGAAGCTGACGATGGCCAGTACGCCGGTGATCGTCAGGTGGCTGGTCACGGTGAACGCATGCACGCCGAACAGCGCCGTCGGCAACAGGCCGAGGATGTTAGCGAACAAGATGAACATGAACAGCGAGAACACGTAAGGCACGAACTTGCGGCCGGCAGGGCCGATATTCGTATCCATCATGTCGGTGATGAACCCGGTGAAGCCCTCAACCGCCATCTGCCAGCGGCCCGGGACGAGCTCGCGCTTCATGCCCATCATCATGAACGCCCACAGCGCCACGAATGTCATGGCCATCCAAGCGGCCGAATTGGTGAAGGCGATATTGTGGCCCGCGACCACCCAGTCTTGCCCAAAAATGGGCTCGACCAGGAACTGGTGCATCGGATCGATCTTGCCCGATTCTCCCGCCACGCTTCTTCTGCCCTTCTAGTCCAAACGCCCGGCCGTCCTAAGAACGCCGGTTCGACAACTTGATGATGCTCCAGAAACCGCCGACGATGCCTAGCACCAGCCCGACGACGAGGAGCAGGTGCCCCGTGCCGAATGCCTTGTCGAGCACCCAGCCGATCAGCGCACCGCCAAGCAGGCCACCGAGCAGGTAGGACAGGACGCGCTGGCCGAGCTGCTCATTGGCGTCGGTCTGCGGCACCTGGCCGGTCCGCTCCGCTTCCTTCGCCTTCGCCCGGGCAAGCCGCTCTTCGAGCGAATCGAGCCGTGCATCCTGCGGGGACGGAGCGTCCTGCCGGGGGTCGTTTTCCGTCATGTCCTCATTTCCTCCGGTTAAGCGCCAACCCCTTGAAAAGCGGGCGCGTAGGGCAAGGGACATGGCGGCGAACGAGCCCGCCAAGGCGCCGCCCCTTTATGAATTGGCCTTGCACAAGTCAACCGCGAGTCCGGCACGCTTGGCCGCTTTCGAACGCCGTGCCAAGGTCAGCCGATGAGACAGATGACCGGCATCCTCGCCCTAACGCTCGCCGCCTGCAACCAGGTCTCGCCCGCCACGACCGCCAATGAAGCCGCTGTCCCAGCAGTTGCGGCGTCTGCACCCAACCCTGCGCCCCCAGCGGCGAAGCCATTCGTGGCGGAAGAAAAGAACGACCTGATCGACTTCCATTTCGGCTGGTCGGCAGAAGCCGCCGCTGTCCCCGCGCTGGTCAGTCGTTTCACCGCGGAGATGGACAAGGTGAAAATGGATCTCGTCACGAGCGCCAAGGAAGACAAGGCATGGCGCGACAAGGAGGGACTCGACTTCCACGGCTTCATGTTGTCGGTCGATTACAAGACGGCCGGCCAATTCGACCGTCTGCTCAGCCTCAGTCATGAAACTGGCAGCTATACCGGCGGCGCGCACGGCAATTCCGGCGTGAGCGCGCTGCTATGGGACCACAAAGCCGGACGAGAAATTTCGGACAAGGATCTGTTCATGGCGCCCGAGAACCGCGACCGGCTACTCACCCAGCGCTGGTGCGATGCCCTCAACTTGGCACGCGAGAAAAAGCGCGGGGAGCCCGTTGGTGGGGGCGGCATGTTCGACGAATGCCCCAACCTAGACGACATCGCGCTCATACCGATGGACAAGGACGACAATGGCCGCTTCGAGCGGTTAATGCTGGTTGCCTCGCCCTATGTCGCCGGCTCCTACGCGGAAGGCAGCTACGAAATCGATTTGCCGGTAACGCCCGACCTCATCGCCGGCCTGAAGAGCGTTTATCGTAACGGGTTCGAGGCCGCTCAGCCGCAGTAGGCCGGGACCGGAGCGGGCTGCTCCGCGATGCGGCGCTTCCAACCGCCTTCGGCAGCGAAATAGACTTCCCCTACCGCCACGCGGCGCAGCAGCGAGCAGGCGGCGGTTATGCCGACCTCCTCGGTCGTGACTCGCTTGCGCGCGGCAAGGCTGGCGTAGAGGGACCGCCGCTTGATGTTGACCGCCCCGACCTGACGCCTGACCTCGTCAGGCACCGCTCCCACGACTCCTAAATAACCGTCGTACCTCTCCCCGACCTGCCCGGCAGCACGCGCCTGCGCCACGACCGGTGATCGCTGGGCCAGAGCCGGTTTCAATGCGAGCGCCGACGCTACGAAGATCAGCGGCAATGCGATGCGTGTCACTGCTGCGGGCTCTGCGGCTGGTTCTGTGGGAACGCGTCGGGATTCTGGTCGATCAGCTGCTCGACATCGCGTTGAAGCCTAACGAGCACTTCCTGGCGGATCGTGACGTTGAGGTTGATCTCGATCGGCTTATCCGGTGTGTCCACGGTGATGCACCCGCCCAGAGGCAGCATCATCGCTAACCCGCAAGCTGCGGGCAACAGTCGGGATGGTTTCATCGCATCGGTCCTCATGGCTGGTTCGTCGGAGTTGGAGTGATCGTCTCTTCGACCGGGGTCTGGGTCTGCTGCTGGCTTTCCTCACGCCGCCGGGTCTCGACCACGATGCCCGGCACCTCGTCTAGCGGGCGCGGCAGCGCGGGTTCGATGACCTGAGTCGGGTCACGGAAGCTCTTGGCGGTGGCGATAAGCGCACGGAACGGCCCCTTGATCGTCACATTGAAATTCAGCGGAATCTTGTTGATCGAGCGGATGAAGCGCTGCGTGCTGGTATTGCCCAGACCAACGCCCTCGATGTTCAGGCGGGTCGCGAACTCGCCGTCCAGATAGCCGTCCAGCCGGATGATCATTGACTTGAAGCGAAGGTCGCGCAACGCGTCAAAGGCCAGCCCGCCGATCATGCCCAAATTGGCGCGATTGACGACGCCGTTGTAGGCAAGCGTGCCGCCGCCCGGTCGGCTGTCCAGGCGTCCGCCAACGATCCGGCCGCCTTCATCGTCAAAGATCATCGGCAGCACGCCGTCGAACGTCCCCGTCGCCGAAATCTCCTTGAAGCCCATCGAGTCAACGAAGGTCTTCGCATCCAGACCGACGACCTCGAACGTCAGCCGCTTCGGGCTCGGCCGGCCGAAATTCAGGATGGTTTCTTGGAGGATGAGGCGCCCACCCATGAACGGCCACTCGCCTCGCTCGATCTTCACCAGCTGGTCGGGCAGCAGCTGGTACCGGATCACGCCGTTTTCGACGAGGATGCCTGGGTTGATGCTCGTGGCGGTCAGCACCTGCCCCGGCGCCGTCTGCAGGCCCAGCAAGTCAGTGAAGTTGATGGTCGTGCTCAGCCCGGTTACTGGGCCGAAGCTGGCCGCTAGGTCGGTATTGGTGGTGGTGAACTGCCCGGTCGACCGGACTTCACCGTTGCCGTTCCAGGCGATGCGCCCCTGCCCACTAATTGATCCCCGAACTAGCGCGATCACCCCTTCGGTCAGGCGGGTAAGTTCCTCGGGCTGCAGGCCCGCTCCAAAGGTGATTCCCGGCACGTCGAGCAGGGCGGTCCCTTCACCATTGCCCAGATTGTGAGCGATGGTAACGTCGGTCACTCGCGTACCGCTGACCGGATGGCGCAGCGTCCCGGTAGCCCGGATCATCCCGTCGGCCAGCGTGAAGTGCATGTCGTCGCTCTTAAGCGGATAGAATTTCGGCGGATCGGCCTGGTCGGACAGAGTCAGCCGCCCGTCCACGGTCAAATCGCCGTCCTTCACATGCCACTTGCCTGCCACGTCCGTCAGGTCGAGGGGCACCTTGCCAATCTTGGCATCCGCGCCGCCGAACGTTCCGCTCACGCCACTCCCCGAGAAGGTGCCCGCGAGCGTTGCCGCGTTCAGGAGGACCGGCGCATCCGGCTTACCCATGCGCACCGCGACGTTAGCGGCGTTGAAGTCGTTGCCGTTAATCAGCCGTGCCCGCGCCGCATCCAGCGCGAATGGCGACTTACCAAGCGTCCCGCGCAAGCGCACCGGCTGAGTCACTACGCCGATGGAGAGCTTCCCGTTCGCCTGTCGCTGCAGGATGGCACCGTTAATCGCGCAGAGCGGCAGCCGGGTCGGACCGAGCCGGAGCGAACCCGCAGTCAGGCTGGCGAAGCGCGCGTCGATGCAGCCCTCGCCGAAGCGCAAGGCGCCGCCAGTTCCGAAGCGTCCGGCGATCGGGATCCGAAGCCCCGTCACCCGCCCGCCCGAGAATGGCCCGTCAACCAGAGCCACCGTATTCACTTGTGTCCAACCGCTGGGCCGCGCCGCGAAGCGCACCGTCGCCAATGTCAGCCTCGCCCCACCCGCCGCATATGGCGCAACTTCGGCCTGCCCGCTCATCGGGCCGCCCGACCGCGGCTGGCGAACGGCGACCCGGGCGTTCGGCAGCCCGCCGCCGGAGGTTTCAATATTTGCGTCCAGCCGCAACTGATTTGACGGCCAATAATAAGTCACGCCATCACCGCCCGACACGGCAATGCGCGCACCGCCCGGCGCCTGCGCCTCGGCGGTTTCAATTCGCACTCCGCCGCCGCCCTGCCGGTTCACCAGTCGGAGCGATCCGAACACGTCGAACTTGCGCACCGAATTGCGGACCGCGGCCGAAATCGCCTTCGCGATCGGCTCCAGAGGAGTTTCCTCAGCGGAATTGAGCGGATCGGTCAGCCCGCTGGTGAGCGAGGGCGCCAAGGCAACGGCGGTGCCAGCATAATCGCCGACTAGTGTCAGCGAGCCGCGCGACGCATCGAGCCGGTAGCGCCCGTCGAACCGGGTGCGCTGTGACAATATCTGCGCCAGCCGGGCCTGGCGTGCAGACAAGTCGATGCGACCGAGAATGTCGGTTGGCTCGCCCTTGAAGCTGATGTTGCTGGTCACGCCAGCCAAACCGTTCACTCCGGCCTGCAGGGACGCGACAGTCAGGCGGCCCTTGCCGTCGAAGCTGCCAAACGCTTCAGAAAAGCTGCTGTCGATTTCCATGCGCAGCTGATTGAGCGCCAGATTGCTCGCCTGGCAGGCGAAATTGGCTGCGCCGACCGGCCCCCGCACCTGCGGCCGCCGGGCGACAACGCCGATCCGAACAACCGTCCTAAGCTCGTCAAGCGTGCAGGCACCGGGTGTGAGCTTGTGAGCCACCGCCGCTAGGTGCCCCTTGAACCCACCGGATAAGTTGCCCCGGCCCTGCACCGCAAAACCCATGGGACCATAGGGCGTCGCCAGCGCAATCGTCGTATCCTTGAGGTCGACGGTGAGGTCGGGAAGCGTGAAAGGCTTGCCGCTCGGCGGTGGCAGCAGCTTGTCGATTTCGCCCCAGCTGACCTTGTTGCCGACGACCCGGCCTTTCAGCCGGACACCGCGCGCCACGACGCGATAGACCTCAACGCTGCCGTTCAGCTTGATTCTAATCTGGATGACGGCGCGCTTTGCGACTAGGTCGGGGTTGGCGGGATCGCCAATAACGAGGTCGCTGACCTGTTGCGTGCGAAAGCCGACGCGGTCGAGCTTGTAACTGGCGGTTACCCCGCGCCTGGCGAGTTCATCGCGAATGGCATCGTCAGCGATCGGCTTTCGCCAAATCCACACCGCCGCCAGTACGAGCAGGGAAAGTATAAGGATGGCGAGCAGCCCGAAGCGCGTAATACGCCAGGCAATATGCCAGCCGCTCCGGTCGCGGACGTGCACATGCTCGACGAGGCCTCCCTGCTCGAGGCCCTGTGCCACGTCCTCGAGCACTCCGTCGTCCTTGCCGCCACCGGTCATCCCGGGTGAAACCCTCCTTCGCAGCGACCGTTCCGTCACCGCCACAAACTTGCGTTGCATGGATGTCACGCTTTGCCTAGCGTCCGGTCAGCTTAGCAGGCCAACGCGTCAGGGCATCTGAACCGCCATTGCCAGCTCATGATCGACGGTGCACGCGATGCTTGGACCAACCGCGATGGGCGCAGCACCGTTGACGAAGCAGCGGCCCATGTCCGCGAAGTCATATCCAGCGACAAGAACATCCGCCTGACTCAAGTTCGTCGACGCCAGACGGCATCGGCCGGTCAGGTTCATGACCATCCCGTGGTCAGCGGCAGTGGCGCAGGAACATGAAGTCGATTGGCCTTATTTGATCCATCGCAAGAATAGTTCGCATCGTTCTTCTGTCAGCCGCGTTGTCCCGGCATCCCCCTTTGAATGGAGACAATGATGTTCGGAAACGACAATGACGGTGTTACCGTTCTCAAGACCCTGACTGACACGCTGGCCGACAGCATAAATGGCTATCGCGACGCAGCCGAACATGTGGATTCGAACGAATTCCGGCAGATGTTCGTGCAGCTTGCCGAAGACCGTAGCCGGACATTGAGCGACCTCCAGGCAGAAGTCAGCCGCCTCGGCGGGTCGGTCGACAGCGACGGCACCACCCTTGGCCACCTCCACCAGCGCTGGCTGGACTTTAAGGCGGGCCTCACTGGTCGCGACGACAAGGCGGTGATCAACGAAGTCGAACGCGGCGAAGATTATCTGAAGGGCAAGTTCGAAGCTGCCCTCTCGTCGGACTCGCTCGACGCCAATGTCCGTTCCCCGATCGAACGCGCCTACGGGTCGGTCCGAGAAGGCCATGACCGCGTCAGCCAGCTCAAGCACTCGCTCGAAGGCCATCCGACCAACATCTAACTCAATGCGGCGGGGACATATCGCTGTCCTCGCCGCTCTTGAACATTTTGCGCGATGATTGAACCCGCGCGCGGCCCCTGCTAGCCGCGCCGCCATGGTTCCTCGCTATTCCCGCCCCGCCATGACCGCCATCTGGTCGTCCGAAAACCGCTACCGCATCTGGTGGGCGATCGAAGTCTTCGCCGCCGAAGCGATGGGCAAGATCGGGATGATCCCGGCAGATGACGCCGCGACCATCCGAAAGGCCTTTGACGCCAACGTGCTAGGTCCGATTGACGTGCCGGCGATCGACGCGATCGAAGCGGTGACCAAGCATGACGTGATCGCTTTCCTTACCTGGGCGGGCGAAAAGCTGGGGCCGGAACGCCGCTGGCTCCACCAGGGAATGACGAGCAGCGACGTGCTGGACACCAGCCTCGCCGTGCAGCTCAAACAATCCGCAGATCTGCTACTCGAAGACCTCGATGCGCTGCTCGACGTGCTCAAGCGCCGGGCCTTCGAACATAAGCTCACACCGACGATTGGCCGCAGCCACGGTATCCATGCCGAGCCGGTAACGTTCGGCCTGAAGCTGGCGCAGGCCTATGCCGAATTCGACCGCAACCGTGCCCGGCTGAAGGCCGCGCGCGCCGATATCGCGACCTGCGCAATTTCTGGCGCGGTTGGCACCTTCGCCAACATCGACCCAGCGATCGAGGAGCATGTCGCGGCGGAGCTCGGCCTGACGCCCGAACCTACATCGACACAGGTCATCCCGCGCGATCGCCACGCCGCGTTCTTTGCGGTGCTCGGCGTAATCGCTTCGTCCATTGAGCGGCTCGCCGTTGAGGTACGGCACCTGCAGCGCACCGAAGTGCTGGAAGCGGAGGAATATTTCTCGCCCGGCCAAAAGGGCAGCTCAGCCATGCCGCACAAGCGCAACCCGGTGCTGACCGAGAATTTGACCGGTCTTGCTCGCGTCGTCCGCTCCGCAGTCGTCCCGGCGATGGAAAATGTCGCGTTGTGGCATGAGCGCGACATCAGCCATTCGTCAGTCGAGCGGTTCATCGGTCCCGACGCCTGCATCACGCTCGATTTCGCCCTCGCCCGCCTGACCGGCGTTATCGACAAGCTTCTCGTCTACCCCGACCGGATGCAGCGCAATATGGACCGGATGGGCGGCCTTATTCATTCGCAGCGTGTCCTGCTCGCCCTCACTCAGGCGGGCCTCAGCCGGGAAGACAGCTATGCGCTGGTCCAGCGAAACGCGATGAAGGTGTGGGAAAGCGACGGCCAGCTCCAGCTGCTCGACTTGCTGAAGGCCGATCCCGAGGTGACGGGCAAGCTCAGCGAGCGCCAGCTCGAGGAACTGTTCGATCTTGGTTATCATTTGAAGCGTGTGGACATGATCTTCGACCGCGTTTTTGGGAAGCAGGATTGACGGCACACGCTGCTCTTCGCGACGCTACACGGCAGGCCCATGATCGGCTCGACCGGCGCTTCTCGGCGCTCAACCTAGCCTCCATCGTCGACTATGGAGATTTCCTTCGCGCCCATGCTGCGGCATTCCTCCCTGTCGAGCACGCGCTGGAGCGCAGTGGCGCAGCGGCGCTGATCGCCGGCTGGCACGACATCAAGCGGGGGAATGCGCTGAAAAGCGACCTCCACGCCCTGGGTGTCGCCAGCCCGACGCCGGAGAATGCACCAGATTTTGAACAACGGGCGGAGCTTCTGGGCGGCCTTTACGTTCTGGAAGGTTCACGACTCGGCGGAAAGATACTTTATAAGGCCGTCGGCAGCGGTTTTCCGACGCGTTTTCTTGCAAGCCGGGCACCCGTTGGCCACTGGAGGTCGTTCGTTGCGATGCTGGAAGAGATGCTCTACTCGGATGGGGATCGCGCAACAGCCGGCGCAACAGCCGTACGGACATTCGAGTGTTTCGAGCGTGCTGCCGGAAGGGTTCTAACGAAGTGAAGCAGCTCGATCCTTCCGAGCCAGTTGATCTCACCAACTGCGACCGCGAGCCAATCCACCTCCTGGGCGCGATCCAGCCGATCGGCGCGCTGATTGTTTTGTCCTCCGACTGGATCGTATCGCGGACGTCTGCCAACATTGGTGAGTTTTTCGACACCACGCCGGAACAGTTAATCGGCCAGCCGCTGAGCTCGCTATTCAGCGGGGAGGCCATACACGGCCTGCGCAATCGGCTGGCACTTGTCCGTGGTCCTGATGCCGTCGAGCGCGTATTTCGTTGCCCTCTCGTCGCAGGTGGACCGGACTTCGACATTGCGCTGCACATGATCGGTGGCCAAGTCATCATTGAGGTCGAGCCTTCTACCGAGCGCAATTACGGAGACGCCACCGGAACCGTGCGCGGCATGGTCGGGCGCCTCGACCAGACGCCCAATCTCAACGGCCTGTTCGCGGAAGGAGCGCGCCAAATCCGCGCGCTGACCGGCTTTGATCGCGTGATGGTTTACCGCTTCGATAACGATGGTTCAGGGGAAGTCGTCGCCGAGAGCGCTAAGCCCGGCATTGGCAGTTTCATGGGCCTCCACTATCCCGCTAGCGACATTCCGCGCCAGGCGCGCGAACTATACAAGCGCTCTCTGCTACGGGTCATCACTGACATCGATTCCTTACCGGTGCCGATTGTCCCAGCGCTCGACGAGCATAAGCGGCCGGTCGACCTTTCGCTGGCGGTGCTTCGCTCCGTTTCCCCGATCCATATCGAATATCTGCGAAACATGGGCGTCCGCGCGTCCATGTCGATTTCCATTATTGTCGACGGCGAATTGTGGGGTTTGATCGCCTGCCATCATTATAATCCCCGCTGTCCTAGCTTCGAACGCCGCTCCGTCGCGGAACTGTTCGCGCAGATGTTCGCGATGCGGATCGAAAGCCGCCTGCGGCAGGAAACGGTCGAATATGAGCGGCGCGCGCGTGACATTTCGGACCAGCTCCTCGGCGCCGTGGCATCGGACGACACGCTGCTCAACGATCCCGACTGGCTATCGCAAATTCTGACCCGGACAATTCCGGCGGACGGGGTCGGCGTGTGGATCAACGGGAACTACGCGTTTTCCGGCCTTACTCCCGACACGGCAGGATTCGCGCGCATTATCAAGGCGCTGAACGGCGCCTCGGCGGGCAAGGTTTTCGCGACCGACCATATCGCCGGTCTAGTGCCGGAGGCAGCCAGCTTCAGTTCGATCGCAGCGGGCATGCTGTCGATCCCCATCAGCAGGGCCCCACGCGACTATGTCGTGTTGTTTCGGCAAGAACGGACGCGCTCGGTCCGATGGGCGGGCGATCCGCACAAGCCAGTGGAATATGGCCCCAATGGCCCGCGCCTGACGCCACGCGAGAGTTTCGCAGAATGGAAGGAGCTGGTCGAAGGACGGTCGCTACCCTTCACCGCATCCGAACTTCGCGTTGCCGAGACGCTTCGCGCCACGCTGATTGAGGTCGTCCTGCGCCTGTCAGACGAGGCGAGCGTTGAGCGGCAGGCCGCTAACGAACGACAGGAATTGTTGATCGCCGAACTGAACCACCGGGTCCGCAACATCCTCTCGTTGATCCGAGGCCTAATCCGGCAGTCTAAGCCGTCCGACGAGACCTCAATCGAGGATTTCGTGTCGATGATCGACGGTCGCGTCCACGCACTGGCCCGGGCGCACAACCAGATCACGGATGACCACTGGGGCCCCGCCCCCTTGAAGGCGCTCATCCAAGCCGAGGCCGCCGCCTTCCTGACCACCAAGAAAGACCGCGTCGCCACTCAGGGCGAACCAGTCCTACTGAATCCGCAGGCCTATTCGACAATCGCACTTGTGATGCATGAACTGGTTACCAATTCGGCCAAATATGGCGGCCTCAGTGACAACGGCCGCGTCGACATCCGCTGGGAGCACGATAATATTGGCAACCTGGTAATCGACTGGACTGAGAGCGGCGGCCCGACAGTTAAAGAGCCAACCCGTAAAGGCTTCGGGACTACTATTATCGAACATAGCGTGCCCTACGACCTTGGTGGACGGGCCGAACTGAATTACGATCCAGAGGGATTTCGCGCCCGCTTCGTCATCCCGGGTAAACACGTCGTCGATTCCGCCGATGTGAAGGGGCCCCACATCGACTATCCCGACGCGCCGGCCGCCGACGAGCCGGTCCGCAGCGACTTACTGAATGGAAAGCGTGTCCTCTTGGTTGAGGACAGCCTGATTATCGCCCTCGACGCCGAAGACATTCTACGTCGGTTGGGCGCGGACGACGTCAATACGGATGGCACGGTCGCGGGAGCCATCGCCTCGATTGAGACAGAGCAGCCCGACCTCGCGGTACTCGACATAAATCTCGGCGATCATAACAGCTTCCCCATCGCGGATCGCTTGGAAACCCTTGGTGTGCCTTTCATGTTCGCCACCGGCTACGGTGAGCAGGCGCAGCTGCCATCGAACCACATGGCCCGAATGGTTGTGCAGAAGCCTTATACCTTGGGCGCAGTTAGCCGCAGGCTGTCCGAGTTGCTGGGTGTCGAAACTGACGAGACGACTTAGCCGCCGAGTGCCTCGCGTATCCGGCTGAAGAAGCCCTTGCTGGCCGGACACTCGTCGCCCGTCTCCGTGGTCCGAAATTGCTCAAGAATCGCTTTTTGCTCCTTGCTGAGCCGGGTCGGCGTTTCGACAAGGATGCGGGTCATCAGATCGCCCCGTCCGCGCCCGTTGATCACGCTCATTCCCGCACCCCGCTGGCGAAGGGTTTCGCCAGACTGGACGCCGGCCGGAATCTTTATCTCGATCTTTTCGCCGTCGATGCCCGGAATGGCGATCGAGCCGCCAAGCGCTGCGGTCGTAAAGCTGATCGGCGCTTCGGCGATCAACGTCGTTCCTTCGCGGCTGAAAATGGCGTGCCGCTTCATGTGAACGAACAGGTAGAGGTCGCCTGACGCCGCACCTCGCACGCCAGCCTCGCCTTCACCTGCAACGCGTATTCGCGTGCCTTCATCGACCCCGGCGGGAATATTAACGTTGAGCTTGCGCGATTTCAGCGTCCGACCCTCGCCATCACATGCGCCGCACGGATCGGCAACCGTTTCGCCCGAACCCATGCAAGTTGGGCAGCCCCGCTCGACTACGAAGAAGCCTTGCTGGGCACGAACCTTGCCCGCGCCGCCACAGGTTCCGCAGCGGGCTGGTGAGGTATGACCTTTCGATCCCGAAGCATTGCAAGCTTCGCAACCGGCCAGCGCTTGAATGGCGATGGTCTTTTCGGTCCCGCCGAACGCTTCTTCCAACGTCAGTTCGAGATCGTAGCGCAGGTCAGATCCGCGCGCGGCACTCGCCCGCTGCGCGTGCGGGTCCATGAATTCGCCAAAAATCGAAGAAAAAATATCCGAAAAGCCATCAAAGCCTTGGCCGCCGCCGAACGGACCGCCAGCCCCGCCGTTTTGGAACGCCGCATGACCAAAGCGGTCGTACGCCGCCCGCTTCTGCGGATCCTTCAGGCAGTCGTAAGCCTCGTTGAGCGCCTTGAAATGCGCTTCTTTGTCGGTGCAGCCGCCGTGGCGATCGGGATGACAATCCATCGCCGCCTTGCGAAAGGCCGCCTTGATCGCCTTGTCGTCCGCGTTGCGCGGAACGCCTAGCAGTTCGTAATAATCCGTGGCCATCAGTCCCCACCCATGACGAGCGGCGCCGACCGTTCACTCGCCGGCGCCGCCATTGTCATGACCCCTTAGGCCTTCTTGTCGTCGTCGACTTCCGAAAATTCGGCGTCGACCACTTCTTCCTCAGCCGGAGCTGCTTCGGCGGTGGCGTCGGCAGAACCCGCAGAGTCCGTCGCGTCTGCCCCTTCGGCCTGCGTCTTTTCGTAGATCGCCTGACCAAGCTTCATCGCCGCCTGGGCAAGCGCTTCGGTCTTGGTCTTCATCGCTTCCGCGTCGCCGCCTTCGACTGCGGTCTTGGCTTCGGCAACGGCGGTTTCGATTTCGCCCTTCAACGACGCGTCCACCTTGTCGCCATGCTCCTTGAGCTGCTGCTCGGTCGAGTGGATCAGGCTTTCGGCCTGGTTTTTCGACTCTGCCGCTTCCTTGCGCTTCTTGTCCTCATCGGCGAACTGCTCGGCTTCCTTGACCATCTTTTCGATGTCGGCATCGGACAGGCCGCCGGAAGCCTGGATTTTGATCTGCTGTTCCTTGCCCGTGCCCTTGTCCTTGGCATGAACGTTAACGATGCCGTTCGCGTCGATGTCGAACGTCACTTCGATCTGCGGAACGCCGCGCGGCGCCGGGGGAATGCCGACCAGGTCGAACTGGCCGAGCATTTTGTTGTCCGCCGCCATTTCGCGTTCGCCCTGGAAGACGCGGATGGTCACCGCATTCTGGTTGTCGTCCGCGGTCGAAAAGGTCTGCGACTTCTTCGTCGGAATTGTCGTGTTGCGGTCGATCATCCGGGTGAACACGCCGCCCAGAGTCTCGATGCCCAGCGACAGCGGGGTCACGTCGAGCAGCAGAACGTCCTTGACGTCGCCCTGGAGCACGCCAGCCTGGATGGCAGCGCCCATCGCGACGACTTCGTCCGGATTGACGCCGGTGTGAGGTTCCTTGCCAAAGAATTCCTTCACGACTTCCCGAACGCGCGGCATGCGGGTCATACCGCCGACCAGCACAACATCGTCGATGCCCTTGGCGTCGATGCCGGCATCCTTCATCGCCTTCTTGCAGGGCTCGAGCGTGCGGTTGATCAGGTCAGCGACCAGCTTTTCCAGGTCGGCACGAGTGATGGTTTCGACGAGGTGGAGCGGGGTCGTCGCTCCGCCTTCCATGCGTGCGGTGATGAAGGGCTGGTTGATCTCCGTCGACTGGGCCGACGACAGTTCGATTTTCGCCTTTTCCGCGGCTTCCTTGAGGCGCTGGAGCGCGAGGCGGTCAGTGCGGAGGTCGATGCCCTCCTTCGCTTTGAACTTGTCAGCCAGATATTCGACGATCTTCGCGTCAAAGTCCTCGCCGCCCAAGAAGGTGTCGCCGTTGGTCGACTTCACCTCGAACACGCCGTCGCCAATTTCCAGAATCGAAACGTCGAACGTGCCGCCGCCCAAGTCGTAGACCGCGATGGTCTTGCCGTCGTTCTTCTCCAAACCATACGCAAGCGCGGCCGCTGTCGGCTCGTTGATGATACGCAGGACCTCAAGGCCCGCGATCTGGCCGGCGTCCTTAGTTGCCTGGCGCTGTGCGTCGTTGAAATAGGCCGGGACTGTGATGACTGCCTGCGTGACCGTCTCGCCGAGATAAGCCTCGGCGGTTTCCTTCATCTTTTGCAGCGTGAAGGCCGAAATCTGTGAAGGCGAATAATCCTTGCCGCCCGCCTGCACCCAAGCATCGCCATTCGATCCCTTGACGATCTTGTAGGGCACCAGCTCGGTGTCTTTCTTGGTGATCGGATCATCGAACCGGCGTCCGATCAGACGCTTTACGGCAAAAATCGTATTGTCGGGATTGGTCACCGCCTGGCGCTTCGCCGGCTGCCCGATCAGGCGCTCGCCGTCCTTTGTGAAAGCAACGACCGACGGCGTCGTGCGCGCACCTTCGCTGTTCTCGATGACCTTTGGCTTGCCGCCTTCCATGACCGCAACGCAGCTGTTGGTCGTACCAAGATCGATCCCGATCACTTTCGCCATATTCTTACCCTCTTACTTGCCCCTTGGACGCGACTTTCGGTGCGCCCGCGTATTGAACTTGCCGGCGATATAGGGACGTGTTTTCAAGCGACAAGGGCGATAGCTTGCCCTTACGGCATTGCCATCCCACCATTCACGTGGAGTGTCTGGCCGGTAACATATCCGGCTTCCTTCGACGCGAGATAAACGACAGCCGCTCCAATGTCGTCACCCGTTCCCATCGCGCCCGTCGGAATCTTGGACAGGATGGCTTCTTTCTGCGCATCAGTCAGTGCGTCGGTCATCGCAGACGTCATGAAACCCGGCGCGACGCAGTTGACCGTGATTCCGCGACTGGCGACCTCCTGTGCGAAGGATTTCGACATGCCGATGAGCCCCGCCTTGGAGGCAACATAATTGGCTTGTCCCGGGTTACCGGTCACGCCGACCACCGAGGTAATGTTGATGATGCGGCCGTGGCGGGCCTTCATCATCGGTTTCATAGCCGCACGCATTAGGCGGAACGCGGCTTCGAGATTCACCTTCAGAACGTCGGAAAACTCCTCGTCCTTCATGCGCATGGCCAAATTATCACGCGTGATTCCGGCATTGTTGACGAGGATGTCGATCCTGCCGAGCGCCTCCACCGCGCGCGGGACGAGTTGATCGACCTCACCCGGGTCGGACAGGTTGCAGACCAGCGTCGCATGGTCGCCGCCCAGTTCCTTCGCGAACGCCTGCAGCTTCGCTTCATTCGAGCCAGATAGCGCAAGTCGCGCACCTTGGACCGCCAGCGACTTTGCGATGGCGCTGCCAAGGCCACCGCTCGCACCGGTCACCAGCGCCGTCATTCCGGTAAGATCGAACATCAGGCGAGCTCCTTCGCAATCGCTTCAATATCTTCAATCGTGACCACGCTGGTCACCTTTGCATCCGGCGCGATGCGCTTAACCATTGGGCCGAGCACCTTGCCGCCAAGCTCGACGAATTCCTCGACGCCGGCAGCAGCCATGTTGGCGATGCTCTCCCGCCACCGAACCATGCCCGTCACCTGCTCGACCAGCTGGTCGCGGATGGTAGCGGGATCGGCCACCGGCTGCGCAGTGACATTGGCGTAGAGCGGGACAATAGGAGCACCGATCTCGGTCTTCGCCAGCGCGTCCGCCATTGCATCCGCAGCCGGCTGCATCAGGGGGCAGTGGAACGGCGCCGATACCGGCAGCGGCACGGCGCGCTTGGCGCCCATGTCCTTGGCCAGCGCAATGGCCCTGTCGATTGCACCCTTGTGCCCCGAAAGCACGACCTGGCTGGGATCATTGTCATTTGCGACCGTGCAGATTTCGCCCTCGGCCGCAGTGGCAGCAATCCGCTGCGCCAATTCAAGGTCGGCACCAAGCAGAGCGGCCATCGCACCTTCACCGACGGGTACCGCCGCCTGCATCGCTTGCCCGCGGAGTTTCAGCAGTTTCGCGGTTGTGGCGAGGTCAAACGAGCCCGCCGCCGCCAGCGCAGAATATTCCCCCAAACTGTGCCCCGCGACGAAATGCGCTGCCTTCTCAAGGGACAACCCACCTTCGCGCGTTAGTACGGTATAGACAGCAAGTGCGTGCGCCATGATCGCCGGCTGCGCGTTTTCGGTTAACTTGAGGTCGTCCTCCGGACCTTCGCGCATTAGCTTGAACAGGTGCTGACCCAGCGCCTCATCGACTTCGCCGAAAACCTCGCGCGCGGTGGCGCTTGCTTCGGCCAGCGCCGCGCCCATGCCGACCGACTGGCTACCCTGGCCGGGAAATAGAAATGCTCGCATCATTCTCCCCTTTGCGTCGTGGCGCGGTTAGGCCCGGGATCGTAGATTGCCAACCCCGCCCAACAGTGCAAAGCCCGCCGGAATGACCGACCAGCCCGACATTCTGCCGCCAGCACCTCCTCCCTCCAAGCGCCTTGGCAGCTGGATGAGCATGGCGATGGTCATAGGAACGATGATCGGATCGGGCATTTACCTGCTGCCGACCACGCTGGCGCCTTATGGCCCCAACCTGGTGATCGCCTTCCTAATCACCATTGGCGGCACAATGTGCTTGGCCGTTGCCTTCGCCAAGCTGTCGGCAAAAATCCCGGGCGGTCCATTCGCCTATGTGCAACAGGCGTTCGGCGAAACATCAGCGTTTCTTACTTTGTGGAGCTACCTCATCTCCCAATGGACCGGGGTCGCGGCCGTGGCGGTTGCCGTTGCCGGCGCCATGGGCCACGTCGTTCCGGGGGCAGCGTCCGGCACCGGCCTGACGATCGTTGGATTGGGTTCGATCGCTATCCTGACCCTCATCAACCTCACCGGCGCGCGCTCGGCCGGCTGGGTCCAGCTTGCTGCGACGCTCATCAAGGTCATCCCTTTGTTCGCGGTGGTGCTGCTGGTCGCGGCGCGGTTCGGCAGCGGCACGCCGGTCGAGCCACTGCAGAACGTACCCGTCACGCTAGGGGGCATTGCGGCCGCCGCTGCCCTGATGCTCTTCTCGCTGACCGGCTTCGAAGCAGCGACCGTGACCGCGAATGTGACTGAGGATGCCAGCCACACCGTGCCACGCGCGACAATTTTAGGCACGGGTTTTACAGGCATTATCTACCTCACCGCGACGGTCGCTACCTTGATGCTGTTGCCCAGCGTACTGGCCGAAAAGAGCAGCGCTCCCTTCGCGGATGCCATTGCGCCGATCATGGGTTCTACCGCCGGCATTATCGTCGCCGTCATTGCCGCGATCAGCGCATTCGGGACGTGCAACGCGCTGCTGCTGCTCTCGGCCGAGGTCGGGCAATCAATTGCCGGCGCTAACGACCTTCCCGCTCTGTTCCGCAAGACAAATGCGGCCGGAGTTCCGGTCGGCTCCCTGCTGGTCGGCGCCGTAGTGGCTGCCATCCTGGTTCTGGCGAGCACGTCGGAGAGTTTCGTCTCAGTCTATGTTTTCATTGCGCTGATTTCGACCGTTGCGTCGCTTGTCCTCTACGCCGTTTGCTCCGCCGCCGCGCTGAAGCTGGGCGCCACCGGCCGCTGGGCTGGGATCACAGTTATTGCCCTTATCTACTCTCTGGCGATGTTCGTCGGCGCCGGTTTGGAAGCAACGCTGTGGGGCGTTGCGCTAGCGCTCGTGGGCCTGCCGATCCGTTGGCTGTCGCGCCGCTTCAGTTCGACCGGGCCCAGCCCGGCGATGGCGGACGCTCCAGCCGCGCCTCGGGAATAAGCCGCCGCAGCTTCTGCGCGAAGCTTCGAAGCGATACTTCCGATACGCCCAAGGGGCCCGGGACATAGCTGGGGCTACCCATGCCTTCTTGCACGCGAGCGATCAGCTCGGTGTCCTCGGCATTCACCCGCCGGTTGATCCGCCAGTTGAGGTAGCGCGCCGCCTTCATCTCGCGGCGGTGGTCGGGCAGCGCATAGCTGATCTCGCGGATCACGCTCGTGGTGGCCGTAACTGGAAGCCACTGCATGAAGTCGACCTGGTCCGGATAAATGTCGAACGCGATACAGGGGAACAGCTTGTAATAAAGCCACTTGCGTCGATGGCTCTCCGGCAGGTGCGGAGTGTCTGGCAGCAGCCGCTGATAGGCGCGCTCCGACGGGTTACCGGACTCGTCCTCACGAAGGTCGCCCTGCATCCGGTCGACCCATTCGCCGGCCTCTACACCATAGCTTCTGCCGAATAGACGGGTCAGCCCGGGATGGCCGACCGGAATGTGTAAATGGTCGGAATAATTGTCGGCGATGGTCTTCCAGTTGAGCGCCCGGGGCCGAAGCGTCACTCGCCCGATCGCCCGCAGTTCCTCGAACCGGTAAGGCGCCACTTCCTCGTCGTACGGCGCCATCATCTCTGCGACGCTCGGCAGGCCCTCTTCCAGCCTAACAAACAGGAATCCCCGCCAACTTTCCAGCGCGACTGGCACGAGCCCAAGCTTATCCGTTTGCAGCCCGGGATACTCATGCCGGTGCATGACTCCGACCAGCCGCCCGTCGCGGCCGTAGCTCCACGCGTGATAGGGGCAGGTCAGCACCTTCGCGCACCCGCCTTCCCCGTCGACAAGGCGTGATC
This sequence comes from Sphingomonas edaphi, assembly GCF_003583725.1. Lineage (GTDB taxonomy): Bacteria > Pseudomonadota > Alphaproteobacteria > Sphingomonadales > Sphingomonadaceae > Sphingomicrobium > Sphingomicrobium edaphi. The sequence continues at coordinate 430,524 of NZ_QXTF01000002.1, read as the reverse complement.
CTCGGTGGCGGCAAACGTTGGTAAAGGCCCGCACCTCGCCATCGTCTCCGCGAATGACGATGACGCTTTCGCCGAGATAATCGATCGATCGCCATTCGCCGGCACTGGCGATCTCGCTTTCATGGCACACGACCTGAGGCGACGCGCGAAGGAAGGCCTTCCTCTCGGCCTCGAAAAACTCGGGGTCGTGGTAAAGCCAGCCTGGCAGGCTGACGCCGTCGAGCGGATCGAGCGTCGGGGCGACGGACTTCAATGAGGTTGCCATCGCCAGAAAATGCCACCGGACGCCGCTCACGGCAATTGGCCCGCTGCGCAAATAAATGTATGCAATCTAGCGTAACGGGGGAGGCCAATTCCCATGCCGCTCTACATGGACATCCACACGGTCAGCGGGGCCAACGCGGAGGACGTTGCCAAAGCGCATATCTCCGATCTGGAAATCCAGGACCGTTACGATGTCGAATATTTGAAATACTGGTTCAACCAGGATTGCGGAAAACTGTTCTGCCTTGTCGAGGCGCCGTCGGCGGAAGCCGCCCGCTGCGTCCATGAACAGGCGCACGGCATGGTCGCTGAAAAGCTGATCGAGGTTGATCCGGAACTAGTCGACAGCTTCATGGGGCATTCCGCCCTCGACGCCGGTGGCGCCGCCTTAATCCCCGGCGCTGCGACGGGCCCACGTGATCCTGGTGTACGGACTGTCATGTTCACCGACATCGTCGGCTCAACTGAAATCACGTCGCGTTTCGGTGACGATGTTGCGCTCGCCGTGCTCAATGCTCACGACAAGATTGTTCGCGATGCTCTCGAGGCCAATGCCGGCAAGGAGGTAAAGCACACCGGCGACGGCATCATGGCGTCCTTCTTCTCCGCTGCCAGCGCCGTACGTGCCGCCTGCCAGATCCAGGCCGCGCTGCGCGATCACAATGAAGAGGTCGATCACCCGGTGACGGTCCGCATCGGCATTAGCGCGGGCGAGCCGGTAGAACAGAACGACGATCTTTTCGGCTCCACAGTCCAGCTCGCCGCACGCCTGTGCGCGCAGGCCGACCCGGGTCAGGTGCTTGTCTCGAACGTGATCGCCGACCTGTGCATCGGGAAGGGCCTAAAATTCGACAATGCAGGACCGCGCGACATCAAGGGGTTCGAGGCGCCCGTGCACACCCACTCGGTGCGCATCCTCTGCTAATCCGCTAGCCGTCGATATCCCAGCCGAGCGCCATTCGCCCGGAATATTCCAGCTGAACCTTCTCCTGCAGCGGATGATAGCGGGCAGCCTGTACATCCCTGAACGCCCGCTCGATGTCCGACGACCGGTAAAAGGCCGATCCGCCCGCGACCATCATCGCCCGCTCGACCGTCCGGATCGCTCCATTACCAACCAAGGTCCTAAGGCTAGTGACTTCATTGGTCGTATCGGGACCCGGCGACCCATGATCGGCTAACTCAACCATCCGTCCGTGCGCCAGCCGCGCGCCCCGAAGCGCATTGTCCATCTCGCCGACCAGAATCGGCAAGTGCCGGTCGGGCGGTCGCTTCCTAGCAGTCTCGACCGCCTTGTCCCGCGCGCTTTCGGCGACACCGACATAGGCGGAGTAGATCAACGGTAGCGCGATCATGCTGATGGCGTGGAACAGCATGTGCCATTTGCCCTTCGGCCGCCGGCCCGAAATCGCAGCGTCGGGCACGAACACGTCTTTCAGCACGATGTCGTTCGATCCCGTACCGCGCATCCCCATAACCCGCCACGTCTCGACATATTCGACACCCTCGCCCTTCAGCGGAACGGCGAAATGGAGAACCGTCGGCCCCACCTCGGGGTCGTCGTAAACAGCGCTGGTCACCAGCAGGTCGGCCGCGGGCGATCCGCTGGAAAAGGGTTTGCGCGCAGTGACCAGGAAGCCGCCCTCGGTCTTGGTGGCTGTACCGCCGCTTTGCAGCCAATCGGAGCCCCCGCTCGATACCAGCACACAGCCCTCGGCGACTTTGCGCAGCAGCGGCTCCGTAAGCGCACCTTGGTGAGTTAGGCGCCACGCGGCCGTCCCAACGAGGTGGCTGTGCATGGAAAACGCCAGCGCGGTCGAACCGCAGACCTGCCCGATAATCCGGATCGCCTCGCAGATTTCGCCGATCGAGGCGCCGTGCCCGCCGAGGCTTACCGGCACCATCGCTTTCAGCAAGCTGGCTTCCTTAATCGCCGCATAGCCTTCGGAGACAAAGCTGTCGTCCTCGTCGTGGGCCGTGGCATGGCCGCGGACAATCCCGGCTACATCCCGGGCACGCTCCGCCCAGTCGATCGGAGTCGTCATAGCCGCATTGGCCGCCGATTGCCCTCGCCGGTCAAGTCCCCGCGCGGCTTGCCTTTGGAACCACTTTCCGGCATAGGGCCGCCAGCCGCCGGAGCCAGTCTTCGCGCGGCCTTAATGTTTGAACGACAGCCGGAGGGGCGTCTCGCATGGTGCGGGCGTCAGCGATCGGCCAACATAGGTGCATAAACATGCCGCTTTACGAGCATGTTTTCCTCGCGCGCCAGGACCTTGCCCAGGCACAGGTCGATGCGCTCGCGGAAAACGCCACCAAGATTATCGCCGACAACGGCGGCAAGGTGGTCAAGACCGAAACCTGGGGCCTGCGCGGCCTCGCTTACAAGATCGCCAAGAACCGCAAGGCGCATTATGTCATGCTCGACATTGATGCCCCGGCTCCGGCGCTTGCCGAACTGGAACGCCAGACCGGCATCAACGAAGATATCATCCGCTTCATGACGATCCGCGTAGACGAGCACGAGAATGGCCCTTCGGCCATGATGCGCAAGTCAGACCGCGGCGAACGTGGTGAGCGTGGCGATCGGGGCGACCGTGGCCCGCGCGGCCCGCGCCGTGAGCGCGAAGAAGTGGAGGCTTAATCCATGGCACGTCCGTTTTTCCGCCGCCGCAAGTCCTGCCCCTTCTCGGGCAAGGACGCCCCCCGCATCGACTATAAGGACGTTCGTCTGCTGCAGGGCTTCGTGTCCGAGCGTGGCAAGATCGTCCCGAGCCGCATCACCGCGGTGTCGACCAAGAAGCAGCGTGAGCTGGCGAAGGCGATCAAGCGCGCCCGCCACATCGGCCTGCTTCCCTATGTCGTGAAGTAAGGAGAGCTAGAGATGGAAGTCATCCTGCTCGAACGTGTCGAGAAGCTCGGTCAGATCGGCGACGTCGTCACCGTCAAGAACGGTTTCGCGCGGAACTATCTGCTGCCGAACAAGAAGGCCCTGCGCGCCAATGAGGCGAACAAGAAGGTCTTCGAAGCCAACCGTGCCAAGATCGAAGCCGACAATGCGTCCAAGCGTTCGGATGCCGAAAAGGCGTCGAAGGACGTCGACGGCAAGACCGTGCAGCTGATCCGTCAGGCGTCCAACACCGGCCAGCTTTACGGTTCGGTTTCGGCCCGCGACATCGTCGAGGCGCTGGAAGCTGAAGGCGCCAAGGTCGCTAAAAGCCAGGTCGTGCTCAAGGCGCCGATCAAGGCTATCGGCATGCACGAGGTGAAGGTCGCTCTTCACCCGGAAGTCAGCGTGACCGTCAAGGTCAACGTCGCCCGCTCGCCCGAAGAGGCCGAGCTGCAGGCGCAGGGCGTCGACGTGATGGCGTCCATGTTCGAACGCGACGAGGCTGGCTTCACCGAAGCCTATGATCCAAATGCGGAGCCTGGCACCATTGCCGAGGCTGACGAAGCGGAAGCCGTTCCGGCTGAAGCTGCCGCAGAGGGCGAAGAGGCCTAAGGCCCTTTCCTTCGACCAAGAAATCAGCCGTCGGGCCCGGTGCCCGGCGGCTTTTTTCGTGTCCGCCTAATCGGCTCGTCGCAAAGGCCGCTTGGACCTCACCGCGCCCGATGGCGCAATTCCGCCGTTGCGATTGTCGGCTTCCCGACATGGTCCTCGACTGGTCGCAACGCCTCCGTGACGAGGGGAACGGCCGCCCCGACTCCTTGGTTTATCAGGGCAGGAGCGTGGGGTCAGATACGGAGGAAATGCAGCATGGAAAATCGCGACAACCAGAACCCCAACACCGCCAGTCACTCCGACATCAGCAAGTCGCAGCAGCAGCAACAGCCTTCCTCTACGCACTCGGATCGCCAGCCGGAATCGGGCGAGGGCAGCCAGGCTGAATTCGACAAGTCGCAGCAATCGCCGGCCGGTCAGTCGGACCAGTCGAGCACGGCCCAGTCGGGCTTCGGTGAAACCGCTACGCAGCAGCGTAGCGACGTGGAAGGCTCCTCGCTCGGCAAACAATCGACGGGCGAAGCAGGAAGCGGCTTTGTCGGCTCGCAGGGCTCGCAGGACACGAGCAGCGAACTCGTTAATAAGGATGACGACCAATCATTCCGCAAGGACGGCCAGGGCGCTCCCGACGGGAAGTAAGTCTTAACCGCTGAAAGTTGGGCCGCGTCCGGTTAGCCGGGCGCGGCCTTTTCTTTGCCCGTTACCTAGCGAGGAACGCCATCTCGCGCTCCACGAACCGCGCGAAGCTCGGGCGCGCGAGAATGGCCTTGGTATAGGCCGCCACTTTGGGATGCCTTGCCTCGTCGATGTCGACCTTCATCAGGCGCAGGTTGGCAAAGGGGCTAGCCACCGCCAGGTCGGCCAGCGTCAATCGGCCGCCGACCAAATACCCGCTGTCCGGGATGACGCCCTCCAGATAATCGAGCAAGGGCGGGAGCTCGTTGCATTCGGCGGCATCGGCCGCCGCCAAGTCTCCTTCCCGCCCCAGGAAACGCGGCGCAACAACGCGATTGAAGAACATCTTCGCGCCGCAAGCAAACAGGATAGTGTCGGCCCATTCGTCAAACCAGATGACCCGCCCCCGCTCGCGCGGGTCAGCGGGGACCAGTTGCGGCTCCGGAAAGCGCGCTTCCAGATAGTGGATGATCGCGCTGGAATCGGCCAAACCATAATCGCCGTCGACCAGTGCCGGCATTTTCCCGAACGGGCTGGCAGCGCGAAACGCGGGGTCGGGATCGCCCATGCCTACGGGCTTCATTTCCAGCTCGATGCCCTTCTCGGCGGCATAGGCAGCAACCTTGCGGACATAGGGCGACATGGTCGAACCGTAGAGGATCATGGCCGATTGCCTTTCGTGGAGCATTAACGAATCCGATAATAGTCTGCGACGCGGTCGAGGGCGAGGCCGCGTAGCAGCTGTTCCCCGCACTGGCCCGCGAGGGTCATTTCCGCGTCGCGTATGCCCTCGCCGCCCGCCCCGTTCCCGGTTCGGCTGCAACAATTGTCGGGTTCACCCTCCGCCCTGCTCTCTCCATCCGGCTTTTGAGTCAGATTGGCTTGGCACAGCAGCAAAACTGTAGGAGAGGATGAAACCACATTGGTTCGCGTACTAAAGGAACCCCGTTCATGATCACTCGCATCCGGGAAGTGCGCCGCGCGCGCGGAATGACGCTCGACGATGTCGCAAAGGCGTGCAGCCCGCCGACGACGCCACAAACTATCGGCCGCCTGGAAACCGGCACGCGCACCGTATCGGTGGGCTGGCTGAACCGAATCGCATCGGCGCTTGGCGTCGATGCCGCGGATCTCGTGGACCACCCGGACCGGGCAGAGCTTCCTGTCGTTGCTGTCCTCGGAGCCAATGGCACTACAGCCCCGAAGCGCCATGCCCTGGTCGTTCCGCCCAAGGTCGGCCCGGGTCAGATCGCCATGACCGTGTCGGCCAGCATCGGCGATTACCGCGCCGGCGACGAAATCTGGTGCGAACGGCTTGAAGCGGAAGATTACGGCCGCGCGCTGAATCGCGACGTCGTCCTGCCCCGCCCGGCCGGCCGCTTTCTTTTCGGCCGCCTGATCGGCCGCGAAGACGGCAAGCTCCACCTCCTGCCTCTGGGTGCCGGCGGCCGCCAACAAGTCGTCACCGACCCGCCTTGGATCGCGGTCACGGTGAAGTTAGTCCGGGCGTTATAACGGCGACATTTGTGCGGCAGCTCTTGCCCAACTGCACTTTGCGTGGCATCGGCGCGCCTCCGCATGTGCGGGCGCTTAGCTCAGTTGGTAGAGCATCTCGTTTACACCGAGAGGGTCGGCGGTTCGAGCCCGTCAGCGCCCACCATTAACGTCGTGAGCCAAGCCGGCATCGTAGTCGGCGCCAATCCCTAAGTAATGCAGCCTCAGCGCCTTAAGATCAGACGCCCTGCGGCAATTCGCCGCCGCCAGCGAACGGTTCCATATATGGCCCGATCGCTGGTGCTTCCCATCCGGCGGTGGCGCAGAATCCGCGGTTAAGGAAGGCCGTCTTTCCATAACGCAGCGGCTTGCCGTCCAGCCCGTCGACACGGCCTCCTGCGCCTAGAAGCACGGCATGTCCCGCCGCCGTGTCCCACTCGCTCGTGGGCGACAGCCGCGGATAAATGTCCGCCCGTCCTTCGGCGACGATGCAGAATTTCAGCGACGAGCCGACGGAGACATGATCGCAAAGCCCGATCGCCTCCGCCAGATAGTCCGCCGTCGCCTGCGTAAAATGGGACTTGGAGGCAACGGCCGCCCGTTCCTCGCGAAGTTCCCTCGTCCGGATAGCCACGCGGCCCGAGCCATCCTCGAGGAACGCGTCTTCTCCCGCTATGCCTGCCCAAAGCTTGTCGCATGCCGGCTGGTAGACGACGCCCAACCGCGGCTCCCCATCGACGATCAGGCCGATGTTCACGGTATAGTCGTCCCCGCCGCGCACGAATTCCTTGGTTCCATCGAGCGGGTCAACGAGGAAATAGATATCGTCATGCTGCGGAATTCGCCCGGCCGCGACCTCTTCCTCAGCGATCACCGGCACGCCCGGCGCCGCTTTGGCGAGCGCCTTCAAAATGATCGACTCCGCCGCCCGGTCGCAGACCGTGACGGGAGATTCGTCCATCTTGGTTTCCACCTCGAAACCGCGTTCGACCAGCTTCAGTATTTCCGCCCCGGCGGCCCGGGCGGCGTCGACGCAGGCATTGAGAAGAGCTGCTTCGTCCTCGATCAACGCGGCGCCATCCTAATGCCGCCGTCAAGGCGGATCGCTTCCGCATTGAGGTAGACATTCTCGACGATGAAACAGGCGAGCCGCGCATATTCTTCGGGCATGCCGAGCCGCTTGGGGAACGGCACCTGGGCGCCCAGCGCGTCCTGCACATTAGGCGGCATCATCGCGACCATTGGTGTCTTGAACACGCCCGGCAGGATCGTATTCACCCGCACCCCATCATTCATCAAGTCACGAGCGATTGGCAGCGCCATACCCAACACGCCACCCTTGGACGCCGAATAGGCCGCCTGGCCGATTTGGCCGTCCTGCGCCGCCACGCTGGCGGTGTTGATGATAACGCCGCGCTCGCCGTCTTCCATCGGCTCGGCCGACACCATCCCGTAGGCCGAATTGGCGATGCAACGGAACGTGCCGACCAAATTGATGCCAATCGCCAGCTCAAACTGGTGCATCGGGTAACGCTTCAGCTCGCCCGTCGCCTTGTCCTTGCCGACAGTCTTCACCGCATTGGCGACACCCGCGCAGTTCACCAGGATTCGCTCCTGTCCGTGCGCGGTCCGTGCCTTCTCGAAAGCCGCCGCAACCTTCTCGTCGCTCGTCACGTCGACCTCGCAAAAAATGCCGCCAATCTCGGCCGCAACCTTCTCACCTTTCTCGATGTCTCGATCGAAGATAGCGACCTTGGCACCCTTGGCGGCAAGCGCTCGCGCGGTTGCTTCGCCCAAGCCCGATGCGCCGCCCGTGACGACTGCGGGAGTTCCGTCGATCTTCATGCGTCTTCCTTCTCGATCCTGGCCAGCAGTGCATCCACCTGCACCTGTCCGCCTGCGTTTGCGTTCAGTTCTGCGACCACGCCGTCGAACGGCGCTATCAGCCCATGTTCCATTTTCATCGCTTCAAGGGTCAACAAACGTTGCCCTTTTGCAACCTTTTCGCCCTGCGAGACGTCGACACTGGTCACTTTCCCCGGCATCGGTGCAAGGATCGCTCCGTCTGCAACGCCATGCCCAACGCTGCCACGCGATGCGCGGTCGAATTCATAGGCCTGGCCTTCGTAAAAGGCGACGACGCGCTCCTCGTCACGAAAGCCCGATACTGCCGCCAACGGCTTTCCATCGTCGAGCGCGATTGTTCGAAATGTCCCACCGCTCCCCAACGCGACGCTGCGGTTGGGGGCGGCATTGAGGCGGAAGCCGGCCATTTCTCCAAACGATTCCTCGTTGCCTACAGCAACAGAAATGGCCGCGGCGCCTCGCAGGATGTCCTCGTCCGGCTCCGGATCAGGCACCAACTCGACTAGCTTGCGCTCAATGAAGGCGGTATCGATCCGGGCGGCCCCAAAATCCTCGTCCAGCAAGGCGTTGAACAGGAAACCGGCATTGGTCCGGACCGGCCAGACCTCGACCTCGTCCAGAATCCCCGCAAGCTCGGCGATCGCTTCTGCGCGGTCGTCCCCGGTTGCAATCAGCTTGGCGATCATCGGATCATAGAAGGACGAGATCGCGTCACCTTCCCCAACGCCAGTCTCGATGCGGCCACCGACACCCAGGTCGAAATGCTCGAGTCGCCCGACGCTTGGCAAGAAGCCTTTCGCCGGATCTTCGGCGTAGAGCCGTGCCTCGATCGCCCAGCCATTGATCGACAGCTCGTCTTGCGCCTTCGGCAGTTTCTCACCGCTGGCGACGCGCAACTGCCATTCGACCAAGTCTTGACCGGTGATCTCTTCGGTCACCGGATGCTCAACCTGCAGGCGCGTGTTCATTTCCATGAACCAGATACGATCGGCGCGCAGGCCGTCGCTCGCGTCGGCGATGAACTCTATCGTTCCCGCACCTTCATAGTTCACCGCCTGCGCCGCTCGCACTGCTGCGCCGCACACGGCCTCGCGCGTCGCCTTGTCCATGCCGGGCGCCGGCGCTTCCTCGATCACCTTTTGATGACGCCGCTGCAGCGAGCAATCCCGCTCAAATAAGTGGACCACGTTGCCGTGGCGGTCGCCGAACACCTGCACCTCGATATGGCGAGGCGAAAGGATGTATTTCTCCAGCAACACCACATCGTTGCCGAAGCTGCTGGCTGCCTCGCGCTTGCAGCTTTCAAGCGCGTCGATGAAATCCTCGGCCCGATCGACGCGGCGCATGCCCTTGCCGCCGCCGCCCGCAACCGCCTTGATTAGAATCGGGTAGCCGATCGTCGCGGCCTGTTCGGCAAGGAATGCCGGGTCCTGGTTTTCGCCGAGGTACCCAGGCGTTACCGGAACGCCCGCTTCCGCCATTAGCGACTTGGCCGCATCCTTCAGGCCCATTGCGCGGATGCTGTCCGGTTTGGGACCGACCCAGATGAGTCCCGCGTCAATCACCGCTTGGGCGAAATCAGCATTCTCGCTGAGGAAGCCGTATCCCGGGTGGATTGCGTCCGCCCCGCTTTGCATAGCCGCAGCGATAATCTTCTGACCGACGAGGTAGCTTTCACGCGCCGGCGACGGTCCGATGTGCATCGCTTCATCCGCCATGCGGACGTGCAGTGCCTTGGCATCGGCATCCGAATAGACCGCAACCGTGCGCACCCCTATCTCTCGCGCGGTGCGGATGATCCGGCAGGCGATCTCGCCCCGGTTAGCGATGAGCAACGACTGGATCACTCGGCGGCCTCCATCGCGCGCATCGGCTCCGCGGCCTCCATGGGCTTCAGCCCTAGCTTGGCGAACATCGCGGCGTCGGCGCTGTCGCCTGCGTTGGCGGTGGTCAGCAGCTTGTCCCCGGTGAAGATGCTGTTCGCTCCGGCCACGAAGCAGAGGGCCTGTGTCGACTCACTCATGCTTTCGCGCCCGGCCGACAGGCGGACCATGGATTTTGGCATAGCGATGCGTGCAACCGCCACGGTGCGAACAAACTCGATATCGTCGATCATGCGCTCTCCAGCGAACATGTCGCCCAGCACAGTGCCCTTGACTGGTACCAACGCGTTGATCGGCACGCTTTCTGGATGGCGCGGCAAAGTTGCGAGTGCGTGGATGAACCCCACGCGATCCTCACGGCTCTCACCCATCCCGACGATACCGCCGCAGCACACGCTGATGCCCGCAGCCCTCACTTCTTCAAGCGTGTCCAACCGCTCGCCAAACGTTCGGGTGGTGATGATTTCGCCATAATGTTCTGGCGAGGTGTCGATGTTGTGATTGTAATAGTCGAGGCCCGCTTGCTTAAGGCTGCGTGCCTGCTCGCCGGTCAGCATGCCAAGGGTCATGCAGGTTTCCAGGCCCATCGCCTTCACCCCTGCCACCATCTCGCAGACCTTGCCCATGTCGCGGTCCTTGGGCTCGCGCCACGCCGCGCCCATGCAGAAGCGCTGGGAGCCATGCGACTTGGCCTCCGCCGCCGCTGCGAGCACGGCATCGACATCCATCAGCTTCTCGGCCTTCAGCCCAGAATTGGCATGCGCTGACTGCGAGCAGTAACCGCAGTCCTCCGGACAGCCGCCGGTCTTGATCGACAGCAGGGTGCAAAGCTGCACCTCTTCAGCCGCATGGTTGGCGCGGTGAATCTCGGAGGCGCGGAAAACGAGCTCTGTGAACGGAAGGTCGAAAAGCGAAGCGATCTCGTCGCGGGTCCATTCGGTGCGTGTCATTGACCGGGACATCCCGTGGTTCGGCTCGAAAAGGTAATATTCATAATTTTCCACGTGTCGTTTTGGCGCACCATGTCGAAATGGTCGGTGCCACAGCTCACGATCTTGCCGTCCCGCTCGATCGTGAACGGCGCCCAGACGAGCGCAATATCACCGTCCATTTCGATCGCCGGTTTGGTAATGCGCTCCTTGAAGCCATTGCCGGGCTTCATTCGCGCGGCATATTCGGTCCAGCTCGACAGGCGAAGGCCGGTTGCGCCACTCGGCAGCGTACCGACAGCCGTAACTCGACCTTCGGGATAGACATGGCGAAGTAGCGCTGCCGAGTCCTGCTTCTCGAGCGCCCGAAATGTCTCGTTGATCGGCGCGAGCACGGAGGCTTCATCGAAATCGGGCGCGGGCATCGGTCCTGCCGGAGGAAGTCGATCAACGGATTGAAGGGCGATAGCCAACAGCATGTCAATCATGGTCATCACATCCTGAACACGCCGAACTGCGGGTGTTCGGGTATCGGAGCGTTGAGGCATGCCGCAAACGCCAGCCCCAGCACGTCGCGTGTTTGCGCCGGGTCGATGATACCGTCATCCCACAGCCGCGCGGTCGCGTGCCAGGGATTGCCCTGTGCTTCATAATCGTCGCGGATCGGTTGCTTGAAGGCTTCTGCCTCGTCCGGCGTCCACTTGTCGGCGTCACGGTGGACGGTGGCGAGCACGGATGCGGCCTGCTCGCCGCCCATCACGCTGATGCGGCTGTTGGGCCAAGTAAACAGGAAGCGGGGCGAATAGGCCCGCCCGCACATGCCGTAATTGCCCGCACCGAAACTGCCGCCGATCAATATGGTGACCTTGGGCACGCTCGCGGTGGCGACGGCGGTGACCAGCTTCGCGCCGTGCTTGGCGATACCCTCGGCTTCATATTTTCCGCCGACCATGAAGCCAGAAATGTTCTGCAGGAACAGCAGCGGGATGCGCCGCTGGCAGGCGAGCTCAATGAAGTGTGCGCCCTTCACGGCGCTCTCGCTGAACAGCACGCCATTGTTAGCCAGGATCGCGACCGGCATTCCCCAGATGTGGGCAAAGCCGCACACCAGGCTGCTTCCAAACAGCGGCTTGAACTCGTGGAATTCCGATCCGTCGACGATCCGAGCGATGATTTCATGCACGTCATAAGGCGCGCGGACGTCCTCGGGAATGATCGAGTAAAGCTCTTCCGTATCGTAAAGCGGTGGGCGCGGCTCGCGCGGTTCGATGCCCGCCCCGGTCTCGTCCCCCAGATGGCTAACAATATCGCGGACGATGGTCAGCGCATGCTCATCATTTTCCGCCAGATGATCGACCACGCCGCTCTTGCGCGCATGAAGGTCGCCGCCGCCCAGTTCCTCGGCACTGATCTCCTCGCCCGTTGCGGCCTTCACAAGCGGCGGCCCGGCAAGGAAGATGGTGCCTTGGTTACGGACGATGACACTCTCGTCGCTCATCGCCGGGACGTAGGCCCCGCCGGCAGTGCAACTGCCCATGACGCAGGCGATCTGGGCGATGCCTTTCGAACTCATCTGCGCCTGATTGTAGAAGATGCGGCCAAAATGGTCGCGGTCAGGAAATACCTCTGACTGATGCGGCAGGTTCGCGCCCCCGCTATCAACCAGATAGATGCACGGAAGCCGGTTCGCCTCCGCAATCTCCTGCGCGCGCAGGTGCTTCTTGACCGTCATCGGATAATAGGTGCCACCTTTCACCGTGGCGTCGTTGGCGACGATCATCGCCTGCCGCCCGGCCACCCGTCCGATCCCCGCGATCATCCCCGCGCCGGGTACTTCGCCATTATATAGGTCGCAGGCTGCCAGCTGACCGATCTCGAGAAAGGGAGAGCCGGGATCGAGCAGCCGCTCCACCCTGTCGCGGGGAAGCAGCTTGCCACGGGACACATGACGTTCCCGGCTTTTCTCATTGCCACCCAGTGCGGCCGCCGCAACGTCGGCACGTAGCTGCTCCGCAAGCGCGCGATTATGCGCAGCCCGGGCGCGCGATTCGTCGCTGTTGAGGTCGAGCTTGCTGTCGAGGCGCGGTGCGCTCATCCCTGACAAATCCCCGTTCGTCGAAACCTTGCTGTGCATCGCGCGTAGCGTCCCCAAAGCGACTTGCAAAGCGGCGGCTTCCAAGGCTGCCCGGCTTGGGGAGACTTAAATGCGCAACAAGACACTGGCCCTGCTGATCGGCAGCGCGAGCCTCGCGCTCACCGCCGCGGCCTGCAAGAATGCAACCACCGACAACCAGGTCGAAGCGGCGGTCGGCAGTGCGTCGGGCATCAACCTTGCCGCGATGGATAAGAGCGTGAAGCCGGGCGACGACTTTTACGCTTATGCCAACGGCGGCTGGATGAAGAATAGCGAGATCCCTGCGGATCGAGGATCGATCGGCGCTTTCTTCGTCACTCAGCAAGAACTCGAAAAGCGGATGGACGGTTTGATGGCCGACCTTGGCAAGACCGAGGCCGCCGCCGGGTCGAATGAGCGCAAGCTTGCGGACTATCGCACTGCTTTCATGGACCAAGCCGGCATCGATGCGCGAACTCTTCCGGCGCTGAAGGCTGACATCGCCAAATTTCAGGCGATCCCCGACAAGCGGGCATTGGCAGGGGCGATTGGCGGAACGATCCGCGCCGACGTCGATCCGCTGAACGCGACCGACCTCAACACCGAAAACCTGTTCGGCATTTTCGTCACCCAGTCGATGGCCAACCCGTCGAAGAACGTCCCCTACCTCCTGCAGGGCGGGATCAGCCTTCCGGACCGCGACTATTATCTGTCCGCCGACCCGGCGATGGCCAAGCTCCGCGACGCCTATCGCCCGTTTATCGCGAAAATGCTGGCCAGTGCGGGGCTCGACAATGCCGAAGCGCGTGCAAAGCGGGTTTATGACCTTGAAGCAAAGATCGCGGCGGCGCACTCGACCATCGTCGAGACTGAGGACTCTACGAAGGTCCAGACCTGGAAGCAGTCCGATTTTGCCTCGCGGGCGCCAGGCATGGATTGGGGCGCTTTCTTCCAGGCAGCGCAGTTGTCGACTGTTCCTGAAATTGCAGTCTGGCACGCGGCGCCAACGCGCAAACTCGCGGCGCTAGTCGGCAGCGAGCCGCTCGACGCCTGGAAGGATTGGCTAGCTTTCCACCAGATTATCCAGGTCGGTCCCGTCCTTCCGACGCAGATGCACAAAGACGACTTTGCATTCTTCGGCACGACCCTGAATGGCACGCCACAGGAACGGCCCCGCGACAAGCAGTTGCAGAATGCGATCAACGGCCAACTCGGCGACGCGATGGGCCAGGCCTATGTCGCTAAATATTTCCCGGCTTCGTCCAAGGCAGAAATCGACACGATGGTCGCGGGGATCAAATCTGCCTTCGACAAGCGGATCGCCGCGCTGCCGTGGATGGCACCGGACACAAAGAAGGAAGCGCAGGCAAAGGTTACGACCATGAAGGTCGGCATCGGTTATCCTGACAAATGGCGCGACTATGGCGCGCTCGAAATCCGGCCCGACGATGCCTACGGCAATTACCGCCGCGCCGAGCTAACGGAGTATCAGCACCAGTTGGCGAAGTTGGGTAAGGCGCCGGACAAGGGCGAATGGTGGATGGTGCCGCAGATCGTCAACGCGCTGAACATCCCGCTGCAGAATGCACTGAACTTTCCCGCTGGCATCTTGGAATCGCCCTTCTATCACCCCGGCGCGGACGCTGCTGCCAATTACGGAGCGATCGGCGCGGTGATCGGCCACGAAATCAGTCACAGCTTCGACAATCTAGGGTCGACCTTCGATTCCCAAGGCCGCTTGCGTAACTGGTGGACTCCGGCAGACCTACAGAAATTCAACCAGTCGGGCCAAGCGCTGGTCGCGCAATATAACGGCTATGAAGCCCTGCCGGGCCTCAAGCTCAATGGGCGCCAGACGCTGGCTGAAAACATCGCCGACGTGGCGGGTCTCGCCGCCGCCTATGATGCCTACAAGGCGTCGCTGGGCGGGAAGGAAGCGCCAGTGATCGACGGCCTTACTGGCGACCAGCGCTTCTTCATCGCTTACGCCCAGACTTGGGCGACCAAGATGCGGGACGAAACACTCCGGGCCCGGGTCGCCACCGACGGCCACTCCCCCGGCAACTTCCGTGCGTTGACTGTCCGTAACGTCGACGCCTGGTACACGGCATTCAACGTGAAGCCGGGCGACAAGCTCTACCTCGCGCCCGAACAGCGCGTAAGGGTCTGGTGAACTTACTGGGCCTGCGCCGGCTGTGGCTGGTCGGCGCGGGCCTTCAGGTAACGTACGACCGCAGTCCGCTCATGGTCGGTGAACTTTGAAAAGCGATGCTTCCCGGTGATCGACATGAGGCCGAGGTCTTTTTTGACCTTGCCTTCGCCGGTCGTCAGCAGCCGCGCCAACTCCGCGTCATTGTAGGTACCGACTATATTAAGGCTTGGTGAAAAGCCTTCGTAGCCTTGCAGCTTGCCGTTGTGACATTCACTGCAAACGGTCATCGCGATGTAGCGGCCCAGTTTGTGCTGTTGGCCCAGGTCCTCCGGCTCTTGCGCACGGAAGCGGCGGATCATTTCGGTCGACGGCGCGAATTCGCCCTTCTTTTCCAGTTCGATAAAAAGCGGACCCTTCTTGACCGGCGGCATCTTATCGCCCCCTGCCTCCAGCGTTCGCAGATAGGCCACCAGCGCCGCATAGTCCGCATCGCTCACATATTGCAGGCTCTCGGCTGGCATGAAGTAAAAGGCGCGGCCATCTTTCGGCTGGCCATGGCGGATCAGCTTGTCGAGCGCGGCATCGTCGTAACTAGCCATTGCGAGCGTGACGTTTGGCGCCCACCAGTCGCCCATCGCCTTGTCTTCCGCCGTTACGTTTCGGCCGCGCAAATCATCACCGTGACAGCCCTTGCAACCGAGCAGCACGCTCAGCCGCTCGCCATGCGCCACTTTCGCGGCATCATCCCTATAATCCGCGCCATCGTAACTAATCGACGCAGGCGTCAGGGGCACGCCGGGTCCGTCGGTCGTGTTTGAGTTGCGGTCACAGGCAGCCAAGCCGGCCACCGCCAGGACGAACATGATCGGTCGCATTGAAGCCCCCTTCGTTGCGAAGGGGCATCTACCACGGAACGCCTGCGAAACTAAGCCCCGATCAGCTCACGCCCAATCAGCATGCGGCGGATCTCGTTGGTCCCCGCGCCGATGTCGAGCAGCTTGGCGTCGCGCATGTAACGTTCGACCGGCCAGTCCTTCGTGTAACCCGCGCCGCCTAGTGCCTGCACCGCCTCACCCGCCACCTTAAAGGCACTTTCGCTCGCCAGAAGGATCGCGCCCGCCGCGTCGAAGCGCGTCGTCCGCCCGGCGTCGCAATTCTTCGCCACCGCATAGACATAGGCGCGCGCCGAATTCAGCGCGACATACATGTCGGCGACTTTTGCCTGCATCAGCTGGAAAGAACCAATCGCCGTCCCGAACTGTTTGCGCTCGCGGACATAAGGAATGACCACGTCGAGGCAGGCCTGCATGATGCCCAGCTGGATACCGGCCAACACGGTGCGCTCATAATCAAGGCCGCTCATCAGCACCCCTACGCCGCCGTTTTCGGGGCCCATCACGTTTTCGGCCGGAACGAAGCAGTCGTCGAACACCAGTTCGCAAGTGGGCGACCCGCGCATGCCGCACTTGTCGATCTTCTGGCCGATGGAAAAGCCCTCCATCCCTTTCTCGATCAGAAAGGTGGTGATGCCGCGCGATCCTTCGCCGGTCTTGGCATAGACAACCAGCGTGTCGGCATAGGCGCCGTTGGTGATCCAAAACTTCGTGCCGTTAAGACGATATCCGTTGCCCGACTTTTCCGCCTTCAGCTTCATCGAGACGACGTCGCTGCCCGCTCCCGCCTCGCTCATCGCCAGCGCACCGACATGTTCGCCGCTGATCAGCTTGGGAAGATATTTGCGCTTCTGCTCCTCGTTCGCCCAGCGGCGGATTTGATTGATGCACAGGTTGGAATGGGCACCATAGCTGAGGCCGACCGACGCCGACGCGCGCGCTACTTCCTCCTGTGCCACGACATGCTCAAGGTAGCCAAGGCCAAGCCCGCCCCACTCCTCCTCGACAGTGATCCCGTGCAGACCAAGCTCGCCCATTTCCGGCCAAAGCTGCTTGGGAAATTCGTCCTTCTCGTCGATTTCGGCGGCAATCGGCGCGATGCGGTCGGCCGCGAAGCGCTGCGTCGTGTCGCGGATCGTATCCGCCAATTCGCCAAGGTCGAAATCGAGGCCGGGCATGTCGCTCATCTGTCTCTCCTGTCGGACGGGCGACTAGCGCGGCGCAAGGTCTTGGACAAGGCAGCCCGCAGGCCTATGTGCAGTGCAACAAATTTCACGGAGTCGATTTCACATGGCCACCGATCCCATCGTCATCCTGTCCATCGCGCGCACGCCTATGGGGTCTATGCAAGGCGCGCTAGCGGACGTGTCCGCGACCGACCTCGGCGCCACCGCCGTCAAGGCGGCGGTCGAGCGCGCGGGCGTGAAGGGCGACGAGATCGACCGCATCTACATGGGCTGCGTTCTGCCCGCCGGCCTCGGCCAGGCGCCGGCCCGCCAGGCGGCGATCAAGGCCGGCCTGCCCAAATCGGTGCAGGCGACCACCGTCAACAAGGTGTGCGGTTCAGGCATGCAGACCGTCATCATGGGTGAGGAAGCGCTTAAGGCCGGCAATGCCGACCTCATCGTCGCCGGCGGCATGGAATCGATGACCAACGCTCCCTACCTGTTGAAGAAGCATCGTTCGGGCGCGCGCATCGGCCATGACACGGCCTATGACCATATGTTCCTCGACGGCCTCGAGGATGCGTACGAAGCGGGCCGCGCCATGGGCACCTTTGCCCAATGCACCGCCGACGAATATCAGCTGACCCGGGAGGAGATGGACAATTATTCCATCGAAAGCCTGTCGCGCGCCAAGGCCGCAATCGAAAGCGGCGCATTTGCGAAAGAAATCGCCCCCGTCACCATTCAAGGACGTGGTGGCGAGGCTGTCGTCGACACCGACGAAGCGCCGGGCCGTGGCCGTCCCGACAAGATTCCGACGCTAAAGCCTGCATTTGCCAAGGATGGCACCATCACCGCCGCGACCAGCTCGTCAATAAGCGACGGCGCGGCGGCCGTTGTGCTCGCCCGTCAGGCGGATGCGGAGGCGAAAGGCCTGAAGCCGATCGCAACTATCGTCGCCAGCGCCGCCCATGCGCGCGAACCCAGCGAATTTACCGTCGCTCCCGCCGGTGCGATCGAGAAGGTGCTGAAGAAGGCCGGCTGGACCGTCGCCGACGTTGATCTGTGGGAAGTCAACGAAGCCTTCGCCTGCGTCGCCATGTTTGCGATGAAGGACCTCGGCATCCCGCACGAAAAGATCAACGTCCACGGCGGCGCAACCGCGCTAGGCCATCCGATCGGTGCCAGCGGCACGCGCATCCTCGTCACGCTGATCGGTGCGCTGCAGGCCAAGGGGCTGAAGCGCGGCGTGGCCAGCCTGTGCATCGGCGGCGGCGAGGCTACGGCGATCGCGGTCGAACTGGCCTGACCGCTCGGCTCGTGCGCTAGGCGCCGAAAACTGCTAACGCGACTCCCCTCGTCACAACAGGGAGAGAGATGATGCGGATAGTGATGACCTCACTGGCCGTGCTGGCGCTCATCGCGTGCAGCAAGCCCGCAGACACCACCAACGAAATCATCGCCGAAGAAAATATGGCGATGGATGAAAATGTGATGGACGCCAACTTGGCGACGCCCGCAGCTTTCCAACTCAACGAAACGACCTGGGAGTTCACTCAGGACGGCAAGCCGATGATGGAAACGGTCGACGCCAGTGGAAACTACATTGCTTGGTCAGGCACCGAGCATGTCGACCATGGCACGTCGGTTATGAAGGACGGCAAGGCCTGCTTCACCAGCGCGATGGACAAGGAAGGCGAGACCTGCTGGACGACCTCGCCGGTCGAGATCGGCCAATCGATGGAAACCACCAGTGACAAGGGCGAAAAACTGACCGTGAAGCGCGTCGCCTATATGGCTGCGCCGGACGCGGTGAAGGCCAAGTAAAACGCATTCGGGCGGCGCTTCGGAGAGCGCTGCCAAACCCTCACTCGAACGACGCGATGATCGGGCACGGCCCCTGCCCGGCCTCGCTGCATTCGCGGGCAAGTCGGGCCAGTGATGCGCGCGCCTGCTTCAGTTCTTCAATTTTTTCGTCAAGCGCGGCGATCCTTGAGCCTGCGAGTTCGCGAGCCCGCGCCCGGTCCTCACCGGCATCCAGCGCGATCAGTTCGGCGATTTCCGACAAGGTAAACCCGGCGGCTTGCGCCCGCTTGATAAATCGAATGCGTTCGACATCCGCCGTCGAATAACGCCTGATGCCCCCCGCGCGCGCCGGGACGGCTAGCAGCCCCTTTCGCTGGTAGAACCGCACCGTCTCCACCCCAACGCCTGCTTGGGCTGCCAGCGTTCCGATGGTCAAATCTACCATACTTGACTCCGTACCATGGTACGGGAGCTAAAGCCATGTCCGACTCGTTGAACAGGGAAGGACGACCCCCGATGACCAAGCTTGAATATGTCGAATCCCAAATGGTGAGGAAGGCCACGCTGTATCGAATGGTAATGCCCGGGCATATCTGCCCGTTCGGCCTGAAAGCGAAGCACCTGCTCGAAAGTCGCGGCTACCAGGTCGAGGACCGCCACTTGACCACCCGCGAAGCTGTCGATGCATTCAAGGCGACGCATGGCGTGGCCACAACGCCGCAAATCTTCATCGGCGGAGAAAGGGTCGGCGGCTTCGACGAGCTAAACCGATTTTTTGGCAAGGCCGTGCGGCCGACCGGCACGACCAGTTATGTACCCGTGATCGCGCTCTTCTCGATGACTGCGTTAGCGGCGTTGGCGCTCAGCGCATCGGTCTTCGGGACACCGCTGACCGTGCGGGCCGGCGAATGGTTCATCGGCCTTTCGATGACCGTGCTTGCCTTGCTGAAGTTGCAGGACGTTGAGAAATTCTCGTCTATGTTCCTCAACTATGACCTGCTGTCGCGCCGCTGGGTGCCCTACGCAAGCCTCTACCCATTCCTCGAAGGCGCAGCAGGCGTACTCATGGTCGCTGACCGGCTAACTTGGCTGTCGGTGCCGATTGCACTGTTCATCGGACTGGAGGGCGCGGTGTCCGTGTTCAAGGCGGTCTATGTTGACAAGCGCGAATTGAAATGCGCCTGCGTCGGGGGATCTTCCAACGTCCCGCTCGGCTTCGTCTCGCTGACCGAAAATGTGATGATGGTCGCGATGGCAATGTGGATGGGACGGATGCTGTTCTAGCGCATGCCCGCTCAAGCTATGCATTCGACCTCCGGCAATGCGTCCAATGCCAAGCCGTCAGCGCCGAACGCGCTCCGTGCCGGCTTGGGCGTCACCGAAATAGCTGACGTAGACTTTGGTCAACGCCAGCCAGAGACGCCAAGGGCCCTTTGCCTCAATCGAGTTGTTCGCCTGCGTCGACGCCCCAGATATCGGTCTGCGCGATATAGCCTTCGCGCTTCCCGATCTGGATGTGACACCAGCTTCCGTCGCAATTGTCGATGCGGCCGACGACGCCCGCCTCGGCTCGGTAACGCACGGGAGCTGATCCGTCGGCGCGTACCCGGATGTCACGCGGTTCGCCAGGCTTGATAATGCCCGTGCGGCGGTCGCTCAGCAGGGTAACCAGCATCCATCCCTGCTGACCGTCGGGATCCTCGATCTTGCGCCAGTTGGGATAGACCTGAATCACGCGGATAGGCAGGTCGCGTCGCTGGTAAAGCCAGACGCCAGGGTAGTTGCGCCCCGGCCCTGTGCGCATCATCGCCTCGCCCGATGCAATCGACGCCCAATAGGGTGGCGTCTTGTCCTGTGCGCTCGCCACGGTGGCGAGGGTCAGCAAGCCGGCGATGAAAAGCCCCCGCTTCACGGCCTAGGCCCCGGTCAGGATACGATCGACGAGCTGCTTCACGGTCGGAACGAACCCGTTCGAATAGAAGGGGTCCGACTTGAACCGGAACGCGGCGTGACCTGCGAACATCAGGTTTTCCTCGACTGGTCCGCCGTGCGCGATGTCCTGCAGCGTCTTCTGGATGCAGAAGCTGCGCGGGTCAGCCAAGCGCCCGGTGCTATTCTTCTCGTTGTCCGCCCAGCTGGAAAAGCTGCATTGCGAAAGACAGCCCATACAGTCCGCCTGATCCTTGCGGATGATCTTTTCTTCCTCCGGCGTGACGAACACCAGCGTGTCGTCCGGCGTCTTCATCGCGTTGGTAAACCCGGCACCATACCACTCGCGGGCGTGCTGGAGGTCACCCTTGGTCACCCAATAATTCTTCTTAGTGCCAATGCCTACGTCCAGCTCAAACGCATGGTCACCGATCGCTTCCTTGGTGAAAGCGATCTGCCGCTCGCTGCGCGCTTCCAGGTTGCGAAGGAACGGGTTGCGTACGGCGGACGAATAAAAGCCGGTCGGCGAGAAACGATGGAGCAGGACGTCGCCTTCCTCGAGCGTCATCAACCGCGCCTTCCAGTCCGGCGGGATCGGGCTTTCCTGCGTCAGCAGCGGCCGGGTTCCGAACTGGAACATGATCTGCCCAAGTTCGGGGTTGTCGATCCAGTTGTTCCACTCGTCCAGCCGCCACACGCCGCCCGCCATGACGATCGGCACGTCGTCGGAAATGCCACCCTCGCGCATTACGGCACGAAGCTCAGCGACGCGGGGATAGGGGTCCTGCGGCTTGCGCGGATCTTCGGCGTTCGACAGGCCGTTATGACCGCCCGCCAGCCACGGGTCTTCGTAAACAACAGCGCTCAGCCATTCGGCGGCCTTCGAATAGGCCCGCTTCCACAATGCACGAAATGCGCGGCCCGACGAAATGATCGGTAGGTAGGTAACGCCGTGGTGCGCAGCGATCTCACTCAGCTTGTAGGGCATGCCCGCGCCGCAGGTAACGCCGGCGACCAGGCCCTTGGTGCGTTCCAGGACGCCTTCGAGGACGCGCTGCGCACCGCCCATTTCCCAGAGGACGTTGATGTTAATCGCGCCCTTACCACCGGCAATGTCATGCGCGCGCTGGACCTGCGCTACGGCGCCGTCGATCGCATATTGGATCAGTTCCTCGTGACGCTCGCGCCGCGTCAAAGACTTGTAGACCTGCGGGATGATGCGGCCTTCGGGGTCATAGCTGTCGGCGTTGACCGCGGACACGGTGCCGATGCCACCTGCTGCGGCCCAAGCGCCGCTGCTGGCATGGTTGGTCGCCGAAACGCCTTTTCCGCCCTCAACCAGCGGCCAGACTTCACGGCCGCCATACAGGATGGGCTTCAACCCTTTGAACAATTGCCTCTCCACATGTCGTTTGAGGCCCCTATAAGCCGCAAGGGCCCGCTTGGCGCGGAAAAAATGCGTCAGGCGCTCAGCACATAATCCAGCCCAATGTCCACTGCAGGGGCCGACTGGGTAATGCGCCCGACCGAGATATAATCGACGCCGGTTTCGGCAATTGCTCGGATCGTATCAAGGTTGACGCCGCCCGATGCCTCGAGCGGAACTCGACCAGCAACCAGCGCGACGGCCTCCCGCAATGTTTCGGGCTTCATATTATCGAGGAGCAGCCGCTGCGCACCGGCTTCGAGAGCCGGTTCTATCTGCTCTATTCGGTCGACCTCGACCTGGATCTGCAATCCGCTGTCATAAGCTTTCGCCGCGCGCACTGCTTCGGCCACGCCACCGCGCACGCCTACATGATTGTCCTTGATGAGCAGGCCGTCATCCATCCGCATCCGGTGGTTCTCAGCCCCGCCCATACGTGCCGCATATTTTTCCAAGAGGCGAAGACCAGGAATGGTCTTGCGAGTGTCAAGCAAAGTTGCACCAGTCCCCGCGATTTCATCGGCGTAGCGCCGCGCCATGGTCGCGATCCCTGAGAGATGCTGCAGCGTGTTAAGCGCCGATCGCTCGGCGGCGAGCATCGCCCTCGCGTTGCCCTCCAGGCGCAAGAGAACCGTCCCGGCCACCACCGCGTCGCCATCCTTGACTAGACGCTCGATCAGCACCTCGCCGTCGAGTGCCTTGAAGAAAGCAAGAGCGATGTCGAGACCCGCGACCACGATTGGCTCGCGGCATTTCATTTCGGCAGTGAAACGGGCGGTCGGGTCGATAGTTGCCTTTGAGGTCACATCGCCGCCCGATCCTAGGTCTTCGGCAAGCACCCGGCGGACGAAGTCACCGAGGTCGAAGTGAGGCAGGTCCATCGTCTCTCCTGTTTTCGCGGCATTAGTCGGGATTGGAGAGCGGACTCAACCCTCCGGCGCCTCGGCTAACTGCTCGCCGCCTGCCGTCTCCCAATGCTCACCGCGTCGCACGAAACGCGTAGCATCCTGACTCGCATATCCTTTGCCGTCCCATGCCTGGACCGCGACAGTCACCTCGCCTTGTCCCGTTTCGATCAGGTTGAAGCTCTGCTCCTCGTCACGAAGTCTGGTCGAAGTCGCTGTCCCGGCCTGCACGACCAGCGCGGACCCTGCGTCGGTTACCAGATCTTTGGCATGATGGGCCGATGCGCGATGGTTGTGACCGGCCAGCAGCAGGTCGACCCCGGCATCCGCTACCGCGCCCAGCGCAAGCTCCTGCCGCCCAATGGCTTTGCCCAGTTCCGGCCCATCGCCGACCGGAAGCGCGAACATGGGGTGATGGGTCACGAGAATGCGGGTCGCTGCATCACGGGTTTTGGCGAAGGTCTGATTGATGTAGGCGACCTGCTCATTGTTAATGCGCCCATCCTTGAAAGTGAGCGACCGCGCTGTATTGATGCCGAGAACGGCGGCGTCGGGCAGTTCGTGGAATGGGCAAAGCGTCTCGTCGATGTAGCGACGATAACGCGTCAGCGGCGACAGGAAACGTCGCAGGACATCGTATAACGGAACGTCATGATTCCCCGGTACGCCGAGCACCTCATGCCCCGCGGCTTTAAGGCGCTCGAGAAACTGGCATGCCTGCTCGAACTGCTCGGTTCGAGCACGCTGGGTAAAGTCACCTGAGATGACGACGAGATCGGGTTTTACTTCGTCGATGCGATCCTCGACCGCCCGAACAAGGCGGTCGTCATGCGCTCCAAAATGCAGGTCGGAGAGATGGATTAGTCTGGCCATGGAGACGAGAACGCGGGTTGATTGCATTCGCTCCGAACCGCTTCCATGCTTTGGCACATGGACCGTACCGAAGCGAATAGCGGAACACGCGACGTAAGCGAACGGCTGCGCTTCGACTTGGCCCCTCTTGAAGACTGGATGGCGGAACATGTCGAGGGCTTCGAAGGACCACTGAGTGTCAGCCAGTTCAAGGGTGGCCAGTCCAACCCGACATACCGCCTAGATACGCCGTCAGGTCGCTCATTCGTCCTCCGACGCAAGCCGCCGGGCAAGCTACTTCCTGGCGCCCATGCCATCGACCGCGAGGCGCGCGTCATGGCCGCGCTCGGCAGACAGGCGTTCCCCGTGCCGCACGTCCACGGCCTGTGCGAGGACGAGAACGTCATCGGCACACCCTTTTTCGTCATGGACATGGTTGATGGGCGCATTGTGTGGGAAGCGTCCTTTCCCGGATTGTCCCGCGAGGCCCGCGCCGCCCACTTCGACGCCATGAACGCAACCATTGCCCAATTGCACAGCTACGATCCCGACAAAATCGGACTGGGGGATTACGGCCGGGCCAGCGGCTTCGTCGAGCGGCAAGTCGCTCGCTGGTCGAAGCAGTACGTACAGGACAATGATGCCGGCCGCCTGCCGCAGATGGATGCACTGGTAGACTGGCTGCAGAAGCATCTGCCGGCTGACAGCGGGGATGCCCGGGTCGTTCACGGCGACTTCCGCTGCGACAATATGATTTTTGCACCCGCGGAGCCGCGAGTGATCGCGGTCCTCGACTGGGAACTGTCCACGGTCGGCGATCCGACCGCGGACTTCGTCTACCACCTATTGATGTATCGGATGCCAGCCGGGATTTTCACTGGCCTAGCTGGGCTCGACCTCACTGCGCTCGGCATTCCATCGGAAGAAGATTATGTCACGGCCTATTGCCGTCGGACCGGCCGCGACCAACTGCCCCATGTCGACTATCTGATGGTCTTCGTCATGTTTCGGCTGGCGGCCATCCTGCATGGCATCAAGGGCCGGTTGGCGCGCGGCAACGCATCCTCCGCCCATGCCGCGCAGATGGTCGGACAGCTGGAGCTGTTGGCCGATCTCGCCCTTACACAGGCGCAAGCCGCGCAGCTCTGACTCGCGCCACGACGCAAAAGATTTTATCGGAAAGTTAACCGCGATCATCACGACGAGTCGTGAGCGGCGCGGACGTCGGGGGTCAGGGTCGTGCGAGACAGCAAGTCTTGGGAAAACCGCTGAGCGTGGACCAGCCGCGCCGCCTATGGGCTGCAGGCCCCGATCCGCTTCAGGACGAAGATCGGCCGACGCTGGAAGGCGTGATGCGTGAGTTGCGCCGCGTACCGATGGCGCGACTCTTGGCCACGACGCTGATTATTGCCTGGGCAGTACTCTTCGCTCGGTTCAGCTGGGAACTCCCGGTCAGTGTCGGACCGGATGACGACGGCACTGCTGAGTGGCACTTTCCGGCCCGCGCAGGCGAGCCGAGGCAAACTATTCCCATAGCGACGGACGCGGAGCGCGCGCTGTTCGACCTACGTCAAGCCGTCGGTGAACGCGGACGGAAGATTGTTCAGGACGATCGCATCGTCTTGGTACCCTATACGCAGGATACGTTGCGGGCGACGGCCAAGCGCTCGCCGCTTGACCGGGCCATCCTTGCCCGTGCGCTGACCAGCATCGACGCGATGGGGGCGAAGGCCATCGGGATCGATATTTTGATCGACCAGCCACAGCCCGAGGACGACCAACTCCTTTCCGCGCTACAATCGATGCGAACGCCGGTTTGGCTTGCGTATGCAACCCGCGCCTCTGCACCCGCCGAGATCGAGCAATGGCAGCAGCAGTTCATGGATGAATGGACGAAGCAGTTGGCGGGCAGCCAGGTGCGGCGAACTTCGGTCCGATTCGAAGCGGATGGCGATAACGTCCTTCGTCGCTGGCCGGCAATGCGGAACGACCTGCCCCAGTTTATGCCGCTCGCCCTGGCGGGTGCGCGCGAGGGGTTCGAATATGATGGAAGCGTAGATTTCCGGGTTCCGGCAAACCCGGAAAGGCCCGTCTTTGCCAAGCTTCCTATCGACTTATTCTCTTCCCCTGAAATGGCGTCGCTGTTGGCTGACCAGGTACGCGGTCGCGTGGTCCTGATTGGCGGCGACTTGCCCGACCGTGACCAGTTCGAGATTCCATCGACGCGGCTCGACGGTCCGACGATGAGTGGCCTTGAAATTCACGCAACTTTGTTGGCCCAGTTGCTCGACGGCCGCTTGCCCCGCCCTGCCGGATCTGTGTCGCTGTGGGCATTGGCATTGCTGGTAGTGCTGTGCGGCGCGTTCACCGCAATGCTGGACGTGAGGCCATGGGTCGTTGCCCTTGCGGTGCTTGGTCAACTTATCTTCTTCGCTGGGACGCCGTTCCTGCTCGAATGGCGCGGCATCGACACCTATGGCCTTCCAGCGTTCGGTTGGCTTGGCGGTTGGACGCTGGCCTACGCCGCGACGGGGGCGGCGGTACGCGCGATCGGGTCCGAGCAGCGGCGGTATGCGCAATCGGCGCTCGGCAAATATCTGCCGCGTGACATCGCGGCACAAATCCTTCGCGATCCGGCCAAGCTGTCGCTTACTGGGGAAAAACGGGCAATCTACACCTTGTTTACCGACATCGAGGGATTCACTGCGTTGAGCCACCGGCTGCCGCCGGAAAAGGTAGCGACCCTGCTCAACGCTTATCTCGACGGGATGAGTGAAATTGTTCTCGATCATGGCGGCACGATCGACAAGTTTGTCGGCGATGCCGTGGTTGCTTTCTGGGGAGCGCCGATTGCACGGGACGACGATGCCGACCGCGCCGCCAATGCGCTGCTTGCCATGAACCGCTTCACGCAGACGTTTTCCGAGACGCATCATGAGGCCGGTGCGCCACTAGGCCGGACGCGCGCCGGGCTTCATTTCGGAGATGCGGTCGTTGGCAACTTCGGTGGCGAAGGCCGGCTGAGCTATACCGCGCTGGGCGATGCAATGAACTGCGCTGCGCGGCTGGAGGGCGCCAACAAATATTTAAAGACCGTTGCGCTGGTCAGTGACGACGCAAAAAGCCGCACGACCCTCGATGTGTTTCGCCCTATGGGCCGCATCATTTTGTCAGGCCGCTCAACACCCGTGGTCGTGTGGGAACCCGTGCCGAACTTCGACCCAACGCTTCGGGCCCGGCTCGGCCAACTATGGGACAGGTTCGATTCCGGTGACCGCACCGCGCTCGACGAAATCGAGCAAATTTGCTTAACCCATGATAAGGATGCCGCATTATCGGCCTTTGCCTGCCGCCTGCGGGAGGCAGGGCCTGGCGGTGGGGTCGCACTGACGGAGAAATGACAATGGCTCGCTTGGCTTTGGTTGCGGCCGCTGCCGCGCTTCTCGTTTCCACATCGGCTGCCGCCGCCGTTTTGGTGGTTCGATCATCCGGTCCGTCCGCCGGCGCCTATCCTCCAGGAAAGGCTCTGCCCGATACGCACATGCTCAAGCTAAAGGCGAATGACACGATTGTGCTGCTTGATTCGCGGGGAACACGCTCGCTCCAGGGTCCGGGTAGTTTCAGCGCATCGGCCAGCGCTGCGCCGGTGAAGACGGCGACGACCGCCGGTACCAGCGTACGGCGTGTGCGGCTCGGGGCAGTCCGCGGAACCAACACGCGGAGCGTTTGGCAGGCTGACCTCGACCGGTCCGGAAATGTTTGCGTTGCCAATCCAGCCGATCTTGGATTGTATCGCGCCAACAGCGGATCTGAAGCTCACGTAACGCTTACCGACGCGGCCAGCGGCGCCAAGTCCGAGATTCATTTCGCGGCGGGCCAGTCGATCGCTGCATGGCCGGCGGCGCTGCCCGCGACGTCGGGCGCAAGAATCACGGTTTCGGGATTGTCGACCCCGGCGACGCTGACGCTAAAGGTGCTGTCGCCGGTTCCTTCCGGCCTTGAGGGAATGGCGCAGAGCTTGATCCGCGCTGACTGCCAGGCC
Organism: Sphingomonas edaphi; assembly: GCF_003583725.1. GTDB lineage: Bacteria > Pseudomonadota > Alphaproteobacteria > Sphingomonadales > Sphingomonadaceae > Sphingomicrobium > Sphingomicrobium edaphi. The sequence continues at coordinate 402,630 of NZ_QXTF01000002.1, read as the reverse complement.
CAACTCGACGTGCTGATCGACACGTTCAGCGCCCGCTCGGAAGGATAGACCGCAAGCCATGACGGTGATGCTGTTCCTGTACATCGTCATCTTCATTGCCGCGCTGGCCAGCCTGCTCGGCCGTTCCCGGCTGAGTAGTCACCTGATGATCGGTCTGGCGGGGGCGTTCGGCCTTGCCTACGGGCTTGAGGCGCACGGAATGATGGGCGGCATCGTTCCCCTGATCATCCTCGTTGTGGCCGCAGTGCAGGTCGCGAGCGTCCTTGGGGCTGACCGGGCTGCCCGTTTTTCCAAGGATGAGGAAGCGATGCTGTATGGTCCGCTTGAGGGACTTGGCCGGGCACAGGCCCGCCGCTTGCTGGACCAAGGCTACTGGATCGACGGTCGGCCGGGCGACGTGCTGACCCGCGAGGGACAGCACGCCACGCAACTTTTTTATTTGGTAACCGGCGAGGCGGAGGTACGTGCCCACGGCCACCTCGTCGGGCGGGTCGGGGCCGGCCAATTGATCGGGGAGGCCACGGTGCTGGGCGATGCGCCGGCAACCGCGACCGTCACCCTGACCGCGCCGAGCCGGTTCTGGTGCGCGCAGGGGCAGGCGTTGAACGCCTATCTGGCTGCCAACCCCGACGCGCGCCACGCCCTTGAACATGGCTTCACCATCAGCCTCCGCGAAAAGCTGGAGGCCATGAACCGGGCCGCGGCCCCAACTAGTTAGTCGGGAAGCCGCGCCGCTTCAGCAGAGCCTTCACGTCCGGATCGCGGCCGCGGAACTGGCGATAGGCTTCCGCCCGGTCGGTCTCGTTGCCCGTGGACAGGAGGAAGGTGCGGAACCCGTCGGCGATCTTGCGGTCGTAGGGGTTCCCCGCCGCGTCGAACGCCGCCCAGGTATCAGCGTCCATCGTTTCCGACCAAAGGTAGCTGTAATAGCCGGCCGAATAGCTGTCGGACGAGAAGAGGTGCCCGAACTGCGGAAGGCGATGGCGCATGACCATTTCCTTGGGCATGCCCAGTTCGGCCAGTGTCGCCTTTTCGAACGCGTCAGGATCAACCACGCCATCTTCCTTGGTGTGCAGCTTCATGTCGACCAGCGCAGACGATAGATACTCGACCGTGGCAAAGCCCTGGTTGAAGCTATCCGATGCCTCAATCTTCTTCACAAGCGCGTCGGGCATCGCTTCACCGGTCTTGTAGTGGCGCGCAAACTTGTCGAGCACAGGACGGGTCAGCAGCCAATTCTCGTTCACCTGGCTCGGATATTCCACGAAGTCACGGGGCGAGCCGCCCAGTGACGGGTATTTCACGTCACTGAGGTAGTAGTGAATTGCGTGGCCGAATTCGTGCCACAGCGTCGATGCATCATCGAGGCTGATGAGCACGGGCTGTCCGGCAGCGGGCTTGGTGAAGTTATTGTTGTTTGAACCCAGGACGATATTGTCATCCAGAAGGCGCGCGCGACTGCGATAGGTCGTTGCCCAAGCACCTGATCGCTTGCCGGTCCGAGCGTAGGTGTCGAAGTAAAATAGCCCGATGACGTCGCCCGTCTTCGCATTTGTCACTTCGAAGGTACGAACGTCGGGCTGGAATACCGGGACCTTGCCGGTGTTTTCCGTGAACCTCAGGTCGTAGAGCTGCTCCGCCGACCAGAACATTCCCTTCACCAGATTATCCAACTGGAAGTAGGGTTTGATCTCGTCCTGGCTGAGGTCGTACTTCGCCTTGCGGACCTTCTCCTGATAGAACCGATAATCCCACGGCTCGATATGCTGAAGCCCGTCCTTCTTCGCGAAGGTCATCTGGTCCGCGACCTCTTCCTTTACGCGAGCAACGGCGGCGGGCCAGACGCGCATCATCAGCTCCATCGCCTTGGCGGGTGATTTGGCCATCGTGTCCTGCATCCGCCAGTCGGCGTGGGTCTTGTAGCCGAGAAGGTGCGCGCGATCGGCGCGAAGTTTAACGATCTTCGCGATGAGCGCATTGTTGTCGCTGGCGTTGCCGTTGTCGCCGCGATTGGCGAAAGCAGTCCACACCTTCTGGCGAAGAGCGCGGTTGGTGGCAAAGCTCAGTACCGGTTCCACCGCGGAGCGTGTGTTGCGAATGGCAAAGCTGCCAGCGGGAAGACCGGCTTCCTTCGCCGCTGCCGCCGCAGCGTCCTTCACGTCTTGCGGGACGCCGGCCAGCTCGGCCGCGGTCGCTTGGGTAAAGGTCCCTTCGTCGGCAAGCAGGCGCGAATTGAACTCGGAAAATGCCGACGCGAGCTGCTGGTTGTAGGCAGTGAGCTGCGACTTCTGTTCCGCATTGAGCTTCGCACCCCGCCGCACGAAGCCCTCATAGGTCCGCGTCAGAAGGCGATCCTGCTTGGCGTCGAGGCCCAGCTCGCCCTTCTTGTTGTAGAGATCCTGGATGCGCTCGAAAAGTGCGCCGTTGAGGTTGATCTTGTCATAGGCCGCCGACAGCTTAGGCGACCATTCCTTGTCGAGCGCCTGGTAGGCCGGCGTCGACATATTGTCGGTCATGACGCCGAACACGGATGTCACCCGGTCGAGTTTCTGTCCCGACTTTTCCATCGCCTCGATCGTGTTTGCGAAGGTGGGCGTATCCTTGTTGGATGCAATCGCCTCGATCTCGCGCAGCATTTCGTCGATGCCGGCCTGGAGCGCTTCGGGGAATTGCTCCGGCTTCACCTTGTCCCACGGCGGAACCCCATCATAGGGCCCGGTCCAATCCTGGAGCAGAACATTGGTCGAAACGGCAGCGGTCGGTACGGCAGCAGGCTGCGCGAACGCCGGCACGGCTGCAAGCATGGCAAAAGCAGCAGCGCTGCTCAAAAGGATCGTTTTCAAGATATTCTCCCCGAATGGACTCTCGCGCGAGGGCCTAGCGGGAAGCGGCTGAACTCAGGGCAACCGTTTCGACAAGCGGCTGTCAGGGTCGACCAAATTCACTCCCAAGCAGCAGCAGTAGCTTTACGTCGATAGCGCAGTCTTCAGCGCGCTTTTGCTCGACAAAGGCGGCAACGTCAGGGCGAGGGACCAAGTGAACTTCGATCTCTTCATGCTCCGTGCCTCCGCCATCGCCGATGCGTGTCAGCCCATTCGCGCGGACCAAGGTAAATCCCTCGGCCACCATGCCGGGCGAACTGAAAAATTCGCCCAGGCGCTCAACATGCGTCGCTGTGAAGCCCGTTTCTTCCTCCAATTCCTTGATCGCGGTGTCCTCGACTGTCGCGCCCGGATCCTCGTCGCCGACCAGGCCTGCCGGCAATTCGAGGCATTTTCGGTTTCCGAGGGGGACTCGCGCCTGTTCGACCAGGATCACCTTGCCCTCATGTTCCGCGAGGATGACGACCGCATGGACACCGCCACAGCGTTCGACAAACTCCCACCGTCCATCGCGGACGATGCGGATCCACTTGCCTTCCCACTCGACGATGCCGCTCACAGCTCGATCAGCTTGTCGGGAATCTCGTTGGTGTCTTCGTGGCTTTTCGGAAAATGCTCAGCTAGCACTTCTCCTATCAGTTCCACCGCGGCGACAATTCCATCGGCCGGTCGTCCATCCTTCACATGGGTAATCAGCGTTGCCATCGCCTCTCCCCAAGTCTCGGGAGTCGTGACCGCGGTGATCGCTTCATCGCCGACTATTTCCGCGCGGTGCTCCCCCATCGAAAGATAGATCAGGATACCGGTACGCCCGACCGTCCGACGTTCCGCACCGGTCTTGAACAGCATGATGGCGCGGCGCCTGACGCGACGCGTCTTGGTGGTTGCCGGCGTCAGGAACAGGCGGAGCGGACGCCACTTCATCAAGAACAGCGCGACCAGGAATTTGAGCAACGCAATGCCGAGCAGGAGCGTCAACAGCTGGCGGAGACCAGGCTCTGCGCTCCAGCCCATCAACCAGCTCCACCACAGCTCCAGCTGGTGCGGCCAAGCGGCGAAAAAGGCCAGAACGATAAAGAGCACGAGCACTGCATAATGCAGGCCGACATCGTGATAGGCATCGGACTGATCGGCCGAAATGGCGATAATCTCGCCATCGCTTTTCGCTTCCGCCTCGGCAATGGCAGCACTCACCCGGGCGTGATCGGCCTCGGTCAATTTCAGCATTACCATCCCCCTGAAGCGCCGCCGCCGCCAAACGATCCGCCGCCGCCGGAGAAGCCGCCGAAGCCGCCGCCTCCCCCGCCCCAGCTACCGCCGCCTCCGCCCCAGCCGCCGCCACCACGTGATGCGCGACTAATTTCGTTGAGGCCCCACAGAACCACCCAAGGATCGATTCCTCCCTTACGTCGGCGATAGCGTTTCCCGCCGGCCCTGCTGGCGATCGAACCAATGATGATGAAGAAAAAGACGACTATGAAAATGACCGGGATGAAGCCGACGCCGCTGCGCTCCCGCTTCACTTCTGTGGCACCGATCTGTTCGGCGCGGCGGGCTGCCTCTTCAGGCGGAAGCTGCATCATTTCGATGATCTTGTCCGCGCCGGCGACAATCCCGCCCCCCATGTCACCCTGCTTGAAGCGCGGCAGGATGCTTTCGCGGATGATGACGCTAGAAACCGCATCGGTCAGGAACACGCGCGCTCCATATCCGGTCTCGATCCGCACCTTGCGCTCGTTGGGTGCGACGAGGAGGATGACGCCGTCGTCCTCCTCCTTCTGACCGATCCCCCATTCACGACCCAGCCGGTAGCCATAGTCTTCGATAGTCCGTCCTTCGAGGCTGTTCACGGTCGCAACGACAAATTGCCGCCCCGACGCAGCTTCGAGCGCTTCGGACTTTGAGGTGATGTCGATGACCTGGGCTGGGGTCAGCAACTGAGCCTGGTCCACGACCCGGCCCGTAAGCTTGGGAAAGGTCTGCGCATGGGCGGGGCTGACGACCACAAGGACCGCCAGCCACAGCGCGACAAAAATGCGAGCCATCTTAGCCCGCGGTGTTGAAATCGACCTTTGGCGCTTCCTGCGCCCCGGCCGCCGCTTCGAACGGAACCTTCGGCTTTGCTCCGTAGAAAATCTTCGCGCCGATCGCGTCGGGGAAAGTGCGGATTCGGGTATTATAGGCCTGTACCGCCTCATTATAATCGCGGCGAGCAACGAGGATCGAATTTTCCGTGCCTTCGATCTGTGACTGCAGGGTCAGGAAATTCGTGTTCGACTTCAGGTCGGGATAGGCTTCCTGGAGGCGCTGCAGCGGAATAATCGCCTGCGTCAGGCGATTCTGCGCGTCATTGAAGGCGCGAACCTTTTCGGGATCGTCGAGATCCGCGGCGCTAAGCTGGACGCGCCCCGCATCGGCGCGGGCCTGCGTTACTTCGATCAGAACCTTGCTCTCCTGCTGGGCATAGCCCTTCACGGTCGCGACCAAGTTGGGAATAAGGTCAGAGCGGCGCTGATATTCGCTCTGCACGTCCGCCCATTTCGCGTTGACGTTTTCCTCGGCCGTCGGGACCGAGTTGAGGCCGCAGCCCGCAACGCTGAGCGCGGCGGCCGGAGCGAGAAGTCCAAAGCGGCGAAGTGCGGTCATGAAAAAAACCCCCATGCGGGCAAAAGTGCCTTGGCGATAGGTAAGGCGATGTCTCGCCCCTTTCAATTGTCGGCGAACAGACACAGGATAGACGTCCCTTCCATCGACTTCGGGGGAAAAGTCATGCTTTCCGAATTCAAGGCCTTCATTGCCAAGGGCAACGTGCTGGACCTTGCCGTCGCCGTCATCATCGGCGCAGCATTTGGCACGATCGCAACTAGCCTGACTGGTGACATCATCATGCCAATCGTCGGCGCGATTTTCGGTGGTCTGGATTTCAGCAGTCACTTTGTGACGCTGGGCCCCATCCCCGACACCTTCGCGGGGAATCCCGCAAACTATGCCGAGTTGAAAGCCGCTGGCGTTCCCGTCCTTGGGTGGGGCCAGTTTCTGACCGTACTGATTAACTTCCTGATCCTCGCTTTCATCATCTTCCTGCTCGTGCGTTATGCGAACAAGATCATGAAGCGCGGGGAAGAAGCTCCCGCCGGTCCGACCGAAGTCGACCTGCTTACCGAGATCAGGGACGAACTAAAAAAGCGTCCGTAACCCCGGTTTGCTCCCGCTGCGAAGCGGGAGCGGCCGTTACAACCTCAACAGCATCTCCGGCACTTTTGTCGTTTCCGAGCTGACATCCCAGCGGACCTGTTTCCCGGCAGTGCCAGCAATCGGTCCATCCTCGCTATTGTTGGTCAGTATTTCCCCGTCGGTTGTAATGGTGAACCGACCTTCGGCGAGCGAGGGCGGGCCGTCGCCTTTGTCAGGCAGATTCAGCATCTTGGCGCGACCGCTGAGAGGTCCCAAGCCGCCATTCAGCGCCGGTGCGGTGACCATAACGGTCCGATCTTGCCTGCGACGGATCATGACGAAGGGAATGACGATGTCGGATTCCGGCATCATCGGAAATGCATAGTCCTGTCCGACACGGCCTTCGAAATGATAGTCGACGTCGAACATGCCCTTGCCCTTATAGATCACCGAGCGCCAACCTTGGTATTTCATCAAGTTCGCGGCAAAGCGGCGGTTGGACGCATCATCAGAGCTCGGCAAGCCCAGCACCTTGGCCACGTTTTCGCCTTCCTTACGGCGCTGCTCGACCTTTTCCGCGCTTTCTTTTTCATGCTGCGCCTTGAGCTTCGCAGTTCTGCAGCGGTGCAAGCGCGCTTTTCCACCTCTTTTTCATCTGAGCCATCGACCGGGTCAGTCCTGACTTCCGTATCCACAATTTCGGCCCGGCCGTCGGCATAGCAGCGCGCCATGTCATTTTCCCACGGCAGCGGCGCCGGACCCTTATAGTCCGGCATCTGCAGCAGGATCTCGCCCCGATAATCCAGCACGAATGTGCCGTTCTTGCGCAGCGCCAGGTCCGACGTGAACTTACCCGGCCCCCACAGGCATCCGCCCAGCAGCAATGGCGCCGCTGCCGCGACGAAGAATTTCCCCCACGCGCTCATCTCTTTCCCCTTATTTCGGCCGGCCGCTGTATCCCGCGGCCTTACGCAATGCGTCCCCGTCCATCACATAGCCGTCGCTGACCACCGTCACGACGCGCCGCAATGCGCCGATTTCCTTTGATGGGTCGCCATCGACCAGTACCATGTCTGCCTCCTTGCCGACGGCGATTGAGCCGATCCGCTGGTCCGCGCCAACGACCCGGGCGGGGACGATCGTGGCGCTTTGCAGTGCGGCGGCTGGAGACATTCCGGCCTGGCGATAGATTTCCAGCTCGCGGACCAGTTCGATGCCCCAGCCGTCCGTTCCGGCGACGATGGGAACGCCAGCCTGATGAAGCTTGCCCACTAGCTTGACCATGTTGGCGAAGCTCTTGCGATAGTCATCGCGCGTGTAGCCCTCCACCAGCGGATAGCCACCGCTCTTGAAACTGCGGTCCAGAACCGGCGAAATGATGTTCATGTAGGGCGCATAAGCCGGCGCCGGTTTGCCGCCGTCCTGGGTAAGCATGCTTTCGAAGATGACGATGGTCGGGTCGACCACGGTCTTCTTCGCAGCCAAACCGGCGATGAAGCTTTTTATCGGTTCCGCGTCCAGGTCGACGTTCTTGAAGAATTTGGCCGGCCCTTCCATCCGCTGCCGGGTGTTCGCTTTGTCGACCACTTCTTGCGGCATCGATTCCATGACGACGAAATTCAGGTGGGTCAGTTCGTCATAGCCAGCCGCAACCGCCTCGCTCGGCCGCATCGAGGCCGGCACATGGCCATGGACGTGCAGGCCCAGACGGTGAGCTTCAGCCGCGGCGGGCTTGATCCACGCTGGATTCATCGAAGTGTAGAACTTCACACCCCACAATCCCGCATTCTTGATCTTACGGACCGCGGCAATCGCTTCCGCCTCGCTGCTGACTACTTCGGCTCCTTGCGCCGCGAGGGGGTCCTTCTTGTCTACAATCGCCGAAATGAATGGCTCGCCCATCAGAAGCTCACCGCTCTTCCGGCGCGCCGTGGTCGACTTGGCGCGGTCGATTTCCGTCCCGGGACTACGGAAGCTGGTCATCCCGTTGGCCATGTTGGCCAGCACATCCCAGTCGTCGCCGATGTGCATGTGGCTGTCCCAAATGCCTGGAACCAGTGTCTTGCCGCGTCCGTCGATCAGCTGCGCGCCTGCGGGCGCCTCGATCGAACCTGCGACACCAATCCGGGCGATTTTCCCGTCCTGTGCAAGGACGGACTGGTTCGCGAGGAACTGACCCTTGTCGGCATCGAACAGCTGGACATTGTCGAACAGAACTGGGCGCTTCGCCTCTGCGGTCAGGAAACGGGCGGCAATCGCCTTAACTTCCGCGGCTGTGGCGGCTTCCTGAACGTCGCGCATCGCCTTGACGGCGCCTTCATAGCCGGCGGGCACCAGCGACATACCGCCGATGTCGGCAAAGTAACGCTTGTTCTCGTCTAGCCAGACGGGAAACGGGGATGCAAGCACGCCGCGAACGAAGGCAAGCTGGACCGTCTTCGGCCCACCCGGTCCCGTAATCGATTGCGTCGGCCCCAAGGCCAAAGTCGCCTTGCCACTGGGCAGCAGATTCACACCGGCTGCACCAGCCGCGACCAGCCGCTCAATCAGAGCGCTGTTCGCAAGCCCGATACCACCGGCGGGCAAATAATAGCCTCCAGCCGGCGCAGAGCCGCTGTCACTGGTGCTGGTCCAGCTGGCCTTTCCGTCCTTGACCGCGAAGGTCTCCGCCGCATCGCCGCTGATCGTCACGCCGCGAATGGTCACCGCCTCCGGCATCCCGTCGGAGCCGAGCCTCACTACCTGGTCGACCTCGCTGATCCAGCCACGAAGCTCCTGCGACCAGCGATATGCGGTGCTGCCGTCCGGGAGCTGCCATCGCCATTGGTCGCCATGCTTTCCGGCGTCAGAGACCACGACATAGTGCGCCGCGTCCGCGGGCGGCTTCATCAACTGGTCCTTGGGGACGGGTGCGGCAGCCGCCGCCAAGGCGACCATCGTCTCATGTGCGGCGGCGGGCGTGATGGCCAGCGGCGCGGCGGCGAGGCCAAGAGCAAGGACAAGGCGGCGAACGGTCATAATGCGACTCCCCCGGAATATTTGCAGGCGCGAACCTGCGACGGGACGAGCCGCACGGCAAGCCGGACAATAACGGGGAAGAAAAAGTGGAGAGCTTCTGTTGCCCGGCGCTCTCCAAGCCGCTGGAATCCCCTTCTGTTGCCCGGTGGGGTCCGACCGCGCTTTTGTCCACTTAACTTCAGACCGTTAGGCCCTCAGTTAGGCAGCAATAGCAAGAGCCTCGTTATCGTTGGCACTTGTGTGAACGAGCCGTCACGGTGGTCTCATACCGATCGGCAACCAGGCCTTTATTGCACTCGTCGATCCTGTTTCGCCCCCATCAGCAGCATCGAAAACCGCGAGGGTCGCTGCTGGTGGTGGAGGCGCCGGGGTACTGCCCCCCGGGTCCGAAATGCCTATTCCACCCGATACTCTACCGACATAGCCGGTTGCCCGGCGCCCCCAAGATAGGGTTTCCGCCTTTCCCAAGCAAGTGATTGACAAAATGCGGTGCAGCGCGGAACCGTTACGGATGTGGTTGCGTTGGAACGGCCTATGTGAAGGCTGCAAGAACGCCAGCACACTGGAAAAAGGGGATTTTTGATGAAGAAGCTTTCGTTTGCCATCGTCGGCGCCGCCGCGCTTGCTCTCGCCGCCTGTGGTGGCAAGGGTGACGATGCCCTCGGCGACAACATCGAGGACAACTACGACGCTGCCGCCGACAACCTGGAAGCGATGGCCGACAACACCGCCAATGGCGCCGAAGCCGCTGCCCTGGAAAACCAGGCCGACGCGCTCGAAGCCGAAGGCGATGCCAAGGAAGAAGCAGTCGACGAAGCCGACGTCAACGCGGCTGCTGTCAACGCGATGTAATCCGTTTCCGCTCCCTTCCCGGGGGTGGAACGGAAAGGGCCGGCGCCTTCGGGCTGCCGGCCCTTTTTTATGCGCAGAAGAATGATAGGGCCGTTGGGCGATGAGCGACGATGCGATTCCCGCCGCAACACTGGTCGTCTGGCGCGATCCGCCGGCGGGTTCAGCTGGCGTGCCGGAAATCTTGGTCGTCGAACGATCGGCACGAATGGCGTTTGCTGCGGGAGCGATCGTGTTCCCGGGGGGGCGTGTCGACGAGGCTGACCGCCGGCTTGCAACTTCGTTGGGAATTGCGGACGGTACAGCTAAAATCACGGCAATCCGCGAAACGATCGAGGAAAGTGCAATTGTCGCCGGCCTTCAGGGGCCCGTGGATGTAGCGCTAGGGCGAATGCTGCAGTCATTACTCATCGAAGGCGCGGATTTCGGCGAGTTGTTGCGGGCTCATGGTCTATCGCTCGACCTGGATGCGCTGGTGCCGTTCGCACGCTGGATGCCGGCTTTCAAACAGCCCCGCAAATTCGATACCCTCTTCTATCTGGCGCGCGGACCGGACGGAGAGTGGCAACCAAATCCGCAGCCCGGCGAGTGCGTCGCTGCCGAATGGTCGAGTCCGGCCGAACTAGTCGACCGCGTGGCCCGAGGAGAGGCAAACGCGATCTTCCCGACCAAGCGCAATCTTGAGCGACTTGCAGGTCACCGCGATCTCACGGCCGCAATCGCCGACGCGCGCGCCCACTCACTCGAGACGATCGTTCCTTGGGTTGAGGAAATTGACGGCGAACCGCACGTGCGGATCCCATCGGACCGCGGCTATCCGGTCATTTCAGAACGACTCGCCACGGCGTTTCGCGCCTGACGCGAATCGTCTGAACAAGAAAAAGGGGCCCGCGGCAATGCCGGGGCCCCTCGTCGCACGCATGCCGCGACAAGCGCGGCGCGCGGCCTAGCTCAGATGCTTCGACAGATGCTTGTTCATTTCGAACATGGTGCACTTGTCAGTGCCGAAGACCTTCTTCAGCTTGTCGTCTGCAAGAATTTCCCGCTTGTTATTCGGGTTTTGCAGGTTGTTCTTGCGAATGTGATCCCAAACCTTCGAGACGACTTCGCTACGCGGCAGCGGGTTCGAACCCACGATCGCGGCGAGATCCGAAGACGGCGTTACCGGACGTGCGAGTCCACCACCTGCTTTACGACCAGTCCCGCTCGATGCTTTTGCCATGAGGCCCTCCTGTTGTTCTGAGAGTCGATAGAGCGCGATTTCCCTCTCTGTGCAAGGGGGAGAGCGCGATCAAAATGGTTAATTTCGCGCAAGATCGAACGGAACAATGCGATTTGCGGCATCGTGACCAATATCTGCGATGCCCCCAAAGACGATTCCTGACCTGCCGCACCACTCGCGAACAATAGATTCGGCGTCGCTTCCGAATACGGGATCGTTCTCAGGAATCTCGCTCATCCTACCCATTCTTAGCGAAGCGATCCGACGAATGGCGGGACTTCCCGTTACATGGAACATGGCGCGGTCGATGCGGTATTCATGCTCGGCCACGTCCTCGATCAACAGGTCCGCCCCCGAAAAGTCAGGTTCGATTGCCGTCCCCAGCAGGTTGGACAGCACCGTAAGGTTGAAGGCCATCGTTCGCTGGCCGAAGCGAACTCCGGCATCCAGAGCGCCTTCGTCGCGGTTCACCAGCCAGTCGAGCGCGCGATGCACGGCAGCCTCGCCGCCCTCCCTGACGACATCCTGAACCATTGGCCCGTGCGCAACCATGAGCCCTGCCTTGTCGAATGCGGCGAGTAGGAACCCTGCGTCGGAATAGCCGAGGTAGGTTTTACGTTTAGCGGCGGCAGGCAATTCAGCCGCGGCTGCCTCAGCGATCCGGTTTGAGCCATAGCCTCCGCGCGCGAACCATACAGCGTCGATGCTCTCGTCGGCCATTACCTCGCGCAGGGCCATCAGTCGCGCTTCGTCGTGTCCAGCAAAGTGGCCATCCGACAGAAAGCATTGGGGATGGATCGCCAGATCGACATCGCCGCGAGCGCGGGCAATGGCGGCGACCGCCTCAGCGGCTTCGGGTTTCAACGTGCAGCTTGGCGCGACGACCGCGATCTTCATCGCGTCATCATTTGCACGAAGCGCCGCGCCCGCATAGGGCGGCGATCGATGACGGACCAATATTTCTTCTGCGGAATCGGAGGCAGCGGGATGCTGCCGCTCGCGGCCATTCTTCGAGCCGGCGGCGCTCGTGTCGGCGGGTCAGATCGCTCCCTCGACGCTGGCCGCCTGGCATCGAAGTTCGACTATCTGAAATCGCTAGGCATCAGCCTGTCCCCGCAGGACGGGTCAGGTCTTGCGGATGGTGCGACGCTAGTAACGTCGGCGGCAGTCGAAGAGAGCATCCCGGACGTAGTCCGCGCCCGGGAGCTCGGGCTGGACCACGTCACCCGCCCGCAGCTTCTGGCTAGACTGCTGAACGCGGCGCAGACAAGCGTTGCGGTCGGCGGCACCAGCGGTAAGTCGACCGTTACCGGCATGATAGGCTGGATCCTGCACGGAATGCATCGCCAACCGACCGTCATGAATGGCGCGGTGATGAAGAACTTCGTCGCGCCAAGCGCGCCGTTCGCATCCGCATTGGTGGGCGATCCCGAGCTTTTCGTAAGCGAGGTGGATGAAAGCGACGGGTCGATCGCGCTTTACAAGCCGACGGTCGCGGTTGTGGGCAACATTAGCCTAGACCACAAATCGATGGATGAGCTCCGCAGCCTGTTTGGCGCATTCTTGGCACGCGCATCGAAGGCAGTGGTCAACCTCGACGATCCGGAAACTCGCGCAATTGCCGAAGCGATAAGGGACCCCATTGGCTTTGGTTTCGACTCGCCGGCGGCAACCCTTCGCGGCCGCAACCTGTCACTGCTGCCCGACGGCGTGCAGTTTACCGTTGAGCATGACGGCGACCGTCACGAGGTCAGTTTGGCAGTTCCCGGTCGCCATAACGCGATGAACGCTCTGGCCGCGCTGGGTGCGGTTCACGCGCTGGGACTTCCGCTTGGTGAAGCGGCAAGCGCCCTCTCGCGTTTTTCAGGCCTGAAACGTCGGCTCGAGACGGTCGGGACCGCCGGCGGGGTGACGGTAATCGACGATTTCGCGCACAATCCTGACAAGATCGCGGCGACGCTTGCCACGTTGACCGCGCAGCCAGGGCGCTTGCTCATCATGTTCCAACCGCACGGCTATGGTCCGATCGCCAAAATGGGCGACGAACTTGCGCAAACCTTCGCCAAAGGGATGCGCGAGGGTGACCGGCTATACATGCCCGACGCCGTTTACCAAGGCGGCACGGTCGACAGATCGCGCGGAACGGAATGGCTGGCGGACGCGATCCGAGCAGCGGGCGGCCACGCCGAGCACGTCGCGGAGCGCGCGGCCATTGGCGAGCGGCTGCTTTCCGAAGCGCTGCCGGGTGATCGAATCGCAATCCTCGGCGCGCGCGACGATACGCTCAGTGACTTCGCGGCCGAGCTGGTGCGGAAGCTCGGCTAGGAACCCGACTCCGGCGTCGGGGTTTTTGTCACACATGACGAAACCCAGAACTGTCGTTGGCTGGAAATTGGACCGATCGCAGCGCGAGGAGCTGCTTAAACGCTATCGCCCTCGTTACGAAAACGCGGACGCCGATCATGTAACGCTGCACGCAAATGCAGGCGATGCGCAGCTGCCCCCCGAGGTCGATGCGAAGATTGTTGGGCATGCCGATGACGGCAGCAGCCTGGAGGCTATGGTCGTCGAAATAGATGGCACGTCGGATCGGCCGGATGGGTCCATCTTTCACATCACTTGGTCGCTGGACAAGTCGAAGGGCCGCCAGCCCCGCGAGAGCAATGATCTTCTGAAAGGTGGTGGCTGGAAACTATTCGATGATCCCGTAGCGATCCGCGTCGAGCCGGCGAAGTTCTAAATATGCCGAACCTGTTCCTCGATTGTGACGGGGTTTTGGCCGACTTCGATTCGGGGGCGCGAGCTGTGCTTGGCGGGCTTTCGCCCAAGCAGTTCGAAGCGCGCCATTCGAAAAGGGAATTTTGGCGACGGCTAGCCAACACCAAGGATTTCTATGCCCGACTGCCATTGCTGCCAGACGCGATGGAATTGTTCGAGGCGGTCAAGCACCTGCACCCGACCATACTTACTGGATTGCCGCTGGGTACTTGGGCCGCCCCGCAGAAGGTGGCCTGGGCCGAAGAGTACTTCCCCCGCACGCCGATTATCACCTGTATGGCGCGAGATAAATATCGCTACATGGATCCGGGCGATGTGCTGGTCGACGATCGCGAGGATCACCGGGCGAAGTGGGAGGATGCCGGCGGCGTTTTCATTCATCACAAAAACGCACAGACCAGTTTGACAGAACTCGCCCGCGTGTTCCCGTCAGTGAATGTCCCGGCGTAGCGGCTTAGGCGGCAGCTGCCTGATCTACTTTTTCAACCCATTCCGGCCAGAACACCGACTCCCGCGACGACCAGCCCGGCGCCGTTGCCGCACTTTCGCTGATCGACTGCAGAAGCATCCGGCGCCGGTCCGGATGAAGGTGCGGCAATGCCGCCGCTGCGCAGAAAGCAGCCGGAAGCCAGGGACGTACTGACGCACCCAGCAACCGTTCGTAGAGGAAGCGAAAGGATGCAAAATTCTGCACCCGGTCCTGGCCAAGATCGAACGCCGCAAGCGTCACCAGCATGCCGAGGAACGGTTCGATCATGTCGAGACCGCTGTCGTCAGGAATTTGTAGGCGGAGATGATCGAGCTGCTTGTAAAACCGCCCCTGCGCGGCGATGGCGGCTGCCTCAATCTCGTCGCGGGCCCACGTTTCCATCGGGTTCGATCTGCCATAGGCCACGTCGAGCGAACGACGAATGTAGCGCTGCGTCGCTTTCGGGAACGAAGCGAATTCCTTCATTTCCGAAATCAGGAGAGCACCACCTGCGGGCTGGCTCGTCCTCGTCGTCATCGATCCCACTCCTTCAGCTCTGGTGGGATGATGCGACTGAATCGGTTTCCAATCGCTTAACCAATTTCCCACCCCCCATTCAGGATTGAATCAGAGGGGAGTCGTGGCCGCAACATGAAAGTGAAATATCCACAGCAACTTATTGGCGGCTGTGTTTTTAAGGGCACGATGTATTACGCCGCCGCGCCGTCCGGAGATTGTCGGCGGCGGTACAGTTATTCGGGAAAACCCGAAGACGGCGCGGGTTCAGACGATCCCGGCTGCGTAGCCGAACTCGGATCGGACGCATCCATCGATTCGTCGCTGCCAAGATCGACCTTGGCATCCTGGTCCTGCGGATTTTTCTTTACCTTAAGTTCAAGTTCGCGGTCGGGGTCGGCCGACTGGACGGCAGGATGATCGTCATTGCCTGGTTTATGGTGGGTCATGAAAAAGTCTTTCCGTTCATGCAGTCTCTTCCTGCAGAACGACCGCCGTGAGGACGCGTTCCTCGGGTCCGCCCGCGATTTCTTCGACCGGGCGTCACCAAGCGTCTGCCAACGGACAAACGAGCAATTGTCCTTCGCCGCCATCTATCCTTAATGACGGCGGTGATGGCCAAAAATTCGCTGTTTTCATCCGAGGGCCGATTTTCAGACTGGCGGTTGGCAACCCAGTCGATCATCGGCTTCTGGTCGTTTTACCTCGTCACCGTGCTTCTGCGCGGCCTGTTCGGCCCGGAAGCGGCGGAGGCCATCGGTTTTCGCGCCGTCAATGCGGGACTGGGACTCGTCCTTACTTTCCTCATCTATGCCGCGATTCGGCTGCTGGCGCAGGACGGCAGCATCCGAAAAATGGCTTTTGTTGCTGCGTTCGCTTCCCTGCCAGCCGCCGTCATCATGTCGGCCATGAGCCTGCGGATGGCGACCATGTCGGATCCGATGGGGCCGCCGTCCAGGATCACGACGCAGGAAGGAGTGGCCATTGTCCAACGGGGCAACAATGTCCGCATCGTCAAGGAAGACGGCAACGAGCTTGAGGTGAACCTGCCGCCCGTCGAGGAGATGATCGCTTCGAAAATGCCGCGATTAATCGCGGATGGAACCGTCACCTGGTACTTCCTGCTCGCCGCCTGGTGCGCCTTCTTTATCGCCATGACCCAGCAGCGGCGCACGCGGTTGACCGAAATCCGCCTCGCTGAAGCGGAGACCGCCGCCCATGCCGCGCAGGTGCGAGCGCTTCGGTACCAGGTCAATCCGCATTTCCTGTTCAATACGCTGAATAGCTTGTCTTCGCTGGTGATGTCGGGACGGTCCGACCGGGCCGAAGAAATGTTGATGGCATTGTCGACTTTCTTCCGCACGAGCCTATCGATCGACCCGTCTGCCGACGTCAGTCTTGCCGAGGAAATCTCGCTTCAGCGGCTTTATCTCGACATCGAGAAAGTCCGTTTTCCGGATCGACTGCACGTTACGATCGACATTCCCGACGACCTGAAAGAGGCGCGCGTACCCGCGCTCATCCTGCAGCCGATTGTTGAGAACGCGATCAAATATGGCGTTTCGACGAGCACGTCGAAAGTCGAAATCACCATCCGCGCGAGGCGCCTTGACGGCGGCAGGATGCAACTGGACATCGCCAACCGCATAGTGGGTGCTGCGAAGAAGATCACCTGGCCGACCCACGAAGGCACGGGCGTTGGGCTGGCTAATGTCTGCCAGCGCCTGGAGGCACATTTCGGCAATCGTGCCGACTGCCGCTTTGGCCCGATCCCTGGCGGCTACGAAGTTTCACTAGCACTTCCCGTAGGCGACGAAGATGACTGATGCGACTGATCTGAAGATTTTGATCGCTGACGATGAGCCATTGGCGGCTGAGCGTCTCCAAATGATGCTGGCCAAGATCGGCGGCGTTCATTTGGTGGGCACGGCGCACGACGGCGAAAGCGCGGTGCGCATGGCGGAGGCGCTGAGCCCCGACCTTGTCCTTCTCGACATCGCCATGCCCGGCCTAGACGGCATTGAAGTTGCGCGAGCGTTATCGCGGCAGGAAACATCGCCCGCTGTCGTCTTCGTGACCGCGTTCGACCAGTTTGCCGTCGCCGCTTTCGACGTGGCTGCCATCGATTATTTGATGAAGCCTGTCGACGCCGATCGCCTTGGCCGGGCCATCGAGCGTGCGCGGGCTTATGTGGAGGGCCGCGGGCAGGAACAGGCCATCGCGGAGCGGCCCGCTGCCGGCTCGCCTTGGCTTGAAGAATTCTGGGCATCGGACTTGTCCGGGCTTGTGCGTATTGCCGCTCGCGACATCGACCGTGTGACAGCCGAGCGCGATTACATGCGCCTGCACGTCGGCAAGCGCAGCTGGCTGATTCATCATTCGATGACTGCACTGGAAGAGGGGCTAGATCCCGAGCTTTTCGTCCGCTTGCATCGATCGGCCATCGTGCGTCGTGACTTCATTGCCGGTTTCTCCCGCAATGCCTCCGGCCGTTGGATCGCGCGACTTGGCGATGGCGAGGAGCAGCCCGTCGGTCGACTTTACGCCGACCAGGTCCGAGCCATCGCCGGCCGATAATTCCAACACGTCGGTTGCGGCGCGAAAACGGGTCGGGTGTCAGGGGTTCTCCCCGTTTCGCGCCGCACCCCGATATCAGCGCATGTGCGGCAGCTTTTCACCCACCACTCGACCAGCGAAGGCAAATAGCGACAAACGGCGGACAAGCTGCCGTCAGGTTCGACAAACGGCCGATCAGTCGTCGCGTTCGCCCCGGGCAGCAGCCCCGGACACCGCGACATCCAGCGTAACATTGCCCAGCGTTCGGAAGATGTCGGGAATGACCTCGACAGCAATCAGCAGCGCCAGAGGCTCAATCGGGATGCCCATGGCCAGCGCGATCGGGGCGATTGAAGTCACGAACGATAGGGCGCCTGGCAGGCTCACCGCCCAATAGCTGGCGACGGATGCCACCGCGATGCCCGCGATCAGGTTACCCGCGTTGAGATCGATGCCCATCCAATAAGCCACATAAATCGCGACGGCGATGTTCATCGCCGGTCCCGTGGCGCGAAATAGGGCAACTGCGAGCGGCAGGCTGACATCGGCGTTGCGCTGCGGCAATCCCAGCCGACGTGACGCCTCGAGCATGGCGGGAAGCGACGCCAGGCTCGACTGGGTCGAGATGGCGACGGCCTGCGGCGGAATCATCGCGCGAGCGAACTCGCCCAGTTTCCATCGGCCGAACAGCACGGCGATGGCATATCCCGCCAGCATGACGATGATGCCGACGATGGAGACCATGACGACATAGTGAAGCACCGCGCCGAATGCGGCGCCTCCTGCACCAGCGCCCACGGCAAAGGCCAGGCCCAGGACACCGATCGGCGCCAGCCAAAGCACCCAGCCGACGACGATAAGCATCGCGTCCTGAACTCCCTTGAAAAACCGGGCGATCGCGAGGCGTCCCTCTCCTTCGATGCGGGTCACCGCAAAAGCGAAGATCGCGGTGAACACGACCAGCGCCAGCACTTGGTCGTTCGCCGCAGCGGCGATGGGATTTGTCGGAACGACGCTCTTCAGCCAATCCTGCACCGTGGGCACGGATGCGGCGGTCGCCTTGCTATCAACGCTTGCAAGGCCTGCGCGCAACGCTTCGGCGGCCTCAGCGGGAAGCGGAAAGGCATTCAAAAGTGCGGGCATCGCGAACGCGCCGAAGACCGCCGATGCGGTCAGCAGGACGACGAACCACAGGATCGACCGCCGGGCGATGCCGCCCGCCCGCGCGTGATCGGCTCCGGAAACGATTCCCGTGATGAGCAACGCGATTATCAACGGGATGACCGTCATCTTAAGCGCGTCGAGCCACAATCCACCGATGGTGGATGCAACCCTCACCATGGGCTCGCGAACGCCATCGCCCGCCTGGGTCGCCAGCGCGCCCAACAACAGACCGACAAGCAATGCGCCCAGCACCAACCAGGTCGAACGCTGCGCCTTAGGCGTCATCGGAGGCCTCGCGTAATCGTGACGTTCCTCATGGTTTAGCCTCCGCTCCTTGGCAGCAGGCTTATCGCCGGCGCCCGTCTCGCGCCAGTGGCTGCTGTAGTCGACCAAATGCCAAGGAAATGAGCCAAGCCGCGCATCGCTTGTGCGGGCCGTGCGTTTATAGCTCGTTGTCTGTCGTTCGATCGTTCCCGACAGGCATTGGGGCGGCGGCTGGCCAGCGCCGCCGCCTCATTTCCCCGTTCCTCAGCGTCGCGCGATCAGCCGCAGAATAGCTTCGTGGCGGGCGGGTTCATCGCCCGCATCTCTTTCCAGGACCTCACGTATCTCTCTCAGCTCCAGTTCGGTCAGATGTTCGATGCCGATGAATTCGTTGCGAGCCCGGTCAACGGCGCGGATCAGTTCGTCCAGCTTCGCCTGAATTGCCGAGGCGTCGCGATTCTGCGCGTTCTGGATCAGGAAGACCATGAGGAAGGTGACAATGGTAGTCCCCGTGTTGATGACCAGCTGCCACGTGTCAGACCAGCCGAAGACTGGACCCGAAAACCCCCAGACGATGATGATCGAGAGAGCCAGGGCGAATGCCATCGGCCGCCCCGCCGCCGCCGCTACCCGCGATGCCAACCGTTCGAACATAGCCCACCCCTCGCTGTTCGTTCAGGCGGCGGCTTTTCATTCCGCGGCCATGAAATGACGCAGCTTTAGCGCCTCATGCACAGAAAGCGCAGACCCTTCCTCCCACCAACCGACATAGGACAGATGCTTGCCGTGGAATCTGATCGAGCCTTCGGGTTTCAGCCGCTCGCCGAAGGCCCGGTCGCGCGACGTACGATCAAAGCGAAGGCCGCCTCAGCCGGACTTGCCGGGGTAAAGCGGGAACGCTGGCGGAAGCGGGAAGGGCCGCGATAGCCACCAGGCGGATACGCACCGGACGCATCTCCTCGCCATCACAATGACGTGCGCAGCCCGCCAACAAGCGGCGCGGACTGCAAGGCAAAATCATGGCGCATGAAGCGTCGCGCATAGAGAAATGGGGGCCGGCATTGCTGCCAGCCCCCATCTGCGCCGAGACATAGATCTGCCGGTGTTCGCTAGCTTGATGACCCGAGGGTCCTCCGCTCTTCGATCCTGGCTCACCAGCTCAGGCGTCGCTTCCGATGATGGTCCTGCCCGGAGGCAGGTTCTTCATCTTCTGCGGCCCTTCTTGGGTTGGTCCCTTCGCGTCGCCTGCCCCCAGAGGGAGCCGCGAACTGCGACTGGAAAACCAACTCTTCCGGCGCCTCTTCCGGTGGTCCGACTTGGGCCGAAGCCCTCCTCATCGCCGTCCGGTGGAGATCGGTCCTTCTGCCACCTGCCGCTCTTTCGAGAGGCGGGGACTTCCGTCCCGATCACCCTTGTAACCTGACTCACTTTTCCGAGTCGCGAAAGCGAAAAAATCGAGTCAAAGCCTGTGGATAACGGGGATATCGCGAATAAGTCGAAAGTATCGCAGCGGGATTCCACCCAAGTTCGCGATTCGCGGCGCGCTGTAGCCGAATTATCGCTCGCTGCAAGCCCGAAGGTTGCCGTTTCGTTCGCGCCTGCCTACCTGCGGACAGTGTCCGAATCTTCCAACCATTGCACCGAACCAACCGCCGATGCGCCATACCTGCGCGGCCTGAATGCGCCGCAGCGCGAGGCCGTGCTCACGACCGAGGGTCCGGTCCTGATGCTTGCAGGCGCAGGCACGGGAAAAACAGCAGCGCTCACTGCGCGGCTCGCTCACATCATCGCAACGCGCAAAGCCTGGCCTAGCCAGATTTTGGCGGTGACGTTCACCAACAAGGCCGCTCGGGAAATGAAAGAGCGAGTCTCGGCAATCAGCGGCGGGGCAATCGAGGGGATGCCGTGGCTCGGCACCTTCCACAGTGTTGCGGCCAAGATGCTTCGTGCCCATGCCGAGTTGGCCGGACTGCAGAGCAACTTCACCATCCTCGACACCGACGACCAGCTCCGCTTGCTAAAGCAACTTATCGTCGCCTCAAACTTGGACGAAAAGCGCTGGCCGGCGCGGCAATTTGCCGGTGTCATCGATCGCTGGAAGAATCGGGGCTGGACGCCCGCACATATCGACGCCGCGGAGTCGGAGGCTTTCGCCAACGGTCGCGGGCAGGAACTCTATGCCGCCTACCAAGACCGGCTTCGGGCGTTGAACGCCTGCGACTTCGGTGACCTGCTGCTACACATGCTGACCATCCTCAAGGCGCATCCCGACGTACTCGAAAGCTATCGCGAGCGGTTCCGCTATATCCTGGTCGACGAGTATCAGGACACCAATGCCAGCCAATACGAATGGCTGCGTTTGCTGGCAGAGCCGCGCCAGAACATCTGCGTCGTTGGCGACGACGACCAGTCGATCTACAGTTGGCGGGGAGCGGAGGTGGCCAACATCCTTCGCTTCGAGAAAGACTTCCCGGGCGCGGCGGTGATCCGGCTTGAGCAAAATTACCGTTCCACGCCGCATATTCTGGGCGCCGCAACCGGGCTGATCGCCAACAACGCCGGCCGGCTCGGTAAAACCCTCTGGACCGAGCGCAACGAGGGCGACCGAGTTCGGGTGATCGGCGTCTGGGACGGACCGGAGGAGGCTCGCCGCGTCGGCGAGGAGATCGAGGCCCATCAGGCACGGGGCGGGTCACTCGACGATTGCGCGATCCTCGTGCGGGCACAGTTCCAAACCCGCGAATTTGAAGAGCGGTTCATCGCCATCGGCCTCGCCTACCAGATCGTCGGCGGCTTTCGCTTCTACGAGCGCGCTGAAATCCGTGACGCGCTCGCCTACCTTAGGCTTGTCGCGCAGCCGGCCGACGACCTCGCGTTCGAACGCATCATCAATACGCCCAAGCGCGGGCTGGGCGACAAGGCTGTTGCGAACATCCACAAATTTGCGCGGGCGACTGACCAGCCGCTTTTGCTTGCCGCCGCGCAGATGCTCGACAGCGACGAACTCACTCCGCAAGCGCGGCGCAGTCTCGGCCGGTTTGTTGCCGACGTCGCTCGCTGGCGAACCATGGCCGGCGAGATCCCCCATCCGGAACTGGCGCGAATCCTGCTCGACGAAAGCGGGTACACGGCCGCTCTTCAGAATGAACGAAGCGCCGAAGCCACAGGCCGACTCGAGAACCTCACCGAACTAACGCGGGCGATGGAAGAATATGAAACGCTCGGCGCATTTCTCGAGCATGTCAGCCTCGTCATGGACAACGACCAGGCGAAGCAGGGCGAGAAGGTCACGATCATGACTATTCATGCCGCCAAGGGTCTGGAATTTCCGAACGTCTTCCTCGCGGGCTGGGAAGAAGGCGTTTTCCCATCGCAGCGCGCGCTCGACGAGGGGGGACTAGCCAGCCTCGAGGAAGAGCGCCGCCTCGCCTACGTCGCCCTGACCCGCGCACGCGCGAAAGCTATCATCATCCATGCAGCCAACCGGCGCATCTACGGACAATGGACGAGTTCGATTCCCAGCCGGTTTGTGAGCGAGCTTCCCAAAGAGCATATCGATGAGGAAACTACGATGAGCGGGGGGGAAAGCATGTGGCGTGCGCAGTGGAGCGAGCGAGGCGACCCGTTCGCCCATCTGGCCGCCGCGCAAAGTGATCGGGCCAGCACGCGTGGTGCCGGCTGGCAACGCGCTCAGGGCCGTTTCAACGCTCAGCCGCAGCGGATAATCGAAGCCCGTGCCAGTGCGGTGTCGTTGGGCAATAAGGGGCGCGATGACCTGAGTGTTGGGCAGCGCGTCTTCCACGGAAAGTTCGGCTATGGCACGATCGCCGAGATCGAAGGCAACAAGCTGGAAATCGAATTCGAGAAAGCTGGCCGAAAGCGCGTTCTCGACAGCTTCGTTAGCACATCAAATTAGCGAGCCGCGTAAGCCTTAGCGGATGTCGGCTCTCCTTGCCGGTGGGCGGCTCCACCCTCGCGCGCCTCGAGCGACGGGCGCTCCCCAATGAAATCAGGCCGTCCCGCAGTGTCACGGAACGGCCGATAAAGATAAGCACAAAAAATCAGACGCTGGCCGCTTCCATCGTAGTCAGCGTCGGCTTCGGTATTCCGTTTTTCTCGAACTGTGTCGTGAGTTCGGCCTTACGCGCCGCCAACTGCTCGCCGAGCGCGTCCATATCGAGGCCAGCCTTGCGGGCTTGGGAGAAAAGTCCTTCCATTCGCTTCTCTTCCTCTTCGACATGATGCTCAATTTGCTCGCTAAGCACCTTGACCTTGCTGTCGTAATATTCGTCGTCCGGCCCGCCAGTCATGATTTCGGCGATCAGCACCTTTGCGCCATCGTGCTCGACGTAGCTTTCTTTTAGCAGATCTTCCTCAACCTTCCCTTGGCAGGCTGGATAGAAAATTTCTTCCTCGATCTGTGCGTGAACCGAAAGTTCGAGGCAAATTTGCTCGGCTAGCTTGCGCTTGCGTCCGTCGCCACTCGCTTTTTCGAACTGTTCAAACAGCTCTTCGACTGTGCGATGGTCCTTTTTGAGGAGCGCAACTGCGTCCAATTTCTCGGCGTCTGCCATCTTTGAAGCCTTTCATTTGCGTGCGTTCGGTAAAACATCGGTCGGTACGCCGATGTTCCGCAGCGAGAGCGCAACGCAACTCAAACATGTGGGTCCGGTCAGGCCGGCTCCTGGTTCATTGGGACCTCGAGCTCGCCTCGTTCGGCCTCTAGCTCATGAAACTCAGCAAGTTCTTCGTGCAGTCGACGAACGACCGGGTCGCTGGATTCGCTGGCCATCGAGCGGCACTGTTTGGCGCGCTCCAAGTGAAAGGCGCGATCGCTTTGCGGTTCCATGTCTTTGCCCTAGGCTCCGCCGCGGCGCGAGCCGCGGCCCACGGATCATATAGCACAAAATAACGACGTAGGTCAGGCAGAACGGTTACGGTCACGCTTGACGGCGACTTGGTTAGCTTTGGCCGGTCCGCCCTTGTCGATTTCCATCCAGTCCCGGAATTCAAGGCCGTAGAGCATGTCCATCACTTCGAACTCCAAGCCCCCCGGCTGCGACGTGTTGCTGTTCCACAGCGCGACAACGCCACTCTTCAACTTGGGGTCAAACAAGATCAGTGACCGGTACCCGGCAACGCCGCCGCGATGGCCGATGATGTGATGACCGGCATATTCATAGCTGCGCCACCCATATCCGTAGTCAGCCTGACCCAGTCGCTCCAAAAATTTGCGCATCCGGCCTCGCTCGCCGGGCGTCTTTACGCGCGCCGCGTGTATAGTCTCCAAAAGCTTCGGGCTTAGCACTTGGGGCATCTGGCCCAGCTGAGCCAGCATCCACAGTGACATGTCCTTGATGTTACTGTTCACGCCACCCGCAGCTGGGACGCGGTAATAGTTATCGTTCACTTCCAGCGGTCGGCGACCGACACTGTGCGGCCTTGCCCAGCTAGGTGCACTCACCAGCCCATTGCGGTCCATCGACGCAGAAGTCATTCCCAGCGGCGCAAACAGTTCGCGCTGGACAAGGTCCGGGTAGCTTACGCCGGTCACCTTCGTGGCCATTTCGCTTGCCGCGTCATAGGCAACGTTCTGATAGCTCCAGCAGGTTCCCGGCGGACAAATGCTGTTGAGGGTCACCAGCGACGCGCGGAGGAATGACGCGTCCTGTCCTTCTTCCAGCTTGTTGTCGAAAGCATTGCGGTACAAGCCCAGCCGATGGCTGAGAACGTCGCCGACCGTCGCAGTCAGTTCGTTGCCGCCCGGCAAATGGAGCGAGGGCGCGACGGACGCGACCGACTGATCGAAGCGCAGCTTGCCCTTTTCTTCCAGCTTGGCGACCATCGTGGCGGCGACGCCTTTCGATACTGACGCCCAGCGGAAGACGGTTTCGGGCGTAACCTTTTCGCCCGATCCTTCGAGCGTTTCGCCATAGCCGTTCAGAAAGGTGATGCGGCCGTTCTCGACGATGCCGACCGCCATGCCGACCATCGTGGGTTTCTCGACCATGCGCTGCAAACGCTCATCAAGGCGCTTGTAATCGATACGACTTCGGCTGGCCGGTTCGACGACAGCAAGCCGTGCGCTCGCCTGCGCGATTGACTTGGCCTGAGCGGCCTGGATCGCTGACGGCGAGGCCTTTTTCGTTTCAACAAATGGCTGTGCGAGCGCGAATGCGCCGAGCCCCAACGCAAACGCGCCGATCCCTAGTTTATATTTACGATCCAACGGAAAACGCGGCCTCCCCTTCAGCTGGTGTGGCGCTAGACAGTGAAACGCTCAACTCCCCTCAGAATCTCCCTGCGGCGAGACGATGCTGGGAAGCGGCGAACGACTGGCCAGCAGCCTCATGGTCGCCTAAAGGCTTCAGCCGGGGAGTCACGATGCATTTCTTGCGAACGCTTTTCTGGGTGGTGATCGCTGTTTCCCTCGCCATATTTGCGAGCCGGAACTGGAGCGATGTGTCGGTGAACCTGTGGGGCAACCTTCAGGCCGACATCAAATTGCCGGTACTACTGCTGATCATTTTCCTGCTGGGTTTCCTGCCGCCCTTTTTCATCTTGCGGGGCAAGTTGTGGACCGTCCGGCGGCGCCTTGTCATCGCAGAACGTCCGCCAGTTGCGGCTCCTCCTGCGCAGACACCCGTCGAAGAGACCCCGCTTCCATGACTAGCCCAATCTACGTCGCCATCGACACACCGGACCTGGACCGGGCGCGCGCTGTCGCCGAGGCAGTCAAGCGGCATGCTGGCGGACTGAAGCTTGGACTGGAGTTTTTCTGCCACAACGGCCGCGCGGGCGTACTCGAACTCGCAGACCTCGACTTGCCGCTCTTCCTCGACCTCAAGCTGCACGACATTCCCAATACGGTCGCTAAAGCAATCCAGGCCCTGTCGCCGATCACTCCGTCGGTGCTGACGGTTCACGCGGCGGGCGGTCGAGCGATGCTCGAGGACGCAAAGGCGGCGGCCCCTGCAGGTACAAAGGTCGTCGCCGTCACCGTGTTGACCAGTCTGGATTCCGGCGACCTGGCTTCCATCGGCGTTCCCGGGAACAGCCGGGCACAGGTCGAACGCTTGACCGACCTTGCCAAGGATGCGGGCCTCGACGGCATAGTCTGTTCCGGCAATGAAGTTGCTGCGGCGCGTGCTCGATGGAAAAATGGCTTTTTCGTCGTTCCGGGCATTCGGCCCACCAATACCGCGATCGGCGACCAGAAGCGCGTCATGACGCCTCGCGACGCACTCGATGCCGGCGCATCAATCCTCGTCATCGGCCGGCCCATCACCGGCGCCGACGATCCCGCCGTGGCCGTAAGGGAAATCGCCGGTACGCTATAGTGGACATTGGCGGCGGCGAGGCTTACCCCGCCCGCCGCATTATCGAGAGGTTTGAATGAGCTGGCTGAGCCGCGTTCGCAACGGCATCCAATCGCTGACCAAGCGTCAGAGCGCCGACAATCTGTGGCACAAGTGCCGCAAGTGCGAATCCATGGTCTTTACCAAGGAATGGGAGGACAATCTTTACGTTTGCCCGCGCTGCGACCACCACGACCGGGTCGGACCGAAAGTGCGCTTCGACGCACTGTTTGACCGGCAGAAATATGAAATCCTCGACAGTCCCGAGGTCCGCGAAGACCCGCTGAAATTCCGCGACACGAAGCGCTATACCGATCGCCTCAAGGCCGCCCGTTCCTCGACCGAAGAACGCGACGCGCTGATCAACGCATTCGGCAAGATCGAAGGCAAGCTCGCCGTGGTCGGCGTTCAAGATTTCGCTTTTATGGGCGGCTCGATGGGTGTCGCCGTCGGCGCGGCCTTTGTTATTGGCGTCAAGCAGGCGATCAAGAAGCGCTGCCCTTATATCCTGTTCACGGCCGCCGGCGGCGCGCGCATGCAGGAAGGCATTTTGTCGCTGATGCAGATGCCGCGCACCACCGTGGCGCTGGCGCAGTTGCGTGAAGCGGGACTACCCTACATTGTTGTTCTGACCGACCCGACCACTGGCGGCGTTACTGCAAGCTACGCCATGCTCGGCGATGTCCAGATTGCCGAACCGGGCGCCCTGATCGGGTTCGCCGGGCAGCGCGTCATCGAGCAGACCATTCGCGAAAAGCTGCCCGAGGGCTTCCAGCGAGCCGAATATCTGCTGGAACACGGCATGATCGACATGGTCGTGCATCGTCACGCGCTCAAGGACCGGTTGGCCCGTTTGGTCGGCTACCTTGCCCCGAGCGGAGCGAAGGCCGCCGCCTGATGAAGGAAGTGATCCGCTCGGCGGATCCGCGAATTGCGGCACTGATCGCCCGACAGGCCCGTCAATATGTTGACCGCGACCAGCTTGGATTGGAGCGAATAACCGCTCTGCTCGACCGCCTCGGCCGCCCGCAAGACCGGCTTCCTCCCGTTTTCCATGTCGCCGGCACCAACGGCAAAGGGTCGACTTGCGCGTTCCTTCGCGCCGCGCTGGAGGCTGCCGGAAAACGCGTCCATGCCTTCACCAGCCCGCACCTCGTCCGATACAACGAGCGCATCCGGATCGCCGGTAGGTTGATCGACGACGGGCAGCTTGCCGAACTGATGGGTCAAGTGCTCGACGCCAACGAGGATATCGGCGGTAGTCTATTCGAGGTGAATACTGCGGCCGCCTTTTGCGCCTTTAGCGAGGCTCCGGCCGATGCCTGCATCCTAGAAGTCGGACTAGGCGGGAGGCTTGATGCAACCAACGTCATCGAACACCCGCTAGTCACCGGCATCGCCAGCCTTGGACTCGATCATCAGGCATTCCTCGGCAACCGCTTGGTCGATGTCGCATACGAGAAGGCAGGAATCGCCAAACGGGGTGTGCCGCTGGTGACGCAGCGCTATCCAACGGCCTTGGCCGAACGGGTCGCGCAAGTTGCTCGAGCTGCGGGCGCGATCTGGGAACCGAAAGGCCTGCACTGGGACGCCATTTCGCGGTCAGGACAGCTTCGATATTATGACGAAGCTGGGCAGCTTTTCTTGCCCCTGCCTCGACTTCCTGGCCGTCACCAAAGCATGAACGCAGCGCTGGCGGTGGCGATGCTTCGTCATCAAGACACCATCGACATCCCGGCATCGGCATTCAGTGCTGCGATGGGCTGGGCCAATTGGCCCGCGCGGCTCCAGCAACTTCACAGCGGACCTCTGATCGAGATGCTGCCGCGCGGAAGCGAACTTTGGATCGACGGCGGCCATAATCCGAGCGCCTCCCGGCTGATCGCGGCCCATGCCCGGCGCAACTGGACGGATAAGCGTCCTTTGGTGCTGCTATACGCAAGCTTGGCCAGCAAGGACGCTGCGACGGTGCTGCAGCCGTTTCGCGGAGTTGCTTCACAAATCCTGACCCTGCCCATTGAAGGTCATGAATATCGCGACCCGTCCGATCTTGCAGCCATGGCGGCCAAGATGGGATTTGTTTCATCTGCGAAGCGCAGCATCTCCGATGCGCTGATTGCGCTTCGCAAGCCCGCGCGCGTGCTGGTGTTCGGCTCGCTTTACCTCGCCGGCGAAGCGCTGTCGCTCAACGGTTCACTGCCCGACTGATCGTCCCGGGCATCGCCCTCCCCGACCTTGCCAGCCGTCCCGATTGAACTGTCGACCAATCCGCTGCGCATCATTAGCCAGAAGAGGACAATCCCTGGCAGGGCCGCCACCGTTGTTAGCCAATAGAAATTGATGAAGCCGACGGACTCCACGATACTGCCAGCCGTGGTACCCGTCAGGACCCGGCCCACAATGCTCGCGGCAGCTGAAATCAGTGCATATTGCGATGCGGTGAACTGCAAATTGCACAGTGCAGAGAAGTAGGCGACGACAACGACACCCCCGATGCCGCTGGCAAAATTCTCAAAGCCGATACAGGCCGCAAGCGCAGGGTTCGACTTCGCTCCCATCGCCAGAATCGCGAACGTGGCGTTGGAGACGCCCATCAGGATAAGACTAATGAGGACCGAGCGCTTCATGCCGATCTTGGCGTACAGGACACCACCGACGAAGATGCCGATCAGATAAGCCCAGAAACCCACACCGACGTCCCAGATCGCGATCTCGTCGTTGGTGTAGCCCATGTCGTCGAGAAGCAGTCGCAGCACGAGCTGGCCGAGCGTGTCGCCGATCTTGTGAAGCAGGATGAACAGCAGGACCAGAAAGGCGCCCCGGCGCTTGAAGAACTCCGCGAACGGCCCCCAAATAGCGACTGCCGCTTCCGCCAAGCCGCGCTTTTCCGTGGGCTCTCGATGCCGTTTGGGTTCACCAACTATGAGGCCCGTGAGCATCGCCGGCAACGCGAACATGGCGCAAGCCAGGTAAGCGATTTCCCAGCCCACCCGCGCAGCGAGAACCAGAGCGAGCGCGCCGGCGGCGACCGAGCCGATGCGCCAACCATATTGCGACATGCCAGATCCAACGCCGAGCTGGCGCGGCTCGAGCAACTCGATGCGGTAGGCGTCAATCACGATATCAAAGGTGGCGCCCGCGACGCCGACCAGCACCGCCGCGATCGCCATCTGGTAAATGCTTGCCGACGCATCTTGGAATGCCAGATTGGCGACCGCCGCCATGACCAGCAGTCCCGAGAATATCAGCCATGAAACGCGTTGGCCCAAGCGCCCAAGGATCGGCAGGTGAACACCGTCAACAATCCACGCCCATAGAAATTTAAGGTTATAGACGAGGAACGCCAGCGCGAATGTCGTGACGGTCGACTTTTCGATGCCATCCTGCGCCAGCCGCGTGGTCAGCGTCGCCCCGATCATGGCGTAAGGGAAACCGGACGATACACCGACGAAGAACGCCGCGATCGGGGCCTTCTCGAAATATGGCCGTAGCCCTTCCCACCAACTGATGGTCCGATCGTCGCTCGCCGTAGCAGCTTCGCTCACTTGTGGATTCTCCCCGCCTTGTTTGGGCAAGCGTAGCAGCACCGGCGTTTCGCGAAAGGGGTAGCGTTATTCTCCAGATGCTCAACGAATTCAGTTCGTCCTTGCAACGATTAATAACTTGGCGCAGCATTGGTTCGATGGACATGCCCGTAACTCCCCGCCGCCCTACCCCCGGCCAACGTGCACTGGCCGAGGCGCTAGCGAGGGGCGAGGCTCACATGGGCGACCATGTCGAAACGCTAAGCGCATCCGTCTACGTGGACGAGGCACGATTCGAGACCGAGAAGCGCCGGATTTTCGATCATGTCCCGCACCTACTTGGGCCGTCGGCCCTGCTGCCCGACCGCAACCAAGCCGTCGCGCACGACGATTATGGAACGCCACTGATCCTGTCGCGCGACATTGACGGGAAAGCCCATGTTTTCGCCAATGTGTGCCGCCATCGCGGTACGCGGTTGCTCGACAGCCATGAAGTCGTGCCGGCGAAGCGGATCATTTGCCCCTATCATGCTTGGGCATACAAGCCGGACGGCGAGCTTACCGGCATACCGCGGAACGATTGCTTCCCCGATTTCGACAAGGGCCGGAACGGTCTTCGCGAGTTTCCCTGCGTCGAGGCGGGCGGCCTGATCTGGTGGGCTAAAGATGAGGGCGCGGATTTTACCGATGCGATCGCACTCAAGGACGATCTCGACGCGTTCGGACTTGGCGACCTGTACCTGTATCGCCGCAAGACCCATGATGTTGCCGCCAACTGGAAGCTGATCATCGACGCCTTCCTTGAAAGCTATCATGTCCAGCGGCTGCACGCGGCGACCATCGCGAGTTTCTTCGCGGACGGCATCACTACCGCCGACTCAATCGGCCGCCACCAGCGCGCCGCGGTTGGCCGGTCCGACTATCTGGCCGAACTCGATCGCGATGACTGGGCGCAACTGCGCAAGGCGGTAACCTACACCTACCAGCTTTTCCCGGCGTCGGTGATCATTGTCAGTCCCGATTACATCAATCTGTTGATCGCCATGCCGCAAACGGTCGGCCGCACCTTGGTGGAGGACGTGATGCTAATCCCGGAAAAGCCTGCCACCAATGAGGCGGAGGCGCATTGGCAGCGGAGTTGGGACCTGCTGGACGGTGGGACCTTTGGCGCTGAAGATTTCCACGCGGCCGCGCTTTGCCATCGCGGCCTGGAGTCTGGTGAAATCGAAAAGGTTGTACTGGGCAAGTTGGAAAACGGGATCGCCGAATTCCATCGCAAGGTTGAAGCGGCGCTTTAGGCGTCGTTAAGGCCGTAGAGGGTGAGACCCTTGGGTGGCTTGGTTTTCTCGCCAGCCAGATGCTGGTCGACCGCTCTCAACGCAGCCTTGAGCGTCCGGTCATTGTAGGGCTTCAGCAAACAGCCCAGCACCAGGTCTGAGGCATTTTCCGGGGGTAGCCCGGTCGCGAACAGGACGGGGATGCCCCGATTCTTGGCGACCTGCGCAAGGTCGATGCCCGACCGCTCGCCCGTCAAACGCACGTCGCAGAGGATGAGGTCGACCCTCTCACGGTCCAGTGTAGCAACGGCGTCGGCAAATCGATCGTGGGTCGCGACTACTTCATAGCCTGCGTCGGCGATCATCGTTTCATTGTCGAACGCAGTCAGGGGCTCATCCTCGACTATGAGGATTTTGTTGACGACACGCTCGCGCTTCCCGAACAGCATTTAATACCCGTAGGAAAAACCGAATGACCCCGCAACGAACGAAGCGTCCGCCGGTGCCGCATCCATCGCGCCGTGCAGGCGGAACGCCGCAAAAACCTCGCGGGCCGAAGCCCGGCCCGGCGCGCGAGGAAGGACCACAACGCATCGCCAAGCTCCTCGCGCGGGCCGGAATAGCCTCGCGGCGCGACATTGAACGGATGATTGCCGAAGGCCGCATTGCGCTGAATGGCGAAAAGCTGACGACCCCGGCGACGCTAATCGAAACGCTGCAAGGCGTTACGGTAGATGGCA
Organism: Sphingomonas edaphi; assembly: GCF_003583725.1. Lineage (GTDB taxonomy): Bacteria > Pseudomonadota > Alphaproteobacteria > Sphingomonadales > Sphingomonadaceae > Sphingomicrobium > Sphingomicrobium edaphi. The sequence continues at coordinate 370,839 of NZ_QXTF01000002.1, read as the reverse complement.
AGCCGGTGAAGCCGCCGACGGCCGCGCGGTTGTTCCGCTTCTACAAGCCCGCCGGGGCACTGACGGCGGCGCGCGACCCGAAGGGCCGACCGACGATTTACGACAAGCTCCCGGAAGGCCTGCCGCGCCTGATGCCGGTCGGACGTCTCGATTTCATGACCGAAGGGCTTTTGCTGCTGACCAATGACGGCGAACTCAAGCGGCAGCTGGAATTGCCCAAGACCGGCGTCGTCCGTCACTATCGCGCCCGCGCCTTTGGCGACGTGACCCAGCAACAGCTTGAGGCATTGGCCGAGGGCGTGACCATCGAGGGTATCCGCTACGGATCGATCAACGCCAACCTTGAGCGGCGGACAGGCCGCAATTGCTGGATCGAAATGGCGCTAACCGAGGGGAAAAACCGCGAAGTCCGACGGGTTCTTGCCTACCTCGGCATGCAAGTATCGCGGCTTATCCGGACGAGTTACGGCCCGTTCACTGTCGAGGGACTGGCGCCAGGCGACATCGGGGAAATCCAGCGCGAGGACCTGTTCCAGTTTCGCCGGACGCTGAAATGAGAATTGTCGCCGGCGAATGGCGAGGGCGGAAACTGGTGGCGCCCGCCGGGGTGCAGACGCGTCCAACCGCCGACCGGACACGCGAAACACTTTTCTCCATGCTAGCGAGCCGGCTCGGTAGCTTCGACGGGCTGCGGGTTGCTGATCTCTATGCCGGGAGCGGAGCGCTGGCATTCGAAGCTTTATCGCGTGGTGCGGGCCGTGCCACGCTGGTGGAAAATGACCGGGCCGCACTCGCCGCCATCCAGCACAATACCGAGTCCCTCGGTGCTGGCACCCGGCTCACAATCAAGGCCACCTCGGCCGCCAAGCTGCCAGTGTCCGAACCGTTCGACCTGGTCTTCGCCGATCCACCATATTTACCCGGCTCAGGCAGTACCGCCGCGAAGGCGGTAGCCACCGCAGGCTGGCTCGCCGAGGGCGGCTGGATGGCGATCGAAACGAAGCGCGGCGACGATGTTGACGCGCCGGACGGCTGGTCCATCGATGCCGTGCGCGACGTGGGCCGCGCCCGATTGACCTTGCTCAGGCGCTAGGCTTCGAAGCCTTCTTTACTTCCTCGAACTCGGTGATCAGGCGCTTGCCGATCGCCGCGGCGGCGGCCTTGCCGGCAGCCTTTACGGCCTTGCTCGAGCCGCTGGTCTTGCCCTTGCTCTTGCCGGAAAAGCCGGCCTCAGCGATTGCGGCCACAGCCGCCATCGCGCCGACGGCCAGAAGGTCGCCGACCAGCGGATGATCGGCCAGTTTCAGCAGCGCGTCGACGCCCTTACCGTCCGCTTTGTTCTTGCCGCCCTTTTTCTTGGAAGATGCGGCTTTGCTCTTGACGCTGGCGCCCTTGGCGGCAGCATCCTTCTTTTTTTTCTTTTTGGGCGCTTCAGCCGCTTTCACATCCGCCATCAGACAGTCACCTCCCCCGCTGAACCGCCTATTCAGCGCGCGGTTCCTTTTCGACCTGCCAAGTCTGGCCCTTGCTGACCAAGGCTTGCAGGTCAGGCTTCTTGCCGGCCGAAGCGGCGGCGTTCTGCCCGATCACTGCGCTGTCGAATGTCGGCGCCGGGTCTTCGTAGAGAACGCCGAGCGCCACCGGGAAGCTCGCAACCGGCATCTCGACCAGCATATGTGCGACCGCGCGGTTTTTGGGGTTGTGGACGATAACTTCGTCGCTGTCGCCGTCGACCACCTTCAGCATGTGCTGCTCCATGTCGAGCGCGAGGCCCTTAGTGCCATTGGCGTAGAGCATCTTCTCACCCGGCTTCAGCCAGAGCTGCTTGTCCGCAGCGACAGACTTGTCGGTGAAGGGCGCGAACACATCGTCATTGTAGACTACGCAATTCTGGTAGATTTCTACGAAGCTCGCACCGCGATGGGCATGCGCCGCCTTCAACACGTCGGGCAGATTCTTGTGCACGTCGATGCCACGTGCGACGAAGCGGGCACCGCTGCCCAGCGCGAAGGCGCACGGATTGGCCGGCCGATCGACCGAGCCGAATGGCGTCGAAGGAGTGCGCGTTCCGACTCGGGAAGTCGGCGAATACTGACCCTTGGTCAGGCCATAGATTTCGTTGTTGAACAGCAGCAGCTGGCAATCGAGATTGCGGCGCAGCAAGTGCATCGTGTGGTTGCCGCCGATCGACAACGCGTCACCATCGCCAGTGATGATCCATACGTCGAGTTCCGGATTGGCCAGTTTGGTTCCCGTTGCGACGGCGCAAGCGCGGCCGTGGATCGTGTGGAAGCCATAGCTGGCCATGTAATACGGAAAGCGGCTGGAGCAGCCGATGCCCGAAATGAACACGGTCTTTTCGCGCGCAACTCCAAGGTCCGGCATGGTCCGCTGAACCGCCTTCAGCACCGCATAATCGCCACAACCCGGACACCAGCGAACCTCTTGGTCGGATGCCCAGTCCTTGGCGGTCGTGATCTTGGTAACATCGTTCATGCGAGGTAGCCGTTGAGCCAGAGATACAGGAAGATCACCAGCAGTAACATGGCGATCAGGGGCACAGGATTGATTGGTTTCATGCCAACGCCGCCTCGATTGCGGCTTCGATTTCCGCGATACGGAACGGGTGGCCCGACACCTTGTTGAGCGGCTTCGCATCGACCAGAAACTGATCACGAAGTACGGTTTTCAGCTGTCCGGTGTTCATTTCCGGCACGATGATGCGCTCGAAGCCCTTGAGCAGGACAGACATGTTCCGCGGCATCGGAGCGATGTGGCGAATGTGAATGTGCGAGACGTCCAGTCCGCGCATCCGCGCCCGGCGAACCGCCTGGTGAATCGGACCGAAAGTCGAGCCCCAACCCACCACGGCAAGTTTGCCCGACCAATTACCGATGCAGACCTCCTGCTCAGGGATAGACTCGGCAATCCCATCCACCTTTGCAGCGCGAAGTCGCGTCATTTCCGCATGAGCTTCCGGCGAATAGTCGATGTTACCGGTGCCTGGCTGCTTTTCGATACCGCCGATGCGATGCTCAGGACCCGGCGTGCCCGGCTTGATCCACGGCCGCGCGAGGTCGGCATTGCGCCGGTAGGGCATGACTTGGTCATTATCCGGCTCCATCGCGGAGCCCTCAGCGAATTCGACGGGGAAAGGCTCGTACCCGCCCATGTCCGGCACCTTCCACGGCTCGGCCGCATTGGCGATATAGCCGTCGGTCAGCAGCATAACGGGAGTCATGTAACGAGTTGCGATCCGCACCGCCTCGATCGCGCAATCAAAAGCGTCGGCAGGCGATCGGGCGGCAATCACCGGCATCGGCGCGTCTCCGTTGCGGCCATAGACGGCTTGATAAAGGTCGGACTGCTCGGTCTTCGTGGGCAAGCCAGTCGACGGGCCGCCACGCTGCGAATTGACGATGACCAGCGGAAGCTCGGTCATAATGGCCAGGCCCATTGCCTCGCCTTTGAGCGCGATGCCCGGGCCGGACGATGACGTTACACCGAGTTGCCCGGCATAGCTGGCCCCGATTGCAGCGCAGATTGCTGCGATTTCATCCTCCGCCTGGAACGTGGTGATCCCATATTCCTTGAGCCGCGACAGATGGTGAAGGATCGCCGATGCCGGCGTAATCGGATAGCCGCCGAAGAACATCGGCAGGCCTGCCAACTGCGCGCCAGCGATCAGGCCCAGCGACAGCGATTCCGCTCCGGTCACTGTGCGGTAAAGACCAGGCTCCGCAGGTGCCGCGTCGATATGGTGCTTATGGACTTGGCCGCCGATCTCGACCGTCTCGCCATAGGCGTGACCGGCGTTCAATGCGGCAATGTTCGCCTCCGCAAGTTCGGGCGCCTTCGCGAACTTGGTCTTCAGCCAGTCAATAATGGGGCCGCGTTCGCGGTCGAACATCCAGAGCGCAAGGCCCAACGTCCACATATTCTTGCAGCGCAGTGCCTCCTTGTTACCGAGACCGAACGGCTTCACGGCATCGAGCGTCAGCTGCGAGATGTTGAAATGGACAAGGTTCCACTTCGCCAGACTGCCGTCTTCCAGCGGGTTGGCGTCGTAGCCGGCCTTGGCAAGGTTGCGGGGCGAGAACTCCCCTTCGTCGACAATAATCAAACCACCCTCGCGAAGCGCGTTCACGTTCACCTTGAGCGCCGCGGGGTTCATCGCGATCAAAACGTCCGGCTGGTCGCCGGCAGTTTCAATTGCGGTCGATCCGAAGTTGATTTGGAATGCGGACACCCCGAACGTGGTGCCCTGCGGCGCCCTGATTTCGGCCGGAAAGTCGGGGAAGGTCGCAAGATCGTTACCCGCAAGGGCGGTCGAAAGCGTGAACTGACCGCCGGTCAGCTGCATACCGTCGCCGCTGTCGCCCGCGAAGCGCACGACCATTGCGTCGAGCATCGGGTGGGCCTGGGATTCTTCTTCGGTAATGGTGTGGGTGGCCGAAGCCATAGACTCGTTCCTGAAAGCTGTTCAGCTTCCTTTACGAGCGTGGCGCCTGCTTCGCTAGGCTTGTCGTGTGTTGCATGGATCCCAAGAATTCCGTGCGAGCGCCAGCTGACGCCGGCTCATGCGGCCATCAGCGCCCCACGCAGCACTCGATCCTCCAGCGTCTGGCCCGCGCCAAGCGCGACACATTCCATCGCATTGTCAGCGATGTGGACTGGAAGACCGGTCGCTTCCTGGATCAGCGTCCCGATACCGCGAAGCAAAGAGCCGCCGCCCGTCATGGTTATGCCCTGGTCGATGACATCGGCGGCAATTTCGGGCTGGGTGTGTTCCAGTGCGGCGCGCACGACCTCAACAATTTGAGCAACGGGCTCCGCAAGTGCATCCGCGACTTGCGCTTGGTTCAGCTCGATCTCCCCCGGCATGCCGCGGCTGACGTCGCGTCCGCGGACCGTCGTAATCAGACCGATGCCATCGCCCGGGTGAAGCGCCGAGCCAATTTCCAGCTTAACGCGCTCGGCCGTGCCCTCACCGATCAGCAGGTTGAAATTTCGGCGGACATAGGACGCAATGGCGTCGTCCATCCGGTCGCCACCGACGCGTGCCGAACGGCAAAAGGCAAGGCCCTGTAGCGAGATCACTCCGACCTCGGTCGTGCCACCACCGATGTCGACTACCATCGATCCGATCGGCTCTGCGACGGGAAGACCCGCGCCGATCGCCGCTGCCATCGGTTCCTCGATCAGCGAAACCTTGTCCGCTCCGGCATTGCTCACCGCGTCCCTGATGGCGCGCCGTTCCACCGAAGTGGCGCCAGAGGGGATGCAAATCACCACCTCGGGCCCCCGCGAAAAGCGCGTGAGGCCGCCCTGCGCCTTGCGGATAAAATGCTTGATCATTTCTTCGGCGATCTCAAGGTCGGCTATGACGCCGCTCCGCAGCGGACGGATTGTCTGGATGTTGCGCGGCGTCTTGCCCAGCATCAGCTTCGCGTCATCACCGACTGCCCGGACCTTACGGATGCCGTCGATGGTTTCCATCGCGACCACCGACGGTTCGCTCGAAATAATGCCGACGCCGCGGGCATAAACAACCGTGTTGGCAGTACCCAAATCGATGGCGATGTCGCGCGACGCGAAGTTGAACAAGGAACGCATAAAACCCCCACCCGGCCGGAATCGGAAAATGAAAACCCTTCAACGGCTTACGCGGGATTGCGCGCGGCGGAATATGGTTAATGCACGTTAAAAGCTGGCTGTGCGTTTATTGCGTTGAATGGAGGAACCGATCGGGTCGCTCATGCCCGAGTTGGTGGAGGGTCGGGGCATCTGGCTCGCCGCGCCGATAGGGAGCAATCGCACAGGTTTTCGCCAATTTGACAAAAATTAACCGTGCCCGCATCGAAACCAATGCCGGGCCTGAACCATTCTAACCCGACCTAGCGCCAGGACCGTTCGTGCCGTTCGATTTCAAAACCCTCATGACATCGTCACCAAACCCCTATGTCCTGCTAGACAGGGACTTGGCGATCGTCTGGACGAACGAAGCTTATCTTCGGGTCACAGGCCGGACGCATGATGCCCTCATCGGCCGGCGCATGTTTGACGCTTTTCCGGCCGATCCTAACTCGGAAAGCTACCGCCTTCTCAGCGGATCCTTGGAGCGAGTTCTTCGCACTGGCAAGACCGATGAGCTAGCGCTGATACGCTACGACATTGAGCGACAGGACGGCGCGATGGACGTCCGCTATTGGAGCGCCACCCATACTCCCCTGCTGGATGCAGACGGTCGCGTCGAGCACATCCTGCAGCATACCGTGGACGTGACGGAGCTTCACGGGCTGCGCCGGATGCGAGACGAGATGGGGATCGTTGAGCGCGCACAGCGCGTCCAGTCCCAGAATCTCGACCTAAGCGAAGAAAGTGGCCGCCTTCGAAAGATGTTCGAGCAGACGCCAGGATTCTTGGCCCTGCTGACCGGACCCGAACATCGATTCGTTCTTGCCAACGCGGCGTACCGGCAATTGATCGGTGGGCGCGATGTTGTTGGACAGACCGTCGCAGAGGCCCTTCCCGAAGTTATCGAGCAGGGCTTCGTCACGCTGCTTGACTCGGTGATGGCCAACGGAAAGCCATTTGTCGGCAAGCAACTGAAGGTGACGCTCGCACATGGCGACGAGGAGGCCGAGCGCTATCTAGACTTCATTTACCAGCCGATCCTCGATAGTGACGGCCGGGTTGGCGGCGTGCTCGTGCAGGGCCACGACGTGACCGAACAGGTCGAAGCCGAGGAAGGCCAGCGGCTGCTGATCAACGAACTCAACCACCGGGTGAAAAATACGCTGGCTATTGTCCAGGCACTGGCGACGCAGAGCTTTCGCGAGCTCGAGGGGTCGGAAGGCGCGCGCCGTACGCTCGACGCTCGCCTCCATGCGCTGGCCGCGGCCCATGGTCTACTGACCAGCAGTAATTGGGAAGCGGCGCCGCTGGACGAGACAATCCGTAGCGCGGCGGAGGCAACCGCCGGGGCAGATGTCGATCGCATCTATCGTCAAGGACCCGACCTCGAGCTTGGTCCGCAAACAGCGGTGTCGCTGGCAATGATCGTTCACGAGCTGACGACCAATGCAATTAAATATGGAGCGCTGTGCGCACCGGAGGGGCACGTCGACATTCGCTGGGCTGTTGAAGAACTGGATAGCGGAAAGCGCCAACTGGCAATCGATTGGGTCGAGCGCGGCGGACCGCCGGCGGTCGAGCCAGACCGGCGCGGTTTCGGGACGCGACTGATCAAGCGCGGCCTTTCGAGCGACCGGCGGAGCGGCGCCGAAATGCGATTCACGCCGCAAGGCTTTGAATATCGGGTGACGATGGAGCTGGCGGCGGATGACGCTCAATAGCCGACTCGTGCTGATCGTCGAGGACGAGCCAATCATCGGCCTCGCGCTTGAAGATATGCTGAGCGCCGAAGGGGCGCGGGTTCTGCTCGCCGACCGGATTGACGATGCATTCGATATAGTCGGCAGCGAGCAGGTCGACGTCGCGATACTCGACGTCAACGTTCACGGTATCCACAGTTATGAATTGGCCGGTTCGCTCACCCGCGCAGGCGTGCCCTATATCTTCGCCACGGGCTACGGCGATCTGTCGCACCCGCCCGAGTTTGCCGGCGTGCCGACAATCACCAAGCCCTACAATCTGAAGGACATCGAGCGCGCGCTGCGCGTTGCGGAGCAAGAATGAGCGACGACGATCTCTATCGCCGCGGCGTCGGCGTCATGCTGATCAACCACCAAAAGCTTGCGTGGGTTGGGCGGCGCATCGATAACCGGGACGAAGCATGGCAGATGCCCCAAGGCGGCCTCGATGAGGGAGAAGAGCCGTGGGCAGGTGCGCTTCGCGAGTTGGAGGAAGAGACTGGCATCGCGCCGCGCCTGGTAGAAAAGCTCGCCGATCACCCGCAGCAGCTTCGCTACGACATTCCCGATGCGATCGCTTCCAGCCTATGGGGCGGCAAATGGAAAGGCCAGCTCCAGGACTGGTTCCTGGCCCGCTTCCTGGGTAGTGACGATGACGTTGATATCGTCACCGAGCATCCCGAATTCAGTCACTGGCAATGGGTAGAGCCGCACCTCCTCCCGGAACTAATCGTGCCGTTCAAGCGCGACATGTACCGGACGATCGTCGAAGGCTTCGCCGACCACCTATAGCGTCGGTGTGGTGTTTGGTCGCGCAGCGCGCTAGACGCCCCGCATGGAGGGGCTGACCAGCATCGAGCGCGCCTGCGTCGAGCGGGCGATGGACGTCGATATGCTGCGCCAGGTCGAGGCGTGGGCGGCGATGAACACCGGTTCGCGCAACCTTGGCGGACTGAATGACATGGCTGGGATCCTGGCCGACGCCTTCTCCATCCTTCCTTGCGAAATGCATCTGGTCGAGCCGGCACCAGTCGAGGCCGTGGACGCTTCCGGCAAGCCATTCGCCGTCGCGCACGGACGGAACTTGCATCTCACTGTGAGGCCCGGTGCGCCGGTGCAGCTGCTCTTTACCGGGCACATGGACACGGTCTTCCCGGTCGACCACCCTTTCCAGTCAATGCGCTGGATCGAGGATGGCGTTCTGAATGGACCAGGCGTCGCCGACATGAAGGGAGGCATCGCCGTCATGCTCGCCGCGCTCGCTGCGGTTGAGGCCAGCCCAGAGGCAAAGCGGGTCGGATATGAAGTCGTAATCAATAGCGATGAGGAGGTCGGTTCGCTCGGCTCGGCGGCACTGATCGCGACAGCTGCGGCAGGCAAGCGTGCCGCACTTACCTACGAGCCGTCGGCAATGCCGGACGGTACGCTTGCGGGCGCACGGCCCGGCAGCGGCAACTTCAGCTTCACCATCCATGGCCGCTCGGCACATGCCGGCCGCAATCCGGAGGATGGCCGCAATGCCGTCGTAGCCGCGGCGGACCTGGCCCTTCGCCTGCAAAAGGGCGTCGGCCCCCGCCTCTCGGTCAATCCCGCCAAGATCGAGGGCGGCAGCCCGAACAATGTTGTTCCCGATCTTGCGGTGCTTCGCGTCAACCTTCGCCCGGCGACACTGGAAGATCAGGCCCGGGCGCAAAGCCTGATCGACAGCTCTGTCGCTATGGTTGCCGCCGAACATGACGTGGAGATCCACGTCCACGGCCTTTTCGCTCGGCCGCCCAAGCCAATGACCCCCCCATTGGAATCTTTGTTCGGAGTTGTGAAGCAGGCGGGCGCCGACCTTGGCCAGTCGATTGGCTGGCAGCCGACTGGCGGAGTTTGCGACGGCAACAATATCGCCGCCTGCGGCGTGCCCGTTATCGACACGATGGGCGTGCGCGGCGGCAAGATTCATTCGATGGAGGAATATCTGATCGTCGACAGCCTGCCGGAGCGCGCGGCCTTATCCGCGCTGACCATCCTGCGCCTTGCCGGAGAGGGCGCATGAGTTTTCGGATTCGAGCCGCGCTGCCCAAAGACATCCGAGCGATGTACGACCTCGCGAAGCTGACTGGTGGCGGTTTCACCAACCTCCCCGCCGACAAGGACACACTGGAAGCAAAGCTGGAGCGTTCCGAGGCGGGGTTCAGCCGCAAGGGCGAGGGTCCGTCCGACGACCTTTACGTCTTCATGCTGGAAAACGTCGAAACCGGCCAGATTCGCGGCACCTGCCAGGTTTTCGGGCAGGTCGGCAACGACCGACCGTTCTACAGCTACCTTATCTCCACGCTGACGCAGAAAAGCGAAGAGCTTGGCCGCATCTTCCGTAACCAGGCATTGACGCTGACGACCGACCTGGAAGGGTCCAGCGAAGTCGGCGGTCTGTTCCTCCATCCGCAGGAACGTGCGGGCGGGCTCGGCATGTTGCTGGCCCGGTCGCGATATCTGTTCATCAAGCAGCACCGTCCCCGCTTCGGCGACATGGTGTTGGCGGAGCTTCGCGGCGTGATGGACCCGGCCGGTCATTCGCCATTCTGGGACGCAATCGGCGGTCGCTTCTTTGGCATGAGCTTCCCCGAAGCCGACGAGTTCAATGCCGTCCACGGGACGCAGTTCATCGCCGACCTGTTCCCGAAGACTCCAATCTATATCGCCATGCTGCCGGAGAGCGCGCAGTCAGTAATCGGCCAGCCGCATCCGACCGGTCGGGCAGCACTGAAGATGTTGGAGAATGAAGGCTTCGTTTGGGACAGCTATGTCGACATTTTCGACGGCGGTCCCACCGTTACGGCCCGCACCGACCGGATCAAGACAGTGATGGATGCCGAATGGTTGCGCGTCGGCGGCGTTAACGAAGAAGGAGGCTCGACCATGATGCTGGCCGCGGGGGTCTATCACGAGTTCATGGCGTGCTACGGCCAGGCCCGGCAGACCGCCAACGGTGAACTGCTGATCGATGCCGCGGCGATGGACATGCTCAATGTCGGACCTGGCGACCGAGTATTAGCCGTGGCGCGATGACGATGAGCGAAATTCGGGAAATCAATTTCGACGGAATTGTCGGGCCAAGTCACAATTACGCTGGCCTGAGCCTCGGCAACCTCGCCTCATCCCGCAACGCCGGCGAAGTGTCGCAGCCCCGCGCCGCTGCCCTGCAGGGTGTGGACAAGATGCGATCCAACCTTGCCCTCGGGCTGGTGCAGGGCGTCTTTCTCCCCCAGCCCAGACCTGCCCGGGAATGGCTGTCGCAGCTCGGGACTAGCGTCGAAGACGCCGATCCGGTCATCGCCGCCAATGCAATGAGTGCATCTGCCATGTGGGCCGCTAATGCCGCGACGGTTAGCCCGGCGCCCGACACTGCCGACGGCCGATGCCACCTGACCGTCGCCAATCTGAAAACGATGGCGCACCGCAGCCATGAATGGCCCGCAACGCTGGCACAGCTGCAACTGGCCTTTGCCGGCGATCCATTTCGCGTTCATGCCCCTGTTCCACCCGCCTTCGGCGACGAGGGCGCGGCGAACCATATGCGGCTGACGCCATCGCATGGCGAGCCGGGCGTGGAGGTGTTCGTCTACGGCATTTCGGGTGGCCCCTTCCCTGCCCGCCAACATGTCGAGGCCTCCAAGGCCATCGCGCGCCTCCACCGACTTGACCCGTCACGGACGATCTTCGCGGCGCAAAGCGAGGAGGCGATTGCCGCAGGCGCCTTCCATAATGACGTTGTCGCGGTCGCCAACGGACCAGTGCTGTTTGCACATGAAAAGGCATTCGCAGACCGAGATGCGTTGGTAACGGAGTTGCAAGCCAAGGTGCCCGGCTTCGAACTGGTCGAAGTCCCGGATGCCGAGGTGCCGCTGGCCGACGCAATCCGCAGCTATTTGTTCAACGCCCAGTTGGTCACGCCCACCGATGGAGCGATGACGCTAGTTGCCCCGACTGAGTGTCGTGACACTCCCTCCGTCTCTTCCTGGATCGAGCGGCATCTGGCGTCAAACGGGGCGATCCGCCGAGTCAATTTCGTGGACGTTCGCCAGTCGATGGCCAATGGGGGCGGCCCCGCCTGCCTGCGGCTTCGCGTCGCCTGCGATCCGTCGCTCGTTGACCCGCGCTTTATCGTCGACAACGCCAAGCTCGACCGGATTGCGGAAGTAATTGCTCGAAGCTGGCCTAAGCAAATCGCAACGTCAGAACTGCAGTCGGCTGCGTTGGTCCGCGACATAGAGAACGCTCGATTGTCCCTGCTCGAGACACTGGAACTCAGCGGACTCGCCTTGCATTAATTTTTTCTTTACCAATCAACTTAAGCCGGAACCCGCGGAACTCCGCCAACGGCCCGCCGTTTGCTTAACGATTGGATCCGATGACGCGTATTGCCCGCCTTTTCACCATCAAGACGCGTTTCGAAGCGTTTCTGGTGACTTATGCGATTGCGGTTGGTGCGGTCGAACGGGGCGTTCACTACATGCAGAATTATCCCGGCAACGGCGGCGTTCTGCTCGCACTCGCCTGCCTCGGCGTACCGTTCATAGCCGGTGCAAAACTCATCGACAGCGTGAAGCCCGCGCCTGCAGTCTTCATCGGTCCGCGTGCGTTAACGCGCCGCCATTCTGAGCCGCGCGCCGTCAGTCGTAGTCGACCCAAAGATCGCCGGAGGGCCCGCGGTTTAGCGTTACCGTCGTCACATCGCACAGATTGACGCCCGTGAAGGTGGCGGTGCCACCGCCCGCTAAGTCGGCTTTGATGTCGAATGCGCAATCGGGATTGGCGAACGCGACCGCGAGGCGCGCCCCGCTCGGTGGCGAACCCGTCAGTGATTGCCAGGCCGACGTGCCAACTCGACGGATTGATAGCTTACCGATGTTCGTGCCAGTCCGGTTCACCAGAGTGAAGTTCCCTGCCTGCGCAGACGCGGGAACCGGTGCGACCATTACCGCCGCGGCCAGCAACGGGGCGATGAAGCGTTTCATATCATCGATATAATGCATCAGGCGGACGGTTCAAAGGGTCGACGCGCGCCCGCCCCGCTCGATCGGACGCGCGTCCCCTTCGCGCGGCTAGGCCGCGAAAGCCGCAGGACCCTTGGGGCGCGCGCGCCTGACAATAAACGCCGCCTGCGACGGCTGACGAAAACTTTCCGAAAGGGGCAAAGCCGTGGCGCAGAATCCGCACTCCGCCAACGTGCGTCCGATTATCCAGTGCGTCCGCCCGCACCCGGGGCAATGATTGACCTCATTCTCCCTATACACCGCATGATAACCGCGGGCTGCGGGGTTGAACGGAATGGCTTCCGAACTCAACATGATCGTTCCTCCAATAGGCGTGGAAACGAGCGACGAGTCGTTAGGTTTCAACGATAAGGCGATTCGCCGCGGATGTCACCGCCGTGCCACGCTTTGTCCCAGCGGGGGACGGGCAAGCCCTTGTGGATATTAACCATCGCTTCACCTTTTGCGCGCAAGGTGGCGTCGCCGAACGATGGTCCGGGGGGTAAGTACGACATGGAGTCGAACCAGCGTTTTTACATGCGCCGCGCAGCCGAGGAGCGAACCGCCGCGATACGCGCGATCACGCCCCAGGCCCGCGAGTGGCATCATAAGCTTGCACAGGATTTTGCTCGCCGCGCCGCCGAAAATGGCGCGGTAGCCATGACGGCCTGAACGTCCGGGTCGCTGTCGCCAAACGCGCGACCCAACCCTCGCGACACTGACGTAAGACATTGAAAGAATTGGGAGTCCCTAGCATTCGGGACGACCCTCCTTTCCTGTCAACTTCGGCTGGCGCCTCATCATTAACTCTGTTAAATAATTCGGGTTCGTCACGAACGGAAATACGGGGGTTACGATGATCAAACGTACCTGCCTCGCCCTGCTGGCCAGCACGCTGCTGGCCACGCCCGCGATGGCTCGAGACAAAAGTCTGTATGTCGGGATCGAAGGCGGCGTGATGTGGGCGAAGGACATCCATGTGGATGCCATCACCCCCAACATCAGCCAAGACGACTATCTCGTTATCGACCATAAGATGGGCTACGATATCGATGCCATCTTCGGTTACGACGGCGGAATGTTCCGCGCCGAGTTGGAGCTTGGCTACAAGCGGGCATCGCATGACGAATATAGCCTGACGTTCGACACTGGCGATGGTGTCATCAGCGACACGTTCGATGCCGACGGAAGCACTCGCTATTACTCCATCATGACGAACCTTCTGCTCGACGTGGGCAACGAGGATGGTCTTAGCTTCTACGCCGGACCCGGCATCGGCTTCGCTTGGGGCAAGTTCAAGATCAACAGCGATGATGGTGACTTCAGTGCCAAGGACGGCGGCGTCGCCCTTCAGGGAATCGCCGGCGTTCGTTACGCCGTTTCGCCCAATGTCGATGTTGGCCTGAAATATCGCTACTTCCGGTCCAGCCGGATCAAGGAAAGCATCGACGATGAGTTTGACCTGCGTGGTGGTCGGTTCAAATCTCACTCGCTGCTGGCGACGCTGACTTATAACTTTGTCTCGGCGGCCCCGCCGCCTCCACCTCCGCCGCCGCCTCCGCCGCCTCCGCCGCCTCCGGCGACGCAGACGTGCCCAGACGGCTCGGTGATCCTGGCGACGGACGCTTGCCCACCGCCACCTCCGCCGCCGCCACCGCCGCCTCCGCCGCCGGAACCGGAACGGGGCTAAGCCAGCCTTTCAGCAAGAGGCGGTGGCAACACTGCCGTACTCTTGGGGGCAGAGACGGTCCGGGGAGCAATCCCCGGGCCGTTTCACTTAGGAACGTACTAGTTCGCGTTCTCTTGCGGAATCTTCGGTATGTCCGCACCGCACCGGCCAAGACCCATTGTCCGGACTCCAGCCAGCGCACGAGAATCGAGCGTGCCGAGCCGCCCGTCTTCTTGCGCGTGGCGCCATGGGAATCTGGAAAAATGGCGCGCCCGGAACGATTCGAACGTCCGACCCTCAGATTCGTAGTCTGATGCTCTATCCAGCTGAGCTACGGGCGCGTGCCGGGGGGTCCATTAGGGCGCACTGCCCGACCGCGCAACCCTCTTTTCCCAGCAATGGCCTTTAGTCGCGACAAAAGCAGCGATGGATTGCGAAGCTTGTCAGCCAACCCTAAGCCAGCGTCATGCGCCGACTGTCGCCGTTCATCGCCATCGCCGCCCTGTCGGCTTGCAGTGGTCCAAGTGCCGGACCGGAGCCCAGCCTTGCCCCACGCCCGGCGGAAGCAATCGACCCGCGCATTCCGATCCCCGGCGATATTCCGGCAGGCCCCGCCGATGCGGCATTGTTGGGTGAATTGGACGGACTTGTCTCACAAGCCCGCGCCGGCGTCGGGCCGTTCCAGTCACTGGAGGCGACAGCGTCGCGGCTGGCCGCCTTGGCCGGGCCAGTGTCCAGCGAAGGCTGGGTTTCTGCCCAGCAGGCGCTCTCCCGGCTGGTCGAACAATATGGGGTCACGACCCGCGCGGCAGCGGATATCGATGCCCTTGCGGCACAGCGGTTGAAGGAGCGCCGCTGGATCGGTGTGGCCGACCAGCGCGCGATCGCCTCAGCTTCGACAGAAGTTGGCGCGATCGACGACACCCAGTCGGCAGCGATTGCTAGGATACGCGAGCAACTCGCTCGCTAGGCAATAGCTGCGGCCCGCGCTGCGGGCCAATCGGCGGCATCCATCCGATAGACGATGCTGGGGTTGAGCTCCGGGCCGAAGCGCGTGTCGATAAAGTCCAAGTCCGGACGCCGCGTCATTCCCAACCGCTTCATCAAGCCTTGGCTCGATTCATTGGCTTCGACCGTCAGCGCGACGACGTGCGGAGCGCCAAACTTGCCGAACGCCAGATCGAGCGACGCAATAGCCGCCTCCTTAGCATAGCCCCTGCCCCAAGCGCTCTCGCGGAGCCGCCATCCTATCTCGAACTGGCCCGTAAGGTTACTGCCCGGCGCATTGACCCGTTTGAGACCGCAAAAGCCCTGAAGCTCGCCGTCCTCGTTCCGCTCAATCAACCAGAAGGTATGGCCGTAATCGCGCTGGAAGCCCTGGATACGCTCCAGCGCAGCATTCCACTTTGCCTCGTCCTGTACACCGCCCAAGTGCCGCATGACCGCAGGTGTGTTCATGACGGCATAAAAGCGGTTCCCATCTTCCAGGTCCCAGGTCCGCAGGGTTAGACGGTCGGTGGTGGCGGCGATTTCTGCCATCGGGTTTCCCAGCGAGAAAGAAAGTACAGGATAGCGCCGGCGAGCGCGAGCAGGCCAAGGCTGGCCCATTCGTCGGGCTTGGTCTGAAACATTGCCCAGATGCACAACGCTGCGCCGGCGAATGGAAACAACAGTCGGCGCGGCCAAGCGCGCGAAGTGCCAAAATGCCGGTCCAAGCGCGGCGCCGCGAATATGCAACCGAGATATGCAAACAACCGCGCGAGAGAGCTGACCACCGCAAGGAAGACGAACGTTCCACTCAATGCGAGTACCATCGCCGACAAACCGAAGAACATGATAGAGAAGACTGGTGTACCGAACCGCGGGGAGATGCCGGCGAAGCGCGCGGGAATCATCCCCTGCTCCGCCATCCCAACCGTCAGACGGGAATTGGCGAGCAGCGCTGACGCCTGGTTGCCAATAATCGAGATAATTACGGTCACGGCCATGGCAACGGCTGCTGCGGGCCCGCCGACGTGGCGGGCCAAGTCGACCAGCGGCGTTTCGCTATTCGCGAGACCAGCGCCGCCGTAGGCCCACTGGACGAGCGCATAAAGCAAAGTGATGACAAGCACCGTGCCGACCAGCGCAATCGGAATTGTTCGGCGCGGATCCCGCGCTTCGCCTGCGGGAACGGTTGCAGTCTCGAATGCGGTGAAGGCGTAAAGTGCGACTAGGGCGACGCTTTCTACGGCGGTGAGTTGCGGGATGACCGGCGCCGTTCCGCCGCCAATCAGCAGCAGGGCGGCAATGGCAACGATGAGCAGCGGCGCGACCTTCAGGACCGTGATTCCACCCAGCACGGCCAGCGCCCGCCGTACCCCCACGATGTTCAGCGCCATTAGCGAACCGAACAGAATAATGATGAGAAGAGATCGGCCTAAGGTCTCTCCGGCCAACGGATAGAATACTGCAACGGTGGTCGCGAGGATGGTCGCGTTGGCGGCAATCGAGGCCACGCGGGCGACATAGGCCAGCCAGCCGATGACAAATCCCGGCAACGGCCCGAACGCCGTGGCGACATAAAGCAGTGGCCCGCCCGAACTGTCGAAGTGACGAGCGCAGTCGCCGAACGACAAGGCAATGCATGCCATCCCTAAGCCAGCCATAATCAGAAGCAGTGGTGCGAAGCTGCCGACCGCCGCATCAAGCTTACCCGGCAAGGCAAAGATACCCGTCCCGATCATTCCGTTGGCGGCGATCAGGATGATTCCAAGGATGCCGAAACTTCTCGCCGGCTTAGTAAGGATCGCGCGCATGGCTATTGGTGACGCGCGATCAGCCGGGGATCAACCGGCGATGAGCCGCGCCGCAGCGGGCGCGTGATAGGTCAGGACGCCGGTTGCGCCCGCCCTTTTGAATGCCACCAAGGTTTCTAGGATCAGCGCGTCGCGATCCCCCGCACCCGCCGCGGCGGCCGCCTCGATCATCGCATACTCGCCGGAGACTTGGTAGGCGAAGGTGGGGACGCCGAAGGCATCCTTCACCCGCGCCAGCACGTCGAGATAGGGTAGCCCCGGCTTGACCATTACCATGTCCGCGCCCTCCGCGAGGTCGAGCGCGACCTCGCGCAGCGCCTCCGCGCCGTTAGCCGGGTCCATCTGGTAACCGCGCTTGTCGCCCTTTAGCAGGCCGCGCGAGCCGACGGCGTCACGGAAGGGGCCATAAAAGGCGGACGCATATTTCGCGGCGTAGGCCATGATCGACACGTCGCAATATCCTTCGCGCTCAAGCCCCGCGCGGATCGCGCCAACCCGGCCATCCATCATGTCCGAAGGAGCTACAATATCCGCGCCTGCGGCCGCTTGGACCAGCGCCTGCTCGACCAGCACGGCGCTGGTCTCGTCATTTTTCACGCAGCCCCGCTCGTCCACCAGACCGTCATGACCATGCGCTGTGTAGGGGTCCAATGCTACGTCAGTCAGCACGCCGACTTCGGGAACGGCATTCTTGATCGCCTTTACCGCCCGACAAATCAAATTGTCGTGGTTGAGCGCTTCGCCTGCATTTTCGCTGCGCAAACTGGCGGGCGTGTTTGGAAAAAGGGCAATACAAGGAATGCCAAGGTCCCTTGCCTCGCGCGCCTTAGCCGCCAGCCGGTCCACCGACCAACGGCTTACGCCCGGCAGCGCCGCAATCGGCTCTTCGCAGCCGTCGCCCTCGCAGATGAACAGAGGCCAAATGAAATCGCTCGGATGTAGCCGGTGCTCCGCCAGCATATCGCGGATCCAGGGCGCGGAGCGACCGCGGCGCATGCGGATGGCGGGAAAAGTCGGCTGGCTCATGCAAACTTTCTATCGTCATTCCCGGGATAACGGGAACATACTGGCTGTGTCCCCGCTTACGCGGGGGTGACCAATGTGAAAAGCCTTCCGCGAAAAGCCATCCTTATCGTCAACGCGATGAGCCGGAAGGGCGCGGACGCGTTCGACGAAGCACGCGACAAGCTGGAATTAGCCGGGATCGAACTGATCGAGGCGGTCGCAGTGACGGAGCCCGACAAGATGGACGGCATCGTCAAGGATGCCATCACCCGCGCGCCGATGGTAATCCTCGGCGGGGGCGACGGCTCGCTCTCTTCAAACGTCGATCATTTCGTAGGGCAGAATACGGTTTTTGCCGTCCTCCCACTGGGCACTGCCAACAGCTTCGCGAGGACGCTCGGTCTACCACTCGAACTGGACGGTGCGATCGACGTGATCGCCCATGGGAGGCGCAAGCGCATTGATCTTGGCATTATCGACGGAGACTATTTCGCGAATGCCGCAGCGCTAGGGCTGAGTCCGCTGATTGCCGACACCGTTCCCCATGCACTCAAGCGATACCTCGGCATGATCGGCTACCTGATCTGGGCGGTGCGCGTCGCATTCAAGTTCCGGCCATTCCGGCTCCGCGTGACACTTGATGACGGCAGCATCGAGAAGAGTTGGGCGACGGAGGCCCGAATCGCGAATGGCCGCTTCCACGGCGGCGTCGAACTCGTCGAAGACCAGTCGCTCGATAGTGGAGAGATGGTCATCCAGGCAGTGACGGGCAAAAGTGTGTTCGGTTTGGCATGGAGCTGGTTCGCGACGCTGTTCAAGCTACGGAATCGCGCTCAAACCACGACAGAATGGCGCGGCAAGAAAATGCGGCTGGAAGCCCGGCCTGCCCAAAAGATCTCCATCGACGGGGAAATCGCCGCGAAGACTCCGGTGACCGTAGAAATCGCTCGCGGGGCGATCGAAGTGGCCGCGCCGCGGGAGTAGGGCTTAGCCCAATCGGGCCAGCGCCGCTGACAGCCGGGCCGCCTCCGCGGAGCGTGCATCATAATCTGCGCGGGCCTTCTCGACTGCTTCGGGCTTGGCGCGCTCGGTAAAGCTCGGGTTCCCCAGACGCGCGGCAAGGCTGTCGCGATCTTTCTCTGCAGCGGCGATCGCCTTTGACAAGCGCGACTTCTCCGCGTCGAGATCGATCGCACCTTCGAGCGGAAACGCAATCGTCTGGCCGCCGACTACGATTTGGGCCGACCCGACGGGCACCGTCTCGGCCAGTACCGGTGCTCCAAGCTTCGCCATCCGGGCAAGAGTTGCCGCATTGCCGCTTAGTCGCTCTACCGTAGCGGAGTCGCCGATGACGTGCGGCGCAAGAATCGCGCTCCAAGGGATGTTCAATTCGGCGCGCATTGTGCGGACTTCTGAGATCACCTCAACCAGCCCGTCGATATCGCGAGCCGCAACCGCGTCGCGTTTGGCCTCCGGTTTCGGCCATTTAGCGATGATCAGGTCGTACGGCCGCTCACCCATTGAGTGCCAGAGTTCTTCCGTCACGAAGGGCATGAACGGGTGCAGCATGACCAGAATCTGGTCGAAAGCCCAAGCGGCCACGGCGCGGGTTTCCTCGTCCCAAGCACCCTTCACCAGCTCCACATACCAATCGCAGAAAGTGCCCCAGGTAAAATGGTAGATGGCGTCCGCCATCTCGTCGAAGCGCAGTTCATCAAAAGCCTTGTCGAGCTTCGCCAGCGTATCGACCACTTCGCCGATGATCCAGCGATTGACAGGCAGGGTTGCTTCGGGCGCCGCAATGCTCTGCGACGCACCGACACCGTTGCCCTGCAGGAAGCGGGCAGCGTTCCACAGCTTGGTCGCGAAATTGCGGTAGCCTTCGACACGCTTCTCATCCAATTTGATGTCACGGCCCTGGCTTTCCATCGCCGCGAGCGTGAACCGGAGCGCGTCTGCTCCATATTTGTCGATGAGGCCTAGCGGGTCGACCGTGTTGCCCTTCGACTTCGACATCTTCTGGCCAGCCGCGTCACGGACCAAACCGTGCAGGTAGAGCGTCTTCCACGGGACATCGCCCATGAACTCGATTCCCTGCATCGCCATGCGCGCATCCCAGAAGAACAGGATGTCGAAGCCCGAGATAAGGACGTCGTTGGGATAGTGGCGCTTCAGGTCTTCCGTTTCGTCCGGCCAGCCGAGTGTTGCGAAGGGCCAGAGGGCGGACGAGAACCAAGTGTCGAGCACGTCGTCGTCGCGGCGAAGAGCCCTGCCACCCGCGGCCGCCTGCGCCTCATCTTCGGTTTCCGCCACATAGGCGATGCCGTCTTCGTCGTACCAAGCTGGAATGCGGTGGCCCCACCAAAGCTGGCGTGAGACACACCAAGGCTGGATATTCTCGAGCCAGTTGAACCAAGTCTTCGACCAGCTTTCCGGCACGATCTTGATCTTGCCCGAACGGGTCGCGTCGAGCACCGGGCCGACCAGCTTAGCGGCGTCGACATACCATTGGTCGGTGAGCCAAGGCTCAATCACGACGTTCGACCGGTCGCCGTAGGGCGTCGCGATGGTGCGGTCCTCGACCTTCACCAAGGCGCCTTCGTCGTCCAGCATGTCGATCACGCGTCCGCGCGCGTCGAAGCGGTCCAAGCCCAGCAGCGGCTCCGGCACCAGCCCGTCTTGCGTCTGGGCCACACGGGCTTGCGCATCGAGCATGTTGAGCATTTCGCCCGGCTTGAAGCCAGCGCGCTTGCCGACTTCATAATCGTTGAAGTCATGGCCCGGCGTGATCTTCACCGCGCCCGAGCCCAGTTCAGGATCGGCATGGTCGTCGGTAATGATCGGGAGCAGACGGCCGGTGATCGGTTGGCGTAGCTTCTTGCCCACGATTGCCTTGTAGCGCTCGTCGTCGGGATGAACTGCGACGGCCATGTCGGCGAGCATCGTCTCAGGCCGCGTGGTCGCGACCTCGATCGATCCGCTGCCGTCCTCCAGCGGGTAGCGCAGCGTCCAGAACTTGCCGGCGACGTCCTTGGTCTCAACCTCCAGGTCGCTGATTGCGGTCTGGAATTTGGGATCCCAGTTCACCAGCCGCTTGTCGCGATAGATGAGGCCGCGCTTGTACAGCTCTACAAACACCTTAAGAACCGCGGCCGAAAAGCCCTCGTCCATCGTGAAGCGCTCGTTGGACCAGTCGCATGACGCGCCGAGGCGGCGGAGCTGGCGAGTGATAGCGCCGCCCGACTGGCCTTTCCATTCCCACACATGCTCAAGAAAGGCTTCGCGGCCGATCTCGGCACGCTTGATCCCTTGGCTGTCCAGGTTACGTTCCACCACCATCTGCGTCGCGATGCCGGCATGGTCTGTGCCGACCACCCACAATGCGTCCTTGCCATTCATCCGCGCGTGACGGGTTAGAATGTCCTGAAGCGTATCGTCGAGCGCATGGCCAATGTGGAGCGAGCCCGTGACGTTCGGCGGCGGCATGACAATGGTAAACGGCTCGCGATCATTTCGCTCGGGGCGAAACAGCCCCTCACCTTCCCAATGGGCATACCAGCGGGCCTCGATCGCGCCCGGTTCGAACGTCTTGGCAAGTTCGGTCATGCGGCGCGCCTAAACAGGGACGCGCCGCACTGCAACATCAGTTGGCCGAAGTGGTGAGGTAGGTACCGAGCCACTTGAACACCTCGTCGTACCACTGGATTGAATTCTTGGGCTTCAAGACCCAGTGATTTTCGTCAGGGAAGACCAGCAGCTTCGACGGGATCCCCTTGCGTTGAAGCGCAGTGAAGCTCGCAAGTCCCTGGCTATACGGGATGCGGAAGTCCTTTTCGCCGGTGATGACCAACATCGGCGTCTTCCACGCGGTGACATGGTTGACCGGGTTCCAGCGCTCATAGGCGGCCGGATCTTCATAATAGGCCTTGCCGCCATGCTCCCACTCGGTGAACCAGAGTTCCTCGGTTTCATACGCCATTGCGCGTTGGTCGAACACGCCGTCGTGCTGGACAAGGCAGTTGAACCCGTCCGGCCAGCGACCGGCGATCCAGTTCATCATGTATCCACCATAGGACGCGCCGAGCGCGCACTTCCGATTGGCGTCGAGCTGCCCGTCGGTCGCGATGGCGTGGGCCAGCCCCTTTTGCAGATCCTCAAGCGGCCAGCCGCCCCAATTGTTCTGGATGCTGTCGGTGAATGCCTGACCATAGCCAGTGGAGCCGTGGAAATCGATGCTGACCACTGCATAGCCCGGCGAGGCGAACAGGCGCGGGTTCCAGCGATAGGACCAGCCGTTGCCGAAGCTCCCTTGCGGACCACCGTGTACGACGAAGGCGATGGGCAGCTTGGCGGCGGCGTGGACCGGCCCTGCGGGCTTCAACTTGATGCCCCAGACCGTGTCGTTGTTGGCGCCCTTGAAATTAAACTTCTCGATGCTGACCGGATCCAGCTGATCCAGCAGCGCCTTGTTGAGCGCGGTCAGCTGGGTCACCCGGCCACGCGCGTCGACGCGGTATAGATCGTCGGGCGCAAGTGCGCTGTTTGAGGTGTAAAGCACCGCGCCGCCGGCAAGCGGGACGGCATTGTTGGCTGTGCCTTCGCGGGTCAGGCGCGCAACCTTCCCGCTGGCAGCATCGACGCGATAGAGCGGATGTTCCAGCACGTCCTGCACGGCAACAATCAGGCTCTTACCATCCTTTGCCCAAGCAATGCTGCCGACCGAACGATCCCAGCCCTGCGTCAGCGCTCGGGTCTGGCCGGTCGCGATGTCACGAAGCATCAGGACCTGACGATCCGCTTCATAGGTCGGCCGCGTCATCGCGGCATAGGCTAGCGTCCGACCATCCGGGGAGACGGTCGGCAATGTGTCGGTCGCGTCATTCGCGTCGGTCAAGTTCGTGGGCGGCGCGCTGCCGTCGGCGGGCGATGCGAAAATATCGAGGTTAGTCGACTTGGCTTCGATGCGGCCCGCCTCCCGCAGCGCGAAATAGACAGTCCTGCCGTCAGGCGACCAATCGATCTCTTCGCCGCCGCCAAATGGCTTGGACGGCGTGTCGCCTTCCAGCTCGCCGGTCAAACGAACGCCCATGCCGGTCAGCTTCCCGCCTTCGACCGGATAAGAATAAATGCGCGACCGCACGCCGGGCTCGACCCATGTATCCCAATGTCGGACAAACAGTTTGTCGTAGACGCGGCCGCTCCCGTCAGCCTTGCGCGGGAAGGTGGTGGCAGCGCATGCGAGGTCGGGGCAATCCGGGCGATCGGCCCAGACAATGACCCGATCGCCCTTAGGTGACAGTTCGAACCCCGAGATCTCCGCTCCGAAATCGCTAATCTGGACAGCCGCGCCGCCAACCGGAAGGCGGAAAAGCTGGCTCCGCTCGTTCACGGTCTTCAGGAAGTAAATCGCACCATCGGGTCCCCAAACCGCACTGTTGCCGCCCTCGGCGCCCGCGAGAAGTTTCGGCGCGGCGCCGCGAGCGTTGAGGTCGAGAAGATAAAGTGGATTACGACGGCGGTTGGCCCCGAGGTCTGTGTCTGAAATGGTGAACAATGCCCAACGGCCATCGGGCGACACCGAAGGCGCGCCAAGGCGCTTCATCATATGCATGTCCGTCGCGGTCATCGGACGCGCAATTGACGGAGTGGCGGACAGGGCGGCAGCCGCAACGCTGGCGGCAAGAGCAAGGCGCATGATCATGCCGGGGGCGTAGCAAGCCGCCCCAGTGCCCGCCAGTCCCTAGAGCGGACGGCCGGTAATGCGGTGGATTTCTCGCTTCACATGCTCGTCGACGATTCCTGGCAGGTGATCGTCGAGCCACTGCTTCAGGATCGGCCGAAGCATGTCGCGAACCATGTCTTCCAACGGATTGCCTTGGGGCGGCGGCGGTGCGCTGGCGGCGACGCTGGCCAGTACCTCCAGCCGCTGCCGGCTGCTGTCCGCGGCTTTCTCCTCCATCAGCGGCGGTCCGAGATCAATGGGTTCCGGCTCGGGTGCGGTCGCCTCCAGTGTCTCGTTGAGCTCGAGAATGTCTTCCTCCTCGGCGAGCGGTGGCGGCGCCGCAGCGCGAATCTCCTTTTCCTCGGCGATCACACGCTTGATCGACGCGAGTATGTCTTCCATCGACGGTTCACGGGCCCCTGGCATGGCCCACCTATTACCTATCGCGAGGCCGGTGTCACGCCCTGCGGCTGCTCAGCCGGAGTGACGGTGCTGGTGGCCACGGGCGCATGGCGTGGATCGCTCGACCAGTCGCTCCAGCTACCTGCTACCCGCCGATAGTTGCCGAGAGGATCGTAGAGAGGTCCGCCGTCGAGCCCAAGGTCATCAGCTTCCGCTTGGCCCATCGCGTTCAGCAACTGGAAGCCGGCAACATATTGGTCGCGGCGAGCCGTCACCAAGGCGACCTGCGAGTTCAGCAGTTCCTGCTCCGCATTGAGCACGTCCAGGATTGTGCGCGTGCCGACACTATTCTCGGCGCGGGCGCCCTCCAGCGCGAGTTCGTTGGCGCTGACGGCGACCTGGTTCGACGCGATCGCGTTCGTCGCTGCCTGGTAGACTGCATAAGCAGATCGGGCGCTGGCAACGACGGCACGCTCGGTCGCGACGCGACGTTCCAGCGTCTCACCTTCGAGCGCCTGAGCCTGGCGGATTCGGGCAGCTGGAAGGCCGCCCTGATACAACGGAATACGGCCCTGCACGCCGACGCTGGTCGCCGTGCCGGAACGTGGGATGCCTTGGGTGTCACCCGAAATCGTATTGGCATAATCGCCTGACGCGACCGCCGACACTGTTGGCAGCCGGCTGCCACGAGCGGAGCGGACGTCGAAATTCGCCGCCTCGGCCTGACGGGTGACTGCGATCAGGTCGGCATTGTTAGCAAGTGCAATCTGCACCGCCTGGTCGGCGGTGGCGGGCAGCGGCGGCAGCGGCGGCGGCGGCTGAAGCTGGTCCGGACGCTTGCCGATAACGCGACGATAATTTTCCTCGCTGGTAGCCAGTCGGCCCTGAGCCGTGGTTAAGTTTGACCGGCCGAGTGACAGGCGCGCTTCCGACTGCGCAACATCGGTCCGCGTGACGTCGCCGATTTCGAACCGATCACGAGTGGCTTCTAAATTGGTGCCCAGCACCCTCACCTGATTTTCATTGAGCTCGACGATGGCCCGATCGCGGATCACGTCCATGTAGGCCGCGACGGCCTCGGTGAAGATGTCGCCTTCAACCGCACGAAGGACAGCGCGTCCGGCCTCGACGCGCGTTTTGGCCGCCTCGATATTGTTTCGGACGGTCCCGCCCTGGAACAGCGGATAGCTTACGTCCACGCCGCCAGTCAGGAACGGGCCCTTGCTGCCGCCAACGTCGAAACGCCCGCTGCGGGTCAGGTCGCGCGTGACACCGACAGTCGCGCTGACCTGCGGCCGACCTGCGGCGCGGGCAACCGCAACGCCCGCATCGGCCGATTTCAGCGTTTCGCGCTGACCGGTAAGAGTCGGATTTGCGTTATAGGTCGACACCAGCGCCTCGCGCAGCGTGTCGGCCGAGGCCGTGCCCGCAGCGAGCGCGACAAGCAACGATGCGATGGCAAGGTGTCGGGTCACAGGCATTCCTCGCTTACAATGAGAACGTGAAGGCCTGGGGCCGCGAAAATCCGGGAAGCGGGGCGACGTCGGCATCGACGATAGTCCGCAGTGAAACCGATCCTCCCGCTACACTTCCGATGACTAGCCGCGAAACGCCGCGGTCCGAAAATGCGCCGGCTAGCCGACCGTTGGGGGCCAGTTGCTTCACGAGCCCCGTCGGCACGTCTTCAAATGCCCCATCCAACAGCATAACATCGTACGGCCCGCGCTTCGCCCAACCGTCCGCAAGCGGGCCAACCTCAGTTTTAATGCCCGCTGCCGTCGCCGCTTCGGCGAGCCGCTGATCAGCTTCGACAGCAACCACTTCAAGACCGATCGCCTTGAGCACCGCCGCAGCGTAGCCCGTGCCCGAGCCCACCACGAGCGCCCGTTCACCCGCCTGAGGGGCCAGTTCGCTCAGCAGGCGGCCAAGCGCGGCGGGCGGCATCATCGCGCGGCCGTCACCCAGCCGGACCGGCCGGTCGAAATAGGCCAGCGCGCGGGCCGACTCGGGTACGAAGCGCTCCCGCTCCACCCGGCCCATCGCCGCAAGCACGTTGCGGTCCGTTACTGCTTCGGGGCGAAGCTGGCTGTCCACCATCGCTCGCCGGGCCAGGCTGTAATCCTGCATCTAATCCTCGTTCGTCACGAACTGTTATATGCCACTAATACAGTGACGGTTCAAGCGCTCCATATCTTGTGACGGGCATCGCGCCAAGCAAGGGACGCCCCCGTTCGTCGAAACCCTCGGTTGACAAATGGCGGGACCAACCGCCAAAGCGCCGCCAACGAGGCCCGATGGCGGAGTGGTGACGCAGAGGACTGCAAATCCTTGCACCCGGGTTCGATTCCCGGTCGGGCCTCCAAATATCGCGAAGTATTGCATCCATCCCAGATCAGGGGATGCTGTTGGCGAACTCCTCGTAATTCAGGTCGCCGCAGCCTTGGACGCGAAGCACCGCATTCCAGTCTGACCCGGGACCTGCCCCAATGGTCGTGGACGCCAAAAGAACTTGCCGGTCGGGAAGCAGGTTCGCCGTCCCTCGCTGGCTTGATCGGTTGCCGCCGGCGTTTCCGGTTACCTCAAGCTCGTAGCGCGCCGTGCAGGCGATCGGACTTATTCCGATCACCTCCAGCCGGATACCTCCTTCTACAGGCTCGACATGGAGTCTTAGCGGCTGTGTAGCAGCCGTCGTCATGGCCAGGATCGCGCCGATTTCCGCCCATGCCATGATCCTGGTCCTCCCATTACTGCGGCGCGGCCGGCTGGTTGATGATTGCATTGACGATTGCCGCAGCCTCTTCAGACGGTTGCGGACTCTCCTCCGGCTTTTCCTTTTTGTCCGCCGCGTCGGACGAGCGGCCGAGCCCAATGGCCGCCACTTCTATAAGGATTGCCGTCGTTCTTAAGAGACCGTTTGCGCCGCGGAATGACATCAGCAGCCGTCGGCGCAGATATAAACTCGCAAGCCATCGCCGAGACTGTTCTGCACACCCTCATGACACTCTCCACTCTTTACGACCTCGTGGATTAAAGAGGCTGGCGTTGCTGCGGGGGACGGAACGCCAGCCTCCCCGGTCTCCGGATTCGCTTGCGCCTGGACGCCATTGGCTCAGGGGACAAAGCCGACCTTGACCAAGCGAATTCGCGACCATTCGATGATGGTGCAGCCGGCGCCTCAACTGCACCGACTGCTGTTCAGTTACACGCCCTACATCACGGCGCCTTTGGCCTTGGGATTTTTGAAGTCATTCTGTGCAATGGCGATTGCCAGCAAATGCGCAGAGTTAAACGGATTTCTCCCAAAGCTGGGATAAATCGGTTCATAGACAATATCTTGAGCTTGAGCAGCCGCTCCAAATGCGACGACGTGGTCGCGGCTGCTGCAACAGCTCCATACCTTCGCAATTTCATCTTCGCCCCCGAAGAACTCGCCCAGCCGTTTAACTTTCCGACTCAGGCAACCGTAAACAGAATATTAATAGCTGTTATATTTGAATCAACCCCCAATTTCGGGTAACATCAGTCAGTAAAGATGACGGAATCTTTATGTTATGTGCAGCGCAACATAGAGTTTACTTGGAGTTAAGCTTAACTTACTTGGGAAAATATCTGTTGGCTTGATATTATAAACTTGTGCATCTTAAAGTAGATCAATTCTTTTTACGCTCGACCCTTCACTCGTTTCTTACCTATAAATTCCAGTATACGAGTCAGTTTTCCGCCTTGCGTTATAAACGAAAGTTAGTACTCCCGTTCACTTTATGCAGCGGAAGGCTACCCCCAATCATCGCCAAGGCTCCGAATCCAGGCAGACCAAGTCTTGCTGTGCGCGAGTTGGGCGCATAGGGCGGATCCATGCGACGTACATCGATTGCGTTTTTGGCGTTCGCCTTGGCTTCCTGCGGTGAACAGGCAAATCCCCGCATCGAAATTTCTGATGCTTGGGCCCGCGAAACCGGCGCGGGACAGAATACTGGCGCGGCCTATGCAACCATCGAAAATACCGGTGGCGCGGACGACGAACTGCTGGCCGTCACCACCGATCGCGCGACGATGCCCATGCTCCATTCAAGCGAGAGCGTGAACGGGGTTTCCCGGATGCGTATGCTGCAATCGCTGAGTTTGCCGGCAGACGGCACGGTCGAGCTTCGACCGGGCGGCATCCACATCATGATGGAGGGGCTCAAATCGCCACTTAAGGCGGGCGAGACCTTCGAGGTCACATTCCGGTTTAAACAGTCTGGCGAACTGGTCGTGCCGGTCAAAGTCGAAGCGGCGGGGGCGCGCTGATGCTGGTGAAGTTACGCTTCATTCTCTGGGCGCTCGTTGGCGTGGCGGCGTTGGCGGGCATTTGGATTGCCCTGAAGCCGCCAGCGGAACTGCCCTCAACGGCCGAAATGCCACTCGACACGATCGGCGGTCCTTTCACGCTGACCGGCAGTGATGGCCAATCGTTCAACAGCGCCGGCCTCAACGGCAAGGGTACGGCAATCTTCTTCGGCTTCACCCACTGCCCGGACGTGTGTCCGACGACTCTCGCTCGACTCTCTAAGTTGCGGAAGCAGGCCGGCGGCGATGATGCATTCAACATCGTCTTCGTTTCGGTCGATCCCGAACGGGACACACCGGCGGACGTTGGCCGCTATGCCGAGTTGTTCAACACTCCGGTCATTGGCCTGACTGGCAGTGTTGCTGACATCGAACGGGTGAAGAAGCAGTTCGGCGTCTATTCGGCCAAGGCGCCGCTACCCAACGGCGACTATAGCGTCGACCATACCTCCACAGTGTTCCTGATGGACCGCAATGGTAAGTTTGTCGCCACGCTCGCCCCGGAAGAGGGCGAGCAAGTCGCGCTAGAGAAGCTGAAGAGGATTGCGGCCTAGTCGAGCCGCTCTGTTACGCGTTTCAATAGCCGGTCCATTGCCGCGACGGATTCCGGCTCTTCCAGGTTAGGCGTGTGGCCGACATCGCGGACGACGACCAGTTCGGCATCGTCGGGCAGTTCCGCGACCATCCGATCTGCCGTTTCCTGGGTCAGCAATTCGCTGATTTCGCCGCGAAGGATGGTCACAGGGCGCCCTGCGAGAGCGCGATACGCCGGCCAGGCATCGACTGCCGGCGTCGAGGTCGCCGACCGAAAATTGTCGGCGATCTTCATGTCATAGTCGAAGCGGATGCCGTCCTTGCCCTCACGGCAAACGCGGCGAGCAAAACGCTGCCATTCACCATCGCCCCAACGCGGGAATACTTCTCCGTTGCGCTCCCGCAGCTGCTCAACGGCGTCGTTCCAAGACGAGAATTCAACGTCCTTGCCGACATAGGTTGCGATCCGGTCGATCCCGACCTGGCAGAGCTCAGGACCGACGTCATTAAGCATCGCACCGGCGATCCGGTCGCTATCAGTAGAAGCAAGGATCATCGTGCAGATGCCACCCAGTGAGGTCCCCATGAACACCGCGTCGGCGATGCCTTCCTGGTCCAGCAGTTTCAGCAGGTCGGCGACATAGAATGGGGGCGAGTAGTGCTTGGGTTCCGGATCGTAGTCACTGCCCGCACGACCGCGAAGATCAACGCAGATAACGCGCCATGCTCCCGCGTAACGCTCGGCCACTGGCTCAAAATCCCGGGCATTTCGGGTCAGGCCGGGAATGCACAGGATCGGGGGCTTGTCGCGCGGCCCTTCATAATCGCGATAGTGGAGCCGCAAGCCGTCGGCGCTGTTCCAGTATCGATCGGTCCAGGTCGCCATGCTTGAACTTCCCCCCGCGGTTTCCCTCCCCTATCGCGGGCCAATGGCCGCTTCGCAACCCGTCCCGGAAAATCCGCCAATCCTGAGTTTGGGCGATGCCTTCTACGATGCGGTAAGGCCCGCCGAATTCCCGTCGGCGATCCCGCGCTTTCTGAACCAGCGCTGGGCGAACCGGACAGGACTGGCCGAAGTGGATTGGGAGCGGCATTTCGCTCGATTCCAACCGTTGCCAAGTAATCTCCCGACGCCGCTGGCCCTCCGCTACCACGGCCACCAGTTTCGCCATTACAATCCTGATCTTGGCGACGGCCGCGGCTTCCTGTTCGCGCAGGTCCGAGATGATCGCGGCCGACTGCTCGACCTGGGGACCAAGGGGAGCGGCAAGACACCATATAGTCGCAATGGCGACGGCCGACTGACACTGAAAGGTGGTGTGCGCGAGGTGCTGGCAACCGAGATGCTCGAGGCACTCGGCGTGAACACTTCGAAGAGTTTTGCCCTTTTCGAAACCGGCGAGGCGTTGTGGCGTGGGGATGAGCCCTCTCCTACCCGCTCGGCCGTGTTGACCCGGCTCAGCCACAGCCATGTCCGGATCGGCACCTTCCAGCGGCTGGCTTATTTCGAGGACGCGGGAAGCATCGAGAGGCTTGTGACCTACTGCCTGCAACATCTTTACTCGGAACAGCCAGGCGCAAATGCGAGCGCAAATGCTACACGCCTGCTGGAACTTGTTTGCAGTTCGACTTCGACGCTGGCCGCTAGCTACATTGCGGCGGGTTTCGTGCATGGCGTGCTCAACAGTGACAATATCAACATCACTGGCGAGAGTTTCGACTACGGCCCGTGGCGGTTCGCGACGGTTTGGGACGAGGAGTTCACCGCGGCGTACTTCGACGAGGCTGGACTTTACGCGTTTGGGCGGCAGCCCGAGGCGATCCATTGGGACGTGGCGCAGCTTGCCGGATGCCTGGCGCTGATCGGCGAAGCGCCCGCGCTTTCCGACTTGCTGGCCAGCTGGCCTGCCCGCTTCGAGGAGGCGCTGATCGGCCGACTGATCGCGAGGCTGGGGGTCGCCGCCGAAGAGGACGATCGGGCACTGGTTTCGGCCATGTTGAAAGCGCTGCGCTCGCGGAAGGTCGGAATCGACCGTTTCTTTTTCGATTGGCGGGGCGGACGCATTCCCCCATCAGAGGAGTACGACGACCCGCTGTTCGATGATCTGCGGGCGGCACTTGAGGGGCGCCAGCGGCAGCTTCGCCACCCTTATTGGGGCGACGAGGCACCCTGTTCGATGCTGATTGATGAGGTTGAGTTTATCTGGGCCGCAATCGCCGATGGAGACGACTGGTCGCCCTTCGAACTAAAGATAGAGGCCATCCGCCGGTTTGGTGACGCCATGGCGGCGGACGCCTAACCTTGACCCCAAGCCGCGGGCATGGGAACGGCCAGCCCCGGTGCTGGAGATAACATGAGCGACATCATCGTTTCGACTGAGCCGGCGACCGGCGCGGAAGTCTGGTCAGGACCTGTCGGCGACGCCGCGGCGGAAGTCGCCGCGGCGCGCTCCGCATGGGCAGAGTGGGCCGCGCATTCGGTCACCTATCGGATGGAAATGATCCGCCGCTTTGCCAACGTCGTCCGATCGCGTGAAACAGAGTTTGCAGAACTCATCGCTCGGGAAACCGGCAAGCCGTTTTGGGAAGCGAAGACCGAGGTCGAGTCGGTCGTCGGAAAGGTCGAGATTTCGATCGACGCCTATTCCGACCGGACACCTACGCGGCGCCTGGAAGCGGCAATGGGCAACAAGGTCACGGTACGTCACAAGCCGCATGGCGTTCTGGCGGTGCTTGGTCCCTATAATTTTCCTGCCCACCTTCCCAACGGCCACATCGTCCCAGCACTGATCGCGGGGAATGCGGTCGTCTTCAAGCCGTCAGAGAGAACGCCCGCGACGGGCGCCTTTCTGGTCGATTGTTTTCACGAGGCCGGAGTTCCGGAGGGCGTGCTGCGCCTGCTGATCGGCGGACCGAACGAGGGCCGCGCGCTCGCCGGGCAGGACGGCATCGATGGGTTGCTGTTCACTGGGTCGGCGCGCGCCGGCATGGCGCTTCACCGCCAGTATGCCGAGATGCCGCACAAGATGCTTGCACTAGAGCTGGGCGGGAACAACCCGCTAGTCGCCTGGGACACACCCGACGTGCAGGCCGCGGCAACGATCATCGTCCAGTCGGCCTTTTTGTCTGCCGGCCAGCGGTGCACCTGCGCCCGCCGGCTAATCGTCGAAGACGGCCAGCACGAGGAACTGATCGCCGAGGTTGTCAGAATAATGGACCGGATCATCGTCGATCACCCGATGGCCGACCCGCAACCGTTCATGGGGCCGGTGATCGATAACGCCGCCGCCGATCACTTGCAGGAACAATTCATGGGCCTGATGATGAAGGGCGGACGGCCGATCCGGCGCCTCGACCGCCCGTTCGAGGAGCGGCCATACCTGACGCCTGCACTGATCGACGTGACCGACGCCAAGGACCGGCCGGATGAGGAAATGTTTGGCCCCGTGCTGCAGCTCATCCGCGTCAAGGATTTCGACGCCGCAATCGACGAGGCCAACAACACGCGCTTCGGCCTAGCGGCCAGCGTGCTGACCAAAAGCCCGGAACTGTACGACCGCTTCTGGGCCAATGTCAGGGCGGGCGTCATCAACTGGAACAAGCCGACCAACGGCGCCCCGTCGAGCGCTCCGTTCGGCGGCGTCGGCCTGAGCGGCAACCACCGCCCCAGTGCCTTCTACGCCGCCGATTATTCGGCCTATCCGGTGACCAGCGTCGAGGCCGACGCTACGCGCGCTGTCATCGCCGAAGGCCTTCGCGACGCCTATGCCCCCAACGGCAACTGACGCCAGCGAGCGCCAGCCGCCAGGCACAATCTTCCTTCGGTTCTTGAAATTCGGACTACTCGCCTGGGGCGGCCCGGTTGCGCAGATTGCGATGCTCAAGCGCGAGCTGGTCGAAGAACAACATTGGCTTCCGACCGAGCGGTTCAACCGCCTGCTTGCCGCCTACCAAGTCCTCCCCGGGCCGGAAGCGCACGAACTGTGCGTCCACCTGGGCATGATGACGGGCGGCAGGATCGGCGGAATTCTCGCCGGGCTCGGCTTCATGCTGCCCGGGCTGGTCCTCACCTTGGCAATGGCGTGGCTATACGTGCGGCTTGACCTGCACACGCCGATGCTCGCCGCGCTGTTCCTCGGAATGCAGGTCGGCGTTTTTGTCGCGCTAATCGTTCGCGCCGTTCACCGGATAGCCGGACACGTCTTGGTCGACGCGCCGGCATGGTTCGTCGGCTTCGCAAGCGCGGCAGCGACGATGCTGGGCGTCAGCTTCTGGCTGATTCTGCCCGCGTCCGGGCTATTCTACGCACTCTGGACGTCGGGTAGGCGCCCAACGGCAATCGTCTTCCTCGCCGTGGCCGCCGCAGGTGCAAGCTGGGGCACCGGCATTTCCTCCGTCGAGCTGCCGGTGGACTCCGCGATTACTGCCGGAACGGCGACAGCTGCTGCGCTTTTCCTGTCGGGGTTGAAGGCCGGGCTGCTGACGTTTGGCGGCGCCTACACCGCCATCCCGTTCGTGCGGGAAGATGCGGTGGGCCGCGGATGGATTACGGATCGCCAATTCCTCGACAGCATCGCTCTCACTGGCGTCCTCCCCGCACCGCTCATCATCTTCGCGACTTTCGCCGGCTATATTGCAGCCGGGCTTGGCGGGGCATTGGCGATCACCGTCGGAATTTTCCTACCGGCTTTCGCCTTCGCACTGCTGTTCTCCGAGCGGCTGGAAAAGATCGCCGAGAATGACCGGTTACATCGGATCCTGGAGGGCGTTGCCGCGGGCGTCGTCGGACTGATCGCGGTTACTGCAGTGCAACTGGGCGTGAACGTCGCCGGCTCCGCGCCACTCCCGGTTGCCGCAGTAGTTTTCGCCGTTAGCCTGGCTCTGCTTTATTTCTGGAAGTCGAAGCTCGCCGTGCTCGCGGTCGTCGCGGGCTCGGGGATGGGAGGCATTATTCTCTTCTAGATTTTCCGGCTGTCGTAGGCCCAGTGGAGCACGGCTTGGCGCTGCTTTCGGCGGCAACTGATGTCGCCGGGATCGCAATGCTTTTCGATCTGCGCGATGTGCCTGCGAATGTTCTTCCAGCGTTTGATCTGCCGATCGTCCTCGCCGGGTAGGCGGCGGCCCATGTAGTAGCGGCAATACCATTGGAACCATCCGCGCGGGTCGTCGGGATGGATCCAGCCCTTGCGCTTCCATTCGGATAGCGGCTGGCTGGCGTCCACCCCGAAATAGTTGAGCGAACAGTCGCGCTTGCCGTCGGCCAGCTGAGCCTTCTCGAACCAGCTCGCCGGGAATTCGTCGCGACAGTCGGTCATATATTTTCCGCAGAAAATGCCGAATTCCAGCATCTCCTTCGGCGTCAGTTCGGGCCGGAATTCCGGATCGAAGTCGCGGCCCTCCCGCGCAGTCAGTTCGTAGCTATAGCCCTGCTGCATCTCGTCGTTGACGGTGACGCGGCGGCGACTGTTCACCCGCGCATTTCCGGCAGATAGTCGCCATCGATGGGATCGCTGAACTTGGTGATGCGGCTGTCGAAGCGCATGCGAACCTTGCCCGTCGCGCCGTGACGCTGCTTAGCGACGAGCAATTCGGCGGTGCCGTAAACACGCGACATCTCTTCCTGCCAGGCGGCGAAGTCAGGATGATCCTCGCTAGGCTGCTTGGCGGCGACATAATAGTCGGGGCGGAATACGAACCAGACCATGTCGGCGTCCTGCTCGATCGAACCCGATTCACGAAGGTCGGACAGTTGGGGCCGCTTGTCCTCTCGCTGTTCGACCGCACGGCTGAGCTGTGACAGCGCCATGACCGGCAGGTCGAGTTCCTTGGCGAGCTGCTTGAGGCCGCGGCTGATTTCCGAAATTTCCTGGACGCGATTGTCGCCAGCCGACCCCTTGCCGGTGCCCTGCAGCAGCTGAAGATAATCGACGACGACGAAGCCGATGCCCTTCTGCCGCTTCAGGCGGCGAGCCCGGGCGCGGAGCGCAGCGATCGACAGGCCGGGCGTATCGTCGATGTATAGCGGCAGGTTCGACAATTCGCTGGAGGCCCGCGCGAGGTTGCGAAATTCCTGCTGGCTGATCTTGCCCATGCGTAGGTTTTCCGAGGAAATCCCGGACTGTTCGGCGAGGATACGGGTTGCCAGCTGGTCCGCGGACATTTCCAAGCTGAAGAAGGCAACCGGCGCACCAGCGCTCTTGTCTGCCGCAATTCCATCTTCCTGGTCGCGGACGAAGCGCTGCGCCGCCGCGAAGGCCATGTTAGTCGCAAGCGACGTCTTGCCCATGCCCGGACGGCCGGCAAGGATGATAAGGTCGCTCTTGTGCAGCCCGCCGACCTTGGTGTTCACCCCGTCGAGGCCAGTGGTTACACCCGACAGGTGACCGCCGCTGTTGAGTGCCTTTTCCGCCTGCTTCACGGCGAGGATGCTCGCCTCCCCGAAACTTTTGACTTTACCTTCGTTCCCGCCCTCTTCCGCGACGCGGTACAGCTCGCTTTCCGCCCGCTCGATCTGCGAGAGCGGCGCTACTTCCTCCGAGGTGTCCAGCGCGCTTTCGACCATGTCGCGGCCGACGCCGACAAGCGCGCGGAGCAGCGCCAGGTCATAGATTTGCGCGGCGAAGTCGCGCGCGCCAATGACAGCGGCGCCCGAACCGGTCAGCTGCGCGAGATAGGCCGGTCCACCTACCTCCTTCATCGCGTCATCGGCTTCGAAAATCGGCTTCAGGGTCACCGGGTTGGCGACCATGTTCTTGTCGCTCATCCGCAAGATCGCTTCGTAAATACGACCGTGCAGTGGTTCGAAGAAATGGTGTGGTTTCAGTCGAATCTGGACATCTTCGACCAGCCGGTTGTCGATCATAAGCGCGCCCAACAGCGCGGCCTCTGCCTCGATATTTTGCGGGAGCTTGGTCTCGGGCGCCGGCGCATCGCCGGCCTCGTTGATGCGAATGATCTCGGCCATGGCAGAACCCTACGCGATGGACATTCGAGGCTCTACCCGCCGATCCATTTTTCCGTGGACACCGCTGTGGATAATCAGCGGCATTGCGTGCGGCCCGTCGCGGCGGCTAGCCAAAGCAGCATGAGCATACTTTCCGACAGATGGATTCGCGAGCAGGCCCAGACCAACGGCATGATCGAGCCGTTCGTGGAGGCGCAGCGCCGCGAGGGCTGCATCAGCTATGGCCTGTCGTCCTACGGGTATGACGCGCGGGTTGCGGACGAATTCAAGATTTTCACCAACATCGACAGCGCCGTCGTCGATCCGAAGGATTTTGCTGGCAACAGCTTCGTCGATCGCCAGACCGACGTTTGCATCATCCCGCCCAACAGCTTTGCCCTGGCCCGAACGGTCGAATATTTCCGGGTGCCGGAAGACGTGCTGGTGATCTGCCTCGGCAAGTCGACCTATGCGCGTTGCGGGATCATCGTGAACGTGACCCCCTTGGAGCCCGGCTGGGAGGGTCATGTCACGCTGGAATTTTCGAACACGACACCCCTGCCGGCCAAGATCTATGCCAACGAGGGCGCGTGCCAGTTCCTGTTCCTGAAAGGAAACGAGCGGTGCGAGACTAGCTACAAGGACCGGGCCGGCAAATATATGGGCCAGCGGGGGGTAACGCTCCCGAGACTTTAGTCCGATCGCAGGCGCGTCAGGGGCAGGAATCCCGTAACGTAAGTCCTAGCCAGTTCGCGCACGGCTGGCCGCCTTGGCTAGCTCTTCGCGTTTCCTGCG
The DNA here is from genome assembly GCF_003583725.1 of Sphingomonas edaphi. Classification (GTDB taxonomy): domain Bacteria; phylum Pseudomonadota; class Alphaproteobacteria; order Sphingomonadales; family Sphingomonadaceae; genus Sphingomicrobium; species Sphingomicrobium edaphi. The sequence goes on along the minus strand of NZ_QXTF01000002.1, from coordinate 334,242 downwards.
ATTGCAGTGGGACCCGCATCGCTGCTCGGGCGCTCAAGTCGCGTCATGCACCTCGGCCATGGGGCCGTTTTTCTTGATGGAATCGATCGCGTTCTGGGCAGACGCCTTGGACTTGTACGTTTCGGTCCAGAAGACTTTTTCGCCATTATACTCGAAGCTGGCGATGTATTCGCCGTTGGACGATTTCTTGATCACGAACTTGTGAGCCATGATTTGCCTCCGTCGCTATCGAAGCCCGGAGGCTAACCCGCAATGGATGGCGAGTCGATGTGCTAACCTTCCGACCCCGAACTGTCGCCAAGCAGCTTGGCGCGACCGGCCTTGATGAGGTCGACCCAGTCGCCGAACGCCGCCGACAGCTTCGCGACGAGATCCTTCAAGGGGCCGTCCTTTAGCAGTCCGTCATCTCCAAACGCATCTTCGGCGACCTGACCCAAATAAGCTTCCGGCTGCTGCATAACGGGCATGTCGAGGAACACCGCGCACTGGCGAAGCGCGTGGTTGGCACCGAATCCGCCGATGGCGCCGGGGGAGACGGTGACGATGGCCGCCGGTTTTTTGGCAAACACACTTTTCCCGTAAGGACGCGAGCCAACGTCGATCGCGTTCTTCAGCGCGCCGGGCATTGAGCGATTATATTCGGGCGTGACGAACAGGACGCCTTCCGCGCCGCGCACGGCGTCACGGAACCGGCTCCAGCTTGCAGGCGGGTCCTTGCCGTCAAGATCCGGATTGTAGAGTGGAAGATCGCCGATCTCCACAATCTCGCAGTCCAACCGGTCGTGCAAGGCGCACATAGAGCGCGCGACCTTGCGGTTGATGCTGCCGTCGCGAAGGCTGCCGACGATGATCGCGATATTGTGATTGGCCATTGCTGCGCCCCTTATTTCCGTCGGGAACGAAGCGCATGATGGTTGAATTGGTTGCAGCCCTAACGGCGGCGCTTGCCTTGGTGCCGGATATTGCCGGGGCGCCCACGTTTCGACCCTGCCCGAGTGCGGTCCTTGCGCGCGGTTCGCGGCGGCGCGGCGAACTTGCCTTCGGGAAGCTCGAAGCGGAGCGCGCCCGACGCAGGATTGGCCTCGACCAGCTTGAGCTCGAGATGCTGGCCGACGCGGTAGGTCTCACCGCTTTGCTCTCCAACCAAGGCGCGGGCTGCCTCGTCGTAGCGGAAATATTCGTTGCCCAAGATCGCTGCCGGCACCAGCCCGTCACCGCCCAAATCCTCGACCGTCGCGAAGAAGCCGAACGGCTGGACGCCGGTAATCCGGCAGCGCAAAATCTGCCCGACTTTGTCGGCGAGGAAAGCGGCGACGTAGCGATCGATCGTCTCTCGTTCCGCCTCCATCGCCCGGCGTTCCAGCATCGAAATATGCTCGCCGATCTCGACAAACTGCTCCGCTTCCTGGGAAGGGAGGCCGCCATCCCCGAGACGGTAGGCGCTGACCAGCGCTCGGTGGACGAGCAGGTCGGCATAACGACGGATCGGCGACGTGAAATGCGCGTAGCTGCCAAGCGCGAGCCCGAAATGGCCGAGCGTTTCAGGCGAGTAGCGCGCCTGCATCTGGGTCCGGAGCAATTGTTCCATGATTTCCGGCCGGGCATCGTGATCGGGGCCAATCCGCTCTATGATCCGGTTAAAAATCGCGGGCTTGATGACTTGGCCAAGCGCAAATTCGATATCGAAGGTGGCCAGATAATCCTTGAGCGCGACCAACTTCTCGCGGCCCGGGCCTTCGTGCACGCGGTACATGACCGGCGCCTTCTTGCGCTCCAGAGCTTTGGCCGCTGCGACGTTGGCAGCGATCATATAGTCCTCGACCAGCCGATGGGCATCGAGTCGCTCGCGCGGGGCGACGGAGAGGATTCGGCCCTTTTCGTCGAGCATGACGCGCCGTTCGGGAAGGTCGAGCTCAAGCGGTTCGCGCTTTTCCCGGGCAGACAGCAAGGCTCGCCAACAGGCCCAGAGCGGTATCAGCGCCTTGTCGACCAACTCTTTCGGAACCGGACCTTCAAGATCGGGCATCGAACAGGGAGAGCTTGCGACTTCAACAACTTGCTCTCCAACCGCGTCCATCGCCGCCTGAGCATTCTCATACGCAATGTTTGCAGCGACACAAATTTTGGCACGCGAGAATCGCCAGCTTTTAAGGGCGCCGTCACTGCCGACGTGGAGGTGGCAGGCCATCGCGGCCCGCTCCTGCCCTTGCTTCAGCGAACAGATGTCGGACGACAGTTCGTGGGGCAGCATCGGCACGACGCGGTCGGGAAAATAGACGCTGTTGCCGCGGGCCCGGGCCTCGCGATCCAATTCGCTACCGGGGCGCACGTAGTAGCTAACGTCAGCAATGGCGACAATCGCGTCCCAGCCGTCGCCGTCCTCGCGCGCCTTGGCCCAGATGGCATCGTCATGGTCGCGCGCATCTTCCGGATCGATGGCTACAATCGGCAGTTGGGTCAGGTCCTCACGGTCACCAAGCAGCTGCGAGGCGACCTTCTTGGCTTCCGCGGTGGCCTCGGCGCGAAATTCGTCGCGGATGCCATGCTTGTGGATCGCGATCATAGAGAAGCTGCGCGGGGCAAACGGATCGCCAAGGATGGCGTCCACCCGCGCGGTCGTGCGCGGCGGGCGACCGGAGGGTTCGGCAAGGACGAGGTCGCCCGGTTGTGCGTCCTTTAGGTCGGAGATCGGAAGCTCGCGCCGCTCCTTCTTGTCGACCGGGGTAAGATAATGGCGATCACCCTCCAGCCGCACCACGCCCAGTACCAGTTCGGCCGAGCGGGCCAGTTTCTTCATCGGATGAGCAACGTAGCCAGCGCCGGCTTCCTCGGTGCGGGCCAGGATGCGATCGTTGAGCGCAAGCGCGGACCGCCTGCCACGCTCGATTACGCGAAGCTTCGGCGGCGGGGTGTCGGCGTGCCAGCTTTCGGGCGTGGCCAACACCTGCCCGTCGTCGACCGACACGACGCGTAGCACGGTGACACGCGGTACCCCGCCCGCCTTGTGGAAAGCGCGGCCGGGCGCGCTGTCGATCAGGCCTTCGTCGGCCATGTCCTTAAGCAGCGCCTTCAGCAGGATCTTCTCGTGACCGGATAGGCCGAATGCCCGCGCGATCTCGCGCTTGCCGGCGGGCTGCCCGGAGCTTTCGATGAAGTCGAGAATCTGCTTTGCGGTCGGCAGGCCAGCGGAAGGTTTGCGGGGCATCAGGCGTTTAATGCACGCGCAATCCTAAAGTGTCCTCACTTTGTTTTCGCCGGATTTACATAAGGCTTGAAAGCGCCGCCGGGAACAGCCGAGGCGACCGGGCTTTCGTAGCCGTCCTTGCTGACAGACGAAACGCCGAACACCCAGTCGTCGACGCGAACTTTCGGAAGAACCACTGTGTCGGGCGTGTCGACCCTAAGCTGCTTGGGCACCCGACGTTCGAATTGCCATTGATTGGAGTCGGTACGACGCCACCGGACCACGAAACTTTCGGCAGTCGAAAGAAGCGGCCACTTGATTGTCGTGTCCGTACTCACCGCGCCTTCTACGGTCGGCATCGGCGGCGGCGGGGCGCTGGCTAGGGCGGCCAATGCAGCGACGTTCAGTTTGGTCACCTTGGCCAGATAAGGGAAATCCATCTTGTCGATGGTGTCGCCATATTCGACGCCTTTTTCGGTACGCAGGTCTTGGTGCTGCCAATTGTAGTTTTCGACCGCGACCGACATCCGCACCGCCGGGAATCCCGCGTTCAGAAACTCCGTGTGATCCCCGCCGCGGCCAAAGCGGTCGTTGCGCCAGACTTGCATGACGTCGAGGCCAATCGAAGGCAGCCGCTCGGCTAGGCTGTCGAGGTAGCGTGAGATGTTGCGTGACGGGCTGTCGTTCTCGCCACCGAGGCTACGTACATCGTCGCGAAGCTCGTCGCCCCCCTGCCAGCGCAGCCCCTCCGAGAAGACGCGCACTTGCTTGTCGTTGCACACGCCGTCGGAGCCGCAGCTGTTGCCGATAATGTCGTTGTTCAGATTGGCGATGACGTTCCAGCCCTGCGCTTTGGCATAATCAGCGAGGATCTTGCCGCCGAGGAGTCCCTGCTCTTCCCCGCTCAGCGCGGCATAGACGATGGTGCCGGGAAACTTGTGCTTCGACAGTACCCGCGCCGCCTCCATTACTGCCGCCGTGCCCGATCCATCGTCGTTCGCGCCCGGTGCGTCGGCGGTTGCGTTCATCACGTCGGTCACCCGGCTGTCGATATGACCGGTAATGATGACCACGTCACTCGGCCGCTCGGTCCCGCGCTGGATAGCCACCGCGTTGCATACCTTTGTCGGGGTCGGCACTCGGCGCCCCGTCACCGTGTCGCACGTCTGGAGCGTCTGCAGGCCGAGCTTCTTCATCTCTGCTTCCGCCCAGCGGACCGAGGCGCCGATGCCGCGTTTCGGATCGGTCTGCGACGATAAGGTGTGGCGGGTACCGAAGCTGACCAGCGTGGCGACCGTCGCCTTCATGCGCGCGGCATCGACCGCGCTAGCGATCTGCCCGAGGCGAGCGTCCTGCGGCGACTGTTGGGCGACCGCGGCGGTGGTGGAGAAAAGGGCGGTGAGGAGGAGGGATGCGCGTACCATGCCTGCAACTTAAGCACGGGCCGCGCAGGCAATCCAGCCCGCTATTGTATTACATATATAATACAGTTACCTTTGATACATGATCGCTGCCTTCGCCGTCGCGCTTGCTATCGTCCAGCCCTCGCCCATCCTCCATTACGTCCGTTCGAACATCGACGGGTCGCAACCGGAGCATGTCGTTCACTACAGACCGTCGCGGCGCGAGATCACCGTGTACAAATGGGTCAGCAAGTGCACCACGTCGGCCTATGTAACGGCGTGGATGGATGAGCGGGTGCAAGAAGGAACGCTGTTCGTCGCCGGCAAGGTAACGCGCGACGGAAGCCAGGCGCGGTTCGGGACGCTTACGCTGGACCCGGCGCGTTCGACGCTGGTTGCCGACGTGGCACCGCCCGGCGGCCCGCGCATCCAGGAGAGTCATCCACTGAAGTCACGGCCCTTCCTACTCTATGATTTCGACTTTGCCGACCTGAACAGCTTCCTGCAGGAGCATCGGCCGCAGAAAGATTTCTCGTTCGAGCTTCCGGTCATCTGGCCCGGCCAGAACGGAGTTTTTCGGGACCTAGGGCTACTTCGCGCAGCTTTCGGTGGCGAAGAAGATTATCTTGGCCGCAAGACAATCCGCTTCGACCTGACGGTGACGGGCACGACACCCAGCAGCGGCACCTTGTGGATCGACGCAGAGGGTGGCCATATCGTCGAGGCGCGCCTGGGCCTACCCAACCACCAGGAATATCGCGATTTTCGACTGACGCTGGAAAAGGCGACAGCCGGCGGCAAGGCGGCGTGGGATGGGCTGACTGCGAGCCAATATGCAGATTGCCCCGCTGGCAATTGATCGGAGGCGGCGTTAGGGGAGCGCCCGAACCTCAATCAGTTTCGGGATCCCGGCCATGCGTAGCATCGAGCATTTCATCAACGGCAGTAGCCTGTCCGAAGGCACCCGCACGGGCGAAGTGTGGAACCCCTCGCATGGCGAAGTGCAGGCGACCGTCACGCTGGGCACGCCATCGACCCTACAAAAGGCGGTCGATGCAGCGCTTGCCGCGCAACCCGCTTGGGCCGCGACCAACCCGCAGCGCCGCGCCCGAGTCATGTTTAAGTTCAAGGAACTGATCGAGCATAATATGGACGACCTCGCCGAGTTGCTCTCGAGCGAGCATGGCAAGGTGCTGGCGGACTCGCGCGGCGACGTTCAGCGAGGCCTTGAGGTCATCGAATATTGCTGCGGAATCCCCCAGGCCCTGAAGGGCGAATATACGCAGGGCGCAGGTCCCGGCATCGATGTCTATTCGATGCGCCAGCCGCTCGGCATCGGCGCCGGCATCACGCCGTTCAACTTCCCAGCGATGATCCCGATGTGGATGTTCGGCATGGCCATCGCCTGCGGCAACGCCTTCATTCTGAAGCCCTCCGAGCGCGATCCCAGCGTTCCGGTTCGCCTGGCCGAATTGATGAAGGAAGCAGGCCTGCCCGACGGCATCCTGAACGTCGTCCACGGCGACAAGGAAATGGTCGACGCCATTCTGGATCACCCTGATATCGCCGGCATCAGCTTTGTCGGATCGTCCGACATCGCCCAGTACATCTACTCGCGCGGCACCGCGAACGGTAAGCGCGTACAGGCTTTCGGTGGAGCCAAGAACCACGGCATCGTCATGCCCGACGCCGACCTTGACCAGGTCGTCACCGACCTGACCGGCGCGGCCTTCGGATCGGCCGGTGAGCGCTGCATGGCGCTGCCCGTGGTCGTACCGGTGGGTGACGACACCGCCGCCGCCCTCCGCGAAAAGCTGGTGCCGGCGATCGAAAAGCTGAAAATCGGCATCTCAACCGACCCAGACGCCCATTATGGCCCGGTCATCAACGAGGCGCACAAGCAGCGCGTCGAAAATTACATCCAGATGTGCGCCGATGAGGGCGGCGAGTTGGTCGTCGACGGCCGCGGCTTCACGCTGCAGGGCCACGAGAAGGGCTTCTTTGTCGGACCGACGCTTTTCGACCATGTGAAGCCCAGCTTCCGGTCCTACAGGGAAGAGATTTTTGGCCCGGTGCTGCAAATCGTCCGCGCCGACAGCTTCGACGAAGCCGTCCGCCTGCCGAGCGCCCACGATTATGGCAACGGCGTCGCCATCTTCACCCGCAACGGCCATGCAGCGCGCGAATTCGTCAACCGCGTGAATGTCGGCATGGTCGGCGTTAACGTGCCGATCCCCGTGCCGGTAAGCTATCACAGCTTCGGCGGCTGGAAGCGGTCAGGCTTTGGCGACATCGGACAGTACGGGCAGGAAGGTCTGCGTTTCTGGACCAAGACCAAGGTGGTTACACAGCGCTGGCCTGATGGCACGGCGGCCGGCGATCACAAGGAAGCGTTCGTCATTCCCACCATGGGCTGACGCAACGCACAGGGAGGTAGGACGTTAGTTCGACATGAAACTGACCAACGCCCTCCTCCCCGCCGCACTGCTGGCGTTCGCACTCGTCGCCTGCCAACAAACGTCCACCGACGAAAATATTGCAATCGACGAAACCAACGCTGCCGCCTCCGCCGACCCCGAAACCCTGCCGCCCGACGAATCGGCCGGGACGCCCGACGATGCGCACGGTTCGCTGAACGAAGCGGACGACGCCAGATCCGAGCAGCCGTCGCCGCCGGGAACGCCCGAAGCGTCGCTGATCCCCAGCCAATATCGCGGCCGGTGGGGCATGGTCGCGGCTGACTGCGAACAGGGCCGGAGCGATGCCAAGGGCCTGATGACCATCGGTGAGAAGAGCATCCGCTTCTACGAATCCACGGCAACGTTGAAGGAACAGCGTCCGGCCATCGCGACAAGCTTTTCGGGCCTGTTCGGTTTCACCGGCGAAGGCCAGACGTGGGAAAAGATCATGACCTTCACCCGCACCGGTGAGACGCTGAAGCGCGCCGAAGCGGAAGGCAATTTCACCTATAAGCGCTGCTCCTGACGGTGAGACGGGGGATCATCCTGACGCTGGCGGTTTGCCTGGCGGCCTGCGGGTCGCCGAGCGATGAGGACAAGCTGACTCCCGAAGCGATCGAGCGGTCGCAATCGGCGAGCGAGCTGCCGGAGGTCGCACTGAGCAACGATCCTGAGCCTGCCCCCGCGTCAGAACCCGTCGCCAACGAGACCGCCGACCTCAGCAACGAGCTGGGCGAGCGTGACGAGCTTGCGCCGGAGGATGAAATGCAGGCCGGCGCCACCCCGATCCCGCAGGCTTTCCGTGGACGCTGGGGTATGTCGGTGGACGATTGCATAAGCCCGCGCCGCCCTGGATCGATGGCTCTGGAAATCAGCGGCGGAATGCTTGGCCTGCCCGAGGGGCAAGGCCGCCTGATCCAGACGCTCGGCAATTTTCCTGAACGCTATGTCGGTACCTTCAATTACGAGGGAGATCGCGGCCGCTGGTCAGCGACAGAGGAACTTTCGCTGACCGGCAGCAGTAACGTCCTCATCCGGCAGGTGGACGGCGGGACGTTGCGTTATCGCCGCTGCACACGGACCGGCGGCTAGCCACTGGAACGCCCGGGATTGGGGTGCTAGGCGCCGCCACCATGACCCAGTTCGACCTGACCGACGACCAGCGCCAGATCCAGGAAATGGCGCAGAAATTCACCGCCGACGCGATCACGCCGTTCGCTGCCGAATGGGACGAGAAGCATATCTTCCCGCGCGACACGATCCGGCAGGCAGCCGAGCTTGGCTTTGGGTCGATCTACGTCAGCGAGGAAAGTGGCGGCATCGGCCTTGGTCGGCTGGACGCTGCGCTGATCATGGAAGCGATGGCCTACGGCTGTCCGTCGACCAGCGCCTTCATCTCGATCCACAATATGGCAAGCTGGATGATCGACCGCTTCGGATCGGACGAGCTGAAGCAGAAATACCTCCCCTCCCTGATCCCGATGGAACGGATCGCAAGTTATTGCCTGACCGAGCCGTCGTCCGGCTCCGACGCCGCGGCGCTGAAAACGAGGGCGGTCACGGACGGCGACCATTATGTCGTATCGGGATCCAAGGCCTTCATCTCGGGCGGCGGCGAAAATGAAGTCTATGTGACCATGGTCCGCACCGGCGAAGACGGTCCCAAGGGCATCAGCTGCCTAGTCATCGAAAAGGACATGAAGGGCGTTAGCTTCGGCGCCAACGAAAAGAAGCTGGGCTGGCATTCGCAGCCGACCGCGCAGGTAAATTTCGATGAGGTACGCGTTCCCGTGTCAAATCGCGTCGGGGGTGAAGGTGAAGGCTTCCGCATCGCGATGATGGGTCTCGACGGCGGTCGCCTCAACATCGGTGCATGCTCGCTGGGCGGGGCGCAGCGCTGCCTCGACGAGGCGGTGAACTATACCAAGGAACGCAAGCAGTTCGGCAAGGCGATCTCCGATTTCCAGAATACCCAGTTCATGCTGGCTGACATGGAAACCGAGCTTCAGGCCGCGCGATACCTGCTCTACGTCGCGGCCGCCAAGGTTACCGCCAATGCTCCCGACAAGAGCAAGTTCGCGGCAATGGCCAAGCGGTTGGCGACCGACACCGGCAGCAGCGTGGTCGACCGCGCGCTGCAGCTTCACGGCGGCTACGGCTATCTGCAGGATTATCCCATCGAGCGGTTCTGGCGCGATCTGCGCGTCCATTCGATCCTGGAAGGTACCAACCAAGTCATGCGAATGATCGTCGGGCGGGAGCTGACCCGCCAGTGATTGCCGACATGACCCGCCGGCTGACCGAAGCCGCAGAGAGGATGATGAAAGGCGAGGTTAAGCCCAGCCTGCCCTTCGATCCCTTCGCCATCGCGCAAGCGAGCAGCGAGTTTGCGCTTGGCCTGGCGATGAAGCCCCAGGATCTGATGGAAGTGCAGCTCGCCGCCGCGCAGCAGTGGGGCGCCTTCTGGGCTGGCGCTCTGTCGGGCAAGGCGGGCGAGAAGCCCCGCGACCGGCGCTTTGCAGCACCCGAGTGGCAGGACGACGCCTACTACCGTGCCATCCGCGATGCCTACCTCCTTGCGTCGCAGCAGCTTCGCGATGTGGTTTCGGTGGGCGAAGGGAGCGAGAGCTCACATGCCATGGTCCGCTTCTTGCTCGACCAGTATCTGAACGCGATTTCGCCGGCCAATTTCGCCGCGACCAACCCGGAAGTGGTGAAACGCGTCAAGGAAACTGGCGGCGCCAACCTTGTCCAGGGCTTCGCGAACCTCATCGAGGATATGGCGGGCGGCAAGGGCATCGTGCAACGCCGTACCGACCCGAATGCGTTCGAGAAGGGTAAGACCATCGCCGCGACGCCTGGGGAGGTGGTGTACGAAAACGACCTGTTCCAGCTGATCCAGTACACGCCAACAACCGAAAAGGTCGCGGCCGAGCCGCTGCTCTACGTGCCGCCACTGGTAAATCGTTTCTACATGATCGACCTCGTCCCCCGTCAAAGCCTGGTGAAATGGCTGGTCGACGAGGGGCGCACCGTATTCGTCGTCAGCTGGGTTAACCCGACGGAGAAGCATAAAGACAAGGGCGTCGGCGACTATGTTCTGGAAGGCATCGTCGAAGCGGTCGGACAAGTGCGGCAGCGCACTGGCTCGTCGCCCGACCTGTTCGCTTTCTGCCTTGGCGGGACCTTGGTCGCGATGGCGCTCGCGTGGCTTGCGGCGAAGAATCGCGGCAAGGATGTCAACTCGGCAACGCTGATCGGGAGCCTGGTCGACTTTGGTGACATGCGCGACTGGTCGGCATTCGTCCACGAGGGCCACCTCGCAGCGCTGGAAGACCATCTTGAGGGACAGGGCTTCATCGACAGCCTGGAGCTACAGCGCCTGTTCGCGGCGATGCGCGCCAACGACCTGATCTGGTCCAGCGTCGTCAATCATTACCTGCTCGACAAGCCGGCCCCGGCGTCGGACCTGCTTTACTGGTTTGAGGACGGCGCGCGCATCCCAGCGGCCTTCCTGAAAAGCTACAACCGTGACCTGCTGCTCAATAACAGGCTGAAAGAACCGGCAGGGTTCGAGGTCGACGGCGTACCGATCGACCTTGCCGCCATCGAAACGCCGATGCTCGTTATTGCCTTGAAGGATGACCACGTCTCGGCATGGGAAGCCGTTTATCGCGGCGCACGCGACATCGGCGCCGACTTCATCCTTGGCGGGTCGGGCCATAATGCCGGCGTGATTAACCCGCCCGCAGCCAACAAGCATGGCTTTTGGACCCGCGACGACATGCCGGTGGACGCTAATGAATGGCTGTCCGGAGCTACGCGGCATGAAGGAAGCTGGTGGCCGCATTGGACTGGATGGTTGAACGACCATGGATCAAGCAAAAAGGTCGCAGCGCGCGCCATCGCCGACGGGATCGAACCCGCGCCGGGCCGCTACGCGATGATGCCCTAAATGGATTCGATGACGACCGTGAGCGACGTACTGACCACCAAGGAAGGCCTTGCCGGCCGTCTTCGCCTCAATCGTCCCAAGGCGCTACACAGCCTCAACCGCCAGATGGTGCGCGACATGGCGCAGGCGCTGATTGAATGGCGCGACGATCCCGACGTCCGCATCATCCTGATCGACCATGCCGAGGGCCGCGGCTTTTGCGCGGGCGGCGATGTCGTGACGATCAGCCAGGACGTCGAAGGGCATGAGGCGGCTGCGCGTGCCTTCTTCTTCGACGAGTATCGGCTCAACCACCTCGAATATACCTATCCTAAGCCGGGCGTGGCGTTCATGGACGGCATCACCATGGGCGGTGGCGTCGGCATCGCCTGCCCCTGCCGATTCCGGGTCGCGACCGAGCGAACGATGTTGGCCATGCCCGAAACGACGATTGGCATTTTCCCGGACGTCGGCGGCGGGCGCTATTTGTCGCGGCTGCGCGGGCGGCTGGCTCAGTTCTTGGCGCTGACCGGCGCGCGGCTGGACGGTGCGGAGTGCCTGAAGCTGCGGCTTGCGACCCATTACATTCCCTCCGACCGACTGGAAGAAGCCAAAGAGCGGATCATGGCCCAGCCATTCCGAGTCCAAGCGATCCTCGACGAACTGAGTGAAGAGGATGTACCGCCCGCGCGGATCACCTCCAACCTCGCCAAGGTCGACCGCTATTTTGCTTCCGACCGACTCGAAGATATATTGGACGCGCTCGATGAAGGCGCAGCCGAGGGTGACGAATGGGCGATTAAGGAAGCGGCGACGATCCGCGCCAAGTCGCCGATGGCCTGTAAAGTCAGCCTGAAACTGCTTCAGGAAAGCCCCTACCAGCTCCACTTCGTCGACGAGATGCGGATGGAATATGGGATCATGGTTCGCCTGATCCATCATCCCGACTTCAAAGAGGGCGTCCGCGCCCTACTGATCGACAAGGACAACAAGCCCAACTGGCACCCCACCCGCCCCGAAGCCATCGGCGACCGGGACGTGGCGCAATTTTTCGAGCCGCTTCCCCCCGAGGAAGAATGGCGGCCCTTCGATTTTTAAGGAGCAGGTATGAGCCAGTACGAAACCATCCTGGTCGAACAGCGCGGGGCGGTGACGCTGGTCACGCTGAACCGCCCGCAGGCGCTGAATGCGCTCAATTCGACGGTCCTGCAGGAACTGATCGACGCCTTCGCCGCGTATGACGCCGACGCCTCACAGCGCTGCCTCGTCCTGACGGGCAGTGAAAAGGCGTTCGCGGCGGGCGCCGATATCAAAGAGATGCAGGCACAGGGCTTCGCCCAGATGTATGCATCCAACTTCTTCGGTGGCTGGGAACAGGTCACCCGGACACGTAAGCCGTGGATCGCGGCGGTGGCGGGCTTCGCGCTAGGTGGCGGCTGTGAGGTCGCCATGATGGCCGATTTCATTATCGCCGCCGATAGCGCCAAGTTCGGCCAGCCCGAAATCAAGCTGGGCGTCACTCCGGGCATGGGCGGGTCGCAGCGGCTGACATGGGCCGTTGGCAAGGCCAAGGCGATGGAAATGTGCCTGACCGGCCGGATGATGGGCGCGGAAGAGGCGGAGCGCAGCGGACTGGTCGCGAAGGTCGTGCCCGCCGCCGACCTGATGGACGAGGCGATAAAGACAGCCGAAGCGATCGCGGGGATGGCGCCGCTCGCGGCCATCGCCAACAAGGAAATGGTCAACGCCGCCTTCGAAATGACCCTAGCGCAGGGCATCAACTTCGAACGGCGCCTGTTCCACGGCCTGTTCGGCACTGAAGACCAGAAGGAAGGCATGACCGCCTTCGTCGAAAAGCGCCCGGGCAATTGGACCGGCAAGTAAGGAGTATCGGGCAATGGCACGCGTCGCATTCATAGGGCTCGGCAACATGGGCGGCGGGATGGCCGCAAACCTCGTCAAGGCGGGGCATGAGGTCATGGCGTTCGACCTGAGCCAGGATGCACTGGCGCGCGCGGCAGCCAATGGCTGCACCGTGGCGGAAAGCGCGGAGCAGGCCGTCCAGGGCGTGGATGCAGTCGTCACAATGCTCCCGGCTGGTAAGCATGTCGCTGAGGTCTTCCGGACCAATGTCCTCCTAAACGCGCCCAAGGACGCGATCCTGATGGACTGCTCGACCATCGACGTCGCTACAGCCAAGAAGGTCGAGGACGAGGCGGCGTTTGCCGGATTCACGATGGTCGATGCGCCGGTCAGCGGCGGCATCGCGGCTGCGGAAGGCGGAACGCTGACCTTCATGGTCGGCGGCAGCGACGAAGCGTTCACCAAGGCCAGCCCCTACCTCGAAAAGATGGGCAAGGCGGTGATCCACGCCGGCGGCCCGGGCGCGGGTCAGGCGGCGAAAATCGTCAACAACATGTTGCTGGGCGTCACGATGGCCGGCACCTGCGAAGCATTTGTGCTGGCGCAGAAGCTGGGCCTCGACCCGCAAACCTTTTTCGACATTTCGTCCAAGGCCAGCGGCCAGAGTTGGTCCATGACCAGCTATTGCCCTGTCCCCGGCGTGGGTCCCGAGACCCCAGCAGATCGCAATTACGAAGGCGGGTTCGCCGCCGCGTTGATGCTAAAGGACCTGAAGCTGGCGATGGAAGCCGCGCAGGCCGCCGGTGCCTACACACCGATGGGTGGCGAGGCAGAAGAACTCTATCAACGCTTCGTCGACCGGGGGGGCGCGGGCAAGGATTTCTCCGCACTAATCAAGATGATCGACGATAGCTGGGAAGTGCCGGGCGAGTGAAGCGAAGCTTTGCCAGCAAGCGATCTGTCGGACGCTTGATCGCGAGCGAACGAAGGACCACATCGCGCCCATGCTAATCGAGATTGAAAAGACGCCGAACCCGGCAACCCGTAAGTTCCTGCCCGGCCGCACGGTGATGGAACATGGCGGCCGCGACTTCCCGAACGTCGACGCGGCCGCAGCCAGCCCTCTCGCCGAAGCGCTGTTCGCCACGGGCCAAGTCGACGGCGTCTATTTCGGGCGCGACTTCGTGTCCGTGTCCGCCGCGCCCACGGTTGAATGGACCAACCTGGAAGCGGATGTGCTGTCGGTCCTACTCGACCATTTCCTGCTAGATGCCCCGTTGTTTAAACCCGGCACGGCGGCCGGCATCGAGGTTGCGCCGGACGCTGCCCTTTCGTTCGAAGAAGACCCGGCCGACTCCGATATCATCGACCAGATCAAAGAGCTGCTGGAAACGCGGGTCCGCCCGGCCGTCGCGCAGGACGGCGGCGACATTGTCTATCGCGGTTACAAGGACGGCAAACTTTTCCTCGAAATGCAGGGCGCCTGCTCGGGATGTCCCTCCTCGACCGTCACACTGAAGCGCGGTGTCGAAAGCCTGATCAAACATTATGTGCCCGAGGTCGAGACAATCGAAGCCGTCTGACTTCATTCCTTTTTTTCTTGCCGAGAACCGGCGCTTGTGCCTCCTTGTTGGCACGTAAAAGGAGCCGGGCTCTTGATCCTCGCCCTGGACACATCGACCGCTGCTTGCACCGCCGCGCTGCTGTTGCCCGACGGAACCATCGTCGCATCGCGTGATGAGGAAATCGGCCGGGGTCACGCCGAACGGCTAGTACCGCTGATCGCCGAGATGCTCGACGGCCATGTCCCGAGTCGCCTTTTGGTCGGAGTCGGCCCCGGCAGCTTCACCGGTCTCCGCGTCGGCATTGCAGCTTCGCACGGGCTCGCCATCGGCTGGAGTATCCCGCTATCGGGCATGAACAGCCTGGCGCTGCTTGCCGCTTCGGCGCCACCGGGCGACGGCCTTATTACCGCCGCGGTATCCGGCGGGCATGGCGAGTTGTTTGTCCAATCCTTCGACCGCAGAACGCTCATCCCGACCGGCGGCATTGCCAGCCTGCCCCCCGCCGAAGCGGCAAGGACGGTTAGCGGGCCGCTAATCGTCGGCAGCGGCGCACAAGCGCTTGTCGATGCACGGGGAACTGGTGAGGCGTTGCATCTTCTACCCTCCGCCAGTCGAGCAATGCGACTGCCCGACCTGCTTCGGGCCATGGACTGCAAACCCGTTTACATCCGGGCTCCTGATGCCCGGCCAAAAGCGGCCTGATGGCGACGCCCGCTCACCGGCCACCGGCCTGCCGGTTGCGGCCGGGGGGCGTGGATGACCTGGACGATGTGATGCGGGTCATGATGGCGGCCTTCCAGCCCTGTTTCGGCGAGGCGTGGACTCGATCGCAATGCGCCGGAATCCTACCGATGGCTGGCGTGACCCTCACCCTCGCCGAAGATGATGACGAGAGCGCGCTCGGCTTCGCGCTGGCGCGGACCATCGCTGACGAGGCGGAGTTGCTGCTGATCGCCGTCAATCCGTCCTCCCAGCGTCGCGGCGTCGGCCAGGCACTGCTGATGCACTTTATCGAGCAGGCGCGACAGGCTGGGGCCGAGACGCTTCATCTAGAGGTCCGCGACAATAACCCGGCAATTGCATTGTACTCCGCAGCAGGGTTCAGGCCCGCCGGTCGCCGCCGCAACTATTACAGCGGCGCCGATGGAACGAAGCATGACGCGGTCACTCTAAAGCTGGTTAATTAAATAACTTAACTTTAATCAATGTCTTAATGCTTGTAGCGACAATATCCCGGTAGTAGTGAAATCTTAGTATCGACAGTCATCATACTGCCCTGTTCCTAATCATGCTCGGGATGAAGAATAATGGACAATCAGGGAAACGACGACACGCTGATCACGCTTACCGCCGACATTGTCGCGGCGCATGTCAGCAATAATAGCGTGGCGGTTAATGACTTGCCGCAGCTAATCGCCAACGTTCACGGCGCGCTTTCGACGCTTTCCGGCGCGGGTGCGGCGGCTGAAGCGAAATTGGAACCCAAGGTTCCGATCCGTTCGTCTGTGAAGCCAGACTACATCGTCTGCTTGGAAGACGGTAAAAAACTGAAGATGCTCAAACGGCACCTGATGACCCATTACCAGATGACTCCGGACCAGTACCGCCAGAAGTGGGGCCTTGCTGCCGACTATCCGATGGTCGCCCCCAACTATGCCGAACAACGCCGTACGCTGGCCAAGTCGATCGGCCTCGGCACCAAGCGCCGCAAGACGCGCGGCAAATAAGTCGGCCAGTACATACTCAGTCAGGAATAATAAGAAGAGCGGGCGGGCCAACGTCCGCTCTTTTTACTTGGTCTGCACAGCAAGTCGCTAGCGAATAAAATAGTATTGAGCGACTGACCTAAAGCGCAGTTGGCGATAATGAAGGTACAAGGAAGAGCCGTCGGGTAAACGGGGCTCACGTTTTAAAGGTCGCTAGTAAGATCGCCCCCACTCTTCCCAGTGCTTCCCATTCGGCGCTCCACCGCTTAGGTAAGGTACCATGCATCGCCAGATCGATATCGAGCAGCTTTGCGCGGACAAGGGGCTGCGCATCACCGAACAACGCAGGACTATCGCCAGGGTGCTGGGCGACAGCGAGGACCATCCGGACGTCGAGACGCTCCACGCCCGCGCAGCAGCCATGGACCCGAACATTTCCATCGCCACGGTGTATCGCACCGTCCGCCTGTTCGAAGAGGCAGGCATTCTGGAACGACACGAATTCGGCGACGGCCGGTCGCGGTATGAAGCTGCATCGGAAACGCACCACGACCACCTGATCGACGTAGAAACCGGCAACGTCATCGAATTCGTAGACGAGGAGCTGGAGGAGCTTCAGCGCCGCATTGCACAGAAGCTCGGGTTCCGCTTGGTCGACCACCGGATGGAACTCTACGGCGTCAGAGTTGACCGCGAAGGCTGAGCCGGCCCCGTCGCGGCTAGTCGCCGGGTTGCGCATTGTCGGACTCGCCGGCCTGTTCCTTGCTTACCTGCCCCCCCATATCCTATCAAAACTGATGCTGCGCCGGTCGCGCTGGCCCCGGCGCTTTCTCGCCGCCGCCGCCCGCATTGCCGGTGCGCGGTCCCGCCTGTCAGGCGAGCCGCTCGGCCCACGCACGCTGGTCGTGGCCAATCACACCAGTTGGCTCGACATCCTGGTTCTGGGCGGGGCGACCGGTACAGCTTTCGTGTCCAAAGCGGAGGTGAAGGCAACAACGCTGATCGGCTGGCTCGCCGACCAGAACCGCACGCTCTACATCGAGCGTTCCGAGCGCGGCGACGCGCATGGCCAAGTCCGGCGCATCCGCGACGCCCTCGACCACCATCAGCCGCTAGCGATTTTTCCCGAAGGCACGACCGGACATGGACGTGCCCTGATGCCGTTTCGGTCGACATTGTTCCATGCCGTCGCCCCGCCGCCCGAAGGTGTCAGCGTTCGCCCGGTCGCCATTGATTACGGCCACCACGTTGATCATGTCGGGTGGCACGGTGGTGAGGGTGGACTGGCCAATGCAATGCGCGTGCTTGGGCGGCGCGGTACCATGGACGTGCATGTTCGTCTGCTAGACCCGCTTCCTCGGCTCGACGACCGCAAGGCTCTTGCCCGCCACGCCCGCGATCGGCTGGCCGAGGCTCTCTCTTCCGTGGCGCCGCCGTCCGGCCTATAGGCCCGCACCAAATGACCGAGATTCCCAAGACTTACCGAGTCAAAAGCTTCGGCTGCCAGATGAACGTCTATGACGGGGAGCGCATGGCCGAGCTGCTTGGCGCCCAGGGCATGACCGCCGCTGGCGACGGCGAGGATGCCGACCTAGTCGTGCTCAACACCTGTCACATTCGGGAGAAGGCGGCGGAGAAAGCCTATTCCGATGTCGGCCGCCTTCGCCGCGAAGATGGCAGCAAACCGATCGTCGCGCTGGCGGGTTGCGTCGCGCAGGCCGAAGGCGCCGAAGCGAAATCACGCTCGTCCTTGATCGACCTTGTCGTCGGGCCCCAAGCCTACCACCGTCTGCCCGACATGGTCGCCGAGGTGGCAAAGGGCGGTCGCCCGGTCGACACCGACATGCCAGCGATTTCGAAGTTCGGCGCCCTTCCCGCCCGCCGTAAGGTCGGACCCAGCGCCTTCCTGACTGTTCAGGAAGGCTGCGACAAATTCTGCACTTATTGCGTCGTGCCCTACACGCGTGGCGCGGAGATCAGCCGGCCCTTCGCCGACGTAGTGGCAGAGGCGCAGTCACTGGTGGATGGCGGCGCGCGCGAAATCACGCTGCTTGGTCAGAATGTGAATGCGTTCGAAGGCGGCCTCGACAATCTCATCCGTGCCATCGCGAAAATCGACGGGCTGGAGCGGATTCGCTACACGACCAGCCACCCCGCCGACATGAGCGACGCGCTGATCGCCGCGCATGGCGAGATCGACAAGCTGATGCCTTACCTTCACCTGCCGGTCCAGTCCGGGTCGGACCCGATCCTGAAGGCGATGAACCGCAGTCACACGGCGGAGAGCTATCTGGAAACGCTGGAGAAAGTCCGTACGGCTCGCCCCGACATCGCCATCTCCGGCGACTTCATCGTCGGCTTCCCGGGAGAGCGTGAAGAAGATTTTGCCGCCACTCTCGCAATCGTCGATGCGGTCGGTTACGCTTCGGCATATTCGTTCAAATATTCCGCCCGCCCGGGTACCCCGGCGGCGGTCATGGAAGGAGCGGTGGCGCCAGAGGTGATGGACGATCGACTGCAGCGGCTTCAGGCCCGCCTCGCCGAGCATAGCCTCGCCTTCAACCGCGCTACCGTCGGCAAGGACACGAGAATCCTGATCGACCGGAAGGGCCGCCTTCCAGGCCAGATGATCGGCAAGTCGCCTTGGCTCCAGTCCGTCTTCGTCGAGACCGGTGCAAGGATCGGCGACATGGTGGACGTCACGGTCACCAAAGCGCTTCCCAATAGCCTCGGCGGCGTCCTGCGCGACTCGAAGGTGGCTGCCTGATGGCCAAGAGAGACCTCGCTGCCGCCAATTACGATGCTGCCGACGGCCGCGCCCGCCTGGAGATCGAGTTTGAGCAGCCCTACCTGCTCGGCCCTCTGTTCGGCGATTACGACCGCCACCTCGTAATGATTGAGGACCGTCTAGGCGTGCATATTGCCGCGCGCGGCAGCCGCGTGATGATCGAGGGCGAGCCGGACGCGGCGGCCCGCGCCCGCGAAGTGTTGATGGGCCTCTACGACCGGCTCGACCAAGGCCAGGACGTCGATGCTGCGGCAGTCGAAGCCGTGATCGGCATGGCCAACCAGCCGCTGTTCGACGGCATCGTTTCCGAAGAGGTCGCCAACGCGCCCAAGGTGATGATCCGGACGCGCAAGAAGACGATTGTGCCGCGCTCGGTCATCCAGACGCGCTACATGGAAGCACTCGCACGTGACGACATGATCTTCGCGCTAGGGCCCGCGGGCACTGGCAAGACATACCTCGCCGTCGCGCAGGCCGTGCAGATGTTGATTACGGGCCAAGTGGAACGCCTGATCCTTTCGCGTCCGGCAGTCGAGGCGGGCGAGCGGCTCGGCTTCCTGCCCGGCGACATGAAGGAAAAGGTCGATCCATATCTCCGCCCGCTCTACGACGCGCTGTACGACATGCTTCCTGCGGAGCAAGTCGAACGGCGGATCGCCAGCGGCGAAATCGAGATCGCCCCGATCGCCTTCATGCGCGGTCGCACGCTCAACGATGCCTTCATCATTCTCGACGAGGCACAAAACACCACACCGCAGCAGATGAAGATGTTCCTCACCCGCTTCGGAATGCGCAGCCGGATGGTAATCTGCGGCGACCCCAACCAGACCGACCTGCCGCCTGGCGTTACATCGGGCCTCGCCGATGCCGTTTCGAAGCTTGAAGGCATTCCCAAACTGTCGATGGTCCGGTTCAGCGCCGCCGACGTCGTTCGACACCCCCTCGTAGGACGGATCGTCGAGGCTTATGAAGGTCCCGGCCAATGACGCTCGACATCGCTATCGATGCCGACGGGGAATGGGACAGTAGCACCGGCTGGGCCGAGTTGGCCCGGTCTGCCGCCACCGCCGCCATCGCCGAAAGCGCCTTCCCGCAGTTAGGACAGGGCGAGCGCCCGGTCGAACTGTCGATCCGTCTGGCCGGTGACGCGGAAGTCCATTCACTGAATGCCGAATGGCGCGGCAAAGACAAGCCAACCAATGTCCTCTCCTTCCCCATGGCCGAAGCTGACGACCTGCAGGAATCGGACGTACCGGGTCCGGAATTGATGCTCGGCGACATTATTCTGGCGCACGGAGTTTGCGAACGGGAAGCGGCCGACAAGGCCATCCCACTCGATCACCATGCTGCGCACCTTATGGTACACGGCACGCTTCATTTATTGGGCTACGATCATATGGACGACCAGGGCGCCGCCGACATGGAAGCGCGCGAAATTCGCGCGCTGGCGCGCATGGGCATATCTGATCCGTACGCGGAGGATCGCTAGATGGCGACGCGTCAGGACGACGAGGGCGGGTCGCGTTTATGGCGGGGCATGCGCGCGCTGATCTTTGGTGACGAACATGAAGCGACACTGCGCGACCAGATAGAGGATGCGATCGACGAGGCGGATGCCGCCGCGCCCAGGCGCGGTGACCTCAGCCCGCTCGAACGGCAGATGCTGCGCAACCTACTGCACTTCGGCGACCGTACTGTGGGCGAAGTGGCGGTCACGCGAGGCGACATCGTCGCTGTGCCGGCAAGTATTTCGTTCGAGAATCTCGTCCGCGCATTCGCCGAAGCGGAGCATAGCCGTCTACCGGTGACCGGTGAAGACCTCGACGAAGTCATCGGCATGATTCACATCAAGGACGTCTTCAAGGCGCAGGAGGATCCCGATCGCTCGCGAACCGTGGAAGGCCTCCTTCGCACGCCGCTGTTCGTCCCGGAATCGATGGGCGTGCTCGACCTTCTCGCCCGCATGCGGACCGAGCGCGTCCACCTTGCCATCGTGGTTGACGAGTTCGGCGGCACCGAAGGGCTGGTGACCATCGAGGACGTTGTCGAGGAGATCGTCGGCGAGATCGAGGACGAGCATGATGAGCAGGCCGCGGGCTTGCTGAAGCCGCTAGACGAAGGACTGTGGGAAGCCGACGCCCGCGTCGAGCTGGAGGAAGTCGCACGCGACATCGATGCCCGGCTCGTGGCGGAGGACGACGAGGTCGACACTCTGGGCGGCCTTGCCTTCATCCTGGCCGGCCGCATCCTGCAGCCGGGGGAATCGGTCGAGCATCCGTCCGGCTGGCGCATCGAAAGCGTCGAGGCAGATACGCGCAAGATGATCCGCCTTCGCCTCCATGCGCCCGAGCCGCTGCCAAATGACGTCCAGGACGATGGCTAGCACTTGTGCGGGCGCTGATTGCCGCTAGCCAAGGCCGGATGAATTTCCTCCTGGCGTTGCTCGGCGGCGCTGCTTCTGCTTTCGCGTTCCAACCGGTCGGCCTGTGGCCGCTGATGATCCTGTGCATCGCAGGCTTTTGCGAACTGGTCGGCCGTGCCCCGTCGATGCGGCAGGCTCTGGCCGTCGGATGGGGCTTCGGAGTTGGTCAGTTTTGCATCGGCCTCAATTGGATCGCGACCGCCTTCACTTTCCAGGCGGCGATGCCTGCTTGGCTCGGCTGGATCGCGGTCGTGCTGCTTTCGCTTTATCTCGCCATCTATCCGATGATGGCGGCCGGCCTGGCCTGGCGTTTCGGGCGAACCAACAAGGTGGCGCTTGTCTTCGCGCTGGCCGGCGGCTGGGCGCTGACCGAATGGCTGCGCGCCACCATGTTTACTGGCTTTTCGTGGAACCCGATCGGCGTGACGCTGGTGGATACACCGCTCCGCGAAGGCAGCCGCTGGGTCGGCACCTACGGCCTTTCTGCGCTAGTCGTCCTACTTGGCGGGTCGATCTGGGCAGCGGTGCGCCGGGAATGGCGCCTGCCCGCCGCCCTAGTTGTCGCCTCGCTCCTGCTTTGGGCGCTGCCTGCGCCGACCATCGTCGGCGACACGACAACGATCAAGCCGATCCGCATCGTCCAGCCGAACATCGGCCAGCAGGATAAGTGGCGCCCCGGCTTCGACGAAATCGCCAGCCGCACGCTGGACGGGCTGACAATCAAGGGCAAGCCCGTTCAGCGGCTGGTATTCTGGCCTGAAGCAGCGGTTACAAATCCGATGGAGGACGAACGCAAAGGCGCCGCGCAAATCACCGAGTTTGAGCGTCTGCGCGCGACGCGAACTCTGGGCCCCAGTGACATCCTCCTCACCGGCGGGCTTAGCTTCACCTCGCGCGATGGTCAGGTCGTCGATGGCGCGACAAACAGCGTCTATATCCTCGGCGCTCTGGGCAAAGTCCTGGGCCGCTACGACAAGGCTCACCTCGTCCCCTATGGCGAATATCTGCCGATGCGACCGGTTTTGTCGGCTATCGGCCTGTCGCGGCTCGCGCCAGGCGATCTCGATTTCGCACCGGGACCGGGCCCGCAGAGCGTCGCGCTGCCCGGGCAATGGGGCAAGGTCGGGTTTCAGCTTTGCTACGAGATCATCTTCTCGGGTGAAGTCGTCGACCGCCGCAACCGTCCGGACTTCATCTTCAACCCTTCCAACGACGCGTGGTTCGGCCGCTGGGGACCGCCGCAGCATCTCGCGCAAGCCCGGTTAAGAGCAGCGGAGGAAGGTCTACCCGTTATCCGTTCGACCCCGACTGGGATCAGCGCGCTCATCGATGCACGAGGGCGCCTGCTTCATTCGCTGCCCTGGCAGACCGCGGGCGTGATCGATGCGGCGTTGCCGTCCGCACTCGAACCGACATTGTTCGCAAGGCTCGGTAACATCATCCCCGTCGCGCTTGGCTTCGCCCTGCTCATTGCCGCGATTGCGCTCGGTCGCCGCTCCCGCTACAGCGGGATATAAGGATTTCTTTATATCCCTAAATTTTCGCTGATTTCAGCCAAGGAATAACGGCTCCCCATGCGCACGTCCTATCTCTTTACCTCCGAATCGGTTTCCGAAGGCCATCCCGACAAGGTCGCCGACCAAATCAGCGACGCAATCGTCGACCTGTTCCTGTCGAAAGACCCGGAGGCCCGCGTGGCGTGCGAGACGATGACGACAACCAACCGCGTCGTCCTAGCCGGCGAAATCCGCGGTAAGGGCATCATGGACGAAGACGGCAATTGGGCCGAGGGCGTACGCGAGGAAATCGAGCGTGCGGTCCGCGAGACTGTGAAGCGGATAGGTTATGAACAGTCCGGCTTCCATTGGGACAAGCTCGACTTCGCCAATCACCTGCATCCTCAGTCGGCGCATATCGCGCAGGGCGTCGACGCCAGCGGCAACAAGGACGAAGGCGCGGGCGACCAAGGCATCATGTTCGGCTTTGCCTGCGACGAAACGCCGGACCTGATGCCGGCGACGTTAGATTACAGCCACAAGATCCTTCAGCGCATGGCTGACGACCGCCATTCGGGGCGCGCGCCCTTCCTGGAGCCGGACGCCAAGAGCCAAGTCACGCTGCGCTTTGAAAACGGCAAGCCGGTGGAAGCGACCGCGATCGTGGTCTCAACCCAGCATGCCAAGGGCTATGACGAGGGCGAGAACGAAGCCGAGCTTCATACTTATGTGAAGCAAGTCATCGCCGACGTACTTCCGGCCAACCTCATCACGGCTAACACGGTTTACCACATCAACCCGACCGGCAGCTTCGAGATCGGCGGACCAGACGGCGATGCCGGCATCACCGGCCGCAAGATCATAGTCGACACCTACGGCGGCGCGGCTCCACACGGCGGCGGCGCGTTCAGCGGCAAGGACCCGACCAAGGTCGACCGTTCGGCCGCCTATGCCGCGCGTTACCTTGCGAAGAACATCGTAGCGGCCGGCCTTGCCCGCCGGTGCACCATCCAACTCGCTTACGCTATCGGCGTGTCGAAGCCGCTGTCGCTCTATGTCGACACGCACGGCACCGGTTCAGTCGGCGACGACCAACTCGAGGCGGCCATCGGCAAGATCGATAAGCTTGGCGGCCTGACGCCGCGCGGAATCCGCACGCACCTGACGCTCAACAAGCCGATTTACGGCGCGACAGCCGCCTACGGCCACTTCGGTCGTAAGGCCGAGGGCGATCTTTTCCCTTGGGAGAAAACTGACTTGGTTGACGACCTGAGGGCCGCTCTGGCGTGAGGCCATTCGACGGGGTCGTCGCCATTGCGCTGCTGACCGCTTGCCAGGCCGAGCCGTCCGGCACCGACGTAGCTCAAGAAGAGGCGATCCCGGACGAAGCTGCCGGCAACAGCGTTTCAACCGGAAGGCCGATGTCGCGGTCGGAGTTATCACTGCCGACCCCCGTGGACACCGAAGAGTCCGCTCCCGAGATTGCGATCGATGAGGGCACCTACGTTGAGGTCGGCGTCGACTGCGGCAACCCGCCCAACGCCAGTTGGCGGATATGGAACGGCGAAGGTTTGAGCGGCTCGACGACCCGGGCCTGCAAGGCATCGCCGAGCGTCGGGCAGGCCAACGGCATCGAGGTCGAGCAGACCTGCATCGACAATTATTCAGGAACTCCGAGCAGCACGACGTTCGTCCTGCGCGCCACCAGCCGCAACCGCTTCGCGCTCATCGTCGAAGGCGGCGGCGACCAAGTGTTCCGTCTTTGCCCGCCAGCCGAACTCCCTCAATGGCTCCGCGAGGCGAAACACTAGCAGCGCTTGCGGCAACGGGTCCGCTCGGCTAGCCGCCGGGTCCACATGACTGCACTCAAATCCGGCGATCCGACCACCCTCAACCGCCTCTACGGCAGGTCGAGCGGGCATAAGCTGCGTAACAGCCAGGCGGAACTGGTCGAAACGCTGCTCCCTGCTATCTCCGTCCCGCAGGAGGGTGAAATAACGGCGCAGCGGCTGTTCGGCGAAGATCGGCCGCTTCATCTCGAGATCGGCTTTGGCGGGGGCGAGCATCTCGCCTATCGTGCCGACCTGCTCCCCGACCACGGATTCATCGGTTGCGAGCCTTTCGTTAACGGCGTCGCCCAAGCGCTGACCCATATTCGCGACCAGCGGCTGGCAAATGTGCGACTGCACATGGGGGACGCGCTTGAGGTTCTCCGCCGAGTTCCCGACGGAGCGCTCACCATGCTTTACCTGCTCCATCCCGACCCGTGGCCCAAGGCACGTCACGCCAAGCGGCGGATGATGAACGACGGACCGGTCGACCTGATCGCCGCCAAGTTAAAGCCGGGCGGCGAGTTTCGCGTCGCGACCGACGACCCCACCTATCTTAATTGGCTTCTAATGATCATGCAGCGCCACACCCACCAGTTCGAATGGGTCAATAAAGCCCCTGGCGAATGGCTGAACTACCCTTCCGGCTGGCTGGAAACCCGCTATGCGGCCAAGGCCCGCCGCCAAGGACGCACGCCTCACCAGTTTCGTTATCGCCGCCTCAACTGACCCCCTTTAACTGGAACAGCGCGGCGCCTATCTGCGCGCCATGGACATCAAAGCCTCCGTCCTTGCCGCGATCGGCAACACGCCCCTTATCAATCTCAATCGCGCGTCGGAGGAAACCGGGTGCACCATCCTCGGCAAGGCCGAGTTTATGAATCCCGGCCACTCGGTGAAGGACCGTGCTGCTCTAGGTATCGTCACCGATGCTATAGACCGCGGGGAGCTTCGTGCCGGCGGAACAATCGTCGACGGGACCGCGGGTAACACTGGCATCGGCCTAACGGTCGTCGGCAATGCGTTGGGCATGAAGACGGTGATCGTCATTCCCGAAACCCAGTCGCAGGAAAAGAAGGATACACTCCGCTCGCTCGGCGCCAGCCTGGTCGAGGTGCCGGCGGTGCCATACCGAAACCCCAACAATTATGTGAAGGTCGCCGCCCGCGTCGCAGCGCGCATCGCACAGGAAAATCCGCAGGGCGCAATTTTCGCCAACCAGTTCGATAATGTTGCTAACCGCGATGTCCATGTCCGAACCACGGCGCCCGAAATCTGGGACCAGACGAATGGCAACGTGGACGCCTTCGTCAGCGCGGTTGGCACCGGTGGAACCTTGGCTGGCGTCGCGCAAGGGCTGAGGGACCGCAAGTCCGACATCGTCATCGCTCTCGCCGACGTACCAGGCGCGGCACTCTACAACTACTACACGACCGGCGAGCTGAAGGCGGAGGGCTCCTCGATCACCGAAGGAATCGGCCAGGGCCGCATCACCGCCAATCTCGAGGGGCTCCACGTCGATCAAGCCTTCCTAATCCCCGACGCCGAAAGCCTCGCTGTCGCCTTCGCCTTGCTCAAGGACGAGGGATTGGCGCTCGGGCTGTCCTCAGGCGTCAACGTCGCGGGCGCAATCCGGCTGGCGAAGGAACTCGGCCCTGGTAAGACGATCGTCACCATGTTGTGCGATCCAGCGGCCCGCTACCAATCGCGGCTATTCAACCCGGAGTTCCTGCGATCCAAGGGTCTCGAGCCGCCCGAGTGGCTTGAACATCCCGTCGAAGTTGCGCCCGATTTCGAACCCGTGCCCGCGTCGGCCTGACGCAGCGCCGGGAGTTTTTCGCGTTTCACAAGGAGAAAAAGATGACGCTATCAATTGGCAGCGTGGCCCCCGATTTCACGGCCGATACCACGCAGGGCAAGATCAACTTCCACGATTGGATCGGCGATAGCTGGGCGATCCTCTTTTCGCACCCCAAGGCGTTCACGCCGGTCTGCACGACCGAACTGGGCTACATGGCAGGGCTTGAGAATGAGTTCGCCAAGCGCAACACCAAGATCATCGGCCTCAGCGTCGACGCGACCGAAGACAATGCCCGCTGGCTGCCCGATATCGAAGAAGTGAGCGGCAACAAGGTCGGCTATCCTGTGATTGGCGACAACGACCTCAACGTGGCCAAGCTCTACAACATGCTTCCCGCCGATAGCGGCGACACTGCCGCCGGCCGCACCGCCGCGAGCAACGCCACGGTCCGTACCGTCTACATCATCGGACCGGACAAGAAGATCCGCGCGATGCTGCTCTATCCGATGAGCAGCGGCCGCAACTTTGACGAGGTGCTTCGCCTGCTCGATTCCGTACAGTTGACGGAGAACAAGGGCGTCGCGACGCCGGTCAACTGGCGTCCGGGCGAGAGCGTGATTATCCCGCCGTCGGTCAGCGACGAAGATGCCAAGACCAAATATCCGGACGGCTGGGAAACGGTGAAGCCCTATCTCCGCCGCATCCCGCAGCCGCAGGACTAATTTACCGGGCGGGGGCCAGCCGCAGCAGCCGGCCCCCGTCTTCCAGCAAATAAACGGTGCCGTCCGGACCCTGCTCGACCGCGCGAATGCGGGCGCCCATGTCCCACTGTTCCGCCTTCACGGCCTGGTCGCCATCTATGTCGACGCGGATCAGGGCCTCGCCCGATAACGCGGGGATCAGGGCATCACCCTTCCATGCTGCGAATTTGTCGCCGCCGTAAATCATCAGCCCTCCCGGCGAGATGGACGGGCTCCACCAGACCTTGGGCGCTTCAAAGCCGTCGCCCGCCTTGTGGTCGGGGATGTCGCCGCCGTCATAATGGCTCCCGTTCGACGCTCGCGGCCAACCGTAATTCTTGCCGGCGACGACCAAGTTTACCTCGTCGCCGCCCTTGGGCCCCATCTCCGTCTCCCACAGCCGTCCGTCTGGTGCGAAAGCGATACCCAGCAGGTTGCGGTGCCCAATGCTCCAGAATTCAGCCGCGACACCGCCGCGCGAGGCCCAAGGATTGCCGGGCGCCGGCGCGCCCTCGTCGGTCAGGCGAAGCACCTTACCCAAGTTGCCGCTCATGTCCTGCGCCGGGTCCAGTTTCTGCCGATCGCCCGAAGTCAGATAAAGGAAACCGTCCGGCCCGAACGCGATCCGGTGCGAAAAATGGCCATTTCCCTCGACCTTGGGTGTCTGACGCCAGATGACCTTGTAATCTCGCAGCACTGGCTGCTGGGCGTTGCCAAGATCCAGCCTGCCATAGCCGAGAGCGGCACCGCTGGTGCCGCCTTCGCCCCGTTCGACATAGCTTAGATAGACCCGGCGGTTATCCGCAAATCCGGGGTGAGCGACCACGTCGCCCAAGCCGCCCTGTCCGGCAACGTGCGCTTCGGGAACGCCCGCTACCTCGCGCCGATTGCCCGTGGCGACATCGACCAGCCACAGAGTGCCTTCCTTTTCGCTGACCAACGCCATGTTGGTCAGCGGCACGCCACTGCCAGGTAGAAAATCAATCGCCCAAGGGCTGCCGAAGGTAGCCACCTCGGTCACGGCGAACGGCCGGGCGCTGGCGCTTACGGCGTTATCCTGCGCCGGTGCCGGTGACTGACATCCCGCGACGAGCGCCGCACATGCAATGGTTGCTTGCAAAAACTTCGCGGTCATCCAATCTCTCCTGCTCACCAGCGGGGCGAATGAGGTCGGATGAATAGCGTCAGCCTCCTCTCGCTCGCCACGGCATTGCCTCCGCACATCGTCCAACAGGATCAGGCAAAAGCCAAGGCCCGCGAACTCTTCGGTGGCCGGAAAGCCTTGTTCGACCGCCTGTCCGGCGTGTTCGACAATGCCGCGATCGACCAACGGCATACGGTCGCGCCGATCGACTGGTATGCCGGCAACCACGGGTGGCAGGAGCGCAACCGCCTTTACCTAGAGGCTGCGGACGCCTTGTTCCTTGAAGCTGCCGGCAATGCGATCGCCGGGGCGGACCTGTCGCCGAACGAAATCGACGGGGTGGTTGTCGCCTCGACCACCGGCATCGCCACGCCCAGCCTCGACGCCCGCAACGGTCCGCGACTTGGTTTGCGCCCCGATGTGCGGCGAGTGCCGCTGTTCGGACTCGGCTGCGCCGGCGGCGTCAGTGGTCTATCGACCGCGGCCCGGCTGGCGGCCGCGGAACCTGGCAGCAACTGGCTGTTCGTCACCATTGAAACCTGTTCGATTGCCATCCGCCTCGACAGCGACGATCCTGCCGCCATCGTCGCCACTGCCCTGTTCGGCGACGGCGCCGGAGCTGCCGTGGTTCGCGCAGGCGACGGCGGTATCGCTAGCATCACCGGTGCCGGAGAGCGCATGTGGCCCGACACCCTCGGAATCATGGGCTGGCGGGTCGAGGACCCCGGCCTCGCTGTCGTCTTTGACCGTGCCATCCCGCCCTTCGTCGAGGCCGAGCTTGCCCGAGCGGTCGGCGGCATGCTGGCGGAAATGGGTACTAATGCTGCTGGAATCGACCGATACTGCTGCCACCCTGGCGGAGTGAAGGTCATCGACGCAATCGAGGCTTCGCTGGAGCTCCCAGCTGGAACGCTCGATCTGGAACGCGGCGTGCTTCGCGACTGCGGCAACATGAGCGCCCCAACCGTGCTGTTCGTGCTTCAGCGACTGATCGAACGCGGCCTCCCCCCGTGCGTCCTGATGACCGCCTTCGGCCCCGGATTCACCTGTTCCGCGCTGATGCTTGAGCGCTGCTGATGTGGCCATCGATCGCCTTGCTCGCCTTCGTCACGCTACAGCGGCTGGTCGAACTGCCAATTGCCGCCGCCAACACCAAGCGCTTGCTCGCCGCTGGCGGTCATGAGGTCGCATCCGCCCACTACCCGCTGATCGTAGCCGTGCACGCATCTTGGCTAGCGACCCTATGGTGGCTTGCCCCGTCACGACCGATCGAATTGCCCTTCCTCGCGATCTTCGCGCTGGTGGAGGCAGCCCGAATTTGGGTGCTTAGGACCCTCGGCCCGCGCTGGACGACCCGCATCATTGTCGTCCCGGGCGAACGGCTGGTAACCCGCGGTCCGTACCGGTTCGTCGACCATCCCAATTATCTGGTCGTCATCGCAGAGATCGCGATACTGCCACTGGTCTTCGGACTGTGGCACGTCGCGCTTCTTTTCTCCGTATTCAACGCAGTCGCGCTTGCCGTCCGCATCCGCGCCGAAAACCAGGCTCTGGAGACGCTTCGTCCATGAAAATGCCCCTGATTGCCGTCGCGCTCGCCATGCTCGGCGGATGCGCCACCACCACAGTCCTTGCGCCCGATTTCCTCGCATCTCTCACGCCCTATTGCGGAAGGGCTTACGTCGGACGGATCGTCAGCCCGCCGGTGCCCGCCGACGAAGCCTTCGCGGGCAAGGCCCTCATCATGCATGTCGCCTCCTGCACCGAGGACACGGTCCGCATACCCTTCCACGTCGGCGACGATCATAGCCGAACTTGGGTGCTATCGCGCACGGCGGTGGGCCTCCGGCTGAAGCATGATCATCGCCATGTCGATGGAACCGAAGACCGCGTTACTCAGTACGGCGGCGACTCCACGACGCCCCCCACTGCGCCACGCCAAAATTTCCCGGCCGATGCGTTCACGAAGGAGTTGCTCCAGCGCGAAGGCAATGTCGCGGGAATGAATAATGTTTGGGGGGTCGAGCATCGCCCGGGCGTTTTCGTTTATGAGCTGCGTCGCCCCGGCCGCTTTTTCCGGGTCGAATTCGACCTTACCAAGCCGGTCGCCACACCTCCGCCGGCTTGGGGAAGCTGAGCAGCCAAGACGTCCCGCATCGGCGCTTGCGACTCCGGAACGACGCGCCTATATGGCGGTCACTCCTCGACATCGTCAGAAGTTGGGGCCGGGCCGGGGTCGGTCCGGCAACGAAGAAGATTTGAATTTCGAAAGGGCTGGATTGACCGACGCCGCCGCCATCGCTCGACTAATCGAGCCCGCCGTCAAGGAACTGGGCTTCGACCTCGTGCGCGTGGCCATGATCGGCGGCAAGTCCGACCCGACCCTGCAGGTAATGGCCGAGCGTCCGGACACGCGGCAGTTGACCATCGACGACTGCGCCGACCTCTCGCGCAAGCTGTCCGAGCTGCTGGACGATGCCGATCCGATCGAGGAAGCGTATCGCCTGGAAGTCAGTTCGCCAGGTATCGACCGGCCGCTGACCCGCCGGTCCGACTATGCTGATTGGACCGGGCATGAAGCCCGGCTGAAATATGCCGAGCCCGTCGATGGCGCGAAACAGATTTCGGGCGACATCGTCGGCATCGACGGTGAAACGATCCGCATCGCAACTCCGAAGGGGGAGCGAACGGTTCAATTTTCCAACATCGCGTCGGCCAAGCTGCTCTTGACCGACAAGCTCATCAACGCCACCGCGCCGCTCAGTTCCGAAGGCGCCGAAGAATTCGAGACAGAGGAAGACTAAGATGGCCACTGCCGCGCCTGCTGCCGCCACTGCCAACAAGGCCGAACTGCTCGCCATCGCCGACTCGGTGGCCCGCGAGAAGCTGATCGACCGCGCCATTGTCATCGAGGCGATGGAAGACGCGATCCAACGTGCCGCCCGCGCCCGTTACGGCGCTGAGAACGACATTCGCGCCAAGCTGGATCCGAACAGCGGCGACCTTCGCCTGTGGCGGGTCCTCGAAGTCACCGAGGAAGTCGAAGACCATTTCAAGCAAGTCGACCTCAAGGGCGCCCAGAAACTGAAGAAGGATGCCGCCGTCGGCGACTTCATTGTCGATCCGCTGCCCCCGATCGAATTCGGCCGCATCGCCGCGCAGGCCGCCAAGCAGGTTATCTTTCAGAAGGTCCGCGACGCCGAGCGCGAGCGCCAGTTCGAAGAATATAAGGACCGCGCCGGCGAAGTGATTACCGGTGTCGTCAAGCGGGTCGAGTTCGGCCATGTCGTCGTCGACCTGGGCCGCGCCGAAGGCGTGATCCGCCGCGATGCGCAAATTCCGCGGGAAATGGTCCGCGTGGGCGACCGCATCCGCTCGCTGATCCTGCGTGTTTCTCGAGAGACGCGCGGTCCTCAGATCTTCCTCAGCCGCGCGCATCCTGACTTCATGAAGAAGCTGTTCGCGCAGGAAGTGCCGGAAATCTATGACGGCATCATCGAAATTAAGGCCGCCGCCCGCGACCCGGGCTCGCGCGCGAAGATCGGCGTCATCAGCTATGACAGTTCGATCGATCCGGTTGGCGCCTGCGTCGGCATGAAGGGCAGCCGCGTGCAGGCCGTCGTGCAGGAGCTGCAGGGCGAGAAGATCGACATCATCCCGTGGAGCGAAGACACCGCGACCTTTGTCGTCAATGCGCTCCAGCCCGCGACCGTCAGCCGCGTCGTCATCGACGAGGAAGAAAGCCGCATCGAAGTGGTGGTGCCTGACGATCAGCTGTCGCTGGCCATCGGCCGCCGTGGCCAGAACGTCCGCCTCGCATCGCAGCTGACTAATTCGCAGATCGACATCCTGACCGAGGCCGACGCTTCCGAGAAGCGCCAGCGCGAGTTCGTCGAGCGCTCGACCATGTTCCAGGAGGAGCTGGACGTCGACGAAACTCTTGCCCAGCTACTGGTTGCCGAAGGCTTCACCAGCCTTGAGGAAGTGGCCTACGTCGAAGTCGACGAAATCGCCTCGATCGAGGGCCTCGACGACGAGATCGCTGGCGAACTGCAGAACCGCGCCACCGAAGCGCTCGAGCGCCGCGAAGCCGCCGCTCGCGAAGAACGCCGCAAGCTGGGCGTCGAGGACGCGCTAGCCGAGCTGCCCTATCTCACCGAAGCAATGCTGGTGACGCTTGGCAAGGCCAATATTCGCACGCTGGACGACCTCGCCGACTTGGCAACGGACGAACTCATCCAGAAGAAGCGGGCCGAGCCGCGTCGCCGCGCCGAGACCGCGCCGAAGCGCGTCGAGGACAAGGCCGGCATCCTGGCCGAATTTGGCCTGAGCGAAGAGCAGGGCAACGAGATCATCATGGCCGCCCGTGCGCACTGGTTTGAGGATGACGCATCCGCGAACGAAGCGCCGGCCGCAACCGAGGAGGACGCGGTTGCGGACAAGGACCAATGATCGCCTAATCGCTCCCGGGAGTGAGGCAGCAGAGGGTACGGGTCCCGAGCGGACCTGCATTCTGACGCGCATCTGCCGTTCGAAGGACGACCTTATCCGTCTCGCGCTTGGCCCCGACGGCCAAGTCGCGCCGGACGTGCGTGCCCGTGCGCCGGGCCGTGGCGCCTGGATCGGCGTCGGGCGCAAGGCACTCGACGAGGCGAATGCCAAGGGTCGATTGAGAGGCGCCCTCGCCCGTGCCTTCAAGACGACCGAAATCGACGTCCCAGCTGACCTTGGCGAAAAGGTCGAGAAAGCGCTTCGCCAGCAGGCGCTCGACCGTCTCGGCCTTGAGGCGCGCGGGGGAACCCTGTTGACCGGCTCGGAACGGATCGAACAGGCCGCTCGGTCTGGCAAAGTCCATGTCCTGATCCACGCTTCCGACGCCGGCGAAGAAGGCAACCGCTCGCTCGACCAGGCCTGGCGCGTCGGTGGCGGCGACGCACGGGGGTTGGTTTTTCCGCTCCCCCGCACCATCTTGTCGATGGCGCTCGGACGCGAGAATGTGGTACATATCGCGCTGACCGATGCCGGCGCCGCAAGGCGCGTGCTTCACGCCATCAATCGGTGGCAAGCTTTCATTGAACCCGATGCTGGGCTAGACGGCGCCTCCAAATCTGGAAGTGTTGCCGTTGGGCCGGACGCGGGCGACGAATTTGTAGACGAAGGAACGAAATGACCGACCAGAGCGACAAGCCCAAGCTTGGAACCCGGCCTCCGCTGGGCCTGAAGCGCACGGTCGAGACCGGCAAGGTGAAGCAAAGCTTCAGCCATGGCCGCTCGAACACCGTCGTGGTCGAGGTCAAGAAGCGGCGCATTCTTGGCAAGCCCGGCGAAACCCCGCCCGCGCCTGAACCGAAGCAGGAAGCGGCACCTACGCCCGCGCCGAAGCCAGCAGCCCCAGCGCCGAAGCCGGCCGCGCCCGCGCGCCGCCTCTCCGAGGCCGAGGAAATCGCCCGGCGCAAGGAAAATCTGGAACGCTTCCAGCGTGAAGCGGAGGAGGCCCGCATGGCCGCGCTGGAAGATGCGCGCCGCCGTGAGGATCGCGCCAAGGTCGAACAGAGCGAGGACGAGAAGCGTCGCGCCGAGGAAAACCGTAAGGCCGAGGAAGACGCCGCCAAGCGGGCTGCCGAGGAAGCTGCCGAGGCCGAGCGCAAGGCCGCCGAGGAAGCAGCCCAGCCCCCCGTCGAACCCGCCCGCGAAGAAGCCAAGACTGCCGGCGACCGCGAATTCCGCCGTCCCGCAGGCGCTCCGTCGCATGCACCCAAGCGTCCCGAGCCCTCGCGGCCCGGTGCCCATCGCCCGCGCGACGACCGCCGCCATTCCGGCAAGCTGACCGTCACCCGAGCCCTGTCGGGCGAAGACGACAGCCGCGCCCGCAGCCTCGCAGCGCTCCGCCGAGCGCGCGAAAAGGAAAAGCGCGCCCACCAGCAGCAGGGTCCTTCCGCCAAGCAGTATCGCGACGTCGACGTTCCCGAGGCGATTACCGTCCAGGAACTAGCGAAGCGCATGGGCGAGCGCGGCGCCGACCTCGTCAAGTCGTTGTTTAAGATGGGCACTCCGGTGACCATCAACGAGACGATCGACCAGGACACGGCTGAGTTGCTCATTGAAGAGTTCGGCCACCGCATCAACCGCGTGTCCGAATCCGACGTCGACATCCAGAGCGAGACTGACGTCGATGCCGCCGAAACGCTGAAGCCGCGTCCACCGGTCGTGACCATCATGGGCCACGTCGATCATGGCAAGACTTCGCTGCTCGACGCAATTCGCGGCGGCAATGTCCAGTCGGGCGAGGCCGGCGGCATTACGCAGCACATCGGCGCCTATCAGGTCGCGCTGAAGGACAAGTCGAAGATTACCTTCCTCGACACGCCTGGCCACGAAGCCTTTACCGACATGCGCATGCGCGGTGCCAATGTCACCGACATTGTCGTGCTGGTCGTGGCAGCCGACGACGGCCTGAAGCCGCAGACGATCGAGGCGATCAACCACACCAAGGCGGCCGGCGTGCCGATGATCGTGGCCATCAACAAGATCGACAAGCCGGAAGCCAAGCCACAGAAGGTCCGCGAGGAACTCCTGCAGCATGAGATTGTGGTCGAGCAGATGGGCGGCGACGTCCAGGACGTCGAAGTTTCGGCGCTGAAAAAAACTAACCTAGATAGCCTGCTCGAAGCGATCGCGCTCCAAGCGGAAATCCTGGAACTCAAGGCCAACCCCGACCGCCCCGCGGAAGGTGCGGTGGTCGAGGCCAAGCTCGACAAGGGCCGCGGTCCGTTGGCGACCGTGCTGGTCCAGCGCGGTACGCTCCGCGTCGGCGACGTGATCGTCGTCGGTGCTGCCTCGGGCAAGGTCCGCGCCATGATCGACGACCATGGCCGCCAAGTGAAGGAGGCCGGCCCTTCGGTTCCAGTCGAAGTGCTCGGCCTGGGCGCCGTTCCCTCAGCTGGCGACCAACTCACGGTTGTGGAGAATGAGGCTCGCGCCCGTGAGGTTGCCACTTATCGCCAGGGCGTACTCGACAAGAAGCGTACCACCGCTGCTCCGGTAAGCCTGGAAAACATGTTCGCCAATCGCGCTTCGACGACCATCGAATTCCCGCTGGTTATCAAGGCCGACGTGCAGGGCTCCGCCGAAGCGATCGTCAACGCCGTCAACAAGATCTCGACCGACGAGATCAGAGTGCGCGTGCTGCACTCCGGCGTGGGCGCGATTACGGAAAGCGACGTGACGCTGGCCGCCTCGACCGGCGCACCGATTATCGGATTCAACGTCCGTCCGAACGCTAAAGCCCGCGAGACATCGGAGCGCAACAAGGTCGAACTCCGCTACTACGACGTCATCTACCACCTCACGGACTGGGTGAAGTCGGCGATGGCGGGCGAGCTTGGCCCGGAAATCATCGAAACGGTCGTCGGCCGCGCGGAAGTCCGCGAAGTCTTCCCGGCGGGCAAGAAGGACAAGGCCGCCGGCCTGCTCGTCCTCGAAGGCGTTATCCGAAAGGGTCTTCACGCCCGTCTTACCCGCGACGACGTAATCGTTTCGAAGACGACCATCTCCTCGCTGCGCCGGTTCAAGGACGACGTGGCGCAGGTCATCGCCGGCCTCGAATGTGGCGTGCTCCTCGCGGACACGAACGACATCAAGCCGGGCGACAATCTGGAGGTCTTCGAGACCGAAGAGCGGGCTCGCACACTGTAAAGGCAGGAGTCGGTGCGCACCAAGGAAACTCCCGAAGGCCGCTCGGTCCGCCTGCTTCGCGTCGGCGAGCAGGTGCGCCACGTGCTGAGTGAAATCCTCCAGCGCGGCGACGTGCATGACGATGTGCTGGCCAGCCATCCGGTCAGCGTCACCGAAGTGCGCATGTCGCCCGACCTTCGGCATGCGACCGTTTTCGTAAAGTCGTTGCTGGGACAAGACGAGGAAGCCGTATTGAAGGCACTGCGCACCAACACGGCCTACCTCCAGCGCGAAGTCGCAGGCCGCGTCCGCATGAAGTATGCGGCAAAGCTCAAGTTCCTCGCAGACGAAAGCTTCGACGAAGGCAGCCACATCGACCGCCTACTCCGTAGCGAGCATGTGGCGCAGGATCTGGGCGAAGAGTGAACCTGAGCAACCGAGCGCAGGTGAGGAATTGGGGAGCGATCCTGAACCAACGCGAAGAGTTGGCATTGTGCGGTCGACCGGCGAGTGAAGGCCGATTGGATCGACGTCACGGCGTTAATTCTTGACCGCATCACAGACAGAAAAACTCGGCGCGGCCATGACGGACGACGGTCTTCGCGCCGAACCGCTAACGGAAGCGCATCGCGAATTGCTCAAGTCCGCATGCGCCGAAGATCTCGACATCTGGAAAATCTATTCGATCAACTTCGGGCCTGAAGAATTTGACGCGACCTTTGACCTGATGCGCGCCATGGGCTGGGTAGGCTTTGCACTTTTCGATGGCGACGAATTCGTAGGCATAGGCAATTTCCTCAACATCGACGAACCGCGTGGTGTGCTGGAAATCCGTGGCACTTATTACCGCCCTAGGTTTCGCGGGACCGGCATCAATCGCCGCGTGAAGGACATGATGCTCCGGCGCGCCTTCGATGCCGGTTATCGCCGCGTCGAGTTCCGCGTCGACGCCCGCAACGCGCGCAGCCAGGCTGCCATGACCCGACTCGGCGCGGTCCGCGAGGGCGTGTTGCGCGCCGACCGCGTCACTTGGACCGGCCATGTCCGCGACACGGTGCTCTTCTCGATCCTGACGGACGAATGGCGCTAATCCGGTTTTCATTCACTTCTGCGCGGCTAGGGTGAGGCGATGATGCGAATCCTCGCCCTGCTGTCCCTCCTCGCGGCCGTACCAGCTGCCCCGGCCCCGCTGACGGTGCGCATGGGCGAAAGCTGGATTTTCTCGGTCCGGAACGGCGAACCCGTCAACGCCCGCAAGGTCGGCAACACTGCGACTCCCGCGCACAACCAAATTCGGGTGTCGCTCCAGCCGATGATGGGTACCACCATGACCGTCACCAACAACAGCCCCCACGACTATGCCTACCGCGCTACCCTGGTAGTCGACGGCAGGCCGGCCGAGGCAAAAAGCTGCGCCGTGCCCGCCAACGGACGGCTGGCGATCGAACATTGGCCGAAACCCGTTTCGGCCGTCATTCTCTCTCGTTTCCGTGCCGCCCCGGCCGGCTCACTCTGCCCGTAGGACCGCATGGCCAAGCTCTATTTCTACTATGCCGCGATGAACGCGGGGAAATCGACCACCCTGCTTCAGGCGGATTTCAATTACCGCGAGCGCGGCATGGAAACCATGTTGTGGACCGCCGACCTCGACGACCGGGCTGGCGTAGGCACAATCGGCTCGCGCATCGGGCTCGAAGCGGGCGCGCACCGCTACCGGGACGATGATAATCTGTTCGATGCTATCGTTGCCGAGTTGCTTAAGCGAAAGCTCCACTGCATCCTCGTCGATGAAGCGCAGTTCCTGACCAGAGCCCATGTACTGCAGCTGTGCCGGATCGCTGATGAGCTATCGATTCCTGTGCTTTGTTACGGCCTCCGTACCGATTTCCAGGGCAACCTCTTTCCGGGATCCGCCGCTCTCCTTGCGTTGGCGGACGCGCTGATCGAGCTGAAGGCGGTCTGCGAATGCGGCCGCAAGGCTACGATGAACCTGCGCGTGGACCAGAACGGGCACGCAGTCGCCGCCGGCGCGCAGACGGAAATCGGTGGCAACGACCGCTACGTGGCCCTTTGCCGCCGCCACTTCATGGAGCGCCTGCGTGAAGGCGAGGCCCGCCAGCTCAGCCTGGAAATCCCGCGCTAACGCCTACTCGTCGTCGTCATCGTCGATGGGCAGAACTTCGCTGCCCTTTGGCGGCAACCAGTGCCAGAGCAATACCACGTTGGCTGCCGCACCGCCCATTTGGCATAGCCCGGACGCTAACAGTGCGGCCGCAGGTTCGGTGCTATGCCACAGAACAACGGCCGCAGCGCCGAACAGTCCCAAGCTGAAGGCGACGAAACCGCCAAAGTGATGCGGCACATAAGGCTCGATCTTGCGGATCCATTGCAGCTCGCGCCCGGTTCGTGCTGCTGCATTGCCGAACGGCCCAAACACGGTCAGGATTGTCTTGGTTACACGGTAGGTCAGAAGCCGGCGGCCCATAATCGCAGAATTGCGAGCGATTTCCGCGAAGTGCAGCGGGTTCTCCATCGGAACCTTGGGCTTGTAAGGCGTGCGCGGCCACCAGCGGAGGACGGC
Organism: Sphingomonas edaphi; assembly: GCF_003583725.1. Classification (GTDB taxonomy): domain Bacteria; phylum Pseudomonadota; class Alphaproteobacteria; order Sphingomonadales; family Sphingomonadaceae; genus Sphingomicrobium; species Sphingomicrobium edaphi. Next base: position 295,653 of record NZ_QXTF01000002.1, on the reverse strand, counting down.
ATAGGCCACCCATTCGCGCGCACCGAATGCAAAGCCCATCGCCGCCGCATGCCAACCGAGCGCCCAGCCGACCAGCACTGTTGCCAGTCCGCTCGCGCCCAAGGCTAACCGAAAGTAGGGCGAGACCGTCCGTGCGTCCGCCAGACGGACATAGCGGGCGGGCATGCCCAGCGCGACAAATGGAAGGAAGGCAGCGACCTCCTGGTGCCCTGCCACCTTCAATCCCTCGACGATCGCGGCAACGAGGAGCAGGCCAAGAAGCAGCGTGGCAAGCTGGAGGTTGACCGCCACCCTGCGCGCCTGCCGTCTGATGGTGCGCGGCGCCAGCATCCGGCGCCGCACTGCTAGGGAAGTCGCCAGGCGCGTCAGCATCTGTATGGCACGGATCAAAGTTACCGCCGCCAGCAGACGGGCAGCGTCAGCGTGGCCAATCGCGGCGACGATCACTCCCCACAACGCAATGACCAGCGCCATGGGCAAATACTCGCGCCATGTCAGCTGGGCGATGCGGCGCTTCTTGATCACCCCAGCCAGGCGTTAATAGGCGCGGTTCGCGCATGGCGAATGGCCTGTCCATACCGCCAGCCCTGGATCACTACGGACACGAGGCTCCACGCTGCGCAAAGCGCGAACGCTTCGGCCGGCATCCCAACGACCAGTCCAACCGTCATGAACAGCAGGATGATGTTGCGGCGCGATACGATCGTCCGGAACCGCGAATCAAACTGCTTCCACATGAAAGGGTTGATTCCGAATTGCTTTTTGAACCCGCGCTCCAGCACCCGGCCGACGACATAGGTGCCCAGGATGATCCAGCACGACGGCCAGGTCCACGGATGTCCCGGCGCCACCACGCCGATCCCGTGCGCGAGGCAGTACCACCAAAGCGGCGGGTGGATCAGATCATTGCCATGATCCAGCTGATTGCCAAGCCAGCTCGAGGTTAACGTCACCCGGGCCAGCTTGCCGTCAACCGTGTCCAGCAAGGTCATTAGCCAAGCAGCTAGCAATCCTTCCGCCAGGTTGCCGATATAGAATTGCCAGCCGGCGACGAAAGTCAGCACGAAACCGAAGATCGTCACCGCGTTGGGCGACAATCCAAGCGCAGCAGCGCCTCGCGTCAGCCAAAGCGCAGGTTCGGGCCACGCATATTTGGTGATGATGTCTGTCACGCCCTTGTAGACACTGGCGAACAGTTTTCGCTCTACGTCGGCGCGCGACTGTTCGCCGAGCGCAAGTGCAAAGGGATCGAGGCGGCGGCGCAACTTCCGGACGTAGACTGCACCAATCGTATCGGCGCCAATGCATTTCAGCTCACCTGCTGATCCGCCAATTACCCGCTCAGCACACGCCCGGTCCGCGGCGGTGACGGCGACGGCAAGAGGCCGACCACCAGGAGATGTGACGACGGTTCCCGGATTGCTCGCTAACCAGGTGACAAGATCGTTGGACAAGACAGCAGATGCATGGGCGACGATCTGCAGGTCGCCGAGGTTCGCTACCTGCCGGGCGAGCCGTTCGGCCGGCTTCATCCCGAATAGTCGCTGGTCGCATTCGCCGACGATGGTAAGCAAAAATTCCGGTCCTTTGCACAACGGGCGCGGACTTATGGTCAAACGCGTGGGCCTTGTCTATCGGCACCGCCCATGGCGCTCAACGGTTGGATCATTCTGGACAAGCCACTGGGGATGGGTTCGACCCAAGCCGTCGCCGCCGTCAAGCGTGCGCTGCGTGAAGCCGGGGAGCCCAAGACCAAGGTCGGCCATGGCGGGACACTCGACCCCTTGGCAACCGGCGTCCTGCCGATCGCGCTGGGCGAAGCGACCAAGCTGGCCGGCCGACTGCTCGACGCGACCAAGGCCTATGACTTCACCATCCGCTTTGGCGAAGAAACCGACACACTCGACCTTGAAGGCGAAGTGATCGCAACCAGCGATGTTCGGCCGACGCGCAGTGATATCGAAGCCCTCCTCCCCCGCTTCACAGGTCCCATCGACCAAGTCCCGCCCGCCTTCTCCGCGCTGAAGGTCGACGGAAAACGCGCATATGACCTCGCTCGCGCCGGCGAGGAAGTCACGCTTCAGTCGCGCAGCATCACCATCCACGGGTTGCACCTCGTCGCAATGCACGATCGGGACGTCACCCTGACCGCCATCGTGTCGAAAGGCACCTATATCCGTAGCCTCGCCCGCGACATCGCCCATGGGCTGGGCAGCGTAGGCCATGTCATTATGTTGCGTCGGACAAAGGCTGGTCCGTTCACCCTGGAAAAGGCGATTTCGCTGGACTTTCTGATCGATGCCGCTAAGGCGCGCCAACTGACGAGGACGGTTCTCCCGCTTGAGGCGGGACTGGACGACATCCCGGGCCTCCCCGTCACCCCCGAACAGGCCCGGCTGCTCCGTTTTGGGCAGCAGCTGTTCGGGATCCCCGTCAGTCCGGGGCTTCACCTTGCGATGGATGCGGAAACGCCCGTTGCGCTGGTCGAGGCAACGGACGGCGCGATCACGGTCGTGCGCGGGTTCAACCTATAGACAGATAAGGAGTGCTAGATGTCGATTACCGCTGACGAGAAGCAGAAGCTGATCAAGGAACACGCCCGCGCTGAAGGCGACACCGGTTCGCCTGAAGTCCAGGTCGCGATCCTGACCAGCCGCATCCAGACGCTGACCGACCATTTCAAGACCCACGCGAAGGACAACCACTCGCGCCGCGGCCTGCTGATGATGGTCAACAAGCGTCGTTCCCTGCTCGATTTTCTGAAGCGCGAAGACGCCCAACGCTATAGCGACCTGATCGCCAAGCTGGGCCTCCGCAAGTAACCGCCAAGGGCGCCCTCGCGGCGCCCTTCGCATTTTCGGGGCTGTTTCGCATTTCGGCGGACCGCCTTGGGGGCAAATTAGGCCCCGCACCGCTCGCAGGCCGGTTTCGCCTGCAACAGCTGCCCCCACCGGCATCCGGCCGCTGGGCGTAAGGAAATAATATGTTCGACATCAAGACTGTGGAAATCGATCTTGGCGGAAAGACCCTCAAGCTCGAAACGGGCCGCGTTGCCCGCCAGGCCGATGGCGCCGTCCTGGCGACCCTTGGCGAAACCGTGGTGCTCTGCGCCGTCACCGCCGCCAAGTCGGTGAAGCCGGGCCAGGATTTCTTCCCCCTGACCGTCCACTACCAGGAAAAATTCTCGGCCGCCGGGCGCATCCCGGGCGGCTTCTTCAAGCGTGAGCGCGGCGCGACCGAAAAGGAAACGCTGACCAGCCGCCTGATCGACCGCCCGATCCGTCCGCTCTTCCCGGAAGGCTTCTACAACGAAGTCCTCGTGATCGCTCAGGTCCTTTCCTACGATGGCGAGAATGAGCCGGACATCGTCGCCATGTGCGCGGCGTCGGCCGCCCTCACCATCTCCGGCGTTCCATTCATGGGCCCGATCGGCGCCGCCCGTGTCGGCTATAAGGACGGCGAATATATCCTTAACCCGACCAATACCGAGGTCGCGGAAGGCGAACTCGACCTGGTCGTCGCCGGTACGCCCAATGCCGTGATGATGGTCGAATCCGAAGCCAAGGAACTTTCGGAAGAGACGATGCTCGGCGCCGTCATGTTTGCCCACGCCGCCTCGAAGAAGGTTTGCGACGGCATCATCAAGCTCGCCGAAAAAGCTGCCAAGGACCCGTGGGAGCTCAACCTTCTCGACGACGGTGCTGACACGAAGGCGAAGCTGAAGTCAGTCATCGGCGAAGACCTGAAGAAGGCGTACGCCCTGACTAACAAGCAGGAACGCCAGACCGCGATCAACGTCGCCCGCGAGAAGGCCCGCGAAGCCTTTGCAGACCTTCAAGAGTCCGATCCCGCCGCCTACCTCGGTACGCTGAAGCTGGTGAAGAAGCTCGAGGCCGACGTCGTCCGCGGCGCTATCCTCACCGAAGGCCGCCGCATCGACGGCCGCGATACGAAGACCGTCCGTCCTATCGAGGCAATGGTCGGCTTCCTGCCGCGCGCCCACGGCTCGGCTCTGTTCACCCGCGGCGAGACGCAGGCCATCTGCACCACCACGCTCGGTACCAAGGATGCGGAGCAGATGATCGACGGCCTGGAGGGTCTCTCCTACCAGCGATTTATGCTGCACTATAACTTCCCGCCCTACTCGGTCGGCGAAGTCGGCCGCTTCGGCGCGCCGGGCCGCCGCGAAGTCGGTCACGGCAAGCTCGCCTGGCGCGCGCTTCACCCGATGCTCCCGACGACGGACGAGTTCCCCTACACGATCCGCGTGCTCAGCGACATTACGGAGAGCAACGGCTCCTCGTCGATGGCTACCGTCTGCGGCGGATCACTGTCGATGATGGACGCGGGCGTTCCTTTGAAGCGTCCGGTTGCCGGTATCGCCATGGGCCTGATCCTCGAAGGCACGGACTTCGCGGTGATCAGCGACATCCTCGGTGACGAAGACCACCTCGGCGACATGGACTTCAAGGTCGCGGGAACTTCGGAAGGCATCACCAGCCTGCAGATGGACATCAAGGTCGCCGGCATCACCGAGGAGATCATGAAGGTCGCCCTAGCCCAGGCGAAGGACGGCCGCGCGCACATCCTCGGCGAAATGGCCAAGGCTCTCGACCAAACCCGGACCGAGCTCAGCGCCCATGCGCCGCGCATCGAAACCATGCAGATTGCCAAGGACAAGATCCGCGAAGTGATCGGCACCGGGGGCAAGGTCATTCGCGAAATCGTCGCGACGACCGGCGCCAAAGTGGACATCGACGATGAAGGCCTGATCAAGATCAGCTCGTCCGATCTGTCGCAGATCGAGGCCGCTCGTCAGTGGATCCACGGGATCGTAGCGGAACCGGAAGTCGGCACCGTCTACACCGGCAAGGTCGCAAACATCGTCGATTTCGGCGCCTTCGTGACCTTCATGCCGGGCAAGGACGGCCTCGTCCACGTCTCGGAAATCAAGAACGAGCGGGTCGAAAACGTCCGCGACGTCCTGTCCGAAGGCCAGGAAGTGAAGGTCAAGCTCCTCGAAGTCGACCAACGTGGCAAGGTCCGCCTGTCGATGCGTCTCGTCGACCAGGAAACCGGCGCTGAGCTGGAGGACACCCGCCCGGCCCGCGAACCGCGTGAAGGCGGCGACCGTGGCCCGCGTGGCGACCGTGGCGATCGCGGCCCCCGTCGTGATCGCGGCGACCGTGGCCCTCGCCGTGAAGGCGGCGACCGCGATCGTGGCCCCCGCGGCGACCGCGGCGACCGCGGCCCCCGGCGCGAGCACTCCGATCGCGACGAAGGCCCGGCCCCAGAGTTCGCCCCGGCGTTCCTGAACAAGGATGAGGACTAAGCCTTGCTCCTCTCCCCTCGGGGAGAGGCGAGGCGAAAGGTCGCCCGGCCCGCCGGGCGGTTCTTCAAAACAAGTAGGCCCCGCAGCAATGCGGGGCCTTTCCTTTTGTGCGTCGACTTTGGCAGCTTCGCGAGAATTCGGGATACTGCGGAATAGCGAAATGGACCTCACGAAGTGAATTCGTGATGCCATTCTGTTCGCGTTGCGGCGGGCTGGCCGCGCCTAGCCGGCTCTACGTGTTGCTTAAGATCACCTTCGCGACCGCTTCGTTACACTTGGCTAGTTGCCAGCCCTTCCATCAAAAGGGTCTTCGCCGCTGTGATAAGTGCCGCCATGTTCGCAGCTGTTAACTCCCAGCGCGCGATAGAATGGGCAGAAACCAATGATCGCAGTGATGGCAAGCACCGCAGCGATGCCCAATGACGTGTAGGCCATCCAGCCGTTGACGGCGGGTGTGGCCGACAGGAAAGCAAGCAACCCGGCAGCGAACAGCCTGACGACCCGATCAGCTTTACCGACGTTTTTCAACATGTTGTGACGCTCCTCCACGGTGGGGTCCGGCGTCGCTCCCTTGTCGGCGCCGGCTACGCGGCGCAAGCGACCTGCTACTTCGGCCGTCGCGTCGCCTACCCTTTAGCGGATTTTGCGGGGCGATGCCAACCTCGCCCCCAACCTTTGCCGGATTGACTGGTGGCACATTTTCAGCGCCAACTGTCGCCACCGCGTGGGAGTACGGTCGCAATGGGGGCATTGCTCGTTTGTACTGCGTGCTGGACGTCCGTGAGCCTGGGTCTACAGGCGGCGCCGATTCCCGTCGGGGACGGCGAGCCTGCCCCATCCGTCATCACCGTCACCGGCGAACGGATTGAACGGTCGGCGCGCGAGACCTCCTCCAGCGTTGCGGTATTGACCGAAGAGCAGCTGGAGCGACTGGGCGGCACCGATCGCCTGGAGGAGCTGCTGGACTTCGTTCCCAACGTTCAGATCACGTCCGATGGCCTCGGCCCCTCCATCCGCGGTCAGGATTCTACCGGGGTGCTGCGCGATCTGCCCGCCTTTCTGGGCGGCAACCGGCCCCGCGTTGCACTGCAGGTCGACGGGCGGACGGCAGGCTATTGGGAATTCGTCTTCGGCACTGCGCCGCTGTGGGACGTCCGGCAAATGGAGATATTCCGTAGCCCGCAGACGACAACACAAGGACGCAATTCAATCGCGGGCGCAATCTTCATCCGGACCAACGATCCTGTCTATCACTGGGAAGGCAGGGCTCGGGCGATCCATGCCAGCCTCGCCGCATGGCAAGGCTCGGCAATGGTCTCAGGCCCAATCGTCAACGACCGGCTCGCCTTCCGCCTAGCCGCCGACCTGCGGCGCGCCCGTCCGTCGAGCGACATCGTTGATAGCCAGGTCGGCGCTGATCCCGACACGGATCGTTACGGACTGGTCCGGTTCAAGCTGCTCGCCGAACCCACCGTCCTCCCTGGCCTTCGCATGGTCACAACGGTCGTTCATTCGGAGGCGCAGTCTCCCCAGATCAGCGGCATCCGGCGGCCGTTCAGGGCGCGGAAGGACCCGTCCGCGACCTACGGCGTATTCCGCACCAGGATCGACGCAGTGACGACCGACCTTACCGTGCCCATCGCCGACCGGCTCGAGGGCACCGCAACCGTGTCCCTTGGTGACACGCGCAGTCGCCGCTTCGCCCCGACCGGCCTCGGTCAGGCCAGGATCCGCAACCGCGACGCGTCGGCGGAGGCACGCCTAAATTGGCGCCCATCCCCCGCCGTCCGGGCCAGCGGCGGAGTCCACTACCTCCGCACCAGCCTCGACCAGCAGATTGACATCACCCGGGTCGGCCTCGGCATCGGTAAATTTGACGACGTCCAGAGAAGCCGGGGCCTGTTCGGTGAAATCGAGGCGACGACGGAACGCCTGACTGTCACCGCAGGCCTCCGCTACCAAGTGGATCGCCAGGACCGCAGCGGCTTTACCGGGCTCCCAAATGCAACCGTTCCGCTAGACTTCGAAAAGAGGTTCGATGCGCTCCTCCCAAAGCTCAGCGTCGCTTACGACCTCAGCGAAGACGTCCGTGCGGGCCTTCTGATGCAGCGGGCGTACAATCCCGGTGGCGCAACGTTCGATACTGTCCGGGGCGAACTCGACACGTTCGGCGCCGAGCGGCTTTGGAATTACGAAGCGTTCATCCGCGCCTCGCTTAAAACGCTCAGCGTCGCGGCAAACATTTTCTACAACGACATTAACGGCAGCCAGCGGACTTTATCGACCTTGTTTCCCACACCCGACGGCGGCGATCAGATCGCGTTGCAGATCGGCAATGCACCGAGGTCGCACAGCTACGGCGCGGAGCTTGAGACCACTTGGAAAGCAACTGAGCGGCTTCGGCTCCACGCGGCTCTCGGCCTGCTCCGGACCCGGATAGACAGGACGTTGGTGCCCAGCGATCCAACTCTGAACAAACAGTTCCAGCGCTCACCCCGCTTCACCGCGTCCGGCGGGGTCGACTGGACGCCGGTCGACCGGCTCAAGCTCTCGGCACGCATTCGTCACAACGCTGGCTATTTCAGCGATGACCGCAACTCGCCCGCGCTGCGGGTCGACAGCGCGACACGGATTGACGCCAATGCCGCATGGGACGTTGGCCGCTTCACTGTGTCCGCCTACGCGCGCAACATATTGGACGATTTCAGCCTGACCTATATGTTCTCGGAAAACTTCGCGACGGCCGCACCACCGCGGGAATTCGGGGTCGGCATCGAAGCACGTTTCTAGGCCGGCTGAAGCTGGTAATCCGGCTTCTTGCCGCGACGCGCCCAATAGTCCGACAGACCGATCCCGTCGCACAGCTCAAGAAAACGAGGATCCGCCCGCATCGCGGCGGTTGCGGGCGTGAATAGGTTCATCGTCCGTCGCCAGCGGTGGTCGTTGATCGGCATCTCCCTGCTATCTTTTAGCAGGCTTCCGACCGAAGGTCCGCGCCGCAGCAGGTATCCGCTGGCAATCTCGAATGCGGCATCCAGTTCGCCGAGCATCGACGTGGTCATGATCGCCCAGGTCGCGAAACCTGGGCTTCGCTTTGCGTAAGCCAGGTTGACCCTACGGGCCTTTTCAATCTCAGACTTGGACCGTCTGCTCAGTCCCGCAATAGAGGTGTGCCAGTAATCACTCATCTCTGCCGAAAAAAGGCGCGGGCGCGCCCGTTCGTCATTCATGAAGTGCAACGCCGCCTCGCCGCGCCCGGTGTAGGCAAACAACATCAACCGGCTATTCCAGACTGCCGGGTGCCGCGGCCACAATTCCAAGGCGCGCTCGATCGTCAGGTCCGCTTGGTCAGGCCTTCCAAAGATCCAGTGCTTCAGGGCACGCTTGTATTGCGGCAAAGGCGAAAGCGGCTCGGCCCGGATCGCCCGCTCATTCGCAGTCCAAGATTCCTGATTGTAGCCCGCGGCCTGGAGCAGGATCGTGTATTGGTCGAGCGCAAGGAAATTGGTGGGCGCTCTCGCGAGTACCGACCTCAGCCGTGCCTCGGCGCCCGGCCAGTCCCCCAAAAACGGCTGCAGCGTAGCGAGCGCAGCAAGGGCGTTGGCTTCGTTCCCGTCGATCGCAAGTGCCTTGTCGGCGGCCTCACGACATGCCTGCACGGCCGCCGCCACTTCGTCAGGCCCCGCATTTTCAGCGACGTTGCGATGGGCGACGGCAAGCCAGCCCCAGACAGCCGCGTTATTTGGCGCGAGCTTCGTCGCTTGCTGGAAATAGTCGGTGCCTTGCGCCCGGGTCGGACTGCCATAGAGAATGGTCTGCCTGCCCTTTTCGACGAGCGCGGCGACCCGCGGGTCTTGTCGCTGCCGTATGAAGGCGAAGGCGCCAAGGCCACCCAGCCCGACGGCAGCCGCGCCGAGCATAGCTCGCCTCGAAATCGGAACGCGCTGTGACACGCGATGCGTCTTCCCGGTGTCTGCCTCGAATGAAAGGATTTCCCCCGTCAGTCGATATCCTGTCCGAGGCACGGTTTCGATAGCGAAAAGGCCGGGCGCTGCGTCTGCTGCGATTTTGCGGACGCCCGCGATAGCACGGTTCAGGCTGTCGTCGCCGACGGCGGCCTCGCCCCAGCAGCGATCGAACAGTTCATTGCGCATGACAACCTTGCCGCGCGAATCGAGCAGCAGCAGGAAAACCTGCATGACCAAAGGTTCGGGATGAATTGAACCTTCAGGCCCTTGCACAACCCGTCGTGACGGACTGATCAGTAGCGGGCCAAGCCGAATATCGGGCCGATCCACCAGGTCCGATAACTTGAGCATGCGCCGTGCCTCCTCACCCGGATCAGCATTCATCAGCATATCATCGGCACATCTTCATGGCATATCGCTCTTCCCACTGTCACGCCACTGCCATTCGTTGCGGGAGGTGGGTATGCGGCTTGGTTTTGGCTGGAAGACAGTCCTTGGCCTGATCGTGGCTGCGGTTTCCCATGGCACCCCCGCCTTGGCCATCACTCCGGGTAGCACCCGCACCGTCAGGGCGACAGGCTTCGACCTCCTCCGCTTAGCAGACAGAATGGCGGCACAAGGCGATAACGCCCAATCCGAGCGGATTTACACGCTATTGGCGAACGACCCCGATCCCGATCTCCGTAACGAAGCAAGATTCCGACTTGCCAAGCTTCGCTTGAGCGCTGGTGAGACCCAAGCCGCCGCACTACTGCTCCGCGAGATATTGGACGAGAAGCCCAGCGCCGCCGCCGCACGACTGCAGCTGGCGCAAATTCTTTATGGCATGGGCGATGAAGATGCGGCACTTCGCGAACTTCGAGCACTTCGATCCGCCAGTCTGCCTCCCGGCGTTGCACAGTTCGTAGACCGGATGTCGGCAACGCTTCAGGCGAACAAGCCGCTGGGCTTTCAGCTGGAGTTCGGACTTGCGCCTGATTCCAACATCAATCGCGCGACCCGTTCGGATACGCTTGGGACGGTGCTTGGAGATTTCACCCTAGATGAGGATGCGAAGGCGCGCTCTGGCGTGGGCGCGATGGTCCGCGGCCTGGCCCAGGCGCGATTTCCGTTGTCCGACTCTATCGGGCTGTCCGCCCGCGCGAGCGGCGAGGCCAACATCTATCGCGACAACGACTTCAACGACATCACGCTGGACCTGAGCGCAGGCCCGCAGCTTCGGCTCGGTAGAACTCGCCTGACGGCCGAGGCGGGTGTGACGGGCCAATGGTACGGGATGGAGGCCTATCAGCGCGCTTGGCGGCTCTCGCTGGGCGGCACCCAGCCAATCGGTTCACGGTCGCAGCTACGCGTTGATGCAACCGCGCGTTGGGTCGACAATAAGTTTAACAACCTGCAGGACGGCCACGGCCGGTCGGTACGTGCACGGCTTGAGCGGGCCTTGTCTCCCCGACTTCTCGTCGCGGGCTCCTTAGGATTAGACCGGTTCAAGGCAGAGGACGATGCCTACTCGACGCGCAGCTGGACGGCAGGGCTGTCGGCTTATCGGGATATTGGCAGGATAACCGTGAACGCCGGGGTGGATTTCGGACGGTTGCGCTCGGATGAGCAGCTCGCCTTGCTTCCGGAATCGCGGAAGGATCGCTGGGCCCGGTTCCAGCTGGGTGCTGTGTTCCGTAACCTGACCGTAGCGGGCTTCGCGCCGGTCGTTAGGCTGGTCGTGGAGCGCAATCAAAGCACGGTCGAATATTACGACTATAAGCGTACCCGCACGGAATTCGGCATCAGCCGGGCATTCTAGGCTCTGGTCATTGTGCAGACAGCTCTGGCGGCGTATGGCCCACCGCATGGCCGCGGCTGCTCTCCGCCTGCTCGCGCTAATTGCGCTGGTGCTGATGCCCTTCGGCATGACCAGCACGCCTGCGCTTGCGACCCCGACGGGCAATGACAATCGCATGGAGATGGGCCACGGCGTGGCCGAAATGGATATGTCGCATTGCGCCGACGGACAAGATGAGCAGCGCGACCAGGCGCCCACGCCGAAGTCCATGAACTGCATGGCGGCTTGCGCGGCCATCCCTGCGCCCGGCGTTCCTTTGCTGGGGGAGGCTTTCAAGCCCGCCCTGCCTCGCGCCGTATTCCTCGCCACGCCATTTTCGGGGATCGATCCGGAGATCGCTACGCCCCCTCCGAAACTCACCTGAAGTTGAATATATTTTTTCACTTCAGACGTTCGGAGAATTTGACATGAAGACTCTTATCGGCGCGATCGCGCTTACGCTCGCCATACCCGCCACCGCACAGACGCTGCCGGCAGCGACTGATCCCCATGCGGGCCACCAGACGATGGACCACAGCCAGCACAAGGCCATGGATCACAGCCAGCACAAGGCCATGGATCACAGCCGGCATGCGGCCAAGCATGAGTGCAAGGAATGCTGCGAGAAGATGAAGCAGCAGGACGGCAAGATGGCGTGCATGGACAAAAAGGACGGTGCGAAGGCTGCCGCTCCCGCCGCCCAGCACAGCGGTCACGCTCATTAACAGGTTGAGGGCGCCGGGATTGTCCGGCGCCCTTGCTTGTCGGCAACCTTAAAGGCTTCGCACCCGTTAGCGGCTGCGAAGGGGAATCCATGAAGCAAGACCTTATTATCGATCGCCGCGCCTTCATTGGCGGCGGCGCAGCATTTGCCGCAGCGGCTGGATTGCAACCCGCTTGGGCCAAAACCGTCAGCCACGGCTTGGCGGCCAAGTCTCAGGGCACGCTCACCGGCGAGGACATCCGCATGACGGTCAGCGACCTGTCATTCCAGGTAGACGGGAAGACCGCCCACGCGGTCGGCATCAACGGTACGATCCCGGCGCCGCTGCTCCGGCTCAAGGAAGGCCAGAATGTCCGTATCTCGGTCGACAATCGGCTCGACGAGGACACATCAATCCATTGGCACGGCTTGATTGTTCCGTTCCAGATGGACGGCGTCCCAGGCATCAGCTTCCCCGGCATCCGCGCGCGGTCCAGTTTCACCTACGAATTTCCGGTTCGGCAATCGGGTACCTATTGGTACCATAGCCACAGCGGCCTGCAGGAGCAGCTTGGCCATTATGGGCCGATTGTCATCGATCCTGCAGGGCCCGACCCGATCGCATATGACCGGGAACATGTGATCGTCCTGTCGGACTGGACGTTTATGCATCCCCACCGCCTGTTCACCCGCCTGAAACAGGAGGGCGGCTTCTTCAATCGCAACAAGCGCACGCTCGCCAACAAGGACCAGGACAAGCTGTCCGACGCCGATGCGCGCATGTTTGCGCAAATGCGGATGGACCCGACCGACATTTCTGACGTCACGGCGGCCGCTTACACCTACCTTATCAACGGGCACAGCCCGGGAGAAAATTGGACCGGCCTGTTCCGCGCTGGCGAACGGGTGCGGCTGCGCATCATAAACGCCGCGGCGCAGACGATTTTCAATGTCCGTATCCCCGGCCTCAAGTTGCTGGTCGTCGCGACCGACGGCATCGCCGTCCGGCCCGTGGAAGTCGACGAACTGCAGATAGGCAATGCCGAAACCTATGATCTGATCGTTGTACCCGAGAACCAAGCCTATACGTTGGTCGCCGAGGGCATCGATCGATCCGGCATGGGCGTGGCCACCCTTGCCCCCCGTGCTGGCATGCGCGCCGAAGTGCCGACATTACGTAAGCGGCCGACGCTGACCATGATGGACATGGGCATGATGGACCACAGCGCTCACGGCGCCGCCGCGGATGGGTCTGACATGTCAATGGATCACGACATGCGCGACAAGTCGAAGGTCGACTTCAAGGTTGGCCCCGGCGTCGACATGATCGCGCCGATGCCGATGGATCGCGTCGGGGATCCGGGGATCGGTCTCGACGATGTCGGCCACAAAGTACTGACCTATAAGGACCTGGTCGCGCTGACGCCCAATAGCGATACGCGCATTCCTACGCGGCGTATCGACATCCACCTGACCGGCAACATGGAACGCTTCATGTGGTCGATGGACGGCGAGAAGCTTAGCGAAAATCCGGAGCCCTACCGCTTCGCTCGCAACGAGCGGGTGCGATTGAGGATGATCAACGACACGATGATGACGCATCCGATGCATTTGCACGGGCACTTCTTCGAGATCGTCAACGGCAATCCCGGCCAGCAGCCCTTAAAGCATACCATCCGCGTCTTGCCGGGCGGTTATGTCGACGTTGATCTGACGGCTGACGCTCCGGGCGACTGGGCGTTCCACTGCCATCTTCTCTACCATATGCACGCGGGGATGATGCGGGTCGTCAGCGTCCGTCCGCTGGAAGGAGAGCAGGCATGAGGCGTCTCCTGATCCTCCTGATGGCGGGCATCGCAACGCCGGCCGTGGCCCAGCACGCGAGCCAGACCGAGCAGGCACCGGCGCCGGTTGCGAACAGCTGCACGCCCGAACATGCCGCAATGGGTCATTGCAAAATGCCCGAGGCTTCACCCGCACGGCCACCGCAAGCATCCGCACCCCCCTCGACCTGCACGGCGGAGCATGCGGCGATGGGGCACTGCAGGCTGCCCGAGCCGGCCCCTGCCCCTCTACCGGCAACAAGGGCATCAGACTCAACTTGCACGGCTGAGCACGCCGCCCTGGGCCACTGCAAACTGCCAGAGCCAGCGCCCGCACCGGCCTCAGCGCCGGTACCAGCGTCAGGCTGCACGGCGGAACATGCAGCGATGGGGCACTGTAAGTTGCCAGAACCCGCACCGGCGCCCACACCGGCCCCCACCCCAACCTGCACGTCTGAGCATGCGGCCATGGGTCATTGCACGCTGCCGGCCCCGCCGTCGCAACCGATCCCTGCCGCACAGGCCGATCCGTCATGTCCGCCTGAACATGCTTCGATGGGTCATTGCACGCCTTCGTCGGTATCGTCGCCGGAGGTTCGACCCGCTCCGCCCCCGGCAGAAGCTCTGGCTGGCCCCAAACATGCCGCCGATGCCGTTTGGGGAAGCGCCGCCATGCAGCGCGGCCGCAACATCCTGCGCGAGGAGCATGGTGCGATGCCTGCGCATAAGCTGCTCGTAGACCGTGCTGAGACCCGCATTCGGGACGCCCGCGATGGATATTTGCTGGACCTTCAGGCCTGGTACGGCGGCGACGTCGACAAGCTGTGGGTAAAGAGCGAGATCGAGGGCGACTGGGGGCGGAAGCCTGAACATGCCGAAGTCCAGGCACTGTGGAGCCATGCGATCGACCCGTGGTTCGATCTTCAGGCCGGTGTTCGTCAGGATTTGCAGGCCGGACCCCGGCGAACGCACCTCGTTGCCGGTATCCAGGGATTAGCGCCTTATTGGTGGGAGGTAGACGGCGCGATCTTCCTCTCCAACAAGGGCGAGGTCACGGCCAGGGCCGAGGCCGAGTATGACCTTCGAATTACTCAAAAGCTGATCCTCCAGCCGCGCATTGAAGTGGGTCTGTCGCTGCAGGATGTGCCGGAACTTGACCTCGGATCGGGACTCACCGAAGCCGCGCTGGGCATGCGTCTGCGCTACCAGCTTTCTCCGCTCGTCGCGCCTTACATCGGCCTGGAATATGAACGCGCATTTGGCGGCACACGCAGGTACTTGCGAATGGAAGGCGAAGACCCTGGCGGCCTCAACCTGCTGGCCGGCTTGCGTTTCTGGTTCTGAGGGGGCGTGACGGACGCACGACTTACGGAAAATCGGAGGCCGATGGATCGGGGTCTGATGCCCGGTCACTTTACCATCCACTAACGCATCGAATTCAAGGAGTGATAAATGAAGAGGATAGTCTTGGGCATCGGCGTGGCAACGTTTGCCCTGTCGTTGACGGCGTGTGGCGAGAATCAGCCGGAAACTAATATTGCTCCCGAAGAGACGAACGCCGTGTCAAACCTCGAGGCACAGCCTGAGGCCAGTCCTGCGGGCAACGTCACTCTAGAAGAGACAGCAACGGACCTCGGTGAACCGGAGCCTGCATCGGCGGAGCCGGCCCCGGCCAAGCCCGCTTCCGCGCCACCGAAGCCGAAGCTGGAGCAGACTCCCGCCAAGCGCGCGGCGACTCCTGCGGCCGAGACCAAGACCGCCGATCCTACATGCGCGCCCGAACATCGTGCTGCGGGGCATTGCTGATGGCCATTGGACTTGCGGTTGACGACTGTCGCGTCGTCAGCTTCGGTCTGAACCCAGTTGAGGGTCCCGGTGAGCAAGCGTGCCGCCGGGACTAATCCCGATCAAGGAGCGATTTCGCGCTGATGCGTCTCCATATTGCCGCCCGCAAAACCCACAAATGGTTGGGTCTGTTCATCGGCGTGCAGGCTGTCATCTGGTCGCTCAGCGGCCTCTACATGACCGTCGTGCACATCGACACGATCCACGGCGATCACCTGGTGCGAATGCCCGAAGCGGGACAGGCCGATGCGGCGACACTGGCCGACCCGCTGGCGGTGGCCGCAGCGGGTGGAGGAAGTTCGGTCAGGCTGGGCTGGATGCGCGACGCACCCGCTTATGTCGTACGAGGTGAGGATGGCGAGACGGCGTTCGATGCACGCACCGGCAAGCCGCTAGCGCCGCCGAACGAGCGGGAAATTCGTGCGATTGCATCCGCGACTTATACCGGCAGCGACCCAATCGCGTCGGCAGTCCTAATCAACGAGATTCCGGGCGAAATCCGTGGCCGGAAGCCACCGGTGTGGCGCGTCGAATTCGATAATTGGGACAAGCCGACGCTCTATTTCTCGCCGGTCACCGGCGAACTCCTGTCCCGCCGCCACGAGCTTTGGCGCATCTTCGACTTCGTCTGGATGCTGCACATCATGGATTATGATGAGCGGGAAAACGTGAATAACCTGCTGCTGCGCATTTTCACCTCGGGTGCCGTACTCATGGCGCTCTCCGGCGCCTGGCTGCTCGTTTACGCCTTTCCTAAGAAGAAAAAGAAGAAGGGCGCACGATGACGGTCCCGTCCATCTGGTTGCGCCGCATCCACAAATGGGTCGGCCTCGTCATCGGCCTCCAGTTCCTGATTTGGGCCATCAGTGGTGCTGCGATGGCCCTGCTCGACATGGAAGACGTTTCTGGCGGGCCGATGGTGGAGCATCCGGCGGAACCGCTACCGACGACAGCTGCCGGCTGGGAAGCCGTGCAGCAAAAGCTGGCCGGGTCTGCGGTCAGCAATTTGGCGATCCGCCAGCTTCCCGGCACGACAGCAATCGTTGCCACGACAAGGGACGGCGTCCGCCTGTTCGACGCCGCAACGGGATCGCCGATCCTGATTGATGCCACGAGAGCAAGCACCGTGGCAGCCGCAGCGCATCCGGAAGCCGCGCCGATCCGCTCCGCCATAGCTCTGACCGAGCTGCCGCTCGCAGTGCGCGAGCACCAGCTTCCCATTTGGCAGGTGGACTTCGATGACGCTGCGAACAGCAGCTATTTTATTTCCGGCACGACGGGGCAGCTGCTCGAGCGGCGCAACGACAGTTGGCGCTGGTGGGACTTCTTCTGGATGCTCCACAACATGGACTATGCGAAGCGGACCAGCTTCAACCATCCGCTGATCATTATCGTTGGCCTCGCAGCGGCGTGGCTGGCTGCAACAGGCTTCTGGCTATTATTCCGGACGATGTGGCGGCACGATTTTTCCGCAGTACGACGGACGCTGAAGCGCTGAACAACGAGGCATTGCCGTCGCGGGGCGGCGGCTGATAGTCTCCCCCATTCAACGGGGGATGAACGAATGCGCGTTCGCTTGCCGGTACCGCAGATTGCCTGTCGCGCCCATGTAGACAGTAAGGGCTAGACGCGCGTGGAGCAGGTCGATCCGGCCATCCGCCAGTCGTTCGACGCCGCCTTGGGGAGCGGCGACATGTTTGCCCTGTTCGAACGCACCCGCGCGGCAATAGAGAAATATCCGGACGATCCAGATGTGCGCTATCTTCAGGCGCTGGCGATGGCCCGGCTCGGCGATCCCGATGCAGCGCTCCGACTCTATCGCCGCAACCGCGTCGACCGGATCGAGACCGAGGATGCAATTGCCCTCAAGGGCCGCATCTTCAAGGACCTCGCCGCCCAAGCCGAGGGCGACTGGCAGGTCGAGCTTTTCCGGCAGGCCAGCCAGGCCTATCGCGCCGCCTTCAATCTTTCCGACGGCTATTATTCGGGCATCAATGCCGCGACCACGGCATTGTTGGCAGGCGACGAGCGAGATGCCAAGGCGCTGGCCGCGACGATCAGCGAACGCCGCGATATCGCCAATCCCACGAGCTATTTCGCTGCCGCAACTGGTGCGGAGGCCATGCTGGTCCAAGGCGAGATTGCCAAGGCCACCGCTCTGTTTGCGCAGGCTCGCAAACGGTCCGATGCTTCACCCGGAATGATCGCGTCGACCGCGCACCAGTTAATACTAATCGCCGATCGGCTCGGCGCGGGGGGCGAGGAAATGCAGGCGCTGCTCGCAGCGACGCGGCCGTCGCCGGTTATCCACTACTGCGGGCACATGTTTCGCGCCGGCGCCACCTTCGAAGCGCAGGTTGCGCGCGACGTCCGACACGTGCTGGAAGAAAGCGGGGCAATGATCGCTTACGGCCCCCTCGCCTGCGGTGCCGACATCGTGATCGCAGAGGCGATCATCGAGCTGGGCGGCGAGCTCCACGTCATCGTGCCCTTCGCCGAAGATGATTTCTTGCGCACCTCGGTCCGCGTCGGCGGCGAGGGTTGGGAAGCACGCTATGCCGCGTGCCGCGAAAAGGCGGCGTCGATCACCTTCGCAACAGAGATGCAGTCGGTGGAAGACGACGAGCTGTTCGCATATTGCTCCAAACTAGTAATGGGCCTCGCCCAACTACGCGCCGACATCATGCATACCGAGGCGTTCCAACTTGCCGTTTGGGACGGCAAGCCTGCAACCGGTGTGGCTGGAACCGCGGCAGATTGCATCGAGTGGGCTCGGCAGGGCGGCACTACGCGTATCGTCGAAATTCCGAAGGAGCGACCCCCGCTCGACGCGGTCGACATTGCAGCGACGCACGCTAAGCCGAGATGGGCGCTCCATTCCATCCTCTTCGCGGACTTCGCGGGTTTTTCTCGACTAGACGAGGACCATCTATCCAATTTCCTGGAAACGGTCATGGGTCGGATCGCCCGGATACTCGACCGTCACGGCGACAAAGTGCTAGCGCGTAACAGCTGGGGTGACGCTATTTACGCGGTGATCACCACGCCTAACCAGGCCGCAGAAATTGCCCTGGAAATCCAAGCCGAGCTTAATCCCCGGCTGCTCCAGGAAATTGGACTGCCAAAGGAAGACGGGATGCGGATCAGCCTGCATCACGGGCCCATCTTCGAGCACTTCGATGCTGTCCAGGGCGCGCGCACATTCTACGGAACGGAAGTCACTGTGGCGGCGCGCATAGAACCCCGGGTCCCAGTCGGCGCGATTTATACGACCCAGCCGTTCGCTGCGCTGATCGAATCCGGCCGCAACGATTATCACTTCGAGTATGTCGGCAAGATGGACCTTGCGAAGAATTATGGGGTTCGCATTCTCTATCGCCTCGGTACACGCCGGGAGGAAGATGGTCCCGGAATAGTACGCTGAAGAGCCTAGCGCTGCTTCGGGGTCGACTTTTAATCCAGGTTAAGGGACAATAAACCCTGCGCAGTTTGAGTCGCTTAGGGGTGTTCTGTCGCCTTGACGATGGGCGGCATTTTGCTGCTCGCTTTCTAGCGACCCCCGAATGCATAGGCTCGGACACGGGGGATATTGCTTGTCGGAAACTGACATCTTCATTTCCTATTGCCGCGAGGAACGGTCGGCCGCCCGGCATTTCGCCGATTGTTTCGCGCGCGAGGGCTTCAAGGTCTGGTGGGACGCGGTCCTTCGGTCGGGCCAGACCTTTGACGAGGTCATCGAAAGGGAATTGAGGGCAGCCAAGGCTGTCGTCGTTCTATGGTCGCCCCGATCTGTTAGCTCCCGCTGGGTACGCGCGGAAGCAACACTCGCGGACCGTGGCAACAAGCTGGTACCTGTAATTATCGAGCCCTGCACGCTGCCGATCATCTTCGAACTTACCCAGGCCGCCGACCTATCGAAATGGGACGGCAATACCAGCGACGCCAACTGGCAGATGCTCGTCAGCGATCTTCGCCGCATGACCGGCGACGAAATTGACGCCTACCACGCGCCGGCAGTCGCCGCTGCACCCGAGCAGGTCGCGCCCGTGCACGAAGGACCCGCCAACGACGAAGACGAATTGATGCGAGCGCTAGAACGCATCGCCAGGAAGCGCGGCTTGGTGTCCGATCTGACCCGACCGACGCGCGAAGAACAAGAAATGACTCAATTCTTCCGCGAGGCCGATGCCCACCGGCTGAAGGAAGGGGACCGGTTCCACATCCTTCAGCGGATTGATGGCGACCCGGGGCAATCGCGCTACGTCATCAGCCCGGCGGGGGTGAAAATCGGGCGTTCCGCGCCGGCGGACATCGTCGTCAGCGGCACTGCGGTGTCACGGTCGCATTGCCTAGTCGAACTGGGGGGCGACAAGCTCCGCGTCACCGACCTCAATTCGACCAACGGGACCTACATCGACGACGAGCGCGTGGTCGGCAGCGCGCAATTGGCAGTCGGTTCGGTCCTCCGGGTTGGCAACGTGCTGTTCGAACACCAAGTCTGCCCGCGAAGTCAGACCGGAGACGCCGGCATGACGCCTTTCGCCAACCATCTGCAGCCCGATATTCGCCGGGTCGCAAAATCCTGACAGGCCTGACGGCCCCGCCTAGTTCCCTTGGGACGATTGCTTGTAGAGAAAATCGACATAGGCCTTGGTTTGGTTTGCCTGCTTGAGCAGCTGGTCGAGCTCCCTGTCCGTCCGAGCACCACGCATTGAGTCCGCAATGCTTGCCAGATACCTGTCGTAGTTCCGCGCCAGCTTGGCGTTGGCCTTTCGCACGTCCCCACCGCCATTACCCATCGCGATCACCTGCTTCGCACGGCTGCGTGCGCTAGCAACGACAGAGCGCACTTGGGCGGCCTTGTTCGCGGAAGGCAGCACGGCTGCGGCGGTAGATGGCGGAGTAGATGCTGTGGCCGCTTGCGGCGACTGCGCCTGGGTCGTCCGGGGCTGTGGCGGCATCGGGGTGAGCGAGGCTACCGGCGGACGTTTTTCAGCCACCTCGACGCGCGTGGTCGCAGGTATAGTCGCAGCAAACTGCTGGGACTTGGCAAGCGCGTCCCGCGTCGCGGCAATGGATTGGGCGGGATTGGCCGCGCCAGCGACCGATTGGACCGCGGCGCGAAGGTTGTCGAGAGCCGCTCGCATCCCGGCCATGGATGAGCCATCGGCGGTCGAAGGAGCCCGGTTCGCACGACCCTCGGCGTCGCTGAGAAGTGCATTTGCAAAATTAGCGTTGGCCGTCATGGCCGTGCGCTTCATCTCCTCGCCCCGCTGGTTGGCTGCGTCAGCTTGCGCTGGGTCGTCCAGCAAGGGGCGGAGGTCGAGGAGTTGCTTGTCGAGCACCTCGCCCACCGCGACCAGAGGGTTTACCAAGTCGGCGGAGATGCCGGCCTTGCGCGCTTCGTCGGCCAGAGTGCGTTCGTCGGCTGCGATCCCGACTACATCAGCCAGCTTGACGGGCTCCGGCGCCGTCTCGACCAAGGCTGGGATGACGTCGTAACCGCCACCGTCCGTCTTTCCTGAGAGCATGTATCCGGCGGCTACAGCCGCGAGCGCCGCGATGGCACCACCGCCTGCGAACAAAGCTGCGCGCTGCTTTCGGTACCAAGGCTCGCCATCACCCTTCGCAAGGCGTGACGCCTTCATTGACACCGCTGGCTGCGGTTTGTCAGGGATTGGGTCGGACTGAACCGTTTCGACGGCTTCGACATCGGGGTCGTCACCTGCAGCGTTAGCCGCGGCCAACGCCCCGGCTGCGGCTGCTGCCGCCGCCGCATCCGTTTTCTTCTTCTGGGATGCCTTGGTTTCCTGTCCGGCTTTCTTGAACTGCGCTTCCTTCGGATCGCTCGGAACGCCCGTTTCGGGAAGGTCTGTCTTGTCGAAGCCGGTCGCTACCGCGGCCACGGGCACGATCTCGTCCGTCGCAACTTCATGCGCGAAGAAGCGGGTCGGTTCATCGTCAGACTCAATGGGCAGGTCGACGTCCTTCTTGCCGAACATTGCCAGCCACTCGCCAATCGACTGCGGCCGCTCGCTTGGCCGAATGGTCATACCCTTGTCTATTGCTTGCAGGAATTTCTTGCTGAATCCCGGCCAGTGTCCGTCAGCGAGCGGGCTGCCCAGTCCGCCGTGCATCCGTTCGAGCACTTCAGGCGGCTTTTCGCCGGTAACGCATTCGTACAGCACGACAGCAAGCGCATAGACATCCGTCCAGGGACCCTGCGCATAGGTTTTCACATATTGTTCGACCGCCGCATATGGCGGGGTATGGAAGGTGACCGACGTGCTAGTCGCCTCCGCCGCCTCGAACCGCGCCGATCCGAAGTCAATGAGCACCGGCCTGCTGTCGTCCGTGATAAGAATATTGGGCGGCTTGATGTCGCGATGAAGCACGCCGACGCGGTGCGCGCGGTCGAGCCCCTCGGCAACTGGCTTGATGATGCTCCACAGGCTCCGCTCGTTAAAGCGCCGCCCTTCCTTGAGCATCTTGGACAGAGAAACGCCGTCTTCGAAGTCCATGACCATGTACGCAGTGCCGTGGATCTCGAACAGGCTGCGGACGCTGACGATGTTCGGGTGACGGGTCGGTGTCGACAGGTTCCAGAGAAGTTTTGCCTCCTCGACGAACTTCTTCAGGCCCAGCGCGTGAACTTCCTCGACGTCGGATCCGATCGGGACGACCGTGTCTTCCGCGTCCCGTTCAGCGATTGCGCTCGGGAAATATTCCTTAATGGCAACAAGTTCGCCGAAATAGATGCCGCGGCCGCGATAAACGATCCCGAAGCCCCCTACCCCCAGCACGTCCTCAAGCCGCCATTCGCGCAGCACTGTGCCTGGCGGCAGCGCCTTGTTGCTATATGGTTTGCTCAATGCCGATATCCTTTCGGATTATCTGCGATTAAAGAAAAGTTAATCGCAGAAAGCTGTTGTGATTGCTAGTGTCCGCGTCCTGAGAAGCCTTCAGGGGGGTGCAATTCGTGACCTTTGAATGCGTAAGCCGGACGCACGTCGGCCTTCGCCGAAAGG
This sequence comes from Sphingomonas edaphi, assembly GCF_003583725.1. Taxonomy (GTDB): domain Bacteria; phylum Pseudomonadota; class Alphaproteobacteria; order Sphingomonadales; family Sphingomonadaceae; genus Sphingomicrobium; species Sphingomicrobium edaphi. The sequence continues at coordinate 273,135 of NZ_QXTF01000002.1, read as the reverse complement.
TGAACGAGGATGCTCTGGCCGTCCGCACCGATCGCGGGCTCTGGGCCGTTGCGGACGGCATGGGGGGGCACGACGCCGGCGATGTTGCAAGCGCCAAAGTGGCCGACGCCCTGCTGCGACTTCCGACGAGCTACCTGCTGGACGATTTGGTCAATAATGCGGTCGCCGCCATGCAGAGCGTGAACCGCGAGTTGGTTGAACTGGCTGGTTCCACCGGGTCGTCGCGCGCCATTGGCAGCACCGTCGTTGGCTTGGCGATCGCTAACGGAGAATATCGCTGCTTCTGGGCCGGCGACAGCCGAGCCTATCGAATTCGAGACGGAATCATCGCCCAGCTGTCTCGCGACCATAGCCTTGTCCAGGACTTGGTCGATGCGGGCATGCTGGACAGCAAGGAAGCTGAGCACCATCCTAATGCCAACATCATTACGCGGGCTGTCGGGGCGAACGGAGAACTGACCATCGACACTGCGAGCGGAGATGCTCATCGTGGTGACCTGTTCCTGCTGGCAAGCGACGGTCTGACGCGCCTGGTGCGGGATGAAGAATTGGCAGCCGTAATTGCGTCGCGGCCGCTGGAAGCCGCCGCCGACACTTTGGTAGACATGGTCCTGGCGCGAGGCGCCCCCGATAATGTCACGCTGATCATCACCCGCCTGACGTGAATGCCCCAGTCGCTCAGTCCGACCGCTATTGCTGGATAACGACGCAATCAGCCGCGGCTAGTTATCCAAAGTTAGTCGGCTCACCTTCGCCAGCGAACAGGCATCAGCATCTCCAGCTGGTTTCCATCCGGCGTGACCTCATATCCGGCGAATTCCGCCCAAGCCCTCATGATTCCAATTCCCGCGCCACCACCCCGCTCAAGTCGCTCAATCTGCGCCGGAACTTCCCGCGGATCGAATGGCTTTCCCGTATCTTGGATTGTGATGCGCAGACCGGCGGGTTCACACGCGATGGCCAGACGAACCTCGTCCTCGGACGACAGACCGCCATGGTCGTAAAGGTTTGCTATCCATTCCTCAATTAGGATGCAAAGCCGGGCTAATTCATCTTCTTCCAGCCACTGGAACGTTCCGAATTCGCGGGCGGCTTCACAAGCGTCGACAACCGCCTGCGGTCCCTTGAGCAGCCGCGTCATACGATCGAGTTCGGATTCGCCTGACGTCATGAAAACCGCTATGTCACGTAACCGAAACGGTTGGGAGGGCTGCCATGCGTCGCTTGCCTTTTGCCTTTGGGCTTCTCGCGCTTCTTAGCTCATCCCCGGCGGCGGCGGAAATCGCCCGGATCAAGGTAGCCAGCGGCATTGCCGCCATCGAACGAGGCAGCCAGCGACTTCGCGCAAGTCCCGGCCTACAATTACTTGCCGGAGATCGTCTTGTGACCGGCAAAGACGGGCGAATGAGCCTGACGTTCATCGACAATACGCGCTTCGCAGTGGGGCCGAACAGTCGCGTGTCGGTCAGCGAATTCCAGTACGACCGGACGCGGCAACGTGGAAGATTTCTGACTCGCGTCGACCGGGGATCGCTGGCGGTCGTTTCCGGTCGCATCGCCAAGTCGAACCGCGACTCCATGAAGGTCAGGACACCGAACAGCCTGCTGGGCGTGCGCGGCACCAAGTTTGTCATCACGGTTCCTCAATGAACCGCGTCGTCCTTTCGCTGGCCGCGCTGCTGCTCGGCGGATGCGCGACTTCCTCGCTGGTCCTGCTGCCTGACGATGAAGGCCAACCGGGATCAGTCGCCGTTCTCGAGTCGAAGGGCCGGCCGACCGACGCCGTGATCGCTGATGCCAACAGCCGGACGAAGCTTGGCGCTGCTACACCGGTCGCAAGGCCGCTCGGCCGGAAGGGACTGAAGGCGGGCGAAGCCGCACTGGTTGGCGGGCTGCCGCCGCCCGCGAAAGGCTTCATCCTATATTTTGAGCAAGGGACTACGACGCTGACCCCGCAATCGCAGGCCGTGCTCGGCCAAATTCGGCAGGAGCTTGCCGCGCGATCCGGGTCGGAACTTGAAGTAACGGGCCATACTGACACGGTCGGTAATGAGGCGGATAATGACCGGCTGTCACTGCAGCGCGCCGAAGAAGTAGTGGGCTGGCTTGCTTCGCAAGGCTTCGACCGGTCGATCATGACGGCAGTCGGTCGAGGCGAACGGCAATTGATGCAGCCCACGATCGACAATGTCGACAGTGCCGCCAACCGGCGCGTCGAGGTTATCGTCCGCTAGTCAGGCGCCAACGTAGCGGACGGCCATCACGGTCAGGTCATCGGTCGCTTCGGTCCCCGCCTCGAAATCGCGCACAAGGTCGCGAACCGATCGGCAGGTTTGGGATGCGCTGCCAATGGAAAGCGTTCCGGCCTGAAGCAGCCGCTCGCTGCCGAACAGCCGCTGGCTGGAGTCCTGCGCTTCGGTCACGCCGTCGGTGATAAGCAGCAACGTTTCGCCCCGCTCCAGCTTGAGTTGCTCCGCTGGATAATCAAAGGGCAGGATGCTCAGCGGCGGGCCGCCTTCGAGCTCGATCCGTGCAGCTTCGCCATCAGTGCCAACCACGATGGGATGGTCGTGACCCGCGCAGGCGAGCTGCACGTCCCCGCTGCCCAAGTCGATGATGGCGAGCAGCATCGTGACGCTCATCGCCTCGCCGTAGTCCTTCAGCAGCTGCTCGTTGATCGACGCGAGGATGGCCGCGGGATCGCGTCGGACCTGCGACAGCGCGCTGCCGGTCAGTGCCTTCGACATCGCCATGAACAGCGCCGCCGGCACACCCTTTCCCGTCACGTCGGCAATGGCGACCGCGAGATGATCGTCATCGACCTTTACCGCATCGTAAAAGTCTCCGCCGACCGATCGCGCCGGCTCCAGAAGCGCATCGACATCGACCCGCGGATCGAGGTTGCGGAGTTTTTCGCGCGGCGGGACCATGCCGAGCTGGATCGCGCGGGCAGCTTGGAGCTCGCCTTCGGTCTCAGCAGCGGCAATGCGCTCCTGCACCAGTGCCCCGCGCAGCCGTTCGCGATCTGCGCGAGCGAGGGCGAACAGGCTGGTCGCTACACCCAGCGCTGCCGAACCGCCGACCAGCATTGGTCGCAAAGGGTCGATCAGAAGGCCGTGAATGCGAAATAAGAACAGGCAGGCGATTGGAATAGCGATCAATGTGAGCGCAAACGCTACGCGGTAGGGGCGATTGAATAGGGCAATGCCGAGCGCCAGCAGGGCGGTCGTTCCGGATACAAACCATTCGACCCAACGAGCCCAGCGGGGCCGCTCCAGCCAGCCACCGCGCAGGATGGTATCGACCGCCTGCGCCTGGATGAGCGGGCCCCACTCTTCCGCCCTGATTGGGGTCGCGGCGATATCGGATGAGCCGTCCGCTGCAAGTCCGATCACGACCGTCTTTCCTGCAAATTCGTCGGCCTTCAGCTCGGGAGAATTGCCGAGGACGTCGGAGGCCGAAATGATGCGGTTAGAGGGGAAGTTCCCGAAATGAAGGCGCATGCGCCCATGCGCATCGACGGGAATGGTTCGATTGCCGACGCGGATGTATGTCGCGTTCGACGTAATGCGGTCGGATCCTAGCGCGTGACGCGCGGTTTCGAGGGCGAAACCGGTGCGTGGTTTTCCACTTGCCCGCAAGATGAGGGGTACTGCGCGGGTGACGCCGTCACCGTCCGGCCGAACATTGACGAGCCCGTGACCGAGTGCCGCATCCTCGATCTCCGGAATGGCGGCAAGTTCCGCCGGCCAACTCTCCAACTTCGGCGGAAATTTCCCATCGATTGGTGCCTCTGAAATCACCGGGCTGCCATCCGCGGCGTCGTTGACCGCGGCGTGGGCCAGCACGACGGGAGCAGCGCCAATTACCTGGCCGAACAGCTTGTCCATGGGTTCCAGCTTCCGGATTTCCGAAGCGGCGGCGGCGCTCGTTTCGGGGTAGAAGGACAGGAAACTTTCGGGGCTGGTCCGGTCGGGTTCCGAGAAGAAGATGTCGAAGGCGATGACCCGCGCCTGCCGGGCGGCTAGTTCTTCGGTTAGGCGGGCAAAATAATAGCGGGGCCAGGGCCAGCTTCCGACCGCCGCGATGCTGGCGTTGTCGACCAGCACAACGCGCACATCGGTCGCCGCAAGGTCGCGCGGTTTTGCTTCCTGCCAATTGTCGAACAGCACATTGCGGATCCGCTCGCCGAGCAGCACGCTGAGCAGGACTGCCGCGACGACGGCGAAGAACCACGACGCGACGATGCGCCGGGCAGGGCGCCTAGATGCGGACTTCAAGCCCGTCATAGGCGCAAATCACGTCGAGCGGGGAGCGCTCGCGGGTCAGCTGCTCATAGCGAATGCTCTCCTCATGCATTCGCTGAATATCCTCGTCCTCGTAGGTTGGCTCGTGATGAAAGAGAGCCAGCCGCTTCGCCCCGGCTTCGTGGCACAGATCGATCGCGACGATGTTGCTGGAATGGCCCCAGTCCTCCTTCATCGAGACGCTTTCGGCAAGCGAATACATGGTGTCGCAGACGACGAGGTCGGCATCGCGGAAAAAGTCGATGAAGGCGGCCTCGTCCTCCATGTCCGACGGCTTATGTTCGCTGTCGGTGCTGTAAATGGTTATGCAACCGTCCCTGTCTGTGAATCGGTAACCGTAGCTGACGTGCGAGTGCTTCTGAGCCTTGGCCTCGACCACCAAGCCGTCGACCTCTATCGGCTGCCCTTCGGCCATGGTGACGAACGCGATGTCGGCGCGAAGCCAGTCAAAGGGTACGGGAAAGGAGATTTCCTCCTGCTGGCGCCGGAGCGCCTGTTCCGCGTCCGGGTGCGCAGAATGGATGCGGATTTGCGCTTCGGGATCGAACGCCGGCGTGAAGAAAGGGAAGCCCATGATGTGGTCCCAGTGAAGATGGGACAGAAAGAAATTATAGGCCCGGGCGTGCCCCTCAGCATTTCGGCGTATCGAGTCTAAGCCGAAGGACCGCAGTCCGCTGCCCATGTCGCAAATAATATAGGACGGACCCTGCACCTCCAGCTCCACGCAGGGCGTGGCGCCGCCGTAGGTTGCGCCGGCTGCGAAACCGAGTTCATCCACAAAGCGGTCGATCGCGTCGGCGTCGTCGAAACGCATACCGTTGGCGGCAGCGAGCGCGCCGACAATCTTCTGGCGGACGGACGGCGCGGTTAGCGCAACCGGCAACGACCCGCGCGTGCCCCAGAACCGAACCAACATCTGCTCCCGCCCCTCTACCTTAGCGTTTCGCCTCCGCGGTGTCCGTGACCGTAAACAATTTGTCGTAGCGGCTGATGGCTAGAATTTCCCGCATCACATCGTTCGGCGAGGCCAGCGAGATGTTGACGCCGGCCTCGTCCGCTTCACGCTTTGCCACCGTGAGCGCGCGAAGACCGCGCGACGACATATAAGCCAGCTGCTGCAGGTCGACGATCAGTCGTGTAAGGCCGTCGTCGCGAGCATTGCGGACGGCGCCACTCAATCCTTCGCTGAATGAGTTCCAGGTCGCTTCATCGACCCTTCCGATAACCTTGAGAATAACCGCGTCTTCACCGACTTCGAGGGTGCAATCCATGGCCAACCCTTCCGAGCGCCCAAACGCGAACGGTCAGATTATCCTGAATCACGGACCGCAATGCAAATCTCACCGAAAAGCGGCGTCAAGCGGACGGTTCGGCAACTCCGAACGGCGCAGCAGCGGCCAAAGTCTATCAGCAGGTCCGACTGGTGGAGCTGAGGGGAATCGAACCCCTGACCTCTGCAGTGCGATTGCAGCGCTCTCCCATCTGAGCTACAGCCCCACACCCGTCGGAAGGCGCCCAATAGCTGCGCTTTCCCTCTCTGGCAACGGGCTTTCCCCCTCCTTTTTCACCTCAGCGCTCGAGGCTGTCGCTTCGGCTATCGCACCGGAACGGCGTGAGCCGGAATTCGTTTTGGATTGCAGGGCTTAGGAGCGGACAGGCGAGTATCCAAAGGAGGAAAAATCCATGAGCTATGATCGTTATGACAGCCGCCGCGGCTGGAGCGAACCGCGCTCGCGTTTCATGAGCGACAATGATCGCCGCGAGCGCTTTGATCGTGACGAGGCCAATGACCGAGGCTTCTTCGAGCGCGCCGGCGACGAGGTGGCCAGCTGGTTCGGCGACGAGGAAGCCGAACGCCGCCGTCAGATGGACGCCCGCCGGGAGCGCTATGACGATGACGGTCGGAGCTCCTGGGCCGGCGACGAAAATATGCGCTACGACCGCCAAGCTCGGTTCCGCGATGAAGGATATCGCCGCCCCTACACCGGCCGGTTCAGCGGCAGCCGCGGACCGAGTTCGGACACTGGCTATCGCCCTTTCACTGGGGATTATGGCCGGTCGGGTTACGGCGAGCGTTATGGTGCGGAACGCGCTCATTCGCATGATCGGTGGGACCGGGGAACGACCCAGCGCGAATTCACTGGCTATTCGGCCGGAGCGGCAGATCCCCAATACAGCGAATGGCGCCGCCGCCAGATGGACGAACTTGACCGTGACTATGACGACTATCGACGCGAGAACCAGTCGCGTTTCGACAGCGAATTTTCGTCGTGGCGGACCACGCGCCAGACGAAGCGAAGCCTTCTGGGCCAGATCCGCGAGCAGATGCAGGTCGTCGGGTCGGACGAGGAGCAGTTGGGCACCGTTGATAAGGTCCGCGGCGACCGCGTCATCCTGACGAAGAGCGACAGCAACGACGGCAAACATCATTCTCTGAACTGTTCGATGATCGACCGGGTCGAAGGCGACCGCGTCATCCTCGACAAGCCAGCGGCTGAGGCGAAGCGAAATTTCTCCGACGAGAGCCGCGACCGCGCGCTGTTCGAACGGGACGATCATCGTGAAGCGGGTCCGCACATGCTGAACCGCAGCTTCTCAGGCACCTATTAACCGCCCTAAACCGCCGGCGGGCCGACCGCCGGTATTCCCAAGGGCCCGGCCGCTTCCCCCTTGCGGCCGGGCCCTTTTGTTTGCGCCGGGTTCGGCTTAATCCGGTTTCATATCGCGACGCGAAGGAGAGCTGAGATGGCAAAGGCCTGGCATTTAATGCGGCGCCCGCAAGGGATGCCGGTCATGGAAGATTTCGCGTTGAAGGACATCGAACTGGCTCCGCTCGAAGAAGGGATGGTGCGCGTCGCAAACCGCTGGCTGTCAGTCGATCCCTACATGCGCGGGCGAATGAACGACGTGAAAAGCTACGTCCCGCCTTTCGCCCTCGATGCGCCGATGTCGGGAGGTGCGGTTGGCGAAGTCTTGGAAAGCCGCGATCCCGGTTTGTCGGTCGGCGACATGGTCCTGCACATGAGCGGATGGCGGGACGAGACGGTGGAGCCCGCAGCCAATTTCAACAAGCTTCCCGCCATTCCGGGCGTTGAGCCGCAAGCCTTCCTTGGTAACTTGGGCCTGACCGGGGGAACCGCCTATTTCGGGTTGTTGGAAGCTGCGTCTGCGAAAGAGCGCGACATCGTCTTCGTGTCCGCGGCGGCTGGCGCGGTCGGATCGGCGGTTGTGCAGATCGCCAAGGCGAAGGGCATGACGGTGATCGGGTCGGCCGGCGGCGCGGACAAATGCGAGTTCGTCCGATCGCTCGGCGCCGACGAGGTAGTCGATTACAAGGCGGGACCGGTGCTGAATCAGCTCGCCGCGGCGGCGCCCAAAGGCATCGACGTCTATTTCGATAATGTCGGCGGCGACCATCTGGACGCGGCGCTGGCGCTGGCTCGGCAGAATGCGCGGTTCGCCATCTGCGGGATGATCGAAGGTTATAATGCCGGCGAGCCGACCCAGCTTCGCTACATCATGCGGATCATCGCCATGCGTATCCGCCTGCAAGGCTTCATCTACACCGACTATATGGACAAGATGGGCGAGTTCTACCGCGACATGGGTGGCTGGATCGCGAGTGGGCAAGTCAAGGGACGAGACACAGTGATCGAGGGCTTGGAACGGACCCCCGAAGCCTTCCTCGGCCTCTTCACGGGCGCCAACACCGGCAAAATGCTGGTCCGCCTTTAACCTGCGCGCTTAGCGTGCGAAGTTGCAGGCCGACGGCTGGCCTGACTGCAGACCGGTACGAAGTGCGTTCATGCGCTGGGCCGACGTGCCATGCGTAAAGTTGTCTGGCGACACCTGACCCTTGGTCAGCATGTCGTCGCCGATAGCTTCGGCGGCGCGCATTCCTTCCTCGATATCGCCGGCCTCGAGCGCGCCGGAGCGGGCGGCCCATACGCCCGCATAGCAGTCGGCCTGAAGTTCGATACCGACTTGGACCTGGTTTCCTTCAGCCTTACCTACGCGTGCCTGCGCCGACTGCGCCTTGTCCAGCGTACCCTCGAGGTTTTGAATGTGGTGGCCGACCTCATGCGCGATCACATAGGCCTGAGCGAAGTCGCCGGGCGCGCCGAAGCGGCGGCTGAGTTCTTCGAAGAAAACCGGATCGATATAAATTTGCTGGTCGGTCGGGCAGTAGAAGGGCCCCATCGCCGCCTGTGCCGCGCCGCAGCCCGACTGATCGTAATTCGTGTAAGCAACTAGTGTGGTCGGACGGTATTGCGACCCGGCCTGCTGGAAGATTTGTCCCCAGACCTGCTCGGTGCTTCCGAGCACCTGCCGCAGGAAACTGGATTGTTCCGCAGGAAGCGTCGACTTACCGGTACTGCCGCCACCGCCACCGAGAATTCCTCCGCCGCCGAGCGAATTGAGCGCGCAATAGCCGAGCAGCAAAACGAGAATGCCTACAATGCCGAAGCGGGACGCAACGAGTGACAGGATCATTCCCAGTCCGCCGCCAAGGTTCAGACCGCCACCCCCGCCGGTACGGTCTTCGAAATTGTCGCTGCCGGGTCCATCGAACCGCATCGGGGCTTCTCCTCGTTCCTTGCTCCCTCCAATGCTTCACCGGCGTAACGGTTGCAATCATGCCCGCCGCCCGCGACAGCTTGATGCAAAGGAGATTCGAAGGACATGAAGCTTCACGGCAAAACTGCGCTTGTTACCGGTTCAACGTCGGGCATTGGCCTGGCCATCGCTCGCGCGCTGGCTGGCGACGGCGCAAGCGTGATGATCAACGGGTTTGGCGAAGCGGCGGAAATCGAAGGCATCCGCGCGGAATTGGAGCAGTTATCAGGTGCCGGAGCGCTCTATGACGGGGCGGACCTCGGTGATGCCAGCGCGATTGAGGCGATGGCCGAGCGCTGCCGCAACGAGCTGGGCGCGCCGGACATTCTGGTCAACAATGCGGGGATCCAGTTCGTTTCCCCCGTTGCAGACTTCCCGCCTGAAAAGTGGGAAGCGATCCTACGCGTCAACCTTACAGCCGTCTTTCACACGACGCGGCTGACGCTTCCGGCAATGCGCGAAAAGAATTGGGGGCGGATTATCAACACTGCTTCCGCCCACAGCCTGGTCGCAAGCCCCAACAAGTCGGCCTATGTCGCGGCCAAACATGGCGTCGCCGGTTTCACCAAGACAGTCGCGCTGGAGGCAGCGAAAGACGGGGTTACGGTCAACTGCATCTCGCCCGGCTATGTCTGGACCACGCTGGTCGAGAACCAGATCCCGGATACGATGAAGGCACGGGGCCTGACTCGCGAGCAGGTGATGAACGATGTTCTGCTGGCCGCCCAACCAACCAAGCGCTTCGTTACGGTCGATGAAGTGGCCAGCCTTGCGCTTTACCTGTGCAGCGACGGTGCGGCGTCGATTACCGGCGCCAACTTGTCGATGGACGGCGGCTGGACGGCTGCCTAGGCTGTCGGCGATGCGATCGCTCCTCGCCTTGGCCTTCTTGCCGCTTGCCGCCTGCGCGGCGATCCCCGGCCGGGCGCCAAGCAGCATGCTGACCGACTGGCGGTCGGTTGCCACCGGAAACGACAGGGAACGGCTGAGCGAATGGCGGAAGGCATTTACTGAGGCGCTCGACAAGGCTCGGAAGGGCGGACACGGCGCCGACATCGATCGCGAGGGCGCGCTGCTTGATCCGGATGCCGCCATCGGGCCGGTACCCGTCGCGAACGGCGATTATCGCTGTCGTGTGATCAAGGTCGGCGCGAAGAATGACGGCCTGCTCAACTTCATCGTCTACCCGGACTTTCGCTGCCGGATTCAGCAGGACGGGCGATTGCAACGCTTCACCAAACTGACCGGGTCGCAGCGGCACGTCGGCTTCCTCTATCCCGGCGATGCACTTCGCCAGGTGTTTCTCGGCACCCTGGTGCTGGGCGACGAGACCCAGGCAATGCGCTACGGCAGCGACCACGACCGCAACGTCGCAGGCTGGGTCGAGCGGATCGGTGACGGCCGCTGGCGGGTGGTCCTGCCTTATCCGCATTTCGAATCCACGCTTGACGTCATTGAGATGACCCCCGCCCCTTAAAGGGAATCGCCCATGCGCCTCACCTTGATCACCCTGCTCGCAGCGACCGTCCTTGCCCCGCCCGCGAGCGCGGCCACGGTCGGCGAGGCGGTGAAGGCCGACATGCCGCAGCTGATGACGCTGTATCGCGATCTGCACGCCAATCCCGAGCTGTCGATGCAGGAAGTCCGCAGCCCGGCGAAGCTGGCGGCAGAACTGAAGAACCTGGGCTTTGGCGTTACGGAGAAAGTTGGGAAAACCGGCGTCGTCGCGGTGATGAAGAACGGCGCCGGGCCGACCCTAATGATCCGCGCCGACATGGATGGCCTGCCGGTCGTCGAGCAGACAGGCCTGCCCTTCGCGTCCAAGGTGAGGGCGACAGCCCGGTCGGGTGTCGAGACCGGCGTGATGCACGCCTGCGGTCACGACACGCACATGACCGCCTTCGTTGGCACCGCGCGGCGGCTGGTAGCGATGAAGGACCAGTGGACAGGAACGCTGGTGATGATCCTGCAGCCCGGCGAGGAAACCGGGGAAGGCGCGAAGGCGATGCTGGACGACGGGCTGTACACCCGATTTCCCAAGCCCAACGCCGTCATTGCATTCCACGATGCGGCGGCGCTGCCGGCCGGGCAGATCGGCATTACGCCCGGTTATGCGCTGGCCAATGTCGACAGCGTCGATATCAGCGTGAAGGGCGTCGGCGGCCACGGCGCCTATCCGCAAACGACGAAGGATCCGATCGTCCTTGCCAGCCGGATCGTGACGACGCTGCAAACGCTCGTCAGCCGCGAGAATGACCCGGCCCAGCCGGCCGTAGTCACAGTCGGAAGCTTCCAGGCCGGGGCCAAGCACAACATCATTTCCGACGAGGCAAAGCTACAACTTACCGTACGCAGCTACACGCCGGAAGTGCGAAAGCTGCTGCTGGACGGGATCCGTCGGATTGCGCGGGGCGAGGCAATCGCGGCCGGAATGCCAGAGGACCGCATGCCGGTAGTGACGGTGCGCGAGGAAATGTACACGCCCGCGACATTCAACACCGAGAAGCTGTCGGCTCGTACGCTTGCATTGTTCCAGCAGCATTTCGGCGCAGAGCGGGCGATCAAGACACCTGCGGTGATGGGTGGCGAGGATTTCAGTCGATTTTGGTTGGCCGACAAGAATGTAGAAAGCCTGATCTTTTGGGTCGGCGGAACGCCGGTTGACAAGTGGAAGGCCGCGGGAGGCGACCAGCAGAAGCTTCCTTCACTCCATTCCCCCTACTGGGCGCCAGATGCCGAAGCGGTAATATCGACCGCGACCGAAGCTATGACCGTCGCTGCGCTCGACGTGCTTAAGAAGAGCTGACGACGGCGGCACCCACCGCCCTGTGAATGGCGCGAATTTGCTTCGCTTCGGCTCAATCCTGGTGACGAGCAGGCCAAAATTGATGCTCATTGTTTTATTGACGATTCGGCATCCTTCGGGAGGGCGACATGAACCGTTCGGACATTTGCGACACTGCTCTCGCCGGCGGCCAGAACGGCCAGGACGAGCAACCCAAAAGGACCGACCGCCCAAGGCGGGCTCTTTGGCGATTTGCGGACTTGGGCCGCAAGCCGGCGCTTGGCTCGCATCGAACCATCCACGGTACCGACTGAGCGCAGCCAATGGGTCACCCATTTCAGCGGCAGTGGCCTGCCGTCGACATTCGCGTCGGCGTGCTGCCCTATCGGCATGGAACATTGGGCCTCGACCTGATGCTCATCCGACGGCGCGACCATCCGTACTGGTCGATCCCCAAGGGTCACCTGATGGCGGGAAAGGGGCTGTGTGAAGCCGCATCAATCGAGGCCTATGAAGAAGCCGGCATCCGAGGCGAGCTAAGCGCCGCGCCAATCGGCAGCTACCTTCACGTCAAGTCCGCAAAGCAGGCCATGTTCTATTCCGAGCCGGTCGAAGTCATCCTGTTCGCGATGCAAGTGCACGAAACGCTGCCGCGCTGGCCGGAGATGCGGTCGCGGGAGCGGGAATGGGTTGCCCAGCAGCAAGCGGGTCAACGGGTCGCGCCTGGCAAGCTGGTGAACGTGATCGCCGGTTTCTTGCCCGTACCGGCGCTGGAGCCGCAGTAGCCTATTCGGCGGCCCAGAGGCTCGATTTCTCGACAATCGTTAGTTCGCGCAATAGTGCGTCCACGCTTGCCGTCAGCTCGTCGACGAAGGGCATAGGGTGGCGTGCGCCGCGATAAGATTCGACCAACAAGATGGCGTCGAGCAGAATCGGCACGACGACGCTTTCCGGATCATCCATTTCGGCAAGGCTGCTTATTTTCTCCAGCGCCTTACGGCGAGCGCCTTCGGGATCGTTCATCGCCGCCGCACGGCCGATCAGCCAACTCATGGTCCGTATTCTCCACTTGATCTTGCGGAGGATAACGCAATCGGCTTCTTTCGGTCAGTTCGGGCGGGCGCGGAACCCGCCCGCCTTGGCGCTACTGCGGTTAATTGCTCGCAAACGTCAGCTGCTCGAGCTGTCCCGGCGATAGGTCGACGGTTAGCGCAGCTACCAGCTCGTCAGCCTGGCTTTCGTTTGTCGCACTTGCGATGGGGGCCGTCACGCCGGGCTGCACTTTCAGCCAAGCCAGCGCCACCGTAGCCATCGCGGCGCCGGTCTGCGCCGACACCTCCTCCAGCGCGGCAAGTACCTTCTGTCCGCGCTCGCTATCGACATATTCGATGTTGCGAAGACCGCGCGGGCTTTGCGACAAATCGGCCTTCGACCGGTATTTTCCGGTCAGGAAGCCGTTGGCGAGGCTGTAATAGGGAAAGACCGAAAGACCGCGATTGAGCGCAACGTCTTGGAGCGCGCCTTCAAATTTAGTCCGCTCCACCAGATTATACCAGTTCTGCAAGGCAGCCGGCAGGTCGAAGCCGTTCGCGATACTGACGCCGAGCGCCTCCTCGACGCGGGGCGCTTCGAAATTGCTGAGGCCGATTGCGCGGATCTTTCCGGCCCGACGGAGCGCGTCAAAGGCGCCAAGGGAATCCGCCAGCGGCGTGTCCGTGTCGTCCTTGTGTTGGTAATAAAGGTCGATGGTTTCGATCCCCATCCGCTGCAGCGAAGCATCGCAGGTTGGGGCGATGGTCTCGGGCCTTAGACCGGCCATGAATCCAACCTTGGTAGCGATGACGACCTTGTCGCGCTTGGACGGATCGCGCTTCAGCCAGCGGCCGATCAACGCCTCGCTCTCGCCACCCTTATGGCCCGGGACCCAAGCAGAATAAACGTCGGCGGTATCAATCATCGTGCCCCCGGCATCAACGAACTTGTCGAGCACGGCGAAGCTCGCCGCTTCGTCAGCGGTCCAGTCAAACACGTTGCCACCCAGCGCGATCGGTGCCACCTCCAGCCCGCTGGCCCCGACCATGCGCTTCATGCCTTCGTCTCCTGCTCGAACCATTCCGCCGCCTCGCGTACCCGCTGCGCCTCTTCCCGCCGCATGACGAGCACGGCGTCGGGCGTCGCGATGATGACTAGTCCCTCGACACCGATCGCGGCCACCTTTGGGCCACTAGACCGGATGAGCGTGTCTCGCGCGTCGAGCGCCAGCACCCCGGCGCTGAGGGCATTTCCGTCGGCGTCCTTGTCGGCGGAATCGAGCAATGATTGCCAGCTGCCGATGTCAGACCAGCCCATTGCCACGGGCACGACGGCGACCCGGTCGCTACGCTCCATCACCGCATAGTCGATCGATTTTGCGGGTGAGCGGGCGAAATCCGCTTCATCGACCCTGACGATGTTGCCCTCGCGCGTGGCGCAAGCGGCCGCGCGCGACGCGGCTTCGAGGATGGCCGGGGCGTGCCGCTCCAGCTCCGCCCGCCACGTCGCGACCGAAGCAAGAAAGATGCCAGCGTTCCAGTAGTGCCCGCCCTGGTCGATCATCGCCTGCGCTTTTTCGACCGGCGGCTTCTCGACGAAGCGGTCAACAGACCGAACCCCTTCGCCCTGTCCCGCCGCAATATAGCCGAAGCCGGTGGCCGGATAATCAGGCTCGATCCCGAAAGTGACGATTTGTCCTCTCTCTGCCGCCGGTCGGGCCGTCGCTATCGCGGCATGGAAAGATGCAGTGTCAGCAATATGGTGATCGCTGGGGCAAACTAGCAGCAATTCGTCATCGCCGGCGAGCAGGGCAGCCAGCGCGATCGCCGGCGCACTGTCGCGCTTTAGCGGCTCCAACACCAGTTGCGCGTGGGCGGGAGCGGCAGCCCTGAGATCGTCCTCTTGTGCCGCGTTGGCGACGATGATCGGCGGCGCAAACTCTTCCCCGAAGCGGGCCAGAGTTTCCTGGAATAATGTCCGTTCACCGAGCAGCTGGAGGTGGTGTTTCGGCCGGGCCGCGGTCGAAAGCGGCCAAAGCCGCGTCCCTGCCCCGCCCGCAAGAATTACCGGACGGATCGGCCGCCCTCCACTCGTTTCTGTCATGTGCATAGCAAGAGCAACAACGGCCGCGAAAAGCCAGCGTTCACCATATCTTTGTAAAATTTTGCGACACCCCCACCCATGTCGGCGAATCTTACAATGGAGAGCGCATGCAGGCGCTGATCGCCTTCTGGACGCACGCGCTGGCGGCCGCCCTGTTCGCATCGCTTACCCTGTGGGAATTGCGCCGCGGTCTGAGCGAAAGCGAACAGCGCATGCTGCTGGCCGCCTTCGCGCTGACAGGCTGCTGGGCTTGGATCACGGCGCTGGCACCGACAACGATGCTCGCGGCATACGCCGAAACGGCGCGAAACCTGGTGTGGGTGGGCGTCCTCTACCGGCTTGCCGGAATCGACAGCAGTGAGGAGCAGCGGGGCGTGCGGCCGGTCTATGCCGCCGTCGCCGGCGTGCTGGGCCTGCAGCTGATAGTCGATGCCCTGCCACTGGTGATCGACACCGATGGGATAAGCAGTGGGCATGCGCTGGTTGTCACGGCGATCATCCTCCGCCTCACCGCAGCCGCAGGGTCGCTCGTCCTTGTCCACAACCTGTACGGGCAGGCTGCGCCGTCGAGCAGGAGTGGTATTCGTCTAGCCATGCTCGCGCTGGCCTTGACTTGGGCCTACGACCTCAACCTCTACACGATCGCCTATTTCGATCCGTCGTCAGCACGGGGGCTGTTCGACTGGCGCGGCCTGCCGCTGGCCGTTGCGGCCGCGCTGTTCGCGGTCGGCAGCACGAGGGGCGAAGGCTGGCGGATCCGCCTGTCGCGCGCGGCAACGTTCCAAAGCCTGTCGGTGTTGGCCATCTGCGCCTACTTCGCGGTGATGGCGGTGCTGGTCACGGCGCTTCGCGGCTCCGGCTTCGACTGGACCCGCGCGCTGCTCATCGCTCTGCTGGCCGCCATGACGGTCGGTGCGATGGTGCTGGTACCGTCCAGCCGGGCGCGGGGCTGGGCAAAGGTCAAGATTGCCAAGCACTTGTTTGAACATCGGTACGACTACCGGACCGAATGGCTGCGCTTTACCCAAACGATCGGCGCTACCAGCGCCGATGCGCCGCCGCTTGGCCAGAGGGTCATCAAGGCATTTGCCGACATCCTCGATGCTCCCGGTGGCCTGCTGCTGATCGCCGACGAAAATGGCGCGATCGAACCTGCGGCAAGCTGGAACTGGTCAGGCAACTCCAACCCTGGCGCGGCCATTCCGGACACAGAGGCACTCGCCTTCTGGCTGTCGGTTGGGGCGGAAGGTCGCATCATCGATTTCGATGCCCACGCCGGCGGCTGGGCGGACGCGCGTGACCTAGAACTAGACATTCCCCAACCGCTGTTGGGCGAAGAGCAGGCTTGGACGGGCGTCCCGCTGATCCATGACGATCGACTGGTCGGCCTCGTGCTGCTTGCCGCGCCCGATTACCGCCGTCCGCTCGACTGGGAGGATTTCGATCTGTTGCGCACCGCCGGACGGCAGGCGGCCTCATCGCTTGCCGAGGCACATGGCCAGCAGGCGCTAATGAACGCCCAGCGGTTTGAGGATTTCAATCGCCGCTTCGCGTTCATTCTGCACGACGTAAAAAACCTGGTCAGCCAGCTGTCGCTGCTTGCCCGCAATGCCGAGCGACACGCGGACAACGCCGATTTCCGGAGTGACATGGTGGCGACTTTGAAAGGTTCGGTCGGCAAGATGAACGACCTTCTCGCTCGCCTCGCGCCGACCGCCGACCAGCGACCGGCCAAGCCAGAAGCGGCACCGCTACGCCCGCTGGTCGCCTCCGCCATTGCCGCCAAGCGCGGCGACCATGAAGTAAAGATGCTGGGCGACGGCAATATGTGGGTGCTCGCCGACCCCCTGCTGCTTGAACAGGCCATCGGCCATCTCGTGCAGAACGCAGTTGATGCCAGCAAGCCGGGTGACCCGGTAACGGTTCGGATGAATGCCGACAACGATCGGGCCATCATCATCATTTCCGACGTCGGCACAGGCATGGACGCCGAGTTCGTCCGAACCCGCCTGTTTCAGCCCTTCGCGTCGACTAAGAAGGGCGGCTTCGGTGTCGGCGCCTTCGAAGCGAAGAGCCTCGTTGCTTCCATGGGAGGCCGTCTGACCGTCGAAAGCCGCGCTGGCGAGGGCACCAGCTTCACCATCACACTTCCCGCCGCAACACCGGCGGCCGAACCCCATCGGAAAATTGCATGACAAAACCCAGCGAACTGCCTGTCCTGCTGATCGTCGAGGATGACGAAGGGCTCCAGCGGCAATTGAAATGGGCCTATGAGGGCTATCGGGTGGTAAGCGCCACCGACCGGGCGCAGGCCATCGAGATGGTTCGGCTGCACGAGCCGCCCGTCGTCACCTTGGACCTTGGCCTTCCGCCGGATCCCGACGGCACCACCGAGGGATTTGCGACCCTTCAGGAAATCTTGGCGCTGAAGCCGGACACGAAGATCATCGTCGCATCGGGCCACGGTGCGCGTGAAAGCGCATTAAAGGCGATCGCGCTGGGTGCCTATGACTTTTACCGAAAACCCGTCGATATCGACGAGCTCGGCCTAATCGTTTCCCGTGCCTTTCACGTTCAGGAGATAGAGGCAGAGAACCGGCGGCTGGAGGCTGCAGGAGGTGGCGCCACGGCGCTTGGCGCGTTGCTGACGGCCAGTCCAGAAATGCTGAAGGTAGCGCGCACGATCGAGCGCGTTGCCAACGCCGATGTGTCCGTCATGCTGCTGGGCGCGTCGGGGACAGGCAAGGAATTGCTGGCGCGGGCCGTCCACGAGAAATCGCCCCGCGCCAAGGGCGAGTTTGTCGCAATCAACTGCGCTGCCATCCCCGAGAACCTGCTAGAAGCCGAGTTGTTCGGATATGAGCGGGGAGCGTTTACCGGCGCGATCAAGATGACGCCGGGGAAGATCGAAATGGCACAGGGCGGAACGCTGTTCCTCGACGAAGTCGGCGACATTCCCCTTCCCCTGCAAGTCAAGCTGCTGCGGTTCCTCCAGGAGCGGGTAATCGAACGGATTGGCGGCCGGGCCCCGATCGCGGTGGATACGCGCATCGTGTGCGCGACGCATCAGGACCTCGATACCATGATCTCCGACGGGCGGTTCCGCGACGACCTATATTACCGGCTGGCAGAAATCGTGGTGAAGATCCCCAGCCTTTCCGACCGTGCGGGAGATGCCGTGTTGCTCGCCCGTCATTTCGTGAGCCGCTTTGCGCGCGACATGAATCCCAGGGTGCAAGGCCTAAGCCCCGATGCCACCGACGCGATCGATGCCTATGCTTGGCCGGGCAATGTCCGCGAGCTCGAGAACCGCATAAAGCGAGCAGTGATCATGGCCGACGGGAAGCTGGTGACGGCGGCCGACCTCGACTTGCCCGGCGCGGCACAAAGCGATGCCAGACAATTGCCAATCAACCTGCGAGCCGCGCGCGAAGTGGCTGACCGCCGCGCGATTCACCAGGCACTGACGCGCACTGAGCATAATATTTCAGGCGCGGCCAAGCTTTTGGGTATCAGCAGGCCGACACTGTACGACCTGATGAAGCAATATCAGCTTGGAGCCTGATCCCCTACCGAAGGCCGGGCTTGTTGAGGTCGAGATCCTTTAACGAGATCAATACCAGATCCGGATATTTTGCCCGAAGCTTCTCGACGAACTTAGACCCATCGCCGACAATGACCACGGTCGAGCCGTCGGCTTTCAGCAATTCTGCCGCCACCGACTGAACGCCCGAAGGATCGACATTGAGTATCGACGGCAGATAGCTGTCGATCGTCGACGCCGGGACTCCGCGCTGCAGATAGCCCGAAATCAGATTGGCCGTTCCGGCCGTAGTCTCGACGTTACGGCCAAAGCTGCCGGTCAGGGAGGAACGGCGGGCGGCGAGGTCCGCAGGCGTCAGCGACTCGTTTCCTAGCCGCGCCATTTCGCCCAATGTCAGTGCAAGCACTTGATCCGCGGCGTCGTTGCGCGTCTGGGTGACGGCAAGGAACGGACCCGTGTCGCGGCGCGCGTCGAGCTGGCTGCGCGACCCATAGGATAGTCCGCGCTTGATGCGGATTTCCTGGTTCAGTCGGGCACTGTAGCCCCCGCCCAGCACCGCATTTGCGACCAGCGCGCGGTAAAAGCGCTCGTCCCCGCGCGAGACCCCGCGTTTCGCGACCGCCACGGCAGCCTGGCCAGATCCCGGCATGTCGATCACAACGACCTTCCCAGCCATGGGAGCGGTGTCGGCGTTCGCCTTCGCCACGGCCGTGGCGGCGCCGCTCCAACTCCCGAAATGCTTGCTCGCAAGTTGGGCGGCCTTGGCAGGATTGATATCGCCGCTGAGGATCAGCGTCGCATTGGCCGGAGCCCATGACGAACGATAGGCGCGTTCGATATCCGCTCGGGTGATCGCCTTTAGGGAGGCGGCCGTGCCGTTTGACGGATGGCCGTACGGGCCGTCGCCGAACAGGGCGCGCATCGCGGCCATTTGCGCGACTTCCCCAGGATCGCTCATCGCGACTGTCACTCCGTCGATGCCGACGCTGCGCTGGCGCTCGATCTCCTCATCGGGGAGCTTTGCGTTGCGCGCGACGTCACCGACGATTTCGAGCGCCTTGTCGAGTTCCCCCGTCGCGACGGTCAATCCTATCTGAGCCCCGTCCCATCCCGCGCTTCCGTCGAGCGACGCGCCGAGTGCTTCCACAGCCCGGTCCACTTGCGTCGCGGTGCGGGTTGCGGTGCCTTCAGTCATGACCGCCGCTGCAAGCTGCGCGGCGCCGGCGCGGCCTTGCGGGTCGCCCGCCGCGCCGCCGTTCGCAACTAGCGTCGCAGTGACGAGAGGCAGCTTGTGATTTTCGACGGTGATGACGGTCAGCCCATTCGCGAGCTTTTGGACATTGGGCGCTGGAATTGCCGGCGCGACTTCCGCTCCAGGTGCAGGCGGCGCTGTGCGTTCGTTCTCCGGTGCGAGTTGCCAGATTTTGATGTTGGCGGGAGCCTTCAGCGCTGCCGTCTGAACCTTCGAACTGGTGGTGATGACATCTTCATTAGCGCCGTTCTGGGCTGCCTCGGGAAGATAGCGCACCGCGGCGCTAGCGTTCTCACGCAGCCATTTGCGCGCAACGCGCTGGATATCGGACGGAGTAACGGCGGCAATATCCGCCAGCCTCTTGTCGGCCGCCGTGGCGTCGCCCGACACAATGACCGCTTCGGCCAGTGCGTCGGCTTTGCCATCGACCGTCTCTCGTTCACGCAGCGCCGACGTCAGCAATTCGGTCTTCGCTTCCTGAAGCTCGGCGGCGCTGACCGCAGCATCCCGGAATCGAGCGACTTCGCGCCGCAGGGCCACCTCGCCCGTGGCGGCGTCCCTTCCGCTGCTAAGGATCGCGTAAAGAGCAAGGTTGCCCCGTCCCTGCTTGGCATCGAAGAAGGAGCCGGCTTGGCTTGCAATACGGTCGCGATAGACCAGCGAGTCATGCAGGCGCGAGCTGTCGCCGCGCGACAGGATCGCGTCGAGCACTTCCAGCGTTGCCGCGTCGCGGTCGCTGGCAGGCGGAATCGGATAGGACAGAAGCACTGCGGGCAACGGGGTGTTAGGCTCGTACACGGTGAAGCTGCGCGCGACGGTGCGCGCCGGTTCCTCCACCTTGACGCGGGGGATCGCACTTGAAGGCCGCTCAATTGGCTTGAAATATTCGTCGACCCAACGGTCGAGTTGCGCCTGGTCGAACCGCCCCGACACTACCAGCACGGCATTGTCGGGGCGATAATAGGTAGCGTGGAACGCGCGCACATCATCGATCGTCGCCGCGTCCAAATCCTCGATGCTGCCGATGCCCGGACGGGCATAAGGATGAACGTCGTAGCTAATCTGTGGCAGGTAGAGATAAAACAGCTTGCCGTATGGAGCGGCCAGCACGCGGCTGCGGAGCTCTTCCTTCACCACGTCGCGTTCAGACGCAAAGAAGCCCGGCTCAATGACCAGCGACCGCATGCGGTCCGCCTCTGCCCACAACAGTCGCTGTAGGTGATTGGCAGGCACCACCTCGTAATAGTTGGTATAGTCGTCGTTGGTTGACGCGTTGTTGAACCCGCCGACATCCTCCGTCAGCCGGTCGAACTGTTCGGGCGCGAGGTTACGGGTCGACTTGAACATAAGATGCTCGAACAGGTGAGCGAAACCCGACCGGCCGCGCGGATCGTCGCGCGAGCCGACGTCATACCAGACCTGCACCGAGACATTGGCGCTGGTGGGATCGGGTATGGAATAGACGCGCAGCCCGTTGGGCAGAGTCCGCGCGGTATAGGCGAGCGGGGCGATCGCCGGAGGGTTCGCCGCCATCACCGTTCCGACCGGCGCCAGCGCCATGGCGGCCACTGCCGCACGCAACATCCATTTCGACATTCGCTATCCTCCCTGATCGCCGCCAGCCTGCACAATTGCCGCGTCCCTGCAAGCAGCACGGACTGTCTGCCTTTCCGAAGTGTTGCACATCCGATTCCTCAACCAACGGGCCGCGAAATTCGACGGGTGGAGGCTGCTGGGCGGACATGGTGCCCAGTCTGCCATGCTTGCCATTCACCGATCGAAGCGAAGCAGGATGCGGAGGGCTATCTTTCGCGTCTCGCCGAGTTCCCGAAATACTAGATGACCCGCACAACGGGCTTTCCCCGCGCCCGCGTCCAGCGCGAGGTGCAGCGTTTCTGCGAGTCGATCGGGCAGGCCTGCAGCTACAAGATCGGCCATCTTGCGTGGCAGCTGGCGCGGGAAAAAGCGCAGAAAGCGCTTGGGCCCGAGTTCGACCTGAAGCGTTTCCACGAAGTGCTGAAGGACGGCGCGATGCCGCTCACCATCTTGGAACCCAGAATTGCTGAGCGGACGGAGGCGGCCAAGCGGACCTGATCCCTACCCGGGCCACTGGCCCGGGGGCGAAGCAATCCAGCACGCCCCCGACTGGATTGCTTCGCCAACCCGCCTAGCGGGTGAGCGCCTCCGCCATTTCCGCCACCTCCAGCCAGCGATGTTCGGCGACCTCCTTCTCGGCCCGCTTCCGTTCAATCGAGGCGGTCAGCTCCGAAAACCGCGTGGGATTCTGCGTGTAGAGGTCGGGATCGTGAAGCGCCTCCTCCTGCGCCGCGATCTCGCGTTCAAGGCGTTCGATCTCTTCAGGCAGCCGATCGAGATCACGCTGGTCCTTGTAGCTAAGCTTTATGCGCGCTTGCGGAGCGGCAGGCGCCTCTGCCCGAGCGAGCGGCACCGCTGCCTTTTTTCCGGCGGTTTTAACCTCGCGGCGTCGCCGGGCCCAATCCTCATAGCCGCCGGCCACGATATCGACTTTGCCGGACCCGTCGAGGCCAAGCGTCACCGTCACCGTTTTATCGAGGAAGTCTCGGTCGTGGCTGACGATCAGCACGGTTCCGTCATAGTCGGCAATGACTTCCTGGAGCAGGTCGAGAGTCTCAAGATCGAGATCGTTGGTCGGTTCGTCCAGCACGAGTAGGTTCGATTCCCGGGCGAACTCGCGCGCCAGCAGTAGCCGCGACCGTTCCCCGCCCGAAAGTGATGCAATCGGAGCTTCGGTCAGCGAGGGATCGAAGAGGAATTCCTTGAGGTACCCTTTGATGTGCTTCTTGTGTCCGCGAACCTCGATCCAGTCGCCGCCTTCGGCCAGCACGTCGCGTACCCGCCGCGTCGGCTCCATCAGCTTGCGCTGCTGGTCAATGACGATGCCGGACAGGGACTTGGCCTGAACAACGGTGCCGGAATCGGGCTTCAGTTCGCCGGTCAAAAGCTTCAGCAATGTCGTCTTGCCCGTCCCGTTGGCACCGACCAAGCCGATCCGGTCACCCCGCTGGATGCGAAGCGTGAAGTCCTTGATAATCGAGCGGTCGCCGAAGGATTTGTAGACGTGCTCAGCATCAATGACCGCCTTCGTCTTCACATCGTCTTTCGCCAACGCCAGCTTTGCCGCACCGGCGGGCCCGAGCATGGCCGCGCGCTGCGCCCGCATTTCGTTGAGCTTTGCGAGGCGCCCCTGGTTTCGGCGGCGGCGGGCGGTGACGCCGCGCTGCAGCCAGTGCAGTTCCAGCTTCAGTTTCGCGTCCAGCTTCTCGGCCGCGCGGATTTCCTCGTCATAGACGCGCTCTGTCCAGGCATCAAAGCCGCCGAAGCCGATCTCTGCCCGACGGATGTTGCCGCGGTCGAGCCAAAGGCAGCTTTTCGTTAGCCGCGTCAGGAAAGTGCGGTCGTGGCTGATGACGATAAACGCGCCTTTGAAACGATTTAGCCAGTCTTCGAGCCAGTCGATCGCGCCTAGGTCGAGATGGTTGGTCGGCTCATCAAGCATCAGCACATCAGGATTCTGTGCAAGTGCGCGGACGATCGCTGCCCGGCGCCGCTCACCGCCGCTGGACGTCGCGGTATCGCGGCCGAGGTCGATCCCAATCTGGTCGGCAATCGCAGCAGCCTCGTGGGCGGCAGGCGCATATGAGCCGCCCAACACCCACTCCTCCAGGGTCGAGTGTCCAGTCATGACCGGATCCTGCTCAAGGATTACCACTCTCGTTCCGGGCACGACCTTGCGCTCGCCCTCGTCCGTGTCGACCAAGCCGGCGAGGCATTTGAGCAGGGTTGTCTTGCCAGCCCCGTTCCGACCGATCAGGGCCAGCCGGTCGCGTGGGCCGATATGGATATCGAGGTTGCGGAACAGCCAGCCTTCGCCCTGAACGAGGCCGAGGTTCTCATAAGATAAAATCGGGGGTGCCATTGGGCCGCCCCCTAGCGTAGCATCGCCGCTGCGTCACGGCCCGCAAGGCTTAACGATGCACAACGGGGGCATTCATAACTCGTTCAATGGGTTGGTCATAGGAAAGCGGTCGAAAGAGATTCATGCCATGCGCCTGTACCGTACCCTTCTACTGACTGCCTGCGCGCTTGCCGCCGCGACGCCGGCGCTTGCCGCGCGCCCTGCCGACCAGGTTCGCCTTGCGTGGCTCGACCGGCCCCGCGACCAAGACCGCGCGTTTCGCGCAACGCAGGAAGGCCGCGCAATGCCGCTGCCAATGATCGAACGGCGGGTAATCCCGCGCATGGGCGGTGCCGATTACCTGGGCCCGGAGCTTCGTGGACGGAACCTGCGCATGAAGTTCATGGACAATGGCAAGGTCATTTGGGTCGATGTCGATCCGCGGACCGGTCGCATCCTCGGCAGATCCGGCGACTGACGCAGTCCCGATTTACGCCGCCCAACCCACACTCCCGTAGGAGGTGGAGTTGAGCGGCGGCCCCCGAAACTTCGCTTCCTATTTGTCACGAGTGACGAACCAAATGTCGCCCATCGCCTCCCCGCCCGCGCGGCTCGACGAAAGGGTCAGCATGTTACCCTGCCAGCCGATGTAGGGCCGGGTGTCGGACTGGTTCGAACTCAGCGCGCTCAGATGAACGGCGGAGCCGAACGGCTGGGCGGTGTTCGAGCGCGTGGCGTACCAAATATCCGGACCGCCCAGCGAACCGCTGCGCAGCGAGTCCCAGAAAATCGTCTTGCCATCGTGCGTCACACTTGGCCGGTTATCGGACGCGGAACTGTGCGGCCCGCCCGCAACCAAGCTCGCCGGGGCGCCGTCCACGCTCTGGTAGATCTTGCCGCCGACGCCGTCGAACGGGCCTGGCGGACGGCGGGAGAAGAGTAGCACTTCGCGGCCGTCATCATCCTCGTAAATGCTAACGCCTTCCTCTATCGTGCCGGGCTGGTTGATCGCCGAGCTGAGCCTTGAGGGCGTGCTCCAACCCTTCGGTCCTAGCTTCGCAACGTAGATGTCGCCCGGGTCACCACCGGCGGCCCGCGAAAAGTAGAGCCTGTTGCCCTGCATCATGGTCGGGCAAAATTCGAGCGCCGACGAGTTGATTGGCGCGGGCGCCATCTCAGGAGCGCCAAACCCTTCTTCCGTGCTGTCGCGGTGTGCGAGATAGATTTGTTGGTTACCGGAACGGAAGCTGTTGAACGCCAGCGTCAGGCCGTCCGGCGACACGCTGGGACACCCTTCGATCGAGGCGCTGTTTACGTCGGACGACGAACCGGGGAGCACTTCAATGTTCGCGACTGACGACCAATCGCCAAAGGTTGGCATAGCCAAGCCTGCCGTACCGGCCACCAAAGCTACAATATATGCCGAGCCGGCCCAACATGAGCGGCGTGTGATACTTGGTTTCATGTCTGTTCTCCGCATGACTTTTGGTGCAAGGTCTTGCGGTCGTAGAAATTGACCTTCCCGGGTGCCATGAAGGTCTGCTGATCGAATGCTAATGATTTGCTGAAGTTGCCCTGACAGGAATGACTTGGCGATGCCCAAACCGGCAGACCTAGCGAAGCGGCCCGACTTCAACGCGGGACAACTGGCGATCAGCCCGTCGAGGCGCAGGGTCGTAGGCCCGGCCGGCGAGGTCACCGTCGAGCCGCTGGTGATGCAGGTCTTCCTGCTACTTCTGGATGCCCGTGGCCAGGTCGTCGCCCGCGAAGAATTGTTCGAGCGGGTGTGGGGTGGCGCCATGGTTGGCGACGACAGCTTGAACCGGGCAATCTCCTCCGTCCGCAGAATTGCGGCCGAGGTGGGTCCCAGCAGTTTCGAGGTCGAGACCATCCCCCGGACTGGCTATCGACTGATTGGTGAGGCGCTTGCTAACCTGCCGGCACGTTCACGTTCAGTGGAGCTCAGCCACGGGCTGTCCCGGCGGTTCTTGGTGGGCGCCGGAGTGACTGCCGCGGCAATCATCGCCGGCGGCGCGCTGGGCGTGGGGCAATTTGCTGGCCGCCCCGACCCCGATTTCTCGAAATTGCTCGGTCACGGCGTGCATGCGTTGGAATCGGCGGACCCTGCCGAAAATCCTGAAGCCCACCTCAGACAGGCCGTCGCCCTCAAGCCCGACAGCGCGGCGGCCCAAGGGCTGCTATCCTATGCCCTCGCGGTCAAGGCCAACAGCAGCGAAGCGCCCGCCTCACCGGCACTCGTTCTCGAAGCGGAACGGGCGGCGCGCGCTGCGTTGCAACTCGAGCCGCTTGAACCCCATGCGACGCTGGCTGAAGTCATCATGCAGGCGTCGATGCTGGATTTTGCGGCGACCGAGGATCGTTTACGGGCGGTGCTGACCGCATACCCCGACAACATCTTCGCCATGCGGCAGCTCTGGACATTGCTGCAGTGCGTGGGCCGAAGTAGCGACGCGCTGCGCCTGATTGAGCGCGCGCTGACGGTGAAGCCGCTCTTGGCCGGCGGCCAATATCCGCGCGCCCAGCTCCTCTGGATTACCGGCCGGACTGCCGAGGCCGACCGCGTCATCGACAAGGCAATGCAGTATTGGCCGGGGCACGCTTACGTGCGTTTCGCCCGGTTCCTCATCTTCGCCTATACAGGCCGCGAGGACGCCGCTTTGGCCATGCTGGATCGGCGGGAAACAAGCCCCCAGAATTTATCCGCGGCTGCAGTTGCTCTGTGGCGCCTCTCGCTACCCGCAATGGCGGACAAGAACTCCGCCGCCGTCGCCGCCGCCCGAACTGTGAATCTGAATGCGGCGAAGGCCAACCTGCGTTTGACCTCCGTTGCGGCGGCGGCGCTGGCGTCGCTTGGCGATATCGATGGCGCGTTCGAAGTAATCGACGCACTGTTCGCAATTCACCGGGCCGGAACGCAAAGCGAAACCGGCGCAGATAAGCGGCGGACGGCGGGAAGCACGGCGTGGCGATTCGCCCCATGGCTATTCATTCCTCCGCTAGCGCCTGTGAGGGCGGATCCACGCTTCAACGCGGTCTCAGAACAGACCGGTTTGACCGCTTATTGGGCCAAGCGCGGGATTCAGCCCGACTATCTGCTGGGCGCCTGACAGAGCGAATCTTCGGACGAACCGACGCAAAATTCGCCGCATAAAGGCATAATTGCTTGCATGGGCGCTATCGTTCCGCACAAGCAACCGTTCAGCTTCGCGCGTGTTTGTGTCTGCGAACAGATATCGAAGGATAATTGAATGCGCGTGTTGATCGTCGAGGACGAACCGAACCTAGGGCGCCAGCTGCGCTCGACGCTTGAGGGCGCCGGCTATGCCGTCGACCTCGCGACCGATGGCGAGGATGGCCATTATCTCGGCTCCACCGAAGATTATGATGCTGTCGTACTCGACCTGGGCCTCCCGGAGATCGACGGGCTGACCGTTCTCGACCGCTGGAGGAAGGAGGGCAAGAAAATGCCCGTCCTCGTCCTCACGGCTCGCGACAGCTGGTCGGACAAGGTGGCTGGCCTTGACGCTGGCGCCGACGACTATTTGGCCAAGCCGTTCCAAACCGAAGAATTGATCGCCCGCCTCCGCGCGCTTATCCGCCGGGCTTCTGGTAACGCTTCGTCCGAGCTGATTGCCGGCGACATTCGGCTGGACACACGCTCCGGCCGCGTCAGCAAGGGCGGAGAACCGGTCAAGCTTACGGCGCAGGAATATAAGCTGTTATCCTACCTGATGCATCACAAGGGCAAGGTGGTTAGCCGGACCGAGCTGATCGAGCATATTTACGACCAAGATTTCGACCGGGATTCGAACACGATCGAGGTGTTCGTGACGCGCATCCGCAAGAAGCTGGGCGCCGATACGATTACGACTATCCGCGGCCTCGGCTACAGCCTTGAGGATCCCGGCGCTTGAACGAAACGGCGCCTCAAGAGGGCGCGGTGAAGGTCAGGGGGCGCCGCGGGGGTTCGCTGACGCGTCGCATGATCGGCGTCGCGGCATTGTGGATCGGCGTCCTTCTCTTACTCGGTGGATTCGCGCTGGACCGCGTGCTGTCGCGGTCGATCGTCGATAACTTCGACCAGCAGTTGGAATATGTGCTGAACGCGATGATCGCCGCGTCGGAAATTGGCCCTGACGGCGAGGTACGCTTCTCGCGTCCGCCAGCAGACCAGCGCTTTCTGGAGCCCTACTCCGGAGCCTATTTCCAGATCAGCGGCAAGGGGCAGGAAACGTTTCCCTCACGCTCCTTGTGGGACCGGCGACTGACCGCCGATGGCGATCACCAGGACGTCGAGCTACACAAGCGTGACAGCGTGGAGTTCCAAGGCGAACCGCTGCGAATATTGGAACGGGACGTCATTCTGCCGGGCAGCGACGTGCGCTGGAGGTTCCAGGTCGCGCAATCCCGCGATGCCATCGATGGCCAGATCCGTGAGCTTCGCACTACACTGGTTCGAAGCTTCGCAGTGCTCGGCCTTGGCCTTCTGATGCTAGCGGCCCTGCAGGCGTTTTACGGCCTTTGGCCTCTGCGCCGCGTTCGCCGCGAAGTAATCGCGATCCGGTCGGGCGCCCAAACCCGCGTCGCGGAAGATTTCCCGCGCGAAATCACGCCGCTTGTCGACGAGATCAATGAGTTGCTCGCTCATAGCGAGGCGCAGGCAGAGGAGGCTCGGCGGCATGCAGGAAACCTTGCCCATGCGCTGAAGACGCCTTTGACCGTCATCACCAATGCCGCGACCGCGCACGCAGGCGACCTTGATTCGACGGTCATCCGCGAGGCGGCTGTGATGCGTCGCCAAGTCGATCACCACCTCGCACGCGCGCGCGCCATTGGTCGCCGGGCGTCGGCACAGGCGCGCGCCACCGTGTGGACCAGTGTCCAGGCGGTGGAACGGGCGGTCACCACCCTTTACGACAACGTGACGATCGATATCGCTGGCGACAAGATCGCGCAGGTCCGCGTCGAACGGCAGGATCTGGACGAGATGCTCGGCAACCTGATCGAGAATGCCGCCAAATATGGCGGCGGCCGCGTGTTCGTCACGGTCGAGCCGCCGCAGAGCGGTACGGTCGCGATCCTCGTCGAAGATGATGGCGCCGGAATTCCTGGCGAGCGCCGCGCAGAACTATTCACCCGGGGCACCCGTCTGGACACGACCGGAAAGCCCGGAACGGGTCTTGGCTTGGCCATCGTCCGCGATGTCGCCGAGATTTACGGCGGCAAGGTTGCGCTGGAGGAAAGCGAAGACCTGGGAGGACTGCTGGTCAAGCTGTCGCTTCCCGAAGCGCCGCAGGGCGGCTAAGGGGCCGCACATGACCGCCACCGTTCACCCGCTGCGTGACAAGCGCGAGCCGTCGCTGGAGCCAATCATTTCGTTGACGGCGCCGGCCATGAACAGCGTCAACACGGTGATCCTAGACCGAATGCAGTCAAAGGTGCCGCTGATCCCGGAACTGGCCGGACACCTCATTGCCGGCGGCGGAAAGCGCATGCGGCCTATGCTTACGTTGGCGAGCGCGGCACTGCTCGACTATCCAGGCGCCCGTCACCACAAATTGGCCGCAGCGGTCGAGTTCATCCACACCGCGACCCTGCTCCATGACGATGTGGTTGATGGCTCCGACATGCGCCGCGGCAAGCGCGCCGCCAACCTCATCTGGGGCAATCCGGCGAGCGTGCTGGTCGGCGACTTCCTGTTCAGCCGCGCCTTCGAGTTGATGGTTGAGGACGGTAGCCTGAAGGTGCTTCGAATCCTCAGCCACGCCTCGGCGGTAATCGCGGAGGGCGAGGTCGACCAGCTAACGGCCCAGCGCCAGGTCGAGACCAGCGAGGAACATTATCTCGCGATCATCAATGCCAAGACAGCCGAGTTGTTCGCCGCCGCCTGCCGCATTTCGCCGGTCGTCGCGGAAGCCGGCGAGGAGGCTGAGGAGGCACTGGAAAGCTACGGCCGCAATCTTGGTATCGCCTTCCAGTTGGTTGACGATGCGATAGACTATTCGTCGGACGAGGCCACGATGGGCAAGGATCGTGGCGATGATTTTCGTGACGGCAAGGTCACCTTGCCCGTCATTCTCGCCCATGCCCGTGGGACTGCGGAGGACCGTTCCTTCTGGAAAGCGGCCATGCTCGGCGAGCGCACCAGCGACCAAGATTTGGTGCACGCCACCTCGCTCATCAACTCGACCGGGGCACTGGCCGATACGATGGAACGCGCGCGCCATTACGGCCGCCGGGCAATCGATGCGCTGGCCATGTTTCCTACGGGCCGCTCCAAGGCGGCGTTGACCGAAGCCGTCGAGTTCGCCGTCGCCCGCGCCTATTGAAACTCGTCAGCCGCCGTTCATTTCATCAGCCTAGGTTCGCCATCATGCGCAAAACCATTTTCACCGCCATCGCTTCCGCGGTCATGTTTGTAGGTGGTGCGGCCCATGCCGCCACCATGACAGTCTACAAGTCGCCAAGCTGCGGCTGCTGCGGCAAATGGGTCGAGCACGTCGAAAAACATGGATTCAAAGTCACGACCGTTCCCACGGCAGACGTGATGACCGTTAAGAAGACGCTGGGCGTTCCGCAGTCTCTCGCGAGCTGCCACACGACCAAGGTCGGCAATTACGTGATCGAGGGTCATGTGCCAGCCGTCGACATCAAGCGCCTCCTCGCGACGAAACCCAAGGTCCGCGGCATTGCTGTTGCAGGGATGCCGATGGGATCGCCGGGCATGGAGCACGGCCACCATCGCGAACCCTACGCGACGGTGGCTTTCGACGCGGCGGGCAAGACCAAGGTCTTTGCGCAGCACTAGACGCGACGCACTGCTTATGGTCGGACGGTGCCCATGCGGACCCGCCCAGCCCTTCCGATCGACGATGTCCTTGCCGGGCTGAAGGCGGCGCTACGCGATGGATCGCGGGCGCTACTCGTGGCGCCACCGGGCGCCGGCAAGACAACAAGAGTGGCCCCTGCCCTGCTGGAGGAAGCGTGGTGCAATGGGCAAGTGTTGCTACTGGTGCCTCGCCGTCTCGCGGCCCGGGCTGCCGCGGAATATATGGCTCGCGAGCGCGGGGAAAAACCCGGTGAAACAATCGGTTATGCAACCCGCCTCGACAGCAGAGTCGGCAGGGAATCCCGCGTAATCGCAATGACCCACGGTGTCTATCTGTCGCGGTTGCAGAGTGACCCCGAGCTTGCTGGCGTGTCGGCCGTCCTCTTCGACGAAGTGCACGAGCGCAGCCTCGACAGCGACCTTGCTCTGGCTCTCACGCTGGACGCCGCGGTTGGGCTTCGCCCCGACCTGCGCATACTGCCCATGTCAGCAACGCTGGATACCGAGCGGTTCGCGAGAGTGCTCGGAGATGCGCCGCTTACTCGGAGCGAGGGCAAAAGTTATCCGCTGACCGTCGTTCACGCGGGGCGCGATGCTGCTCAGCGCCTTGAGCCGCAGATGGCCTCGGCGATCAGGAAAGCGCTCGCAGAGTATGATGGATCGCTACTCGCCTTCCTGCCGGGCGTCGCGGAAATCGAGCGCACCGCGGATGCTCTTGGGAAGTTACCAACCGACGTCGTCCTTCACCGATTGCATGGCGGGATCGAGCCAGAGGTGCAGCGCGCGGCGCTGGCCGCCCCTCCGCCAGGCACACGCAAGCTGGTGCTCGCGAGCGCGATTGCGGAGACCAGCCTGACGCTCGACGATGTTCGGATTGTCGTTGACAGCGGCCTCGCGCGTCGGCCGCGCTACGACCGGGGCGCCGGGCTAACGCGGCTGGTGACGGAGCGCGCAAGCCGCGCGGCAGTAACCCAGCGCGCTGGCCGAGCGGCACGACAAGCGCCCGGCGTTGCTATTCGCTTGTGGGAAGAAGCGGCAACGTCGTCTCATCCCGCCCACGACCCGCCGGAAATCCTTGAAGCGGACCTCTCCAGCCTGCTGCTGACCTGCCTGCAATGGGGCGAGAACGATCCAGCGCGCCTGCCCTTTCCGGACCCGCCGCCAGCGCCCGCCCTAGCCGAAGCGCGGCAACGGCTCGCCCGGCTCGGAGCGATCGACGGAGAAGGTCGCATCACGGCGCATGGCCGCGCTATTGGCACCATTCCGCTGGAGCCGCGGCTGGCGCATATGCTGGTCGAGGCCCGCGTGCGTGGCTTTGCGCAGGCCGCAGCCGATGCCGCCGCTCTGCTGACCGAACGAGGGCTTGGTGGGAAGGAGGCGGACCTTGAAACTCGGCTCCGGCGCTGGCGGTCGGACCGTTCGCCCCGAGCCGAAGCGGCGCGCCGAATGGCGGCGCGCTGGGCCAAGGAAAGTTCGAATTCCGGATCGCTAGCCGAGGCAATCGCTCTGGCCTTTCCCGATCGCCTGTCGCGCCGTCGTGACCCTAGCGGGGAACACTGGCAGTCGGTCGGCGGCCGGGGATTCCGGCTGGACCCGACATCGCCGCTAGCGCGCAGTGAATGGCTGGCAATTGCGGAAGTCGCTGGAGCCGCGTCGGGTGCCCGGATCCTGTCGGCGGCGGCTATTGAGCGAACAGAAGTAGACACGCTGTTCGCCGCCGATATCGAGTCCTACACCGACGTGCGGTTCGACCCCGCGACCGGCGCCATCAGCGCGACGAGGGGCAGGCGACTGGGCGCCATCCGGCTTTCATCGGCACCGGATCCTAAGCCAGACCAGAGAGCAATAGAGGCAGGCTTGCTTGACGCTGTGAAGCGCCACGGCCTGTCGGTGCTACCATGGAGCGAAAGCGCGATTGCCCTGCGGCAGCGAGCGGCCTTCGCGGCTGCGCACGACGCATCGATCCCGCCGCTAGACGACAGCGCGCTTCTGCAGCGGGCCGAGGAATGGCTCGTGCCGTTGCTGGCAGGCAAGCGACGGTTGGATATGATCGAACCATCGGCGCTTCGCAACACACTCGACGGGCTGCTGGGGTATGACGTCGCGCGCGCGGTGGATCGGCTCGCACCGACGCACCTGCAGTCGCCGGCGGGTTCCAGCCATACCATTGACTATGGGGCAGCGGGTGGCCCTACGGTCGAGGTGCGGGCGCAGGCGCTCTACGGACTCACCAGCCACCCGATGGTCGCCGGCGGCAGGATTCCACTTACCCTCGCAATTACCAGTCCCGCGCACCGGCCGATCCAGACTACAAAGGACCTGCCCGCCTTCTGGTCGGGAAGCTGGAAAGAGGTCGCCAAGGAAATGCGCGGCCGTTACCCCAAGCATCCGTGGCCGGATGACCCTGCGTCAGCCGTGCCGACGCTCCGGACCAAGCGGGCAAGCTCTTGATTCCGGAGCGTCCCTGCGGCAATCGGTGCGAATGACGATCGCGCGCATCATCGAAATCCAACGCAACGCCACCCAGTCGGGCAAGGCCCGAAACGGCCGCTGGCTGCTGGAGTTCGAGCGGCAGCAGCCGCAGCGCCCCGATCCGCTGACGGGCTGGGCCGGTTCTGGCGACACCAACACGCAGGTCCGGTTGACCTTCGACACGAAGGAAGAGGCGCTGTCCTATGCGGAGCGCAAGGGGCTGACCGTCCACCTGATCCCCGCGCCGCCTGTTTCGCTCAAGTTACAGGCCTACGCCGACAATTTCCGCTAGGGCCTAACCCGTCCCGCGTTCGCGGATGAAGTCGCGGATCATGGGCTGGAGATTATCGTCGTAGCTGGCCATGACGTGCCGAGGTCCGGCAACGTCGAAATGAGTCAGCAGTCTCTCCCCGTTCCAGTAGTGAAGCGCAAATGCCGGTGCGTCACCGATGATCAGCGGCCGCCCATCCGGATGCTTTGGGTCGATGCCCTCCAGGTCCAGGGCAAGCCATGGCGCGGCCGATGGGCATACCATCAGCGGCTTACCGGCAAAGCTGGTTGCGATGGGCCGGTGAACATGGCCTGCGATCATGCCGACAACCTGGCTCGCTGGCCGGATGACCCGCTCCAGCCGCCTCACCCAGCTTTCTGAGCTTAGCGCGCTCATCCAGTCGATGCCCGTGTCCACCGGGGGGTGGTGAAGGACGATGACGGTAGGAGTGCGCTTTTTCTCCGCCAGCCGCTCCTTCAGCCATGCGGCGCGGCGCGTGCACACCATGCCGCCATGACGCCCCGGGTCGAGCGTATCGAGCACGATCCAGCGGACACCGCCGTGCTCTGTTTCATACTGGACAAAGCCGTTGGCGTCGGCCGGAACCTCCGGGAAGATGGACCGGAACTCGGCACGGTTGTCGTGGTTGCCCATCGTCCACAGGACCGGCCCTTCCCAGCGGCCCACCAGCGCCTTCATGTGCCGATAGGCGCCGACATCCTCGCCATCTTCGACAAGGTCGCCGGTCACGAGCAGCAGTGATGGCTTGGGCCGCATCGCGTTCAACTGGTCAATCACCAGGTTCAGGCGACGGACGTTGAGCTCATGGAGATTGTCGGAGTCGAAGCCGATGTGCAGGTCGGTGACCTGAGCGACGAGAATGCCATTTATCGAAGGTTGCCTTGCGGCCAAATCTTAGTTCCCCCGGTTAACGATAAGGACTGGCCCGATGGCTCTTGTCCAGTGCTTTCGATGCCGCACTTGCGAATGAAGCGCGGTTAAGCGAGAATAAACAGGCCGAAGTTAGGGGGAATGCTGCGCCAGTATCGTATCGCGCTTGTCATCGGCACGCGTCCGGAAGCGATCAAGCTAAGTCCCGTTGTTCATGCGCTCGTCGCGCACGGTGAGATGCCGCTACTGTATGTCACGGGGCAGCATCCGGGGCTGGAACTGGCCGACCATGGGCTGGCGGGGTTTGACGCGCTGCCCCTGCATTGCGTCGGTCAGCCGGATCCAACACTTCACGCCGACTTGGTGCGCGCTGCGCTGGCGCGCCTGCTGCGCGCGCATTTGCACCAGTTGCTGATCGTCCAGGGCGGCACGTCGAGCGCGCTGGGCGGCGCCCTCGCCGCGCGCGAAGTCGGAATCCCTCTCGCCCACGTCGAGGCGGGCCTGCGCAGCCATGACCTTACTCAGCCCTGGCCCGAGGAAGGCAATCGCGTCGTGATTGATCGCATCGCCGACTTGCTGTTTGCGCCGACTGACGCGAACGCCGCCGACCTGTGGAAAGAGCGTGTAAGGGGCGAAATTTTCGTCACCGGCAACAGTGGCATCGACGCGTTGGCCGCGCTGGCCGGTCCATTGCCGGTCCCACGCCGAATTCGCTGGATTCCCCGCCGGACATTGCGGTTATTGGTCACCTGTCATCGGCGCGAGAATTGGGGCGACGGCCTCGACCGCCTCGTCGCGGCGCTGCGCGAGCTGGCCGGACCGACAATGCACATCGATGTCGTGCTGCCCCCTAATCCGACGGTGACCCAACGCATGGTCAATCAACTGGGGGCGCATCGGCGGATCCGCCTGGTGCCGCCGATGTCCCATGCCGCGATGATCAAGGCGATGCGGCGTTCGGACATTCTCCTTTCCGATTCCGCGGGGATCCAGGAGGAAGCGCCGCCTCTGGGCATCCCACTGCTGGTATTACGCGAGACGACCGACAGACCGGAAGGCATCGCCAGCGGGTCGATGGAACTGGTCGGCACCGACACCGCGCGAATCGTTGCTGCGGTCAACCGGCTGCGCAACCGGTCCGACCGGGCGGCTATGGCGCAGCCGGCCATGCCCTTCGGTGACGGCTATGCGGCGCCGCGCATTGCCGCCCATTGCCGGGCGTTATTGGAAGAACTGGCGCTGGAACAGTCCGCGACCGCTTGATTGACTAGCGCGCCAAGCTCCACCATAGGGGCGCCCGCGCCAGACATGGCCGTGGCCCCTTCGTCTAGCGGTCTAGGACGTCGCCCTCTCACGGCGAAAACACGGGTTCGAGTCCCGTAGGGGTCACCATATCGCAGCCGAAAGTCTTCAGGCTTCGGTCCGGACCAGCTCGACCACTTCGAACGCAAAATCCTTCCAGCCGCGCTGGCGAGCAGCTTCTCGCGTGGCCGCGCGCTTGCGGTTGGCTTCGGCCAGCGACTTGGTGTGGCCCCAGAAGACTTCAGTTTTGCCGTTCTCCAACTTCGCAACGATCCGCCAATAATGGGTGAAACGCGTTGCGGTCGGCCCGATGGTTTTTTGGTAGCCGTCCAGCATAGTCGCCGTGAGGAGATATTTACGGGCCATGCGCTGCACATCCGGCCAAGCCATGCTAAAATCAACGCCATGTCCTTTAAAGCGTCACAACCATGAGCGTCGCCTTCCGCCGGGAAAGCGACGAAGAGCACCTCGAGCCCCGTTTCGAGCTGCCGATTCCGCCCGGTCCAAACCTGGTCACGGCGCGCGGCCTTCGACAGATCCAGGAGCGGAATGACGCGATCGAGGCCCGGCTGAAGACCAAGCTGCCGGAGGAAGAGCGCAAGGACGTGCTTCGCGATGCCCGCTATTGGCGCCAGCGACTCGTAAGCGCCCAGGTGGCGCCGACAGCTGACGGCGAGCAGGTAGCGATCGGGACGCGCGTGACCTTCGTCCGCGACGGGCAGACCCGGACCATCGACCTGGTCGGTCATGACGAAAGCGAGCCGGCGGCCAACCGCATCGCCTTTACTGCGCCGCTAGCTCGGGCGCTGGCTGGCGCGGGGGTCGGCGACGAGCTGGAGTTCGCCGGATCAGACAAACCGTTGCGCGTCACCGCGATCACGGTCGTGCCCGATGCTGAAGAGGCCGCTAGCTAGACCGCGTCGGTTTCTACCGCGGCTTTTACGGGCTTTCCTTCGGCTCCGCGTCTGGCATGCTTGGCGGCACGGAGGAGCAGCCCATGGATTTCGGCAGAATTGTTCGCGGAGAATCGCTGCACGGCGAGATGCGCGGCAAGCTGATCGGCGTGGCCGGGGTGGCCGTCATCCTGATCAGCGCGGCTTCGGCGCTGCTTCCTCTCCAGGACCGGAAGAACGATGCGCATTTGCTGGGCGTCATGCTGCTTGCCGCCGGTCTACTCGAAGCGGGGGTCGGCATCCTGCGGCGCGATCGCCCGGTTGTCGCCGCCCTGCCGGGCATTTGTTCGATCGCGGCGGGCGCCTTCCTGCTGGTCGGGCCTTGGCATGCATGGGTGCCGATCGTCCGGGTGATCATCAGCTGGCTGGCCCTTCGATCGGTATGCCTGCTGGTCGAAAGCGCGGCCACTCGCGGATCGGTGCGAGTGTGGACGCTGATCGCGGCGGTGGTCGATTTCCAGCTTGCGGCAATCCTTTTGGTTGGGCTCTACGCAATGACCTTCGCCATCGCCCTGTTCGGCCCCAGCCCCGACATTGTCACCAGCTTCGCTTGGGTGCTGGCGATTAGCTTCGTGGTGACGGGTGCGCTGCTACTCGAGATCGCCGGTGATCGGCCGAGGGGGTGACGCGGGCTACGTGCAATAACGTAGTGAGAGTCGGCGAGAATCAGCGGATAGTCTAAGCGTAAGGCCGGCTGCGGTCTGTTTTGCGCCGGCGTAGCATCCTTGTCGAAAGGAATTGCGCATGGCGACCATCGATTCCCTTGAACGTCCGTCGACTCACTTCGGAAAGGGGGTGGCAGGCCCCAAGTCCATCCTGCTTCACGTACAGAACGGGAAGTCGATGGAACGCCGCCTCGAAACGGCGCTGTCAATCGCGCGATCGTCGAGCGCACATTTGACCTGTGTCCATGTCACGCCGGTTGAGGCCTATGTCGCCTTCGACAGCTTTGGCGGCGTTTTTGTGATGAACGACGTCATCAAGTCAATTGACGAGGAAGAGCAGGCGCTGCGTGAATCGATGGAAGGGCAGCTTCGGGCCGAGGACGTTAGCTGGGATTACCAGCAAATCACCGGCAATATTCCGTTCCAGCTGGTCCGGCAGGCAGCGCTCGCGGACCTGATCGTCACGGGGCGCGAGCCGCACCGGACGGACTTTGCGGGGCCGGCAATCGGCATGATGGGTGACCTCCTCAACCGGTCGAGGACCCCGATCTTCATCCCAGCCGATGAGGGCGCGATATGCGATCCCAACGGGCCTGTGCTCATCGGGTGGAACGGCAGCTACGAGTCCGCCAATGCCGTCAGGGCCTCGCTCGACATGCTCAAGCTAGCGCGGAGCGTTCATGTGCTCGGCGTCCAAGAGGAGCAGGCCGGACAGGCTTTCCCGGACACGCGCCTGCTCGAATATCTGTCGCGGCACGGAGTGCATGCCGAACTGCTGACTGAAGCGGGCCAGGATGCTCGCGCTCCGGATTTCGTGGCGTCGGCGATCATCGCGACCGCGCAAGACCTTGGCGCATCGTACGTCGTCATGGGCGGGTACAGCCACAGCCGGCTCGGCGAATATTTTTTCGGCGGCGTCACTCGATACTTGCTGTCCGCCTCACCAGTCTCGCTGCTGATGTCGCATTAAGGAGCGCGGCGTGACCGAGGACATAAAAGACCGCCAACATTTGGTCGACGGAGCGACCTCGATTCTGGACAAACGCCATCCGAACCTGATGGAATATCAATTGCCCGAAGGCGGTCAGGCGGCGATCTTTCGCGCAAGTGCCCAGCACCTTTCCGTGCTCGATTACAGCCAGGGACTGGCCCATATCGAAAACAAATCCCCGGAGAAAAATGCGCAGACGGCGCCTTCGTCGCCGGAGATGGTCTGACGTGGCGAACGGATCGCTGCCCTTCGAGGACCGCAGGGCCGCCGGACGGGCGCTGGCATCCGCGTTGACTGAATTTGGGGATTCCCGCCCGTTGGTCCTTGCGCTGCCGCGCGGGGGCGTGCCCGTCGGCTACGAAGTCGCGAACGCAATAGGTGGCGATCTCGATGTCTTGCTAGTGCGAAAGCTCGGCGCGCCCGGGCATGAAGAGCTCGGCATTGGCGCGATCGTCGACGGCGACCCTCCTCAAGTCATCCTCAACCAACAAGTCCTTGCGCAGGTCGTCCTGCCCAGCGGTTATATCCACAACGAGAGCAAGCGGCAGTTAGTCGAGCTGGAGCGGCGGCGGTCGGCCTATCTCGGCGCTCGCGCGCACGTCCCTGTGAAAGGCCGGACCGTGATCGTGGTCGACGACGGCATCGCAACCGGGGGCACAATGAGGGCTGCGCTTCGAGGTGTTCGGCAAAAGCAGCCCGCCCGCTTGGTGCTGGCCGTTCCGGTTGCACCGCGCGATTCCATCGAAGCGCTTGCCGGTGAGTGCGACGACATCGTCTGTCTGCACACGCCCCAGCCGTTCTATGCGGTGGGTGCGCATTACCGTGACTTCACTCAAACGACAGATGAAGAAGTTAGGGAGCTATTGGCAATCGCCACCGGTCTTGAACCGTCCGCGATGATCTAGAGCATGTATCGGACCTTGATGGCCTGACTGTTGCGGCCGGGCGCGACGGTAAAATGTACATCTTCGTAGCGCGGCGGTCCCATGTGCAGCGGCGCGTTGCGCGAAAAGCCGAAGCCTTCACGCGGCATGCCCATCATCTTGTCCATCCTGCCGTTGCCGTTTTCGTCGTGGACCAGCAACAAGCTATATTCCCCGGGTGGGAGGCGAAAGTCGACGCGGCCCGCGGCGCTAGCCTTCAAAACCTTGGTCACATGCGATGGGTCGTCGGCGCACTTCAGGAATTGTTTCTGCGACCGCCGCGTCAAACACATCATCACCTGGCCCTTCGTGCTGCGCAGACCGGAGATGGTGACCTGCAGATCAGCCGACGCGGGCGGATCTGCGCGGGCCGGCGTCGCCGTGACCAAGGCCGCGAGTGCGAGCAGGTGCAAATTGGCCGAGCCCCTTGTCGGTCCCGCAAAGGTGATCCCAGAAGCGAAAGTACAGACCATAGTTGCAGCGGTATTTCTGGTGATGAAGTTCATGATGGCTCGCGGTTATCATCCATGTGCCCAACGGACCGTGAACGAGCCGGCGCGGAAACATCTCCCACCCCATGTGATTTGTCACGCCCATGATCGTCATTATCGTTAGGACGAGGCCAAGCATCGCTACGTGGATCGGGACGATGAAGACGAGCACCGGAATGACGACCGCGCCGGTGATCGCTTCCCATGGGTGAAAGCTCATCGCGGCCCACGCGGTGGGCGGGCGACTAGCGTGATGAACCGCGTGCATCTGCTTAAACCACCAGGGACGGTGCATCAGCCGGTGCGTCCAATAAAACCAGGTATCGTGAAGTAGAAGGTAGATGACGACCGACAGCGGCAGCCACCACAGCGGGTAGTCGGAAATTCCGGTGTATATTCGGGTCCATCCGCGCTGCTGCCACCCCCAGGCGACTACCCCTGCAGGAATTCCGTAGATTGCTGCGGAAGCAAGGCTCCAGCCCAATTCGCGGAGAATTTGACGACGCTGACCAGCCAGTCGGCCGGGAAAGCGCCGGGCGGTCAACGCAGCGAACAATCCGCTGCTGATAAGGTATCGCACTGCCACGATGGCGGTCATGGCGAGGGCGGAAATGATGATCGCGGCGGTCACCTAGCGAGACTAGGCGCAGCGGCGATGCACCGCTAGACATTCTCGGCGATGCCCTCCTTCCGACACGATATCATCATTCTGGGCGGCGGGCTGGCCGGGGGCTTGTGTGCCTTATCGCTTGCCAGGGAACGACCGGACCTCGACGTGCTGCTGATCGAGCCAGCGGAGCGGATCGGAGGAAACCACCTCTGGTCCTTTTTCGGCAGCGACATCGCGGCGCAAGACAAAGCACTGGTTGAACAGTTGGTCGCTCATCGCTGGCCTTCTTACGACGTCAGCTTTTCGGCCCACGATCGGCACATTCGACAGCCCTATCACACCATCGCGAGTGAACGGTTGGACGAGGCCGTGCGGGCCGTATTGCCTCCTGATCGTATTTTGCGGGCGACAGCCGTAGCCGTGACGCCGAACGAGGTCGAGCTCGACGACCGCAGCAAGCTCGCCGCGACCGCAGTGCTCGACACGCGGGGATTGGGCGGCAGTGCCGCGTTACATTCCGGATGGCAGAAATTTGTGGGGCAGCTGCTGCGTATTCCCGCTGGGCACGAAGTCGAGCGCCCGATCGTCATGGACGCGACCGTGGACCAGTCCGACGGCTATCGGTTCGTCTACTGCCTTCCATTTTCGGCGACCGAGATTTTCGTCGAGGACACCTATTATTCGGACACGCCCGATCTCGACCGCTCCCTGCTTTCGGGTCGGATCGCTGCCTACGCGCGCTCGCGCGGTTGGGAGGTGGAGCATGTGGAGCGTGAGGAGACCGGCGTACTCCCGGTGGTGACCGGCGGCGCTTTCAACGAGTTCTGGCCTGCCGAAGACCAGGTAGCTCGTGGCGGGGTTCGCGGAGGATTTTTCCATCCACTGACGAGCTATTCGCTGCCGGACGCCGTCCGCTTCGCAAGCTGGCTGGGACGAGGGGCACCGTTGGACGAACGGCTGGGACCAGCTACTCGCCGACGCGCAGCAAGCCATTGGGCGAAGGGACGTTTCGACCGGATGCTCGCGCGAATGCTGTTCCGGGCTGCGCTGCCGGCAGAACGGTACAAGGTGCTTGAACGCTTCTATCGCCTACCGACAAGTCTTATCGAACGCTTCTACGCCGGCCAATCGACGGCTTGGGACCGGGTGCGGATCCTCGCAGGGAAGCCCCCAGTGCCCATCAATCGTGCGGTCCGCGCAATGCTGGAGAACAAGTGAAAAGCGCGATTGTCATCGGGTCGGGGTTCGGCGGGTTAGCGCTCGCGATCCGCCTCCAGTCCGCCGGAGTCCAAACTACGATTGTGGAAGCAAGGGACAAGCCCGGTGGCCGCGCCTATTATTGGGAGCGGGACGGCCATGTATTCGATGCGGGCCCGACCGTCATCACCGATCCCGAATGCCTCCAGCGCCTCTGGCAACTCAGCGGACAGGATATTTCGCGCGACGTCGACCTTTTGCCGGTCACTCCCTTCTATGCGCTCGACTGGCCGGACGGAACGCGGTTCGATTACACCAATGACGACGAAAGCCTGTTTGCTTCCATCGCCCGGCTAAACCCGGCGGATGTCGAAGGCTACAAACGCTTCCTCGTCTATAGCGAGGGCGTCTTCCGCGAGGGTTATCTTAAACTTGGAACCAAGGCGTTCGAGTCCATCGGCGACATGCTGAAGGCTGCGCCGGCGCTGGCGCGCTACCAGGCGTGGCGCTCAGTATATTCAATCGTTTCAAAATTTGTCCAAGAAGAACATTTGCGGCAAGCATTATCCTTCCACACGCTGCTCGTCGGCGGCAATCCAATGACCTGCTCGTCAATCTATGCGCTGATCCACAAGCTGGAACGCGACGGTGGAGTGTGGTTCGCAAAGGGCGGCACCAACCGGCTCGTTGCCGGGATGGTGGCGCTGTTCGAGCGGTTGGGCGGAACGTTGAGGCTCGGCGATCCGGCGGTCGCAATCGAGGTGGAAAACGGCCGGGCGGCCGCCGTTCGAACGGCTTCGGGTTGGCGTGGAGCGGCCGATGCGGTGGCCAGCAACGGCGATGTCGTGGCAAGCTACGGTCTGATCGAAGGGCATCCACGCGGGGCTGCACAGGCGAAATCGCTTAAGCGCAAACGCTACTCCCCTTCCCTATTCGTGCTGCACTTCGGACTTGAAGGCACCTGCCCTGACGTCCCGCACCACATGATCCTGTTCGGCCCACGCTATCGCGAACTGCTTGGGGACATTTACGATCGCGGGCAGCTCGCCACCGATCCCGCGCTTTACCTGCATCACCCGACGGCGACCGATACATCGATGGCGCCCAAGGGTTGCTCGACCTTTTATGCCCTCGCGCCCGTCCCGCACCTCGGCCGCGCGCCGGTCGACTGGGCGGTCGAGGGCGAGCGCTACGCGGAAGTTATTCTCGACACGCTGCAGGAGCGGCTGATCCCGGACATCCGGCAGCGGATTCGTACTCGCTTCCACTATGCGCCGAACGATTTCCAATCGGACCTGTTCGCGCATCTGGGCAGCGCCTTCAGCCTGGAACCGGTGTTGTGGCAGTCTGCATGGTTCCGGACGCATAATCGCGACGACGTCATCCCCAACCTTTACTTCGTCGGCGCTGGTACTCATCCCGGCGCCGGAATACCCGGCGTGGTGGGGTCAGCCGAGGCGACGGCGGGGCTGATGCTGGCATGAGGCCTGAACGGGACCAGCTGGTCGAGGCGGCGGGCCGTTCCATTGCCCGGGGGTCAAAGAGCTTCCGTTTCGCCAGCCAGATCTTCGATCTGGAGACGCGGGAGAGAAGCTGGCTGTTATACGCATGGTGTCGCGCGTGTGACGACATCACGGACGGGCAAACGCTAGGCCATGATGCGCAGACACCAGATAACCCGGAAGAGCGGATCGCCTTCATTTGGGCGAAGACCGACGCCGCGCTCAGGGGTGAGCATGTTGGGCTCGTCCCCTTCGACGCGCTGGCAACGGTCGCTGCCGAAACCGGCATTCCAGCAAACCTTCCGCAAGACCATCTTGCCGGTTTTGCTCGGGACGCCGTCGGATGGTCGCCCCAGACTGAGGCCGACTTACTCTCTTACTGCTACCAGGTCGCCGGCGCAGTTGGAGTGATGATGGCCC
This sequence comes from Sphingomonas edaphi, assembly GCF_003583725.1. Classification (GTDB taxonomy): domain Bacteria; phylum Pseudomonadota; class Alphaproteobacteria; order Sphingomonadales; family Sphingomonadaceae; genus Sphingomicrobium; species Sphingomicrobium edaphi. The sequence goes on along the minus strand of NZ_QXTF01000002.1, from coordinate 230,020 downwards.
ATGTGATGGGTGTGCCGGCAGGCGACCGCGACACGCTCGACCGGGCATCCGACCTCGGAATCGCGTTCCAACTCGCCAATATCGCCCGCGATATCGTCGACGATGCCCGTGTGGGGCGCAGCTACCTTCCCAGCGAATGGCTGCAAGCCGAGGGGCTGGCGGGTTCAGACATCAGCGACCCCGCCCATCGCCCGGCCTTGGCGCGAATGACGCACCGCTTGGCCGAACTTGCCGAAGCCTATCGGCGCTCAAGTAAGGTCGGCGCGGCACGACTGCCTTTCCGAAGCCGCTGGGCGGTGCTTTCAGCAGCAGGAATTTACGGCGAGGTTGCCATCCGCGCCGTAACTCTGGGCCAGCGCGCGTGGGATCAGCGGATCAGCATCTCCAAGGCCGAAAAGTTTGCGCTGGTGATTGAGGCGTTCGGCGAGGCGCTCATGCCTGCGCCGAAGGTCAACCGTCAAGGTCTGTGGACGCGCCCTTCGGAGCGCGCACCCGCGCATCCTCCCGGCCGCCAAGCCGAGCCTTCAGCACCTCGACGGGCGGGGCGTAAAGGAAACCAAAGCTAACCGTTCCTTCGCGGCTTTCGACTATATGGTGCATGCGGTGCGCCTGCACGATTCGCTTAAAATAGGTCGATCGCGGCACGATCCGGTGAGCGAGGCGCCGATGCACGATCACATCGTGGAACCCGAAGTAAATGGCGCCATAAGCGGCAATTCCGGCGCCGACCCAGGTTGCCCATTCGCCCCAGCCGCCCTGCACGCCGCCATAGATCAACAGGATCGACGGAATAGCAAAGATGACCCCATAAAGGTCGTTGAGTTCGAAACGCCCCGTCCGCGGCCGGTGATGGCTTTCATGCAGCACCCAACCCAGCCGGCCATGCATAACCCAGCGATGCATCACGTAGGCGAACATTTCCATGCCGGCGACGGTCGCAGCGAACAGCAAAAGGCCTGAAATCAACGGCATGGCCGCGCTTCTATCAGCTTGCGCTTTTGTCGGACAGATAGTGCATCAGCTGGGCCAGCGTCGCTTCCATCTGGTCTTGCATCTGGCTGATCAGCTCGTTTTCCCGCATATTTTCGTGATCGAGCGGTTTTGAGTAGCTGTCCGAAAAGGCATGCAGATCGTCGGCATCGAAAATGCCCTTGGCGACCAGCTTGGCAAGAATAACCAACAGACCATTGGTGTTGGCGATATTGCCTGCCACCAGCGCTTCGTCGACCATCGTCAGCGCCTGGCTTTCCTCGTCCTCGATCGTCTCGCTCATGACTCGCAATGTGGCATTTTCTGCCCGCCATGCAAGCGCCCCAACACCGCCCATCGCTCGGCTTTATGGTCGAACGGCAGGGTGTAGGCCGGGCTTGATGAGGGAAGGTCGACCAGTTGGAGTTGGCGTGAGTTGCCAAGCGCCGCGCGGCCAATTCGCGCGGCGGTTTGCCCGTTGAATGCGACAGCCCTCAGGCGGGGGTGCGTCGCCACAAAGTCTCGCAAGGGATTTGGTGTCACGCTACGGATCGCGCCATCGAGACTCCCGGGCCGCGTCGCCTGTGCGACAACGTCCCACAAGGCGATTTCACAGGCAGCCAGCACCTCAATCCGTTTGGCATAGGCAAGCGTTGCCAAGTCTTCTCCAATCGCCTGACCGAGCAGGCGCCAGAACTGGTTCTGCGGGTGCGCGTAGTATCGTTGCGCAGCCAGCGACGCCTCACCGGGAAGGCTGCCGAGGATCAGCAATCGCGCATCGCTTGAGCCCGCCGGCGCCATGGAACGCTTCTGTGTCACGGCCCGTGATTAGCAGATTGCGGTGCAGTTGCAGCACCCTCGCGCCTTTGGCTAAGGCTGTGTCGATGAAGCCCGAAGACCTTCGCATCGCCCTGTTCTCGGGCAACTACAACTATGTGCGCGACGGCGCGAACCAGGCACTCAACCGACTGGTCGGCTTCCTTTTGCGGCAGGGAGCGCAGGTACGCGTCTATTCGCCGACGGTGGCCAATCCGGCGTTTCCGCCGACCGGAGACCTTGTCAGCGTGCCGTCCTTCCCGATCCCCGGCCGTCCCGAATATCGGCTCGCGTTCCGCCTACCAGTCTCCGTCCGGCGGGATATGGAGGCGTTCAATCCAAACGTCGTGCATGTCGCCGCGCCTGATGTGGTCGCCCATCGAGCAGTTACTTGGGCGCGCAGGCGGAAAATCCCGGTGGTGTCGTCGGTGCACACGCGCTTCGACACCTACCTGCAATATTATGGCCTGCAGTTCCTGGAGCCAGCAGCGCGCGGCATCATGCGACGATACTACCGGCGCTGCGATGCGATCGTGGTTCCGGCGGAATCGACTGCCGCCATCCTTCGCGCGCAGCGGATGAGCCCCGATATTTCCATTTGGGCCCGTGGCATCGATCGCGAGCAGTTCAACCCGGAACGCCGCAGCCCTGCTTGGCGCCGCGAGCGCGGCTTCGCGGACGACGACATGGTGGTGTCCTTTCTTGGCCGGCTGGTGCTGGAGAAGGGGCTGGATGTCTTTTCCGACGCGATTGACGCGGCGAGGCACAAAGGTGCCAAGTTGCGGGTACTTGCCATCGGCGACGGCCCTGCGCGGTCTTATTTCGAAGAGCGGCTACCCGACGCTGTATTCACCGGCCAATTGACCGGCACTGACCTGGCCACTGCCTTGGCCTCTTCCGACGTGTTTCTGAATCCCTCGATCACGGAAACCTTCGGCAATGTAACTTTGGAAGCCATGGCCTGCGCGCTGCCGGTCGTCGCCGCCGCTGCGTCCGGCGCCACCAGTCTTGTACAGGATGGCATTACCGGAAGCTTGTCGCGGCCGGGCGATATCGATGCCTTTGCCGAAGCCCTGCTCCGCTACGAGCGAGAGCAAGCGCTTCGGGCCGGGCACGGGCAAGCGGGCCTCGCCTTTGCGAAGACCATGGACTGGGATGAGATTAACACCGCGGTGATGCGCGTCTACGAGCGCGTCATTGAACGTCGGCGTCGGACTTAATTGTCGTCTTCATCGCGGCCGTCCTCGTCCGATGACTTAGCATCCTTGATCCGTTCGATGCGCTGCGCCGCATCGTCGAGGATGTCGATGACATCGTTCAGCAGATCCTCGTTCCAGCCTTCGTGCGACACGCGATTGCGTAGTGCGGTCATAAGGTTGCCGATCGCACGGCCCATTTCGGGCCGGTTGCCCTTGCTGCGCCGGCGGCCGTGGCCTTCCAGCCGGTCGATCAGTTCCTCAACCTCTTCCCCATTTTCGTCTAGGTGGGCGCGGCCTTCGTCGGTCGCTTCATAAACCTTTTTGCTGCTTCCAGATTTGGCTTCGGCGATCAGGCCCATATCCTCCAGCATGGTCAGCGTCGGATAGACGATCCCCGGGCTAGGCGCGTAATGCCCCTCGGTCATATCCTCGATTGCCTTGATCAGTTCATAGCCGTGCCGCGGCTGGTCGGCGATCAGCTTGAGCAGGACGAGCCGGAGCTGGCCCCCTTCGAACATCCGCTTGCGTCCGCGCGGTCCACCACGACCACCGCCCCAGCCTCCCGGGCCATCGCCGAACTCGAAATGAAATCCACCGGGGCCAAAGCTGAAACCGCGTGGCCCGCCGCGCATGGCGAAGAATGCTCCTTCCCGCCCAGGCACACCGCAATGTTTGTTTTTGTGCATTTTATCCTCCTTAAGAGCAATCTAAGATATATCTTTGACATATCGATCGCAAGGGATGGATGCAAAAGCCGCTTCGGGAGTTTAGGCAAGGAACATGGCCGATCTCTTTCAGGATGAAGTTCGCGCAGAGGCGCGCGAGCAACCAAGTGCGGACGCTCCGCTTGCCGATCGACTTCGTCCTGCGAGTCTCGACGAGGTTGTGGGCCAAGAGCACCTGACCGGGCCGGACGGCGCGATCGGTCGGATGGTTGCGGCCGGAAAGCTTGCTTCGACGATCTTGTGGGGACCACCGGGCACGGGAAAGACCAGCATCGCGCGCTTACTTGCCGATGCAGTCGGTCTGCGCTTCGTGGCGCTATCGGCTGTCTTTTCGGGGGTCGCCGACCTCAAGCGCGTGTTTGCCGAGGCGCGTACGGCTGCGAAGGCCGGCCAGCGGACGCTATTATTCGTGGACGAAATCCACAGATTTAACCGATCTCAGCAGGACGGCTTTCTCCCGTATGTCGAAGACGGTACGATCACGCTTGTAGGCGCCACGACCGAAAACCCCAGCTTCGAGCTCAACGCGGCGCTGCTTAGCCGGACCCAGGTGCTCATCCTGCACAGGCTGGACGAGGAGGCTCTCGGCGAGCTGCTTAGCCGCGCAGAGGCGCTCGAAGGCACCCCCCTGCCCCTGACGGCCGAGGCACGTGATGCCTTGATTGCGAGCGCCGACGGCGACGGCAGGTTCGTCTTGAATCAGGCGGAAACCTTGCTCGGAATGGGGATCGACCAGCCGCTCGACCCCGCCGGACTGGCCCAGCTGCTGCAGCGCCGCCTCGCGGTTTACGACAAAGACCGCGAAGGACATTACAACCTCATTTCCGCGCTTCACAAATCCATCCGCGGTTCCGACCCGCAGGCTGCGCTATACTATCTCGCGAGAATGCTCGTTGCCGGCGAGGAGCCGCTCTTTGTCCTCCGCCGTCTCATTCGCGCCTCCGTCGAGGACATTGGCCTCGCCGACCCACACGCACTTGTGCAGTGTATTGCTGCGAAGGACGCCTATGATTTTCTGGGCTCGCCCGAAGGCGAACTCGCCATCGTCCAAGCCTGCCTTTATCTCGCCACGGCGCCCAAATCGAACGCCGCCTATGCTGCGCAAAAGGCGGCTTGGCGAAGCGCAAAGGACACCGGCTCGCTGATGCCACCGCAGAATATCCTGAATGCGCCGACGCGTCTCATGAAGGACATTGGTTACGGCAAAGGCTATGCCTACGACCATGATGCCGACGATGGCTTTTCGGGCGCCAATTACTGGCCGGATGAGATGGACCCGCTCACTTTTTATCATCCGGTGAACCGGGGATTCGAGGCAAAGGTCGCGGAGCGGCTTGCCTTCTGGGACGAAAAGCGTCGAGAAAGACAGAAACAGGACTGAGCGACAGGGGAGCCACATGTATCAGACCACCGAACCCGCCCGTTACTGGCAACAGCAACTGGTCGAATGGGGCCCCAAGGTCTTGTTCGCCATTCTCATCCTGGTTGTCACACATTTCGTGGCCAAAGCTGTGCAATGGGGCATTGCCAAACTGGTAGACCGGGTGCCGGTGCTGAAGCGCCATCCGGGCGTCGGCGGTGACAGCGTCGGCACGGAACTCGGGCGTCTGGCTTACTGGCTGGTGTGGCTCGTCGGCCTGATCGCGGCCCTTCAGCCGCTGGGACTGTCGGGTGTGCTGACCCCGGTCACCGCGCTGACCAACGAAGTCTTCGCTTTTCTGCCACGTCTCCTGGGTGCCGGCCTCTTCTTCTTCGCCGGCCTGATCCTCGCGCGGATCGTGCGGCATGTCGTCGAGGCCTTTCTCGGCGCGCTTAACTTGGAGCGACTGATGAGTCGCGCGGGCGTCAGCATCGGCGAGGCTCCCGTTGCTGTCGACAGTTCCGGTGTAGCCTCCGAAGGTGCGGCACCCGCCCGCAGTTCGATCGCCCGGGCGGTCGGCGTAACCGTGTCGGCGATCATCATCCTGTTCGCGGCGATCGGCGCGCTGCAGATCCTTCAGGTATCGGCAATTTCAGATCCCGCGACCAACATGTTGAACGCCATCGCCCTATCCATCCCGAACGTTTTGGCAGCGCTCGTTTGGTTGACACTTGCCTTCATTATCGGCCGCTGGGTGAAGAGCCTGCTTGAAACCATCTTGCCCAGCCTCGGCTTCGACAATGCCGTCCGGGCGCTCGGCGTCATGCCTGCTAACGCGGTCCCCTCGCGCGTCATCGGCGCGATCGCGATGATCACGGCGATCATTATCGGCCTGATGGAAGCAGCTCGGCAGGTCGGCGGGGATTCCACCGCGGCCATGCTGTTTCAGATCACGGAACTGGGCGGCAAGGTCATCTTCGGCACGGTGATCATCGTCGCCGGTATCTTCCTGGCGCGGATTCTGTCCAATCTGGTCGGAAGCTCGACGGGCGAGTCCGGGTACGCGCAGACGATCGTCAAATATGCCATCATCGCCCTGTTCACCGCCATCGGCCTGACCTTCATGGGACTGGCTGACCAGATTGTGATGATGGCGTTCGGCTTGATCCTTGGCTCGGCGGCGATTGCGGCTGCCCTCGCCTTCGGTCTCGGCGGGCGCGATGCGGCCGCGCGGATGCTGGACCAGTGGTCGGCGGGCCAGATGCCGATGTCGCCTCCGCCCCCGCCGCCGCGGTTGAAGAAAGTTACGCCGCCAGCCGACGACAACCAGCCGCCGTTGGTGTGAGTCCCGCGCCCCGGTTCGAAAACTGCGTCGCGATCGACTGGTCGGGCGCGAAGGGACGGCGGCACAAGGGCATCGCCATTGCGGAGGCACGGGACGGAATGGCGCCGCGCCTCGTTCGTCCTGATCACGTCTGGTCGCGTTGCGGGGTTCTCGACTGGCTGTTGGAGCGGGCCGCCGCCGAGCCGACACTGTTCGGCTTCGACTTCAGCTTCGCACCACCCTTCATCGAGCGCGGCGGCTACCTTCCCGGCGAGGCGGACATCCCCGATACTGCCCGTGATTTCTGGGCCTATGTTGATGCGGTGAGCGACGATGAGGACCTTGGCGCGGCGTCGTTCCTCGAACGGGTCCATCGACCCCATTTCTATTTCGGGATCGCCGACGGAACGAAGGCCGATTTCGTTCACTTTCGGCGCTGTGACACAGCCCTGAACGCGCAGGGTGGGCGTAAGACGGCCAGTGCTTACGACGCCATCGGCGCCGCGCAGGTTGCCAAGGCGAGCTTTTCGGGGATGCGGCTACTCCATCATGTCGGTGATCGCATTCCGGTTTGGCCGATGGACTGCTTGCCGGAACAGGGAAGCGCCATCGTGGAAATCTACACGCGCATCTACATCCGCAACGCCGGCCTCCCGGGAAAGAAGATCCGGACGGCGGACGAACTGGACGCGGCGCTGCAAGCCTTGGGGTCGGCACCGGCCAACCTCAACCACAGGCCGACTGATCACCAGACCGATGCGCTGATTACCGCCGCGGGCATGCGCGCGCATCTTGCCAACGCCACCGCTTTCCGGCCACCCGACTTGACGCCGGAGATCGCCCGGACGGAAGGCTGGACCTTCGGTATCACATGACGGCATGTGTAAGTTCGAGGAGTTTGCCGATGCCCCATTCGCACCTTGAACGGCACCTCGTCGAGCGGATCGGCTGGTTTAGAGCCGCCGTTCTCGGCGCCAACGACGGGATCGTATCGACCGCCAGCTTGATCGTCGGCGTGGCGGCAGGTGAAGCGACTCAAAGCCAGGTCCTGCTCGCCGGTGTCGCAGGGCTGGTGGCGGGCGCCATGTCTATGGCGGCTGGCGAATATGTTTCTGTCAGCAGTCAGTCGGATACCGAACAGGCCGACCTCGCTCGGGAGCGGAAGGAGCTCGCCGAATTTCCGGACAAGGAACATGCCGAGCTTGCCGGTATTTACCGTGCACGAGGTTTGGACGCCAAGACGGCCGACCAGGTCGCAACGCAACTGATGGCGGGCGATGCGCTCGGTGCCCATGCGCGGGACGAGCTTAGCATTACGCACATCACGACCGCCCGTCCGGTCCAAGCGGCACTGACCTCCGCGACGACGTTCACTGCCGGCGCTGCCCTTCCACTGCTGGCCGCCTGGCTTTCCCCACCGGGCCAGGCAATGATCGTGACGGTCGCGGCCGCCGCGCTCCTGTTCCTGGCCTTTCTGGGCGCCATTGGGGCGCGGGCTGGCGGGGCTCCGATGGGCCGGGCCACGCTGCGCGTTGCCTTCTGGGGCGCGCTGGCCATGGCGATCACGGCTGGCATCGGCTGGATGTTCGGGGCGGTCGTCTAACATACCCTCTGGACGCGGCGCCCCGCCCGGCGATAAGGCGGCCTCACCAGTAGCCGGTTTAGCTCAGCTGGTAGAGCAGCGGTTTTGTAAACCGAAGGTCGCGGGTTCGATTCCTGCAACCGGCACCATTCCTCCCGTCCTGCATTCGCCCACAATTGGCCGATGTCGAGCAAACTCTCGACGTTTGATTAGAAAATTCTAAATTAGTTACATCTTATATGATGCGCGTGGCAGCGCTAGATTATGATCCCTCGGATATCGCCCGGCACGCCGCCGAGGCAGTCGCCATGCTCAACTCGATTGCCTAGGAGGGCGACCGCCGCTTGGTGCTCTCCTATCTTGCAGAGGCAGGCGAACTCCGGCCGGGCAACGGTACGAGTTGGGCTCAGCCAGCCCGCGCCGTCCCAGCAGTTGGGCCGGCTTCGCGCCAACCGCCGCGAATTACGCATTCTCGGGGACTGGTCGACTGGATATTGGCCGGGGTGTTCATGGCGGGCGGCGTCGTTGGTAGCGTAACTGGCACGAAGATCGCGAAAAGATTGTCCGGTGCCGGCCATCTAACCAGCGTCTTCGCGGGACTGATGCGGCCTATATGTTATGGAAGAGCGGCGTCGCGGCGTTCTAGACGATTTGACTGGCGAATTGCCGTCGTCTCTGCATCTTCCGCGCAGAGGGTTGTACTGATGTCGACGGCACCATCCCAAGTCGCAGGCTTGTCCGGCCTCACCTCCGCCGAGGCTGCGCGACGCTTGGGCAGCGAAGGGCCAAACGAGCTTCCGAGGTCCGCGGGCCGGTCGGTCCCACGCATCATCGTCGACGTCCTGCGCGAACCGATGCTGTCGCTGCTGCTGGTCGGGGGCGGCGTGTATTTTTTGTTGGGAGAACGGATTGAGGCTGTTGTCCTGCTATTGCTCGCGACATTGTCCGTCGCGATCACCGTAGTGCAGGAAGCCCGCTCCGAACGGGTTCTAGAAGCACTGCGTGATCTGTCGGCTCCCCGCGCGCTCGTCATCCGGGACGGCGAAAGCTTCAGGGTGGCGGGTCGTGAGGTGGTGCGCGACGATCTGCTCGTGCTTGAACAAGGCGATCGGGTTGCCGCAGACGCCCTGCTCCTCATTGCCAGCGACCTACATGCTGATGAATCCCTTCTGACCGGCGAATCCCTGCATGTGCGCAAGCAGGCGGCCAGGGAGGAAATCCCCGATCGTCGTCCGGGCGGGGACGGCCAGCCCTATGTCTACTCTGGCTCCATGATTACGCGCGGCAACGGGATAGCCCGAGTGGTGGCGACCGGCGGCGCCAGCGAGATGGGGAGGATCGGACAGTCCCTCGCCGATGTTGGCACAGCCTCGCCGCGACTGCGAAGGGAGACGCTGGCCATCATCCGCGCCTGCGCGGCGGCGGGGGCTCTAGTCTCGCTGCTCGTCATCTTGTTGTACGGATTGATGAGGGGCAGCTGGCTCGACGCCATGCTGGCAGGGATCGCAATCGGAATGTCGGTGCTGCCCGAAGAATTTTCGGTTGTGCTGGCGGTCTTCATGGCAATGGGTGCTTGGCGGATCGCGCAAGCTGGAGTGCTGACGCGACGCGCGGCGGCCATCGAAACGCTGGGGTCGGCGACCGTCTTGTGTACCGACAAGACCGGGACCTTGACCGAAAACAGGATGGAGGTTGCAAGGCTTTGGGCGCCCGGTGCGGGGTGGGCCGAACCGGCTGGCGCTGTCGACCAGCGCTTTCACCCCCTCCTCGAAGCGAGCGTGATGGCGAGTGCCGTGTCACCGGTGGACCCAATGGAAGTAGCGCTCCACGCGGCGGGGAGCGGCGCGGTTGGCAAGCAGGCGAACGGCCGAACGCTGGCGCGCGGCTATGCCCTGCAGCCCGGCCAGCTGTCCGTGTCCAACGTGTGGGACGACGAGGACGACAGGATCGTGGCCGCCAAAGGCGCACCTGAGACCATCGCGTCCCTGTGCGCGCTGGGCGCGGACGAGCATGGCGCGATGACCGAGGCGGTCGAGGAAATGGCGGGACGCGGCATGAGGGTCATCGGGGTCGCCATAGCGGATCACCCGCTGGGCCCCCTGCCCGATAGCCAGAAGGAATTCGACTTCCGCTTCCTGGGTCTCGTCGGGCTAGCCGACCCGCTCCGCGCCACCGTGCCCGAGGCGATCGCGCAGTGCCGTCGGGCAGGCATCAAGGTCGTGATGATTACCGGGGATTATCCGGCGACGGCGCGCTTCATCGCGGATCAGGCGGGAATCCGGGATGGCGAACTGCTGACCGGGGACGAGGTCGCGGCGCTCGACGACGTTGTACTCGCCAACCGGATCCGGAGCGCCACAGTGTTCGCGCGGATCATGCCAGAGCAAAAGCTGCGCCTGGTGCAGGCATTCCGCCGGGATGGCGGCGTCGTCGCCATGACCGGCGATGGCGTCAACGACGCGCCGTCTTTGAAGGCCGCCGACATCGGCATCGCGATGGGCAGGCGCGGGACCGATGTTGCGCGTGAAGCATCGACGCTGGTACTGCTCGACGACGACTTCGGCTCGATCGTGAAGGCGATCCGCCTCGGCAGGCGGATCTACGACAATGTCCGCAAGGCGATGGCCTTCATCTTCGCGGTTCATGTTCCGATCGCCGGGCTTGCCCTGCTGCCATTGCTGCTCGGCAAGCCACTGCTGCTGGGGCCAATCCACATTGCGCTCCTGGAAATGATCATCGACCCAGTCTGCGCTCTGGTATTCGAGGCAGAGCGGGAAGAGCGCGGCGTCATGCGCCGGCCGCCCCGCGATCCGCACGAGGCGCTGTTTTCAAGGCGCATGGTCGGCTGGAGCCTTGCGCAGGGCCTGTTGGCGCTGAGCCTGTTGGGCGGCATCTGGTGGATGGCTATGGAGCAAGGCCTGCCCGAGAATGAAGTGCGGGGTCTAGTTTTCTTCGCGCTGGTGGGATCGATCCTGGCCTTGATCGTGGCGAACCTCTCATCCGGACCGCGGTCGGGTGGCCGGATCAGCCGCTCGCTGCTGATCGTGCTCGCAGCGGTCGGCGGATTGTCCTTGCTGGCCTATCTCTCGGCTGCGGTGAGAGCCGTGCTGAACATCGGCCCGCTCCACTTTGCGGATGTCGCGGCGGTGGCTGCAGTCGCGTTGCTGCTGACCGCGCTGCTAGCCGGGCTGAAGCGCGTCGTGCCGCCGATACCTCGGCCGGATCAGTCCCGCTGAACATCCTCTTCGTTTTCTATCACGGTCATCGGCCGCCCGGCCTCCGACGCGGTAAGTGAGTCCGGAGTGACGACGACAGTCGTTCCGGGCTTCAGGATGGCCTCGACCTGCTGGCGCACCATGTCGCTGGCGTGAATCCGGCCGCGCAGCTTTTCCGTTACGGCGCCATCCTGGCCCGGCAAGCCGATGCGGACCCAGCTTTGGCGGTCTGCGCCCATGACATAAGCCGAGGTCTGCGTCACCGGGCCATCGATCTTGACCGCCGAACGGCCAATGACCGTCCCGTTGCGAAGCACGACCATCCGCCGGTCGCCAGCGCTGATAACGATAGAGACCGGCCCGTCGGGCGCGAGGGATGGCTGCCAGACGTCCCCGGTTGCGATCAGGCCGCTGGACCGGCCAAGCAATGATTCCGCAGGAGCGATGCGGGGCACGACCGCCTCGTTGGTTATGACCACCGTCATGCCTAGTTTGGTTTCCCCATACAACAGCCGGGCAAATTGGGTGGGCAACCGAATGCAGCCGTGAGAGGCGGGGTAACCGGGCAGGTTGCCGCCATGGAGCGCGATCCCGCCCCATGTCAGCCGCTGCATATAGGGCATCGGCGCGTTGTCATATTTGCTGGAATAATGCTCGACGTGCCGCTGTAGCACGGTGAAGACGCCGGTCGGCGTTTCATGGCCCTTGCGGCCGGTCGAGACGGTCGAAACGCCGATGGGAATGCCGTTGCGGTAGATGATCGCGCGCTGGGTCTTCAGGCTGACGACGAGCAGAAGCGGCCCGTCCGGCGCGATATCGGGTGCCCAGAGATATTCGCCGGGCTTCAGTTTCTGCGCCGCTTCGCTGATCGAACCAGTTGCGAGCGTGGGCTCAGTCGGCGGTGGCGCCAGCCCCAACAGCACCGCGGCAATGAATGCGCCCTTCATCTGCCCTTCCTCTTTTCACCCTTTTCCGGCGTCGCAAAGCGATCCAAGATTTCGCGCATTTGCGCCAAAGCCTCCATCCGTCTCTGGTTAGATTCGATGCGCTGGAGGTCGCGCTTCAAGTTGACCGCCAAGTCGGCGTAGCGGTTCTGCCAATCCCCACCGATAGCCGCGCGCAAATCGGTCCGGCCGGTCTTCAGCCGTTTGGCCGGCTGACCCGCGGCAAGCTCATATCGTTCGCCAATTTCAGGGATGACGATGGGAAACTCCCGCTCGCCGATCTTGTCGCGCAGCATCTTGGTCGCGTTCTCCTCGCCATGCGTCAGGAACAGCGTGCCGTTGATGGGCTGCCTCGCCCAGACCCACTCCACCAGCTCGCCTTGGTCGGCATGGGCGGAATAGCATTCGAGCCGGCGCACGTGCGCGCGCACCGCGACGTCGTGCCCCGATATGCGAACGCGCCCCGCCCCGTCCGAGAGTGTGCGGCCCAGTGTTCCTTGCGCCTGGTAGCCAACGAACAGCACTGTGGAATCGGAACGCGGGAGGTTGTTGCGCAGGTGATGCCTCACCCGTCCGCCTTCGCACATGCCGGACGCAGCAAGAATGATGGCGCCCGACAGCGCGTCCAGCCGCATCGAAACCTCGACGCTTTCGACGAAGTGGAATTTTGGATGATTAAAAACCTCGCCATGCTCCAGGTCCTCGAGCTCGCGGCGATGTCGCCGGAAGACATCCGTCGCCTTGCTAGCCAAAGGCGAATCGATGAAGACAGTGGTGCTCTTCAGGCGACCGCTGTTCAGTAATGTGGCCAGATCAAGCAACAATTCCTGCGTGCGTTCCAGGGCGAACACCGGAATAATCAGGTTTCCGCCAAGAGCCAGCGCGCGATGCACTTCAGCTTCCAGCAGGTCGCGCCGTTCCTCGACGGTCACCGGCTCGCGCGGCCGATCGCCATAGGTGCTTTCGCAGAACAGATGATCGACGCCCGCCGGCCCTTCGGGTTCTGCATGGAAACTCTTGTTGCGCGGGCCAATGTCGCCCGAGAAAACGAGGTGCGTCTCATCGACCACCACCTCAATCGACGCGGACCCGAGGATATGGCCCGCGTTCCAGAACCGCGCTTCGAAATGGGGCGAAATCTGCTCCAAACGGTCAAGCTTCACGATGCGCCGCAGTTCGAGCGCGCCCAAGGCGTCATCGAGCGTATAGAGCGGCTCGATCTGCGGTTCGTCGGCCCGGTCCCAGCGCCGGTTCCGCCGCTCCGTGTCCATCTCGTGAATTTTGGCGGCGTCGGGCAGCATGACAGCCAGGAGGTCCGCGGTCGGCCCGGTGCACCAGATCGACCCGCGAAATCCTTCGGCATAGAGCCGTGGCAGCAGTCCGCTGTGGTCGAGATGCGCGTGGGTGAGAAGGACGGCGACAAGCCTAGTTGGATCGAACGGGAAAGGCTCCCGGTTCAGTTCCTCCAACGTCCGCGACCCCTGGAACAGCCCGCAATCGACCAGCAGCTGCTCCCCGCTGAACGACAGAAGGTGGCATGAGCCGGTGACCGTCCCGGCAGCACCCAGTATCTCGATTTCGGGTTTCGCCATCGCTTCCTTGTTCCCGCCGTTTTCATTCTGACCATCGTCATTCGAGCAGCACAAACCCGCCGGACTGTCGGTTATTGTCCTTATCCTGTCACGCCGGGCGGATCTGCAGCATGTCCGAATTGGCCTCGGCATAAGCAAGCGCATAGGCCAGTTCGCCGCGGCTTTCGCCGTGAAGCACCAGCAGCGGATGGCCATGCTCGACCCGCTCTCCCAGCTTGGCCCTGATCTCCACACCAGCCGCGCGGGATCTGGGCGCGCCTGCCAGCTTGGCCACGCGCGCCAGTTGGCGGTTGTCGATCGTCTCCAATCGTCCAGTCAGCGGGGCGGGAATAACATGGGTCAGCGGCGCGGTGGGCGGCTCTCGGAAGCCGCCCTGCGCCTCGCAGATCGCCATAAATTTGCGAAGGGCCCGCCCATCGGCAAGAATCGCGTCGGCAAGTGCGCGCCCTTCGACCGGCCCCGCAGCCCCTCCCATCTCGATCAGTTCACCCGCGAGCATCACCGCGCGTTCCCTGAGGTCGCGCGGCGCGTCGGGTTCTCCACGAAGGATGCGGAGGACGTCGCGTGCCTCTAGCGCCGGACCGATACCGACGCCGACCGGCTGCGTGCCGTCCGTCACCATCGTACGCGTCGCCAGCCCGAAGTCAGCCGCCACATCGATCAAGTAACCGCTGATCTCTTCTGCTTCCCGCGTCGTTCGCACCTTGGCCGTCGGCCCGACGGGAATGTCGAGCAGGAGGCGTTTCGAGCCCGCCGCGAGCTTCTTCGACAGCACAGAGGCGACCAGCTGTGCGGTGCAATCGAGGTCGAGCGCCCGCTCGACACGGATCAATATGTCGTCGGCCGGGCTAAGGCGAACGCTGCCGCCCCAGACGACGCACCCGCCCTCCTGCTCGACCACGCGGCGCATCGCAGCAATGTCGAGGTCCACCGGCGTCATCGTTTCCATGGCGTCGGCGGTCCCGGCGGGCGAGGTGATGGCTCGCGAGGACGTCTTGGGAATGGTGAGGCCTGCCGCAGCGACGATGGCGACGATGATTGGCGTGGTGCGGTTCGCCGGGATGCCGCCGACGCTATGCTTATCGACGATCACGTCCCCCGGCCAATCGATGCGATCGCCGGCATCGACCATCGCCCGGGTGAGCGCCACCATTTCCTCATGATCGGGCGGCTGGCTGGAAAAGGCCGTCAGGAAGGCCGCCAGCTGGACGTCCGAATAGCGTTCCGCAACGACGTCGCCGATAATCGAGCGAAGCTGGCCTGCGCTGAGGCGATTGCCGTATACCTTGGCGCGAACATCGCTCATCGATTGCAGCGGTCGCGCGTGCCGCACGGCGATCTCGCCTCCGTCGCGGGCGTCGAGCCGCCGCCATGCCGCCTCCGACAGGCCAACGTCGTGTAAGCCCAGCAGGTGGTCGCGCACATAGTAAAGGGTGGCAACCGCGGTCTTGCCGTCGAGCGACAGTTCGACCTGGGCGCGGGCGGCAAACCCTTCTGATCGGGCGACGGGGCAATCGGCATGCATCAGGGCGATGGGCTCATGCTGCGTTTCCAGCATCAGCCGCCGCGCGGCGAGCTTCGGCACTGATAGCGCAGGGCGTCCCGACTTCACACGGCGCTCCTCCCGCCGCGTATCATAGTTAGGGAGCGCGCCGGCTGCTACTAGGCGACATTACCTAGCGCGAAACGGCCCGCCCGCCGCTAGGGACCAAGCCATGCTCGCCGCCATTACCGAGGATTCGCTGCACCAGCTGGTCGACGCATTTTATGCGCGCGTCCGGCAGGACGAGTTAATAGGCCCTCTGTTCAATGACGTAGTCCATGACTGGCCGGACCATCTGGAGCGCCTGCACGCCTTCTGGTCGTCGGTCATGCTAACCAGCGGACGCTACAAAGGTCGCCCGCTGCCCGCACATCTGCAGCATGCGGATCGAATCAACGGCCATTCGTTCGCGCGCTGGCTGGAAATATGGGGCGAAACCAGCAGCGAATTGTTCGAGCCGCCGGCGGCGGCGGCGCTGCAGGAGAAAGCGGCGCGCATCGCGGAGAGCCTGCACCTCGGCATCCGCTTCGCGCGCTGCCACGGGCTGGTCGCCTAGCCTTCCAACAGGGCAAGCAAAGCGAAGCTCGCCAGCCAATGTTCACCCATATAGTCGCCGGTGACGTGCGGCAGCGCCGCATCGAGGTGCGCATCGGCCAGCGCCTCAAAGATCGGCAGGCGCGGGTGCGGCGCGATCTTGTGGGCGAGCGCTCGAAACGCCCAGGCGCGGCTGAGGTTGAGGCCGTCGAGGTGGGCGATTTTCCCGTCGCTGCGGTCCGACACGAAGGCAGGATCGAACATATGATCAATCTGTCCGCCGTCGATCAGGAACGCTTCGAGCCACGGCGTAAAGTCGGCCCGTTCGCGTACCCGGCTCATCAAATGGGCGGCAGTCAGTGCGGGAGAAAGGAACTCGTCGCCACCGGGCTCCCACCCGCGATAGTCACTGCGCCCCGAGAAGGCCTCTTCGGCCCAGCGCTCGATTGTCGTGAGCAACTCGCTGTCGCGATGCATCGCCCATTCGTGCGCGAGTGTGAGTGCGAAGGCGGTGTTGAAATGCGTGCCGACGGTAATCGGATAGGTCAGCTTGGCGAGGTAGGACTTGAACCGCTCCGCGAAGGTCCGGGCCAGCGGTTCTAGGCTCGCGCCCCAGGGCTTGTCGCCGTGTCGCGATGCCTCTTGGTGAAGGTAGAGAAGCCAGCCCCATCCATAGGGGCGCTCGAATCCCGCCGACATCGGCCGGTCAAGATACGCAATTTCGGCAGCGACCTTCTCCGTCGTGAAGCTGCTGTCAGCGAGGGCAGTGATCGCCTCGGCCTCAGCCATATCGGGATGGCGGCGGCAGAGGGTGAGCAGGGTCCACCAGCCATGGACGCAGCTGTGCCAGTCAAAGCTGCCGAAGAAGATGGGATGAAGCATGCGCGGCGGCACGGCGTCATGATCGCCCAGCAGGACGTGGTCCAGCTTGTAGGGATATTCGCGCGTCACATGGCCTAGCGCGGCGCCAGCGAACTGGGCGGCGATGTCAGGGGTCAGCTTCATCTGAACGCCAGAAAATAGACAAGGAGGATATTGACCGCCAGCAGCGGAAGCGCGGTCGGAACCTGGGCGCGGATGACGCCATACTGGTCCTTCAGCTCCAGCAAGGCGGCGGGCACGAGATTGAAGTTGGCAGCCATGGGCGTCATTAGCGTGCCGCAGAAGCCGGCGAGCATGCCGACCGCGCCGATCACCGCCGGATCTCCGCCGTAATGCTGGATGAGCAGCGGAACACCGATCGCCGCCGCCATGACGGGGAAGGCCGCGAAAGCGTTGCCCATCACCATAGTGAAGATCGCCATTCCGAGCCCGAAGACGAGGACGGTGAGGAAAATGCTGCCCTCCGGGATAACCATGCGCGTTAGCGAGCCGATGGCGTCGCCGATCCCCGCCGCTGCGAACAGCACACCGAGCGAGGCGAGCATCTGTGGCAAAACCGCCGCCCAGCCAATCGCATCGATCAGGCGCCGCCCTTCTTGCAGCGGGGCAATGGCGGGCGGGCGCAGCCACGCGAAAATGGCGCCGAAAGCCAAGATGACGCCGAGCGCTAGGAATACGTAGGTTTCGCGCTTCGCCTCGATCCAGCCGGCTTCGCCTAGCGGGGTGTAATTGTAGAGCAAGGTTCCGAGCAGCGCGGTTGCGGGAATGATGAGCGCAGGCAGGAACAGCTTGTTGCCCAGCTGGTCCGACCAGTGCTGCCGCTCCTCCTCTCCTGTAGTCGGCGGGCTGCTCCGGCCGATGAAGCCAAATCCGGCCAGCCCGGCCAGGCCGAGCACCAGCAGGCCATTGCCGAAATCGCCGATCGTATCGCCCCCTAGCAGGCTGAGCGCCATCAGGCCCCAGAAAGCGGCGTTGCCGAGCCGCTTGGCATTTGATCGGTCCAGCGCGCTGAGGATCGCGAAGGCGGCGAACATCAGGCCTGCGAGATTGTAGAGCCAGTGGAGCGTGATCATTGCCCGCTTCTCCCCAGCCGGCGATCCAGCAGGGCGAGGCGAGCGCCGTGGATCAGGAAGGCGGCGATCGCGCTGGGAATGGCCCAAAGCGCAAGCTCGAGCGGCGCCAGGCTGTATCCGTAGGTCGCCAGCGTCTGCTGGATCAGCACGATCGAGCCGATTGCGAAGAAAATATCCTCGCCAAAAAAGAGGCCGACATTGTCGGTTGCGGCGGAATAGGCTTTTACCTTCTCCGCCTCGTCCTCGGTCAGCCCGCCGTGCTGCTTCTCCGCAGCGGCGAGCGCCATCGGCGCGACCAGCGGACGAACGGTCTGCGGATGGCCTGCGGTCGAGTGCAGCCCGATGGCGGCGGTGATCTGGCGATAGAGAAGGTAGAGGATCAGCAGGCGGCCCGTTGTCGCGTTGCGCATCTTGCGGATGACCGCCGCGGCGCGCTGTTGCAGCCCGAACCGCTCGAGCAGGCCGATGACCGGCAGGACGATCCAGACGATGGCGATGATGCGGTTGTCGTTGAAAGCCTTGCCGAAGGTAGAGATCACCTCGTGCAGGTCCATCGCCGCGATCAGGCCGGTGGCGATGGCTGACCCGGTAACGACCAGCATCGGGTTCATCCGCAGCGCGAAGCCCGCGACGACCAGCAATATCCCGATTAGCGGCCAGTAATTGATCATGCACCCTCCCTGCCGAAAGCACCGCCGCCCGGCGTTTCAATCACGAAACGGTCGCCAGCCTGCATTTCGGCAGAGGCCGTGGCAGACAATGGTTCGATCGCTCCGTTCACGCGCTCCACCCAGTTCTTCCCGGGCATGGCGTCTTCGCCGCCGTTGAGCCCCCGCGGGGCAATCACCCGGCGATTAGCTAGAATGTTCGCCCGCATGGGCTCGAGGAAGCGGATTGCGCGCACGACCCCGTCGCCTCCATGATGCGCCCCCCTGCCGCCCGACCCGTGCCGGATCGAGAATTGGTCGAGCCGGACGGGAAGCCGCGTTTCAAGGATTTCCGGATCGGTCAGGCGGCTGTTGGTCATGTGCGTTTGGACCGCGTCGGTCCCGTCGTGGTCGGGCCCTGCACCCGATCCGCCGGCGATCGTCTCGTAATATTGGTGGCGGTCGTTGCCAAAGGTGAAGTTATTCATCGTCCCCTGGCTGGGCGCCAGCCGCCCGGTCGCGGCGAAGAGCGCATCGGTCACGACCTGACTGGTCTCGACATTGCCGGCGACGACCGCCGCGGGAGCACGCGGGTTCAGCATTGAGCCCTCCGGGACGACCAGCTCGATCGGGCGAAGGCAGCCATCGTTCATTGGAATGACATCATCGATGAGCGTCCGCACCACGTAGAGCGCCGCGGCGCGAACGATCGAACGGGGCGCGTTGAAATTATTGGCGAGCTGCGCGCTGGTGCCGGTGAAATCGAAGGTCGCCGAGCGCGCCCCCTTGTCGACGGCAATGGCGACGCGGACATGGGCACCATTGTCCATCGCATAGTCGAATCCGCCATCGTCGAGGCGGTCGAGAAGCCGACGGACCGATTCCTCGGCATTGGCGAGAACGTGGGACATGTACGCCGAGACGACCGCAGGCCCATAATCGCGCGCGGTGCCGGCCAGCGCTTCCGCTCCCCGCACACAGGCCGCAAGCTGCGCGCGGAGGTCAGCGATATTGCGGTCTGGATTGCGGGCCGGCCACGATCCTGACGCAAGCAGCGCCAGAATCTCCGCCTTCTGGAAACGGCCTTCGTCAACTAGGAGCCGGTTGTCGATGAGCACGCCTTCCTGGTCGATGGTTCGACTGTCGGGCGGCATGGAGCCCGGCGCGATCCCGCCGATGTCGGCGTGATGACCGCGAGCGGCGACGAACGCCGACGGTTCTCTTTCATTGTCGTAGAAAACAGGGACGATGACGGTGATATCCGGGAGGTGAGTCCCACCCCGATATGGATCGTTCAGCACATAGGCATCGCCGCGACGGATGCCGCGCCCGTCGCGTCCAGCACCCCGGCTGTCGATGATCGTACGAATGCTTTCGCCCATCGATCCAAGGTGTACGGGAATATGCGGCGCATTGGCGATTAGCGCGCCTTCCGCGTCGAAAATGGCGCAGGAGAAATCTAACCGTTCCTTGATGTTCACCGAGGTGGCGGTCGATTGCAGTGCAACGCCCATTTCCTCAGCGATCGCCATGAACAGGTTATTGAAGATCTCCAGCCGCACTGGATCTACCTCCGTGCCGACCGCTTTCTCCCGCTCGAGCGGCACGTGACGAGTCAGGACCAGCGTCCCGTCCGCGGCCCGCGCCGCCCGCCAGCCGGGCTCGACGACCGTGGTCGACGACGGGTCGAACAGGAGCGCCGGTCCATCGATGGTTTCGCAGTTGTCCGTAGCCGACATTGATGAGGAAGCTACCTGCACCTGCTCGGCGATGGCTTCGACGGTCAGCGTATCGAGGATCGGCTCGACCTCGTCGACATAGCCGAAGCGCTTGCAATGAAGCATCTCGAACGCGTCGCGCATCGACGGGGCGTCGCCAAGCTCGACCGTCAGTGTCGTGTCACTACCCGGGGCCCGGAGGCGCGCCCGCCGTTCGAACCGGATTTGCTGCGGCGAAAAACCCTGCGCCTCCAGCGCGGCCTTCGCGTCGCGCTCCAGGCCAGCGACGCCGCTCACAAAGTCCTCGCTCAGCGGTTTGAGCCAGCTCACTTCCCGGACCGCCTTCACTTCGGCAAGGCCGATGCCGTAGGCTGACAGCACGCCGGCGAGCGGATGGACCAAGATGCGCTCCATCCCCAACGCGTCGGCCACCCGGCAGGCGTGCTGGCCGCCCGCCCCGCCAAAGCAGGCCAGAGTGTAACGGGTCACGTCATGGCCCCGAGCGACCGAAATCTTGCGGATCGCGGCAGCCATATTGTCGACCGCGATGGCGAGGAACCCTTCGGCGATCTCCTCCAGGCTTTTCGTCCCGCTGAGCGCATCGGCAATCTCCTGCAGCCGGGCGCGCGCCGCATGGAGATCGACCGGCAAGTCTCCGTTCGGCCCAAACACCGGCGGGAAATGTTCGGCACTGATCCGGCCAAGAAACAGGTTGCAGTCTGTGATGGTAAGCGGACCGCCCGCGCGGTAGCAGGCCGGGCCGGGTCGGGCACCCGCGGACTCTGGACCGACGCGGAAGCGCATGCCGTCAAAGGTGCAGATTGAGCCGCCGCCCGCGGCAATCGTATGGACCTGCATCATCGGCGCGCGGATTCGTACGCCGGCAATAACATTCTCGTCGCCCAGCTCGAACCGGCCAGCATAATGCGACACGTCGGTCGACGTTCCCCCCATGTCGAAGCCGATCAGCCGCTCATTGCCGTGCGGCACCGAGGCCGTGACCATCCCAACGACGCCGCCGGCCGGACCGGACAGGACAGCATCCTTTCCGCGAAACGCCTGCGCTTCGGTCAGGCCACCGTTTGATTGCATAAACTGAAGCGTCGCCGCCGCGCCAAGCCCGGCCGACACGCGTTCGACATATCGGCGAAGGATCGGCGACAGGTAAGCGTCGACTACGGTCGTGTCCCCGCGCCCGACCAGCTTTATCAGCGGCGCGACCTCATGGCTGACCGAAACCTGCGCGAAGCCAAGGTCGCGAGCGATCCGGGCGAGGCGCTGCTCATGGTCTGTGTAACGCCAGCCGTGCATCAGAACGATGGCCAGCGCGTCAAGACCTTCGGCCCTCAAGGCGGCGAAAGCGTCGGTGGCAGCCGCTTCGTCCAGCGACCGGACCACCGCGCCGTCTGCCCCGATCCGCTCGTCAATTTCGACAACGGTCTGGTACAACATCGACGGCAACACGATGTGCCGCGCGAAAATCTCCGGCCGGGCCTGGTAGCCAATGCGCAGCGCATCCCCAAAGCCGCGCGTTATCGCCAGCGCCAGCCGCTCGCCCTTCCGTTCCAGCAGTGCATTGGTAGCAACGGTCGTGCCCATTCGCACAGGACCAAGCGTCCCGCCTTCGCTTTTCAGGATGCGTCGAATACCCTCGATTGCCGCATCGGCGTAATGACTGGGGTTTTCCGACAGCAACTTTTCGACCCGCTGCCGCCCGTTCGAACAGGTCGCCACTATATCGGTGAACGTTCCGCCGCGGTCGATCGCAAAGGTCCAGACAGGAGCCACGCGGTCATCAAGCAGAATGAGCTTCCCACCTCAATCGTCGGCTGGACAAAAAAATTCTGCGTTGCTTGGAACCGCAATGCGTCCCGGCCGTTTTGCTTACGTGGTTCAATTCTTCGGAAGCGAATCATGGAGCCCCGGCAACTTCGGTTGCCGGGGCTTACTCGTTTCTAGCTAAAGCGTTGCCGCGTCGATATCCGCCAGCCCCATCCGCCTCGACCGGTCGATGAGCGGATATTTGTTTCCGTTGGCGCAGTTAAACAGAACGACCCGCTCTGACCCATCGATCAGCTTGTGGTGGAGCGCCGCTCGCCAGGCGGCGAGCACAGCCCCACCCTCCGGACACAGCAGCAAACCGTCCTTTTTCGCGGCGTCGTTCACCGCCTCCATGATTGCTTCCTCTTCGACCGCGATTGCCGCGCCCCCGCTTTCTCGCACCGCACGAAGGATGAGGAAATCGCCCACGGCCTTGGGCACGCGGATGCCGGTGGCCATAGTCGCCGCCCCTTCCCAGCGGTCGGCATATTCGTCACCCTTCTCCCAGGCCCTGACCATCGGGGCGCAACCGGCCGCCTGGACCGCGATCATTCGTGGCCGCTTCGAACCGATGAGTCCGATCCGTTCAAGCTCGTCAAAGCCCTTCCACATGCCGATCAAGCCCGTGCCGCCGCCGGTCGGGTAGAATATGATGTCGGGTAGTTCCCATCCCAGCTGTTCAGCCAGTTCGAGACCCATGACCTTCTTGCCTTCAAGCCGGTACGGCTCTTTCAGCGTCGAACAATCGAACCAGCGGCCCTGAGCCGCGCCCTCGCCGACGATGCGACCGCACTCGTCGATCTGCCCGTCGGCGACGATCACCTCTGCTCCGTATGCGGCAGTCTCGCGGATGTTCAGCTCTGGCGTTTCCTCGGGACAAATGACCAGCGTTCGCATACCCGCCCGTGCGCCATAGGCAGCCAGCGCCGCGCCGGCGTTACCATTGGTGGGCAGCGCAATGCGGTCGATGCCGTAATGCTTCGCCATGCTAATGGCCATGGCGAGCCCCCGCGCCTTGAACGATCCGGTCGGGAGCCGGCCTTCGTCTTTGACGACGGGCGCCCGCACGCCGTGCCGTGCGCCGACCCCGTCCAGCGTGACCAGTGGCGTCTCCGGTTCACCCAGGCTGACCGGCTCCGAGCCGTATGGCAGGGGCAAAAGCTCCCGCCACTTCCACATGCCGGCAGGGCGCCCCGCCAGTTCGGCGCGGTTCAGCCGCGCTGCCACTTTTTCAAGGTCGTAGCGGGCGAAAAGCGGCTTTCCGGCTCGAGACAGGTTGTGGGGGCGGTCGGCTTCGTATCGCTCGCCGGTCAGCGAACATTCGAGGTGAGTCATGTACATGGCGCGACCCTAGTGGCCGTGCGCGACCCCGTCATCATGCGCGTAGAAGCCATGGCCCTCATGGTCGTGGGATACGCAGCGGCCCGTGTCGCTTTCGACCTGAATCGTCGAGTGGGCGATTCCGAACAACTGGTGCACATAAGCATTGGCCTGGCGGATAATAACGTCGCGGTCGACGCCGGGCTCGACCACCATGTGCACGGTTAGGGCAGATTCGGTCGTGCTAAGCGACCAGATGTGGAGATGGTGAACCGCAGTCACACCCGGCAGCTTTTCCAGCGCGCGGCCGACGTGAGAGGAATCAATTCCCTTCGGCACCCCAGCCAGTGTCATAGTGAGGCTTTCGGTCAGCAGTCCCCATGTTCCCCACAGAATGACGGCGGCGACGACCAGACTGGTGACCGGGTCGATCCACGCCGCGCCCGTCTGCAGGATAAGGAAGCCCGCGACCACGACGCCAACCGATACGGCTGCGTCCGCGACCATGTGGAGGTACGCGCCGCGGATATTTATGTCGTGCTTCCGTCCCCGGGCGAACAACCACGCCGTGACGCCGTTGACCACGATGCCGACGGTAGCCACCGCCATGACTGTCTCGCCGTTCGCGGGTTGGGGGTCGCCCAAGCGGCGGATCGCTTCGGCAATAATTGCGCCGATCGCCACCAGCAGCAGCAGTGCGTTGAGCAGTGCGGCGAGGATCGAGCTTTTCTTCAGCCCGTATGAGAAGCGCTCATTCGGTCGCCGCTTAACCAGCGCCGCGCCCGCCCAGGCGAGTACAAGGCCCAGCACATCCGACAAATTGTGACCGGCATCGGCGAGTAGCGCCATCGAGTCCGCAACGAAGCCGTAGAATGCCTCCACAGCGACGAAGCCAAGGTTGAGCGCGATTCCGATCGCGAAGGCGCGGCCGAAGTCTGCGGGATGCGGATGATCGTGCGAGTGACCGGCGCCCATAATAGCTAACTGGCGCGGAAGTCGGCTGACGGCAAGCTGAACGGCGGGATGCTGCAGCCGTGAAAGCGCTCCGCGCCGCATTCGACCAACCGCCAAGTTCGAGCGACGAACGCCATAGCCTTCATTTGCGATGTTGTAACATCTTGCTCTAGGGACACCAAAATAGATTTGTTTGGAAGCTCCATGACCCGCAGCAGCACATCGATTATCGCACTATCGTTCGCCCTGATCGCCACGCCGGCGACCGCCCAGGAAGCTACCACCCCGGCAGCGGCCGCAGCCGAGGCGGCGCCGGACGACCATCACAATCACAATGAGGAAATCGTCGTCACCGGGACGCGCCGTAAGGTGGAGGATGTTCTGGGCGGGGTTTCGATCCTCGATGGGGCAGACCTCGCCGCGAACCTCCGGCCGAGCATCGGCGAGACGCTGGCGAAGCAACCCGGCGTCAGCGCGACCAGCTTCGGACCGGCCGCATCACGTCCGATCCTTCGCGGACTTGGCGGCGACCGCATCCGCATCCTGACGGACGGTATCGGCAGCCTCGACCTGTCTTCTTCGAGTGCCGACCACGCGGTGGCGATCAACCCGCTGACCGCCGACCGTGTCGACATCCTGCGCGGTCCTTCGGCGCTGCTGTTCGGCTCCGCCGCGATCGGCGGCGTCGTCAACGTCATCGACTCCCGAATTCCACGACGCGAACCCGACGCGCCGCTGCACGCCGCCGGCATGCTTGGCTATGCCACTGCCGCCAACGAGCGGTCGGCGAGCCTTGCCGTCGACGTCCCGGTCGGCGGCAGGTTCGTCGTTCATGGCGACGGCAGCTGGTCTAAGAGCGACAACCTCGAAACGGGCGGCCACCTGCTCTCGAAACCACTTCGCGAGCAGGCGCTGGCCAGCGGCGATCCGGAGATTGAGGCGCTCGCCGACCTGAAGGGCGAATTGCCTAACAGCGCCGCTCGCTCGACCGAATTCGCCGGCGGCGCTGCCTATGTCGACGGGCCGCTGAACGTCGGTTTCTCGGTGGCCCGGCACACGTCGGTCTACCAGGTCCCGATCCGCTTTTCGCTCATTCCGGGCGTAGAGGCGGAAGCGCCGACCATTGACAGCGAGCAGACCCGATACGACGGACGCGCCGAAGTGCCGGTCGGCGGTTTCCTCGACGCGATCCACCTGCGCGGCGGCTATTCGCGCTATCACCACGACGAGATCGAGGACACGGGCGAGATCGGAACCAGCTTTTACGCACGCGGCGGCGAATTCCGCGCCGAAGCGATCCAGAAACAGCGCGGCGGTTGGGACGGGACGACCGGACTGCAATATGTCGCGAAGAAGGTCGCCATCGATGGCGAAGAAAAATATCTGCCCGATGCCAACCAGAAGCAGTTCGGCATCTTCACGCTGCAGAGTCTGGTTCGCGGACCATGGCGGTTCGAGGGTGGGGCGCGCTTCGAAACCTCGCGCTTGTCGGCGGACGCGGACGCAGTGCTCGGCACGCCGGACCTCAGCAGACGCTTCAACACGCTGTCGTTGTCACTCGGCGGGCTGTACGAATTTTCGCCGGGCTGGCGAGCAGGGCTCAACCTATCGCGCTCCGCCCGAGCACCTGCAATCGATGAACTTTTCGCCAACGGCCCTCACGCCGGAACCCAAGCATTCGAAATCGGCAATCCCAATCTCGATCCGGAGCGCAGCCTCGGTGCTGAGCTTAGCCTTCGGCACACGCGCGGGCCCGTCCGCTTCGGGCTGACCGCCTTCACTAGCCGCTTCTCCAATTTCATCTTCCAGGCACCGACGGGCGAGATCGAAGACGACCTTCCGGTCTACCAGGTCCGCCAAGGCAAGGCGCGCTACTCCGGCTTCGAAGCGGAGGTGGACGCCCATGTCGGCGAGGTCGGCGGAATAGACTGGGGCATCGAGGCGCAGGCCGATGCCGTTCGCGCGACGATCAAGGGCTTCGGTCCCGCTCCGCAGATCCCGCCGCTGCGCTTGCTCGGCGCAGTCACCGGAAAGCGCGGTCCGGTCGATGGACGGATCGAGGTCGAGCATGCCTTCGGACAACCGCGCAACGCGGCGCTGGAAACAGAGACGCCGGGCTACACGCTGCTCAACGCGTCCGTCGAATGGCATCCGTTGACGCAACGACCGGAACTGACGCTTGGGCTGGCGGCGAACAATATCTTCGATGTCGTTGCACGGCGTCATTCGAGTCTGCTCAAGGACTACGCCCCCCTCGCCGGGCGCGACATCCGGCTGACGGCGCGCTTCGACTTTTAGGCGATTGACGGGTCACTCGGCGGGCTTGCGAAGGTCCGCTGCAGTTGCAATCAATCGCCGATGAAATTCGCGCTCTGTCTTGCGACGCTGCTCGCGTCGGCTCCCGTCCTGTCTGCTCCGGCTCCTGCCTCCGCCGGGAAGTCGACTACAACTTCCTCGGCCTTCTTTACTACGAGCGAACAGCGTTCGCGCGGTACCGTCACGGTTGGCGGCAAGCGCATTACCTATCAGACTGTGGCGGGCACGCTGGTCGTCCATGGCAAGGAATGGCAGGACACGGACGCTGCAGAAGCCGCGGCAAAGCCCGACAAGAAGGATGCCGCCGCGCCCAAGCCGGAAGCGTCGATGTTTTACACCGCCTACTTCCGCGACGGCGTTCCAGCCGCCAACCGGCCCATCACCTTCTTGTTCAATGGTGGACCGGGATCGTCGACGGTCTGGCTGCACATGGGCGCGTTCGGGCCGGTTCGGGTCGAGACGGTGGACGGTCGGCACACACCCGCCGCGCCCTATGGCATGGTCGCCAATGACCAGAGCCTGCTGGACGCATCGGACCTAGTCTTCATTGACGCGCCCGGCACGGGATTCAGCCGGATCGCGGGGGAGGACAAGGAAAAGGCCTTCTTTGGCGTCGACCAGGACATCGACGCATTCGCCCAATTCATTACGCAATTCCTGTCGAAGTATCAGCGCTGGAATTCGCCTAAATACATCTTCGGCGAAAGCTACGGGACGATGCGCGGCGCGGGCCTCGCCCTCGCGCTCCAGAACCGTGACGTCGATCTCAACGGGGTCATGCTGCTCGCCGACATCCTAAACTGGGATCTGCTGCCGGACGATCCGCAGGTGAACCCTGGCAACGACTTGCCCTATGTCATGACCTTGCCGACCTATGCTGCGACGGCCTGGTACCATCAACGCATCCCCCGCCCCGCCGGCGGGCTGCGCAACTTCCTGTCGGAGGTCGAGACATTCGCGACGACCGACTATCTGCAGGCGCTGATGAAGGGCAATGACCTGCCCGATGAAGAGCGGCAGCGGATCGCGGCGCGCCTATCGGCCTACACCGCCATTCCCGTCCCCTACTTGCTGAAGACTAACCTGCGAATCCAGTATGGCGCATTCCAGAAGGAACTGCTCTCCGACAGTGCGCAGACAGTCGGAACGCTCGACACCCGCTTCATCGGCGCGACGCTTGACCCGCTCAGCGAGGTCGCCACCTATGATCCGCAAAGCAGCGCGATCAGCTCCGCCTACGTCAGCGCCTACAACGACTATGTCCGCCGTTCGCTGGGCTACCAACCGAGCATTGAGTTCAAGTCAGGGATCCCGATTTACGAAAGCTGGGATTACCGGCACCAGCCGCCGGGCGCTGGAAAGCCGCTGATTGCCTTACCTAACGTCCTTCCCGACCTGGCGCTGGCAATGAAGCAGAGCCCTAATCTAAAGGTCATGGCCAATGGCGGCTATTTCGACATTTCGACGCCCTATTTCGCCGGGGTCTTCGAGATGCGCCACATGCCCATTCCGCCTGAACTGCGCGGTAACATCGAGTATCATTTCTACGAGTCGGGCCACATGGTCTACGCGCACCTGCCGTCATTGAAAGCCCTGCACGACAATGTCGCCGATTTCATCCGGAGGACTTCGGCGAGGTAGTGCCGACCCTATCGCACCGACGCAAGGAACCGCTCGACCTCCTTCGTCGCGCAATCGCCCTGCTCGCCCAGCCCCGTGTTGAGGCTGCGGTGACTTTCGCCGGGAACCACTGCAACCGCGGCCGACGATCCCGCCTTAACCAAGGCGCCGGCCAGCGCCTTCGACTGAGCCTGGCTGTCCGCGCGCAGTTTGACCGGTAGGATCAGCCAATTGGCGGCGTTGGGCGCCGCTGCGTGACGGGTCGGCGATAACGCTGCCTGCCGCTCTGGGTTCGTGCTGAAGGCGGCCTCGTACATCGGCTGAACGATGTTCCTTTCCGCGCTCGCCTGCGTCGGAACGTCGTAGCCCGCCCCGTCGAGCAGGACGACGCCCTTCACCACCCCCAAGGGGACGCCGGCCGCCTTCAGGTAGCGCGTGTCCGTCCCCAACAGCGCGACGAGGTGAGCACCCGCACTATGTCCCATGAGGACGACGCGGTCAGGGTCGAGATGGTGGCTCGCGGCATTAGCGCGGAGCCAAGCGACCGCGTTGGCGAGGTCGGCCGCCTGCTGCTCCACCGTCACTTGCGGGACGAGGCGATAATTGGCGCTGGCATAAGCCCAGCCCTGCCGACTGGCCCAAGGGCCCTTTGTCGCGCCGCCCGCAACTTTGTCGCCGATCGACCACCCCCCGCCGTGGACGAAGAAAAGGACGGGCGCGGAGCCGCTGTCTTGCGGCACCAATAGGTCCATCCGCTGCCGGGCGTCCGCGCCGTAAGCAACCTCGATCATGCCGTCCGGTCGCTCCTCACGTGCCATGGCACGGTCGCTCGCGGCCTTGCGGCATTCGTCGCTCATCTTGGGCAAAACGTTCCGCAGGCACTGGCTAAAGCCGCCGACCGCACCGCGGCACAGCTTCATGATGTCCTGCCGGCACTCGCGGGGCAACCGCTGCCGCTCCTGAGCGATTGCGGCACCCGCGAGCAGCAGGCCGCTAATCGCCATTCCCGTCACCAAACGCATCATGGCCTCCCATGCTGGACGACGACGCGAAAAAGAAAATAGGAGGCGCGCTGAACCGCCGCTGACCGCAAGGGGTTAAGGCGGTTCGCATCCATTGGAAGGTGACCCCGCTTGACCTTGCGTTCCCCCGCCGCGCTGCGCACCGCGGCATTTTTCCTGCTCATTACGACGGCCCCTGCCTTTGCCCAGTTCGGCGAACCCCCGGTTGCCGAGATCGAACGAGAGGATTTCTTTCGTGAAGGCGTCGCGCCGGTCAGCAAGCCCGCCGCCCATGACGTGACCGTTGTCTATTTCTACGACTATCAGTGTCCTGCCTGCCGCCAATATACACCCAGCGTCGAAAAGGCTCTGCGCGAGGACAAGCGCGTCCGCGTCATCTATCGCGACGTTCCCATTTTCGGGCCGCGCTCCGAACAGGCGGCGAAACTTGCCATCGCTTCCCGCTACCAGGGTCGCCACGACGCTTTTCACCGCGCTCTGATGACCCAAAAGCTCCCGCTAGACGAACCGGCGATCCGCGCCGCCGCCGATAAGGCGGGCGTCGACTGGGCACGGCTACAAAAGGACGCCGCCGCCCACTCCTCCGAAATTGCGGCGCAGATTGCCCGCAACCTCGCGCTTCACGATGCGGCCGGAATCGCAGGGACCCCGGCCTTTATTGTCAACGACTCGCTGGCGGACGGCGCACTCGACTATAAGGGACTGAAGGGCGAGATCGCCGACGCCCGTGCGAAGATCGCCAAACCTGAAACAGCGCCTACCCCCAAAGCTTCCCTCGATGAAGCCGGCAATGAGGCGGAGGCCGTTGCGAACGTAATGGTTGGGGACGAGGTGGTCATGGTCGCGGACGAAAATGCCACTCCATTGTTCAAGCCATCGGCTTCGTCCGAAGCGACGAAAGCAACCGGCAAGTCCGACACGACATCGTCGCGCCGACCGTTGTTCGCCGGCATCGCCGCCGCGCTTGCCGCCATCGCTGCGGTATTACTCCTTCGCCGCCGCCGCACCGCCTGATCCGGGCCAAAGCTGGACGCCTCCGCGATTGGGCAATAGGAGGCCAGCGAAGGGCGGATGGCCGCTCGCACTGCAAGGAATCGGCTAGTGGGCAACGTCACCGTCATCGGCGCGCAATGGGGCGATGAAGGCAAGGGCAAGATCGTCGACTGGCTCGCCAGCCGGGCTGACATGGTGGTCCGTTTCCAAGGCGGCCACAACGCCGGCCACACGCTGGTCGTAGGCGACAAGGTCTACAAGCTGTCGCTGCTGCCGTCCGGGATCGTCACCGGCACGCCGTCAGTCATCGGCAATGGCGTGGTGCTCGACCCCTGGGCGCTGAAGTCTGAGGTCGAGAAGCTTTCCGCGCAGGGCGTCCGCATCGAGCCCGACGTGCTGATGATCGCCGAGACCTGCCCGCTGATTTTGCCGATTCACCGCGACCTGGACGCCATGCGCGAAGACGCTTCGGGCGCCGGCAAGATCGGCACGACGCGCCGCGGCATTGGCCCGGCCTATGAAGACAAGGTTGGCCGCCGCGCGATCCGCGTCTGCGACCTTGCCCATCTCAACGAGCTGGACCCGATGCTCGACCGGCTGTGCGCCCACCACGACCATCTGCGCGCCGGCTTCGGCCAGCCGCCGGTGGATCGCCAGCGGCTGAAGAACGACCTCAGCGAAATCGCCGAATTCGTGTTGAGCTTCGCGCGGCCGGTCTGGCGCGACCTGGACGAGGCGCGCCGCCGTGGGCGCCGCATCCTGTTCGAAGGAGCGCAGGGCGTTCTGCTCGACGTCGATCACGGCACCTATCCGTTCGTCACCTCGTCCAACACAGTCGCCGGGACAACCGGCAGCGGCAGCGGCATGGGCCCAGGGGCGGCGGGATTCGTCCTGGGCATCGTCAAGGCCTACACCACCCGCGTCGGCTCCGGTCCCTTCCCGACCGAGCTTAACGATGAGGTCGGACAGCGGCTCGGCGAGCGGGGTCACGAATTCGGCACCGTCACCGGGCGCCAGCGCCGCTGCGGTTGGTTTGATGCCGTGCTGGTGCGCCAGTCTGCGGCGGTCAGCGGAGTCACCGGCATTGCGCTGACCAAGATCGACGTACTCGACGGCATGGAAACGGTGAAGATCTGCACCGGCTACCGCATCGGCGACCAGACCTTCGACTATCTCCCGCCCCACGCCGCCGACCAAGCCCGGGCCGAGCCGGTCTATGAGGAAATGGACGGCTGGGACGGAACCACCGCCGGCGCTCGCAGCTGGGCGGATCTGCCCGCCCAGGCGATCAAATATGTCCGCCGCATCGAAGAGCTGATGCGATGCCCCGTGGCGTTGGTCAGCACCTCACCCGAGCGCGACGACACCATTTTGGTGCGAGACCCCTTCGCTTCGTAACCCGATAAAAAGGGCGGCCCGCGGTGACGTGCGGACCGCCCAGGGACGGGGATTGGGGAATGGTGCGTCCCGTTACAGGTCGATTCCGGCGGCAATCGCTTCAAGCTTGCGAACCCGTTCCTTGAGGTCGGCTAGCTCGATACGACCGCTCGCGGGCGGAAGGGCCGAGTCCCCCATCTGACGGGCCAGTTCCAGCCGCTTATATTCCAGCCAGGCATTCCAACCCTTGAGTGCTGCGAACGACGCCAGGCCAATTCCCATCAGGACGCTTGCGCCGATCAGGCCAATGGACAGCGGATCCATTTTTACTTCTCCTCGCGCAGGGCTTCGATCTCGCGCGCCAGCTCGTCATTCTGGCTGTTCAGGTGATGGTCGATGGCCATCATCCGGCGGTCGTTGACGTCCAGCTTGGTACGAAGATCGTGGACCGACGACCGGCCTTTGCCGATCTCGCCCATGCGTTCAAAATCGGATTTGCGTTCTAACCGTGCTTCGCCGCGCCGCTTCTGGATATGCAGGTAGATACCCGCCGCGACGTAGGCAATCAGCGCGATCTCCCATTCGATGAACAAGGCAAAGGCGACGAAGCCGATGCGAAGGAAGGTCGGGTCGATGTTGAACACATCGCCCAATGTCGAGCAGACGCCGGCTAGTTTCTTGTCGCGGCGGTTGAGTGAATAGCGTGACATCTTCCCCTTTTCCTTCCCGTCAGTTCTTCGCCGCCAGTGCGGCCTTCATGGCGTCCAGCTCGGCATCGACTGCGTCGGCAGCGCGAAGCTCGGCAATCTCTTCTTCCAGGGTCTTCGGCCCGCTAAGACCAAGCGCCTCGGCGCGCCCTTCGGCGAAGTCGGCCCGGCGTTCGAGCAGCTCGAACTTGGCGAAGGCTTCTTCCGTCCGGCTGCCGTGCAACAGCTCGCTGGTGCGGGCGCGGGTCATCGCGCTCTCGAACCGACTGGCGATGGCATTCTGGCGGGCGCGGGCCTCGGCCAGCTTCCCCTGCAGCCGCTGGATGTCGGCCTCATAGCCGCGCAACACCTGCTCGATCTGCGAAATCTCTGCATGCAGGCTCTCAGCCATCTCGGCCGCCTTCTGCTTTTCGTTAAGTGCGGCGCGGGCCAGGTCCTCACGGCCCTTTTCCAGCGCCAGCCCAGCCTTTTCGGTCCAGCCGTGTTGCATGTCGTCGAGCCGGGCGCAGGCACGCCGCATTTCCTTGATGTCCGCGATCGAGCGAGCGGCGGTAGCGCGCACTTCGACCAGCGTTTCCTCCATTTCGACGATGATCATGCGGATCATTCGGGCCGGGTCTTCCGACCGGTCGAGCAGTTCCGACATGTTCGCCGCGATGATGTCACGGGTGCGGGTGAAGATCGGGCCTGACAGGATGCCGCTGAGCGGCGCGAAACGAACGGTCGTTTCCTGTCCTGTTTCCTGCTGTCGCGGGATGCGAACGGCAGGGCGGGCCTCGATCGGTTCGAATTCAGGCATAGGTCACAACTTCCACCTGGGCGGCCGAAACCTGGGCCGGGGCAATCGCGGCACCGACGGCGATCGAGCTCATCAGGAGCGACGCGAAGGCCGCTACGAGATGGCGTTGGATTTTGAAACCGGACATTGTCATTCTCCCTTTTGCAGGACCGCCGGGCAAGGCCTGTTGGTCCATGCCCTACTCTTTACAAGAGCCGTGCCAATTGCAGTTTTCAGGGGAAAATTGCTGTAATGCCGTTCATGCTGGGGAAAGTTGGCGGAATTTTCCACCGATGATTGGCGCGATTGACCAATAGCTCATCGGGAACCGCTGCGCTTGTCGCGCGCTCTTCCCTCCACACCGTTTAAACGAGGGAATATCATCATGCTTGCCAAGATATTGGGCGCCATCGCGGGCGAAAAGATTGCTGGTCGCAACCAGAAGGTGACCGGCGCGCTGGTTGGCGCTGCCATCCCAGTTATCGCCCGCCGCGGCCTCGGCCCGCTCGGGCTGGCTCTTGCCGCGGGCTGGGGCGCCAAGAAGCTGATCGACCGCAGCCGCGGCCTGAAAGCGGCCGCCTCGCGGCAGCGCAACCGTCGCGCCGCGGCTTAAACCGTAATCGATTAGGGATCAGGCCTCGGCGTCTTCGCCGGGGCCTTTTTCTTCCACTTCGCCTTCGCCCTCGTAATAAGGCTCGACCGTGCCGTTGAGCTTGATCGTCATCGGGTTGCCGAAGCGATCGCGGCTCCGACCCGCAGCGACGCGAATCCAGCCCTCGGAAATGCAATATTCCTCGACGTTAGTCTTTTCGGCGCCGTTGAAGCGGATGCCGACGCCCTGGCTCAGCACTTCCTGGTCGAAGTGTGGGCTACGCGGGTCGAGCGACAGGCGGTCGGGGAAAGGTTTCTTGGTCTCGGACATGACGCGCGCCCTAGCGCCATGCGAAAGGTCCCGTCAATTCGACGAACGGCGGTAGGCGCGCGTTGCCTTCGACGGAACCCCCCGCCAATGTCCATCCTTTCCGTACCGTCAGGGGTTCTTCTTCAATGCGTCACCTCATATTTTTTCTCGGGAGCTCCCTGCTCGCCGCGTCGGCCGCGCTTGCCCAGGCTCCCACCCCGCCGGTCGCGCCACCCCCGCCGCAGCCGGGACAAGCCGAACCCCTGACCCAGGACCAGCCGGCCGGCATCGCCCCCGCGCCTGGCACCGCCGGCAAGAAGGTCGACAAATGGGACGTCAACGTGCCGCACGGCCCGGGTCGAAATGTCCCCATCGACGCCCGCCGCGGCACCTGGATGAGCCTCGACGTCTCGCCGGATGGTCGCGAAGTTGCCTTCGACTTGCTTGGCGACCTGTATGTCATGCCGATTACGGGCGGCGAGGCGCGCGCCATCTCCACCGGCCATGCGTGGGACATGCAGCCGCGCTATTCCCCGGATGGCAGCGAAATCGCTTTCACGTCGGATCGTGGCGGCGGTGAAAATATCTGGACGATCCGCCGCGACGGCTCAGCCCCGCGCCAGATCACCAAAGAGGATTTCCGACTGCTCAACCAGGCCGAATGGACCCCCGACGGCAACTTCATCGTCGCGCGTAAGCACTTCACCTCGTCGCGATCGCTCGGCGCGGGCGAGATGTGGCTCTATCACCGCAATGGCGGGGACAAAGGCTCGGGCGTCCAGATGACCAAGGCCCGAACCAAGCAGAAAGACACGAACGAACCCGCCTTTTCACCCGACGGACGTTATCTCTACTTCTCCGACGACGCGACCGCCGGCGAGACTTTCGAATATTCGAAGGACGTCAACGGGCAGATTTACGTCATCCAGCGCCTCGACCGGCAGACCGGCGAGATCGAGACCTTTATCGACGGCCCCGGCGGCGCGATCCGTCCGACACCGTCGCCCGACGGCAAGAGCTTGGCCTTCATCCGGCGCGTCCGGTACAAATCGACGCTGATGGTCATGGATCTCGCGTCCGGCCGTATCACTCCGCTGACCGACATTCTCGACCGCGATATGCAGGAAACCTGGGCCGTCCACGGGGTCTATCCAGGGATGAGTTGGACGCCCGACAACAAGTCGATCGTCTTTTGGGCCAAGGGCGGCATCCACCGCATCGATGTAGCGTCGAAGGCCGTCAGCGAAATCCCTTTTCACGTGACCGGTACCCGCTTCGTCGAGGACGCCGTCCGCCAGCAGAAGGAGGTTGCCCCTGCCAGCTTCCAGACCAAGATGGTCCGCTTTGCCCAAAAGAGCCCCGACGGATCGCGCATCGTCTATGAAGCGTTGGGCAACCTGTGGATCGCCAACGGCGACGGCACCGGACCGCGCCGCCTGACGCGCGGCACCGATTTTGAAAGCTATCCGGCCTTCTCCCGCGACGGCAGGAGCATCGCTTATGTCGCTTGGGATGACGAAAAGGCTGGCCGCATCAAGGTTGTCGGCGTCGGCGGCGGGGAAGGCCGCGTCGTCACGCCCACGCCGGGCCATTACGTCGAACCGGCCTTCTCACCGGACGGCAGCCTGATCGCCTATCGCAAGACCAGCGACGGCTATTTGACCACGCCGCTCTACGGCAAGGACCCCGGCATCTATATCGTCTCGGTCCGGGGCGGTGCGCCCAAGCGCGTTGCCAAGAGCGGCGGCCAGCCGATGTTCGGCGCAACCAACGACCGCATTTTCTTCACGGCTAGGGGTGAAGAGGAAAAGCGGCTGTTGAAGTCGGTTTCAGTCAATGGGACGGAAGAGGTGACCCACCTCGTTTCCCAGAACGCCAGCCGCTTCGCCCTGTCGCCGGACGAGCAGTATATCGCCTGGACCGAGCGCTATCAGGCCTATGTCATGCCGTTCGTGCGGTCCGGCCGGTCGATCGACATCGCGCCTGACGGCAAGTCGCTGCCTCAGTCGCGCGTCAGCGCCGATGCAGGCGACTGGATCCATTGGGCCGGCAACAGCCGCCAGCTTTATTGGAGCCAGGGACCGAGCCTCTATGGCCAGACGCTCGCCAATGCCGGCGCCTTCACGGGCGGCAAGCAGGCCGCCGCGCCGCTCGTGGCGAGGCTCGGAGTTACCGCCAGCCAGGCAAGGCCAACGGGCAGCATTGCGCTGACCGGCGCACGCATCGTCACCATGAAGGGTGACGAAGTTATCGAGAATGGCACGGTCGTCATCGAAGGCGACCGGATCACGGCCGTCGGCGCAGGCGTCCCGATCCCTTCCGGCGCGCGGACCGTCGACGTGACCGGCAAGACGATCATTCCCGGACTGATCGACGCGCACTGGCACGGATCGATGGGCAGTGACCTAATCATCCCCAAGCAGAACTGGTTCCATGCCGCCGCGCTCGGCTATGGTGTGACGACCGTCCATGACCCGTCGAACGACACGTTCGAAATCTTCGTCGCGTCTGAGTATCAGAAGGCAGGCAAAATCCTCGGGCCCCGCATCTTCTCGACCGGCACGATCCTCTACGGTGCCACCACCCCTTTCACGGTCGAGGTCAACAGCTTTGACGACGCGCTGGCCCATCTCCGCCGTCTGCAGGCATCGGGTGCCTGGTCGGTGAAAAGCTACAACCAGCCGCGCCGCGAACAGCGCCAGATGATAATCCAGGCCGCGCGCCAGCTTGGCATGGAAGTCGTTCCTGAAGGCGGCTCGCTGTTCGAAATGAACATGACGCAGATTGCCGACGGACATACGACCATCGAGCATTCACTGCCCGTCGCGAACATTTACGAGGACGTGCTGCAGTTTTGGAAGGGCAGTGGAACGGCCTACACGCCAACGCTGATCGTCGCTTACGGAGGCCCCTTCGGCGAGAATTACTGGTACCAGCACACCGACGTCTGGAAGGAACCCATCCTGTCGAAGTGGGTCCCCCGCCCGCTCATCGACGCCCGTTCGCGGCGTGTGGTCAAGAATCCGCCGGAGGAAGACAATGTTATCAAGATTGCCGAGGCGTCGAAGCAGATCGCCGACCTTGGCATTCCCGTCTCGATCGGTGCACATGGCCAGCGCGAAGGGCTCGGCGCCCATTGGGACATCTGGATGTTTGCATTGGGAGGCATGAGCAACCTGGAGGCGCTGAAGACAGGGACGATCAATCCGGCCCGCGCCCTCGGACTTGACCGCGAGCTGGGCAGCATCGAGGCCGGCAAGCTAGCCGACCTCGTGATCCTCGACGCCAATCCATTGGAGAATATCCGCAACAGCTCGTCTGTCGCGATGACGATGCAGGGCGGCCGCCTGTTCGACAGCAACCTCCAGATCGTCGCTGGCGGGACCGGTGGCTTCAAGCCCTTCTGGTTTAACGAACAGGCGGGCGGTAGCTTTACCGCGGGCGTCGGGGTGGGCCTGCCGAAGCACGCGCACCAGGAGGATTGACAGCCGCCTCTTTCAGTGATGTGATATTGTCACATTGTTGTGGAGGCGCGCATGGCAGATCGGCGTATCGGATCGAAGGGACGCGCTGCAGCGCTTGCCCTCGCACTTTGTGGCGGGACGGGCATTGCCGTCCTGGCGGGTCAGCAGCCGGCCTCGGCGCAGTCTGGCAACGCCGGCGCCAACCGCGCAGGCGGACAGCTTGCCGCCTTCAAGTCCGACGCGGAGTTCCTCGCC
The DNA here is from genome assembly GCF_003583725.1 of Sphingomonas edaphi. GTDB lineage: Bacteria > Pseudomonadota > Alphaproteobacteria > Sphingomonadales > Sphingomonadaceae > Sphingomicrobium > Sphingomicrobium edaphi. The sequence continues at coordinate 192,369 of NZ_QXTF01000002.1, read as the reverse complement.
TTCCTTGCTAAGCGGCGCGACGAGCGGCGGCTGCGAATGGCGAACGAACCGCCGCCGCCACCCGCACCGCCTCCCCCGCCGATGGCCGCGCCGGCCCCGGTAGCGGAATCGGCAGCGCAGGCCGACTCTATCGTCGTGACGGGCAGCCGCGCTAGTAGCGACAAAATCACCAACACCCAGGAAAACGACGTTGACGAGGGCGGCATCGTCAAGAAGCGCGGGGATCTACTCGTCATTCTTCGCCGCGGCCGGCTATTCACTGTTTCCATTGCCGGCGGCCAGATGCGGCCAGTCGACCATATCAATGCCTTCCCTCCCGGGATCACCGGCGGTGGCGACTGGTATGACGAAATGCTGATCAGCGGCGACCGGGTTATTGTCATCGGCTACAGCTATGCGCGCGGGGGCACCGAAGTGAACCGGTTCCGCCTTTCGCCCGATGGGCGCCTGCGGTTTGAGGACGCCTACCACCTTAAATCCAACGACTATTATAGCTCGCGCAACTATGCCTCGCGCCTGATCGGCAACCGGTTGGTTTATTATACTCCGCTCTACCTCGGCTGGGGCAACGATCCCTTCGCCCAATTCCCGGCCGTCAGCCGCTGGCAGCAGGGCATGAAGCCCAAGTTCCGCCGCGTCGCCCGGGCGCGTGACGTCCATATCGTGCCCGCGCTGCGCGACGAGGAGGAGGCGGAGCTGGACACGCTACACAGTGTGATGGACTGCAACCTCACTGCGCCCGTCATGGACTGTAAGGCGACGGCGGTGCTCGGCCCAGCTAGCCGTACCTTCTATGTCAGCCCCAGCGCAGTCTACCTGTGGGTTGGGGACGCCCGTCACTGGCGCGCCCGGCAACGAGGCGGGGCCCGCAGCTGGCTCTACCGCCTCCCGCTGGACGGCATCGAAAAGCCGTCGGCGATCGGCGCCTACGGTCAGCCGACCGACCAGTTCAGCTTCCGCGAAAACCGTCAGGCGGGCCTTATCGACGTCCTGGTGCGCAACGACGGCGGCGGCGACGCGATGTGGAACAATGAGAGCGTTAATGGCGCGGTGGCGCTCCTGTCCGTCCCGATCCGCTGGATGGGCGACGGCAGCCACATGGTTTCGCGCGCCCGTTATCGCGACCTGCCGCCCGTCAGTTCCAACAGCTGGAACTTCCAGAATCGCTTCGTCGGCAACCACATCCTGTACGGCGGCCACGGCTACCAGCGCGGGCAGTTTTCGACTCTAGTTGCGGCGGGCCTGCGCGGCGGACCGGTCTCCGAAATCCAGCTGTCCCACGCGGTCGAACGGATCGATCAGCTCGGGCAGGACGGGGTCGTGATCGGCAACAATTCGCGCGGCGCTCTGGTCTTTACCGCCGTCGACCTTCGCCGGCCGATGGCCCAGCGCGGCAACAGCTTTACCTTCCCCAATGCTCAGCAGGGCGAAAATCGAAGCCAGGCCTTCTTCTACCGCTCTGACACGCCGAGCGGTTCGTCGGGCCTGCTCGGGCTGCCAATCGCACGCCAAGTCGAATCGCAATATGCCCGTTTCCTCGGCTCGGGGTCGTCGATCCTGTTCATTAAGCGCCAGAACCGTTTGTTCGACATGGCCGGGCGGCTCGACGCCGACGAACGTCGCGCGGCGGACGATGCTTGCGTCGCCAGCTGTGTCGACTGGTACGGCAATGCCCGTCCCATCTTCATCGGCGACCGCGTTTTCGCGCTAATGGGGTATGAGTTGGTCGAAGGGCGCATGACCAACGGTTCGATCCACGAGGTCGCCCGCGCCAATTTCGCTCCACCGGGAAGGCCGCGCGTCCCGCGCTAGTTGCCCATGAAGCCGGTCCGCACTAAGCGGGCCGGCGATGAGCGATAAACCCGACATTCGCGCGAACCGGCCGGCGCTGGCGCTTCACGTGCCCGAACCGCCCTTCCGGCCCGGCGACACGCCCGACTTTTCCTCGATAAAGATTCAGGCCGCTGGCGAAGTGCCACGCCCCGACGTTGCCGCCGACGCCGCGGAAACCCATCCGCTGACGACGCAGCTGGTGCGGGTGCTCGACGATAATGGGCATGCCGTCGGTCCGTGGAATCCGAAGCTGGACCCCGACACGCTTCGCAAGATGCTGAAGGACATGAAGACCGTCCGCGTCTTCGACGACCGCATGTACCGCGCCCAGCGGCAGGGCAAGACCAGCTTCTACATGAAGTGTACCGGCGAAGAGGCGATCGCGGTATCGGCCGCGACCGCGATGGACCCGGAAGACATGCACTTCCCAACTTATCGCCAGCAGGGACTCCTCGTCGCTCGCGGCTATCCGCTCGTGACGATGATGTGCCAGATCTATTCGAACAAGGGTGACCCGCTGCAGGGCCGCCAGCTGCCGATCATGTATTCGGACAAGAAGCACGGCTTCTTCTCGATTTCAGGCAATCTCGGCACCCAATATCCGCAGGCTGTCGGCTGGGCGATGGCGTCCGCGATCAAGGGCGACAGCCGCATTGCAATGGGCTGGATCGGCGACGGCGCGACAGCCGAAGGTGACTTCCATAGCGCGATGACGTTCGCCGCCGTCTACCAAGCGCCGGTCATTCTGGCCGTAGTCAACAACCAGTGGGCGATCTCCAGCTTCTCCGGCATCGCGGGCGCCGAGCAGGCGACCTTCGCGGCCCGGGCCGTCGGCTATGGCATTGCTGGACTCCGCGTCGACGGCAATGACGCGCTGGCCGTCTATGCCGCGGTTAAATGGGCGAGCGAGCGCGCGCGGACCAACAACGGTCCGACCACAATCGAATTCTTCACCTACCGCGCCGAAGGCCATTCGACCTCCGACGACCCGACCGGCTACCGCGCCAAGGGAGAAGCGGAGGAATGGCCGCTGGGTGATCCGATCGCGCGGCTGAAGGCGCATTTGGTGGCGCTCGGCGAATGGGACGAAGAACGCGACGCTGCGCTCGACAAGGAAATCGACTCCAGCGTCCGCGGCGCGCAAAAGGAAGCCGAGAGCCAAGGCATCCTTCCGCAGCAGGGCTTCGACAACATCCCGTCGATGTTCGAGGACGTCTATTCCGAAACGCCCTGGCATCTGGCGGAGCAACGCGACCAAGCGCTCGACGAAGCACGCGAATTTCTGGGGCACGAACCGAAATGACGACCCGCAACATGATCGAGGCGATCAATGATGCCCACCGCGTCATGATGGCCCGCGACGAGGACATCGTCGTGTTCGGCGAGGACGTCGGCTATTTTGGCGGCGTATTCCGCGCGACCGCCGGCCTGCAGAAAGAATTCGGCAAGACCCGCTGCTTCGACGCGCCGATTTCCGAAGGCGGGATCGTCGGCACCGCGGTCGGCATGGCGGCCTATGGCCTGAAGCCACTGATCGAGATCCAGTTCGCCGACTATATCTATCCCGGCTTCGACCAGATCGTCAGCGAAGTTGCCAAGATGCGGTACCGCACGGCCGGCGAATGGACCATGCCGATGGTCATTCGCAGCCCATATGGCGGCGGTATTTTCGGCGGCCAGACCCACAGCCAGTCACCCGAGGCCTTGTTCACTCATTGCGCCGGCCTGAAGGTCGTCATCCCGTCGAACCCCTACGATGCCAAGGGCCTGCTGATCGCCGCAATTGAGGATCCTGACCCGGTTATCTTCTTCGAGCCGAAGCGCATCTACAATGGACCGTTCGATGGCCACCACGACCGGCCGGTGAAGCCTTGGTCGAAGAACGAGTTGAGCGAGGTACCCGACGGCCACTACACCGTGCCGCTCGGCAAGGCGAAGGTCGTCCGCGAGGGCGAGGCGCTGACCGTCCTTGCCTATGGCACGATGGTCCATGTCGCGCTCTCCGCGATCGAAGATAACGGCATCGACGCGGAGGTCATCGACTTGCGAACTCTGCTGCCCCTCGACATGGCAACCATCGAACAGTCGGTGAAGAAGACGGGTCGCTGTTTGGTCGTGCAGGAAGCGACCAAGACAGGGGGCTTCGCGTCCGAGCTGGCAACGCTGGTGCAGGAGCGCTGCTTCTACCACCTCGAGGCACCGGTCGAACGCGTGACCGGTTGGGACACGCCCTATCCGCACGCCTACGAATGGGTCTATTTCCCCGGCCCGATCCGCATGAAGAACGCGCTGAAGAAGGTCCTCGAAGCATGAGCGTCTACCAGTTCAAGCTCCCCGATATCGGCGAAGGCATTGCCGAAGCGGAAATCGTCACCTGGCACGTGAAGGTCGGCGACCGGGTCGAGGAAGACCAGCAGCTAGCCGACATGATGACCGACAAGGCGACGGTCGAAATGGAAAGCCCCGTCGCAGGCGTGGTGAAGAGCCTTGCAGGCGAAGTCGGCGACCAGATCGCAATTGGGTCCGTCCTTGTGGAAATCGAAACCGAGGGCGGAGCAGCCGCTTCCGAACCTGCTGCTGGAAGCGAAGCCGAACAGCCGCTGGCAGACGGCTCCGAAGTGCCAACCCAGTCACAAGAAGAGGCGATGCCGGTCCTAGCCACCGAGCTGCCCAAAACCGAGCCCAAGCCCGAACCGAAGGTCGCGCCCGCCGCCGCGTCGCATGGCGCGAAGGTTCTCGCCTCTCCCGCCGTCCGGCAGCGCGCTCGCGACCTCGGCATCGACTTGGCGCAGGTCCAAACCACCGCGGACCGCATCCGCCACGCCGACCTCGATGCCTACCTGCTCTACAATGGAGGCAGCGTGTCGGGCCGCGGATCGAGCCCACGCGCAGACGAGACGATCAAGGTCGTCGGCTTGCGCCGCAAGATCGCCGAAAATATGCAGGAGGCTAAGCGCCGTATCCCGCACTTCGCGCTGGTCGAGCAGTTCGACGTCACTGACCTTGAAGATGCGCGGGCGATGATGAACCGCGACCGTGGCTCGAACCCGAAACTGACCATCCTGCCCTTCCTGATCACCGCCCTGTCCAAGGCGATGGCGGAGTGGCCGATGATCAACGCGACGTATGACGACGAGGCCAATGTCGTCACCCGTCACGGTGCGGTGCACATGGGTGTTGCGACCCAGACCGACGGCGGCCTGATGGTTCCCGTAATCCGCAACGCGCAGGGGATGAGCGTGTGGCAATTGGCGAGCGAAGTGCTCCGCCTCAGCGAGGCCGCGCGGACTGGCAAGGCCAGCCGCGAGGAACTGTCCGGCCCGACCTTTACCATTTCCTCACTTGGCCCGATGGGTGGCATCGCCTCGACGCCGGTGATCGCCCCGCCGCAGGTCGCGACCGTCGCGGTCAATAAGATGCAGGAAATCCCGGTCATCGTCGACGGAGAGCTTGAGGCGCGTAAGGTGATGAACCTGTCGCTCTCCTGCGATCATCGCGTGGTCGACGGCTGGGACGCGGCTAGCTTCCTTCAGACGCTGAAGACCTACATCGAAAACCCGATCCGGCTGCTCAGCGCCTAATGCGTCCGGCCGGCGCTGCACCGCTGGCCCTCGGCTCATTGGCCATCCTGGCTGGCGCAGCATTCCTGTGGGACGTCGGCGCGCTGCCCGGCATGGCCAGCCGGAACGTCGCGTCCTTCCTGCTTGGCCTGCTGGTCGGCTGGGCGGCGCACCATGCCGCGCACCGCCGCTACGGCGCGGAAGTGCTCTTCGGGCTCGCAACCGTCTTGCTGGCCGCCGCGCTGATTGTCGGAATCGAGATAGAGGGTGTGAAGCGCTGGCTTCCGATTGGGCCGGTGCACGTCCAGCCCGCGCTGATCCTCGCACCGCTCCTGCTCGCCATCGCCGCGAGCCGCGAAGGCCGTCATTGGCGTGCGCTAGTCTTGCTGCCGGTCGCCCTGATCGCGGCACAGCCCGACGGCGCAACGTCCGTCGCACTCGCCGCGGGAATCGCGGCGCTGATGGCAGTAACCAGCAATCGCTCTGTTCGCGGATGGTCGCAGCGCCGGATCGCTGTTGCCGCGGGGGCCATGATCCTCGCCGTGCTCGGCCTGATTGTCGCGGGTTTCGCAACTCCGCCGCCCGTCGCCTTCGTCGAGGGTACGGTGGAAATCGCGCTCCTGAGCGGTGCTCCGGCGATGTCGCTTCACACGCTGACCATTGGGCTGATGCTGGGGGCCCTGCTCAGCCGTCACGATCCGGCCGGCGCCTCGCTCGCCACCTATTTCGGCGTTTCGGCCCTCGCCGCCGTCTTCATGGCCTTCCCCATGCCGCTGGCCGGCGCGGGGCCAAGCCATGTGATCGGTTTCGGCATTGCGGTCGGCTGGCTTGCGGTCCGCGACCGCGTCGCCAGCCGCACCGCTGCCTTTGCCTAGGCGGCCAGCTTCTCCACTTCGGCCAATCCATTAGCGATTCCGGCGTCGCGTTTGTCGGGGCCGTAGTTCACACCGTCGGCGCGGACGAATTCCGGCTCGATGCCGATGAAGTTGAACAGGCTCTTCAAATAGCTTTCGACATGCTCATAGGCATTGTCGGGAGTGTAGAAGCCCCCGCGCGAAATGGCGATGACCACCCGCCGACCGCCGGCTAGCCCCTCCGGGCCCGCATCCGTATATCGAAACGTCTTGCCCGCCACCGCGATGCGATCGATCCACGCCTTCAGCTGCGTGGGGATCGTGAAATTATACATCGGCGCGCCCAGTACAATTGTGTCGGCTGCTAGAAATTCCTCAAGGATATCCTCGTCGCCCGCCCCGCCCAGTGTAAGGTGCGACAGCGGCGACGCGACCAGATCACGCTCGACAACCCGCGTATCGGGGCGCCTTTTCAAAAGCTGTTCCACGCTGGCGGCGGTCAGCTGGCGGCTGACGCTGTTTTCGCCGGTTATGCTGCTGTCGATCTTCAGGATGGTCATGATAATGTCCTTGGTATTGATTTGTTACCGAGACGCTTTAAGTAACCTCCTATGGAACAGCTTCAAGACAGCACAATTTTGTCGCCTGGGCACAAGGATGTGACCGCGGGGCCTTGCCTTCAGACCGCGGGATGCCGCAACGTGGCGCCGGTGCTCAACCGGGTGGGGGACAAGTGGAGCATGATGATCGTCATGACTCTTTCGGACGGGTCGAAGCGCTTTTCGGAGCTGAAACGCGCCATCGACGGCATTTCGCAGCGGATGCTGACCCTGTCGCTTCGCGGGCTTGAGCGCGACGGGATGGTTAGCCGCACGGTCACCCCGACCATTCCCCCACGCGTGGACTACGAATTGACCGAGCTTGGCCGCTCCCTTCGCGAACCGGTGAAGGCGCTGGGCGACTGGGCGATCAAACACATCGACTGCATCCGCTCCGCCCAGCGGCGCTTCGACGAGCGGGAGGACGCCGCCTGATGGCCAGTCCGGCAATCGATCGCTCCGCCGCCGAACAGGTAGCGCGCGATGGGGTTGCCGCGTTGGAACGCGGGGACGGCAAGGCCGCCCGCCACCACTTCTCGTCGCTGATCGACTCCGGCTTCGCGACGACGCCGATGCGGCTGATGCTAATCCGCGCCTGCAAACTGGACAATGATATCGAGGCGGAAGGTCAGGCGATCGACGCTCTGCTCGCCGCCGATCCGGACAATCTAAGCGGGCTACTGCTTCGCGCCGACTGCCACCGGCGCAACGAGGATCCGCGAGCCACCGCCAGCTTCTTCCAGCGGGCACTGGCTCGGGCGCGAACCGCCGGCCCGGTGCCTCCCGATATTGCGGCAGAGCTTCGCAGCGCGCAGGCCTATATCGACGGTCAGGCCCGCGAATTCGGTAACGCCATCCAGTCCGCGATCACATCGCTCGACCGAGATGGGGGCACCCGTCTCACCCACGCCGTCGATATGCTCCAGGGAAAGCGGCAGGTTTATCCGCAGCAGCCCAGCGTACTCTATCTCCCCTACCTGCCCGAACGGCAGTTTTTCGAGCGGGAGGAGTTCGATTGGGTCGAAGGCCTCGAGGCTGCGGCAGACGAGATCCGCGATGAACTGCTCACGCTGATTAAGGAGGACGTCCCCTTCCGCCCCTATGTGGAGGCGGAGGAAAACCGCCCCCGCCGGAACTTCGCTGGCCTGCTCGACGACCCGAGTTGGAGCGCGCTCTATTTGTGGAAGGACGGGCAACTCGTCGAGGAGAACGCCCGACGCTGCCCGCGAACGATGGAGGCGCTATCGAAAGTGCCTGTCAGCCGCATTGGGACCCGCACCCCGTCCGTCCTCTTCTCCCTACTTCGCCCCGGCGCGCACATCCCGCCGCATCACGGCATGCTTAACAGCCGCCTGATCTGCCACCTGCCGCTGATCGTTCCCGAAGGCTGCTGGCTGCGCGTCGGCAACGAAACGCGCCATGTGGAAGCGGGGCGAATGCTGATCTTTGACGACAGCATCGAACATGAAGCAAAGAACGAAAGCAACGAAACGCGTATCATCCTGCTATTCGACATCTGGCGCCCCGAACTGACCGAAACGGAGCGAGCCGGCATTTCCGCCATCTTCGACGCCATCGACCGCTTTTCAGGACTGCCCGACGCCTAAAACTGCTTGCTGACGATTTCCGCAACGACCCTTCTCGGACATTAGAAAATTGCTGTCCTGCCGATTGCGACTACGCCGTGCGTCCGTTCACTCTTTGAATTACGCCAGCAATTCGATACTAATTCTAACGTCTGCAGGAGACGAAGTTTACCGCACACTTTCATTGCGAACTTCGCGTGGCAACTCCCCTCGGTGTTACTTTCCGGACATCGCCTCGGGACACCGGTTTCCGAACAGGCGAACAGGCGCTAGGGGCGTATAATGCTGAAGAAGACCCCGACCGATATCGCCGCGCTGAAGACGATCGACGACAGGCTGCGCTGGCTCAGCGCCTGGACGATCCATCACGCCAACCACGTCCGTGAGTCGGGGGACGGGTTGAAGGTTGGCGGGCACCAGGCCAGCTGCGCATCGATGACGGCGATCATGGCCGCACTCTATTTTCATGCGCTCGGCCCCAACGACAGGGTCGCGGTCAAGCCACATGCCGGTCCGGTGCTTCACGCTATCCATTACCTGCTTGGCTCACAGTCGCTCGACCAGCTCAAGAATTTTCGCGCCTTCGGCGGGATGCAAAGTTATCCCAGCCGAACCAAGGATCGCATTCCAGTGGATTTCTCCACCGGCTCGGTCGGCCTCGGCGTTGCCATCACCGCCTTTGCCTCGCTGGTGCAGGATTATCTCACCGCCCACGGCATGATGGGCGAGGAGGAGCGCGGCCGCTTCGTTGCGCTGATCGGCGATGCGGAACTGGACGAAGGCAATATCTACGAAGCGCTAATTGAGGCGCATAAGCACGACATCCGCAATTGCTGGTGGGTCGTCGACTATAATCGGCAAAGTCTCGACGCGACCTCGACCGACCGCATGTTCGAACGGTTCGACGAGATATTCGCGAGCTGCGGCTGGCGCACCGTCGAGCTTCGCTACGGCAGGAAGCTGGCCGCCGCGCTTGCGAATTATCCGGCGGTGGCCGACTGGCTCGACACCCTTCCAAACGCGGATCACAGCGCCCTGCTCTACCAAGGCGGCGCTGCATGGCGAGCGCGCATCAACGCCGACCTCGGCAAGGCAGCTAACGCCTTCTTGAAAGCTCAGGACGACGATGCGCTCGCCGCGCTGATGAGTGACCTCGGCGGCCATTGCATGGACACGCTGGTGGAGGCGTTCGACGCCGCGCAGGACGATGTGCCGACGCTCTTCATTGCTTGGACTGTGAAGGGCTTTGGCCTGCCCTTTGCCGGTCACAAGGATAATCACGCCGGCCTGATGAACCCGACGCAGGCGCATGCGCTCCGCGACAGCATGGGCATCGCGGAGGGCGAGGAATGGGAACCGCTTGCTGGCGTTGGCGGCAACGCGCGCGCCGCTGCGGAAGCACTAATCGATCGCAGCCGCGTTTTGCGTGACAAACGGGAGCGCTCGTTCGGCAAGATCGAAATCCCTTCGATCCCCGCCCCGGCGGGCGACGAGCAATCGACCCAGGCTGCCTTCGGCCGCATCCTGCTCGACCTCGCCAAGGCGGGCGCTCCGCTGGCCGATCGCATCGTCACCACCTCGCCTGACGTCACCGTGTCCACCAACCTCGGTGCTTTCGTGAACCAGCGTGGCCTGTTCAAGCGGCGCGAAATGAAGGACGTCTTCGCCGCAGCAAAGATCCCGTCTGCGCAGAAATGGTCGGCGACAAACCGGGGCCAGCATATCGAGCTGGGTATCGCCGAATCCAACCTGTTCCTGATGCTGGCTGCCCTTGGCCTGTCGGGCGATCTCTTCGGGCAGCGGCTGGTGCCGATCGGAACGCTCTACGACCCCTTCATCGCCCGCGGCCTCGATAGCCTCAATTATGCCTGCTACCAGGACGCTCGTTTCCTGCTGGTCGCCACCCCGTCCGGCCTTACCCTCGGGCCAGAAGGCGGCGCTCACCAGTCGATCAACCCGCCGCTCATCGCGCTCGGCCAACCCGGCATCCGCCATTATGAACCGGCCTTCGCCGACGAACTCGCCGTAATGATGCAGGAAGCATTCCGACTGATCGACGCCCCAGACGGCGAGTCCACTTATCTGCGCCTTTCCACCCGATCGATCACCCAAGTCGAACGCGGCGGCGATGAATGGAAGGACGGCGCGCTGCAAGGCGGCTACTGGCTGCGCGAGCCCGGTCCTAGTTCCGAAGCAGCAATCGTCGCGATGGGTGCGATCATGCCCGAAGCGCTTTCCGCTTGGGAAGAACTCAGCGCCGATATTCCGGGCCTCGGCCTTCTCAACGTTACCTCGCCCGACCTGCTCCACCGTGGCTGGACCGCGGCGCAGGCGAAGCGCTGGCAGGGCGAAAGCGCGCCGAGCCATGTCGAACAATTGTTGTCGCGCCTCACGCATGGTGCGGGCCTCGTCACCCTGTGCGACGCCGCACCCGCTTCGCTCAGCTGGCTCGGTGGCGTGCTCGGCAATCGCGTCGCTCCGCTGGGCGTGGAGCGGTTCGGCCAGACAGGGAACCTGCCCGATCTCTACGCCGCCTACCGGCTGGATGGGGACGCGGTAACGGAAGCCGTTGCCGAGATTTTGCTGCCAGCCTAGGGAGGGCGAATGGCCGGACGCTATTTCGACGAGTGGCAGGTTGGCGATACCGTCGCCCACGCCATCACCCGCACGGTGACTGAGGCAGACAACCTCCTCATCTCGACGCTGACCCACAACCCGCAGCCGATGCACCTCGACGCCGAGGCAGCCAAGGCCAGTGAGTTCGGCCAGATCCTCGTCAACAGCTGCTTCACCTTCAGCCTGGTGGTCGGCGTTTCCGTCACCGACACGACGCTGGGTACGCTGATCGCTAACCTCGGGTTCGACGAGGTGCGGTTTCCCAAGCCCGTGTTCATCGGCGACACGCTCCATTTCGAAAGCGAAGCGATGGCGGTACGTGAAAGCTCGTCGCGCCCGACGGCAGGTATCGTTACCTGGGCCCACCGCGCCATCAACCAGCGCGGCGAGACCGTCTGCACGATGCAACGCTCCGCCCTGCTCCACAAGAAGCCAACATGAACCCCGGCGCGTCTCCGCCGAGAAGCTGGCTGTTCGTTCCCGCGGACAGCAACAAGAAGATAATGAAAGCGCTCGCCTCCGACGCGGACGCCGTCATCTTCGACCTGGAAGACAGTGTAGCCCTGCCGCAAAAGTCGATTGCCCGCGAACTGCTAAGCCTGCTTCCGACACGCGACGGCGGCGGCCCACAGCGCTGGGTGCGGGTCAATCCGCTGGGCAGCGCTTCTCATGCGGAGGACCTTGACGCGCTCGACGACTTCGACGTCGACGGTATTGTGCTGCCCAAGACGGAAAATGGCGACGACGTCGCCGACTTCTGCGCTGCCCTTGCCCCGCGCTGCTTGCCCGTCCACGCCATTGTAACCGAGACGGCGGCGTCGTTGTTCGGCCTGCTGTCCTACCGGGAAGCAGGGTCTTCGCTTGCGGCGATGAGCTGGGGTGCTGAAGACCTGTCCGCTGCGCTCGGCGCATCATCCAAATTTACCGCGAACGGCGAACTTGCCTTCACCTACAAGCTTGCACGCTCGCTTTGCCTCGCCGGCGCCGTTGCGGCCGAAGCCCAACCCGTCGACGGTGTGTTCGCCGACTTTCGCGACGAGGCGGGGCTGGTCGCCGAAGCACGTGCTGCCGCAGCCGAAGGCTTCACGGGAAAGCTGGCTATCCACCCCGACCAGGTCGGACCGATCAACGCCGCCTTCACTCCATCGGCGGAAGAAGTGGAACATGCCCGGGCCATCATCGACGCCTTCGCCGCCGATCCGTCGGCCGGGGTGCTGTCGGTAGCCGGAAAAATGGTCGACCGGCCGCATCTTGTTCAAGCGCAGGCCGTTCTAGCGAGATCACGACAGCGATAAGGAGGGTTTGACATGCCGACGACCGCCAAGGGCTGGGGCACCGACGCACCCGACCAGCCGCTGAAGCGCATGACGTTCGAACGGCGCGACCTCCGTCCCAACGACGTTGCGATTAAGATTACCTACGCCGGCATCTGCCATAGCGACCTTCACACCTGCCGCAACGACTGGGGCGGTACACGCTACCCGGTAATCCCGGGCCACGAGATCGTAGGCAAGGTGACCGCAGTTGGCGACGAAGTTACCCGTCACCGCGTCGGCGAAACGGTCGCGGTCGGCTGCATGGTCGACAGCTGCATGGAATGCGATCAGTGCCTGGAAGGCTGGGAAGTTTTCTGCCGCAAGGGCTGCGTCCAGACCTACAACAGCAAGGACTATCACGACGGGACGGTCAGCAAAGGCGGCTATACTGACCATATCGTTGTCCGCGACCATTTCGTCTGCAAGGTACCGGACGGCATGGACGAAAGCCGTGTCGCGCCCCTGCTTTGCGCGGGCATCACCACCTACTCGCCGCTTCGCCAATATGGCGTCGGGCCGGGCACGAAGATGGCGGTCGTCGGGCTTGGCGGGCTTGGCCACATGGCGGTCAAACTCGGCGTCGCGATGGGGGCCGACGTGACGATGATCACGACTACTCCGAGCAAGGGACAGGATGCGCGGGAACTGGGAGCAAGCGACTTCATCATCTCCACCGACGCGGAGCAGATGAAGGCGGCGGTCACCCGGTTCGACTTCATCCTCAACACCATCCCGGTAAGCCACGAAATCGATGGCTATCTACAGTTGCTCGGCCGGTCTGGCCGGATGGTCATCGTCGGCGCACTAACGCCGATGCCGGGGTTCGTCGGAATGAACCTGATCTGGTGGAACCGTGCAGTCGGCGGTTCGGCGATCGGCGGCATCCCGGAAACGCAGGAAATGCTCGATTTCTGTGCCGCTAAGGACATCTATCCCGACATCGAGACGATCCGCATGGACCAGGTCAACGAAGCCTATGAGCGGCTGCTGAAAAACGACGTTCGCTACCGCTTCGTGATCGACATGGAGCAAGGTGTCTAAGACAGGCTTGCGAATGATGGGCGGCCCGTTATCCCCTTCGCGCAAGGGGAGATTGAATGGCCGAAGCTGCAGCGCATAAACCATGGTCGATGGCGCAGGTCGTCACCGCTTCGTCGGCGGGAACGGCGTTCGAATGGTATGATTTTTTCATCTTCGGATCGCTGACGCCGATCATTGCCAAGGTCTTCCTCGCAGGCCTCGACCCGACCGGTGCGCTGGTTGCGGCGCTCGCGCTGTTCGCCGTCGGTTTTGCCTTTAGACCGCTGGGAGCAATCCTGTTCGGGGCTATGGGCGACCGCGTCGGACGGAAGGCGACCTTCCTGACTACCGTTACGCTAATGGGCGGCGCGACGTTCCTCATCGGCCTGCTGCCCACCTATGAGCAGGCGGGCATCATCGCCCCGATCCTGCTCATCTTTTTGCGCATCTGCCAAGGTACGGCGCTTGGTGGCGAGTATGGAGGCGCGGCCATCTACGTCGCCGAACACGCCCCCGACCACAAGCGAGGCGCGGCAACCGGCTGGATCCAGTCTTCCGCCTCCTTCGGCCTGCTCGCGGCGCTACTGATCATCGTTGCAACGCGAACCGCCGTCGGGGAGCAGGCCTTCGCAAGCTGGGGCTGGCGGATTCCCTTCCTAGTTTCGATTATTTTGCTCGGCATCTCGGTCTGGATGCGCCTGAAGCTCAGCGAGAGCCCGCACTTCACCAAGCTGCGCGAAGACGGCGAAGTGTCAAAGGCGCCGCTGCGCGAAGCCTTCGCCGATCGGCAGAACCTGAAGCGCGTAATGATCGCGTTCTTCGCGATCATGTGCGCTCAAGGCGCGGTCTGGTATTACACCTTCTTCTACATGCAAGTGTTTCTGGAAAAGTCGCTGGGCTTGCCCGGGGCGACCAAGGATATGCTGCTAATCGTGATGACGGTGGTCAGCGCGCCGCTGTACGTCTTCTTCGGCTGGCTGAGCGACCGTGTTGGCCGAAAGCCGGTGATGCTCGGCGGCATGTTGCTCGCGCTTGCGCTCTATTTCCCTGCATCCCATTGGATTGCAAAAGCTGCAAACCCTACGCTGGTTGCAGCGCAGCAGGCGACGCCGGTTGTCGTCGAAACCGACCTCGCGACGTGTACGGCGCAATTCGACCCTACTGGAACGGCTAAGTTCACCAGCGCCTGCGACATCGCAAAGAGCAGCCTCGTGAACCGCGGGGTCGCCTACTCGACCCGCGCATCAGGCGACGGCCAAACGCGGGTGATCGCCGGAAACCAGTCCGCGTCAATTGCCGGCGGCGACGGCTTGACCGAGGCAGAGCTAAAGGCGCTCAAAAAACAATCTTCTGATGCGATCAACGCCGAGTTGGCGGCCGCTGGCTATCCGGCCAGCGCCGACCCCGCACAAGCGAACATGCCGATGCTGATCGCCATCCTCTTGCTGTTTGTCGTGGCGGCTACCGCCCTCTACGGCCCGCAGGCAGCGGCGCTGGTCGAGATGTTCCCGACGCGTATCCGCTATACCGCCATGTCGCTGCCCTACCACGTCGGTACCGGATGGGTTGGCGGCTTCCTGCCTGTAACGAGCTTCGCGATCGTCGCGCTCACCGGCGATATCTACGCGGGGCTATGGTACGCAGTCGCCTTCACCGCGGTTTCGGCGATCACGACGATACTGTTCCTGAAGGAGACGCGCGGCAAGCCACTTGAGCACTGCTGACGCCTAGCGGCAGGCACAGCAAAGCTAGTTAGGTCGACGGCCCTTGCCTCCTCCCATCAGGCGGCCCAGTGAATGTCGATCGGCTGCTCAGCTTCGGCCAGCACACGGCCAATCGGCAGTTTCGACGACTGCCCGTCCTCGATTGCCTGTTCCAGCAAAGCCTTTTTCTCCTCTCCGGTGACAGTGATCAGCACAGTCCGGGCGGAAAGGATGGCGGAGCGAGTCAGCGTGACGCGGGCGAATGGCGCTTCCGGCGGAAGCGGATCCGGCATGACGCCGACGGCATGGCGGCCCTTGGGCGAGTTAAGCGCTTCGTCGAGATCGGGGCCGGGAAAGATGGAGGCAGTGTGGCCATCGCTGCCGACGCCGAGCCAGGCAAGATCCAGCGGAAATTTAAGGTCGGCGAGCTTCGCATTCGCCGAGTTTCCGGCAAGCTTGTAGTCGCTGATATCGCTGGTGATCGGGAACACGCGGGCGCCTGTCGGCAGAAAAGCCTGGGCGATGGCGCGGACGTTCGACTTTTCATCGCTCAATGGAACGAGCCGATCGTCGGTTGGGATGATCGTGACTTTCTTCCAGTTAAGACGGGCCTGCGCCAACTTTTCGTAGATTGGCAGCGGAGTCTTGCCGCCGGGGACCGCGATCAGTGCCTCTCCGCGCGCGTCGAGCGCGCTTTCGATGATGAAGCCGATGTCGCCGGCGACGGCCTCCGCCATCTCGTCGGCGTCGTCATAGTCCCACCACTCGGCTTCGATCATCGTCACGGCTCCTGCTGATGGCGGCCCTGTAGGGAAAGCCGCCGCGCTTGCCTAGCGGTCGAAGCGGCCAACATCGCTTTGCACATACCCGAACCAGGCCGCGATGGGCTTGCCACTGGAGTCCGTGGCAGGTCGGAACTGGCCCCGGCTCATTACCAAGCTGCAGGTCCATTGATCGACTGCCTTGTCGCCGAACGAGCGCATCACGTCACACTGGCTAACGCGTCCATCAGGCTGCACCCTGACGCGGACGAAGACTCGGCCACCGCGCGGCCAACTTCGCTGGATGGCCGGCGGATAGTCGCGGTTCGTTATACCCCGCACCAGTTTCACGCCCGCACCGGTACCGCCGCCGCCGCCGCCGCCCGTGCCGCTTCCCGATCCGCCGCTGCCGGTGCCCGTCCCCTCACCGCCAGCGCCGGTTCCAGGACCCACAACGTCCGAGGCGCCCTGCGTGCTTTCGCTGCCCTGCCCCGGCGTCTGGGAAACCGGCATTGGCGGGGGAATGGGTAGCGAAATCGGCGGTTTCGGCGCGACGACCGGCGTTGCCTTACTCTCGATGTTCTTTGGAGATGCCGCGCCCTCTTCGCGTTCCGGCTTGGACTCTTCAGGTTTCGGGATTTCCTCGACCACTGGCGGGGGCGGTGGAGGTTCCGTTACGTCGAATATCTCAACGACCTCGCTAGGCAGATTGTCCCGCACCGGACCCGACAGGTTGATCAGCGCGAACGCAAGTCCGAGGTGGATCGCAACCACTAGCACAACAGTTGCGATTCGGTCTCGGATGGTGGGTCGGGGCTGGTACATTGCCTCCCCAACGTTGCGAGGCCGCGCGAGGTTTCGTTACGGCTTCGATGCGTGGAACGCTGCCGCCGCCCTGGCCCGGGAAGCAACAGCGTCAAGGCTGGCCTCGCCTGACGGGACGAGCCAGCTCCCGCCTACACATAGGACAGAGGGATGGCCGAGCCATTGTAGAGCGCTGGCCTCTGTGATTCCCCCTGTCGGACAGAAGCGCGCCTGGCCAAAGACACTCGCCAGCGACTTCAGCGCGGGAAGGCCGCCAGCCGCCTCCGCCGGGAAAAACTTGAAGCGATTCAGGCCGAGATCCAGACCGCGCATGATGTCACCTGCATTGGCGACACCGGGAAGATATGGCACGCCCGATGCGATGGCTGCCTTCCCCAGTGCATCGGTGAGGCCGGGCGAGACGATGAACTGCGAACCCGCGGCGATGGCATCATTGAGCATTTCCCTGTTCAGCACCGTGCCCGCTCCTACCACCGCGCCCGGTACCGCACTCATGGCGCGGATTGCGTCGAGCGCATTCGGAGTGCGAAGCGTCACCTCGATAACGGGCAACCCCGCTTCAACGAGCGTTTCCGCCAGCGCGCACGGATCGAGCGGTCCATCCATCACCAAAACGGGGATCACCGGCACCATTCGCATGATCTGGTCGATCGTCTGGGCCGTCATATGACCTCTTCCATAGCGTGCAGCATCGCCGACCCGCCCAGCTCGGCATCGTCGGCGGTCAGCCGCATGAAGGCGAACAGCTCGCGTCCCGTCCCGACCGGTGGCGGAGGCAACGATGCAGCCTCCCGGGTGGAAAGGTCGACATCCATGGCCTCCAGGAGGCCGTCGTGACCACACAGCCGGATTACGTCGCCATCGCGCAGGCGAGCCAAGTGGCCGCCATTGAGCGCTTCGGGGCAACAGTGGATCGCGGCAGGCACTTTGCCACTGGCCCCGGACATCCGACCATCGGTGACGAGCGCCACGTTGAAACCCTTGTCCTGCAGCACGCCGAGCGGTGGCGTCAGCTTGTGAAGTTCAGGCATCCCGTTGGCGCGCGGGCCCTGGAAGCGCACGACGACGATGACGTCCCGGTCGAGTTCACCGGCCTTGAAGGCAGCCAAGACCTGGTCCTGGTCCGAAAAAATGCGGCACGGCGCCTCGATCGTCCAACGGTCAGGGCCCACAGCACTCGTCTTGAAAATGGCGCGACCGAGGTTGCCGGTTACCAGACGCATGCCGCCATCGGCCAGAAACGGCTCGACGGTCGGGCGCAACATTTCCAGATTGGCACTCTGATCAACCTTGTCCCACACCAGAACGTCGCCATCGAGGCACGGGGCGGTTGCGAATGCGTCAAAGCTGTCGGCCCCCGCAGTCAGGATGTCGGAGTGCAACAGGCCTGCATCCAGCAATGTTCGAGCGGTAAAGGCCATCCCTCCCGCGTGATGGAAGTCGTTCACGTCGCCTGAGCCGTTCGGATAAACGCGGGCGATGAGCGGGACGGCTTCCGACAGTTCGGCTAGGTCCTGCCAATCGATCGAAATGCCGGCAGCTCGAGCGATCGCCGGGATATGGATCGCATGATTGGTCGACCCGCCCGTTGCCAGTAGCCCGACCGCGGCGTTGACGATTGCGCGCTCGTCGATGACCTGTGCCAGTGGGCGCTGCTTTTCGGCCGCGAGTTGCGCAACACGGTGGACCGCCGCACGTGTTAGCGCCTGGCGCAAGGGCGTTCCGGGATTGACGAAGGCCGCGCCGGGTATGTGGAGGCCCATCAGCTCCATCATCATTTGATTGCTGTTGGCGGTACCATAAAAGGTGCAGGTCCCGGCGCCGTGGTAGGACGCCGCCTCGGCCTGCAGCAGTTCTTCCTTGCCGACCTTGCCCTCCGCAAAAAGCTGCCGGACACGCTGCTTTTCCTTGTTGGCGAGCCCCGAAGGCATCGGGCCCGCGGGGACCAGCAGCGCCGGAAGGTGCCCGAACCGAAGCGCTCCGATCAACAGGCCGGGCACGATCTTGTCGCATATGCCCAGCAGCGCGATTCCGTCGAACATCCCATGGCTCAATGCCACCGCCGTGGACATCGCGATGATGTCGCGGCTGAAAAGCGACAGGTCCATGCCTGCCTGCCCCTGCGTCACGCCGTCGCACATTGCGGGCGTCCCGCCGGCGACTTGGGCAGTAGCGCCGACTTCGCGCGCAAACAGCTTCATCTGCTCGGGATAGCGGCCGTAGGGCTGATGCGCCGACAGCATGTCGTTATAGGCTGTAACGATCCCAATATTCGGGCCGCGCATGTGGCGAATGACGTCCTTGTCTTCGCCGGCGGCGGCGAAGCCGTGAGCGAAGTTGCCGCATGAGAGACGCGGGCGGCTGATCCCCGCATCGGCTTCCGCCGCCATCAGCTCCAGATATCTTATTCGGCGCGGCTTCGAGCGCTCAATGACGCGATCGGTGACAGCAGCAACGCGCGGGTCGAGCCTAGTCATGCCATTGCACCCCATCGCGCTCCGTCAACGCGATAGCCGCTGACGGTCCCCAGCTGCCAGCGCCATAGACCTTGGGTTCCAGCCCCGTCTGCTCCCAGGAAGCTCGGACGCCATCGATCCACTGCCACTGCGCCTCGACCTCATCGCGACGCACGAAAAGCGTTGGATCGCCATCGATCAAGTCCAGCAACAATCGCTCATAGGCAATCCGCCGCCGCGTATCGGCGAATGCATCGCGAAGCCCGACGTCCAATGGAACTTCGCGCAATCGGATTCCTTCGCGATCGAGGCCGGGCGTCTTGGCCATCACCATCAGGCGGATATTTTCCTCCGGCTGGATTGAGATGACCAGCTTGTTTGGCCGCGTTTTCGCGCCACGCTTGGCGAAGATCGAATGGGGAATGCATTTGAACTGGATAAAGATTTCCGTCTTTCGCGCCGGCATCCGCTTGCCGGTGCGGAGATAGAAGGGAACGCCTGCCCAACGCCAATTTTCGACATGGGCCTTCAAGGCGACGAACGTTTCAGTCTGCGATGTGCGGCCAAGCTCCTCGGCATAGGCCTTCACCGGCTGGTCGCCGATAGCGCCTGCACCAAACTGTCCCGTGACAACGTGGTTCGGCACATCGTCCGGGCCGATCGGACGGAGCGAACGAAGCACCTTCACCTTTTCATCGCGAATACTCGTGGCATCGAAGTCGGCAGGCGGCTCCATTGCGACAAGCGCAAGCAGTTGCAGCATATGGTTCTGCACCATATCGCGCAGCGCGCCGGAACCGTCATAATAATCGCTGCGGCCCTCAAGCCCGACAGTTTCCGCAACGCTGATTTGGACATGATCGATGTGCGCTGAATTCCACAACGGTTCGAACGCGACATTGGCGAAGCGCAGCGCCAGGAGGTTCTGGACCGTCTCCTTGCCCAGATAATGGTCGATGCGGAAAGTGCGTTCCTCCGGAAACTCCGCCGCGACTGCATCGTTGATTTCGCGGCTCGAGGCGAGATTTGACCCGAGCGGCTTTTCTAGTGCGAGGCGGACCTCGTCCCCGGCAAGCCCTGCTGACGCCAGTCCTTGAATCGTCGGCTCAAAAAGCGATGGCGCCGTGGACAGGAAAATCGCCAATCCGTCGGCCGGATCGATCCGCTCCGCGAGCTTTGCGAAACCCGGCTTATCCTTTGCGTCGAGTTGGACGTAGGAAAGGCGCGCGGCAAACTGATCGGCACGTGAGTGATCGAAGAAATCCGTCGGCACATGTTCCCGTAGCGCTGCTACTGCCGAGGCACGAAACGAATCGTCATCGAGCTCACTTCGCGCGGTACCGACGATCTTCAGCTTTTCCGGCAACAGGCCGTCAACGTCGAGGCCGTACAGTGACGGCAGCAACATGCGATGGGACAGGTCCCCTGTCGCGCCAAACAGCAACAGGGTGGAAACTTTCTGGATTGTCATTGCGTGACCCTAAGCGCTTCCTCGCACCGATGCGAAGGCCGACAGGGGTCGTGCATACGAATTATTGCCGCTTATCGATCGATGCCCGGCGATTTTTTACCCAGAAAGCTAAGATGATCAGCATGAATGCCGCCAGCCGGATGAGATACAGCGAGCTGCGCTCTTCCACCGGAACGCGGGTGAAAGTCAGCAGCGCCTGATTGAGTCCGAGGAGGAGAAATGCCGCCGAAAAGGCCAAGAATAGGCCTTCCCGCGTACGGCGCCAGAATTTTAGGAACATAAGGGCCGCGATCGCATAGCCCATCGAAATCGCACCGGCGAGGAAGTCGTTCGTCATCGGTCATCCTCCATGCCCCAGATAAATCCAAAAAGAAGCACGGCAACGGCGGCAAACGACGACCACAACCTTGCCAGCCGGAAGTTCACGTCTGGGAAAACGACCATGTCGAGCACGACAAACAGATTCGCCAGTGCAAGGAGCGCGAAACACAACGCACTCCACAAGAGCATCGACGACCTGTTGCGGAGATAACTGCGGCCTAGCAAGGCCGCGCACGCGAGGCTGGTCAAGAAACAGAGCAGATAGACGGCCGTCGGAAACGAAAGGTCCATGGTTCAATCCTTCCGCAGACGAAACGCGTCGGCGAACGCGGTTATTCCCGGCACTGTATTCGAAACAATGATCCGCCGCACCTTGTCCGGACTCTTAGTGTAAAAGTCGATCGACGCCGCGATCATTTCAGCCGTCCGGGGATCGCTAGTTCGCAAGCCAACCTGCCCCTCATCGGTGAGCGTAATTAGCCCGGCAGCAAGCAATGACTCCATGCATTGCCCAACAACGGAATCGCTCGCGCGAAGCGCATCGATCAACTCATCGCGTGAGTGGGTTCGCGCAGGCTCCGAATGAAGGAACTGGATAAGGTCGATAGCCCAGACCGAGCGGAAACTACTGCTAATAAAAGATTTGATGTAGGAATCGCTCGGCATGCCGGGGATTTGTCGCTCGCACATTTAAAGTGATCGAAGGTAGCTTTTCTAGCTGCCGTGACGCGCGAGGCAACCCGCTGTGGCAAAGATGCCATCAACCATCAAAGTTGTTTGAAGAATGGAACCGATAAGAATTCCGGGAATTCCCCCTTCGGGGAGGGTGTGTCGTACTCTCCCGTCTTTTTGCCGGTTGAGAGGTGCGCATGAACAAGCAAGGCCCGCGCTCGGAGTATGGCGTTTCGCGCAGGCAATTGATTTCCGCACTTCGACGCTTGCGGCGCGGTGACTTTACCGTCCGCCTCCCCGAAGACGGGTCCGACGAAGACAGCGAGATTGCCGCACTGTTCAACGAGGTCGTCGGCCTTAACCAGCAAATCACCGAAGAATTCGAGCGGCTGTCCACTACGGTTGGCAAGGAAGGCAAGATTGGCCATCGCGCTAAGGTGCGGGGGGCGAGTGGCGGGTGGGAAACCAAGCTTCGCGCCGTCAACGAGCTGGTCGACGACATGGTCCAGCCGATCACAGAGGTCGCCCGCGTCATCGGCGCAGTCGCGAAGGGCGACCTGTCGCAATCGATGACCGTCGAAATCGAAGGGCGCGCGCTTCGCGGCGAGTTCCTGCGTATCGGCAAGGTCGTGAACGCGATGGTCGAGCAGCTTGGCTCCTTCGCGTCTGAAGTGACCCGCGTGGCCCGCGAAGTCGGCACGGAAGGCAAGCTGGGCGGGCAGGCGAACGTGAAAGGCGTCGCGGGGACGTGGAAAGACCTCACGGACAACGTGAACCTGATGGCTGCGAACCTGACGGGACAAGTGCGCAACATCGCCGAAGTGACGACCGCCGTCGCGTCGGGCGATCTGTCCAAGAAAATCACCGTCGACGTGAAGGGTGAAATCCTCGAGCTCAAAAACACCATTAACACGATGGTCGACCAGCTCAACTCGTTCGCCTCCGAAGTGACCCGCGTTGCCCGCGAAGTAGGCACCGAAGGTAAGCTCGGCGGCCAGGCGCGCGTCGAAGGCGTCGCCGGGACGTGGCGAGATCTTACCGAAAATGTGAACTCGATGGCAGCGAACCTGACGGGTCAGGTGCGCAATATCGCTGAAGTCACGACCGCCGTCGCGTCTGGCGACTTGTCGAAGAAGATCACGGTCGACGTGAAGGGTGAAATCCTCGAGCTCAAAAACACCATCAACACGATGGTCGACCAGCTCAACTCGTTCGCGTCCGAAGTGACCCGCGTTGCCCGCGAAGTAGGCACCGAAGGTAAGCTCGGCGGCCAGGCGCAGGTGCCCGGCGTCGCCGGAACCTGGGCGGACTTGACCGACAATGTGAATCTCATGGCGGACAACCTCACCGGGCAGGTCCGTAACATCGCTGAAGTGACGACCGCCGTCGCGTCCGGCGACTTGTCGAAGAAGATCACGGTGGACGTGAAGGGCGAAATTCTAGAGTTGAAGAACACCATCAACACGATGGTCGACCAGCTAAACAGCTTTGCGTCTGAAGTGACCCGCGTGGCCCGCGAAGTTGGTACCGAAGGCCGCCTTGGCGGTCAGGCGCAGGTGCCCGGCGTCGCCGGCACCTGGGCGGATCTTACCGACAATGTGAACCTGATGGCAGCCAACCTGACCGGCCAGGTCCGAAACATTGCCGAAGTGACGACCGCTGTTGCTCGCGGTGACTTGTCGAAGAAAATTACCGTGGAAGTGCGCGGCGAGATTTTGGAGCTGAAAGACACCATCAACGTCATGGTGGACCAGCTCAACTCTTTCGCATCCGAGGTGACCCGTGTGGCCCGCGAAGTCGGCACAGAAGGCAAGCTGGGCGGTCAGGCCCAGGTGGAAGGCGTTGGCGGCACTTGGAAGGATTTGACCGACAACGTGAACGCCATGGCCGGTAACCTGACGGGCCAGGTGCGCAACATCGCCGAAGTGACGACTGCCGTGGCGCGCGGCGATCTTTCCAAGAAAATCACGGTCGACGTGAAGGGTGAAATCCTCGAGCTCAAAAACACCATCAACACGATGGTCGACCAGCTCAACTCGTTCGCGTCCGAAGTGACGCGCGTTGCCCGCGAAGTGGGCACCGAGGGGCGCCTCGGCGGTCAGGCCCAGGTGGAAGGCGTCGGCGGCACGTGGAAAGATCTGACCGACAACGTGAACGCCATGGCCGCGAATCTGACGGGACAGGTGCGCAACATCGCCGAAGTGACGACCGCCGTCGCGTCTGGCGACTTGTCCAAGAAGATCACCGTCGACGTGAAGGGTGAAATCCTCGAGCTCAAAAACACCATCAACACGATGGTCGACCAGCTGAATTCGTTCGCATCCGAAGTGACGCGCGTTGCCCGCGAAGTGGGCACCGAGGGCAAGTTGGGCGGCCAGGCCCAGGTGCGCGGTGTCGGCGGCACATGGAAGGACCTGACCGACAATGTGAATCTGATGGCTGACAACCTGACCGGCCAGGTGCGCAACATCGCCGACGTTACGACCGCCGTGGCCAAGGGCGACCTT
Source organism: Sphingomonas edaphi (assembly GCF_003583725.1). Lineage (GTDB taxonomy): Bacteria > Pseudomonadota > Alphaproteobacteria > Sphingomonadales > Sphingomonadaceae > Sphingomicrobium > Sphingomicrobium edaphi. Next base: position 168,269 of record NZ_QXTF01000002.1, on the reverse strand, counting down.
TCAAAGAAGATCACCGTGGACGTGAAGGGCGAAATTCTTGCGCTCAAGAACACGATCAACACCATGGTGGACCAGCTCAACGGGTTTGCGTCGGAAGTGACCCGCGTGGCGCGCGAAGTGGGCACCGAAGGCAAGCTGGGTGGGCAAGCGCACGTCCCAGGCGTCGCCGGTACCTGGAAAGACCTTACCGACAACGTCAATTTCATGGCCACCAACCTGACAAACCAGGTGCGCGGCATCGCCGACGTCGTGACAGCCGTGGCGCAGGGCAATTTGAAGCGGAAGCTGACATTTGACGCGAAGGGTGAAATCGCGGCGCTGGCCGAAACGATCAACGGGATGATCGAGACGCTGTCGACGTTCGGTGACCAGGTAACCAACATGGCGCGCGAAGTGGGCGTCGAGGGACGCCTCGGCGGGCAGGCGCGGGTTCCGGGCGCAGCCGGCCTGTGGCGCGACCTTACCGACAACGTGAATGCGATGGCGACGAACCTGACAAACCAGGTTCGCTCGATCGCTGAAGTCGCGACCGCGGTGACCAAGGGCGACCTCACCCGGTCGATCGCGGTGGAAGCATCAGGCGAGATGGCCGCGCTGAAGGACAACATCAACGAGATGATCCTCAACCTGAAGGACCAGACGTTGAAGAACGCCGAGCAGGACTGGCTCAAGACCAATCTCGCCCGGTTCAGCCGAATGCTCCAAGGCGAGCGCGACCTCGCGACTATTTCCAACCTGATCATGTCGGAACTCGCGCCGCTCGTGAACGCGCAGTACGGAGTGTTTTACATCGCCAACCAAGACGAGGGCGCGACGAAGCTGGACCTGGTTGCAAGCTATGGAGCGGAGAACCGGCAAGAGCTCAAAAACAGCTTCGAATTGCGCGAGGGACTGATCGGCCAGGCCGCGGCGAACAAACGGGCGATGCAGCTCAACAAAGTCCCGGGCGATTTCATTAAGATTGGGTCGGGCCTCGGCACCGCCTCCCCCGCCAACGTCAACATCCTTCCCGCGCTTTTCGAAGACGAAGTAAAGGCGGTCATCGAGCTGGCGTCATTTGAAGAATTTAACGAAACGCACAACAGCTTCCTCGCACAGCTCATGGAAACGGTAGGCATCGTGTTAAACACGATCGCCGCCACCATGCGGACCGAGGAATTGCTGAAGGAATCGCAGCTACTGACGCAGGAACTCCAGGCGCGCCAGACTGAACTAACGACTAAGCAGGAAGAACTACACAACACGAACGAGGAACTGCAGGAAAAGGCGCAACTGCTGGAGAATGAGAAGCGCCAGGTCGAAGCGAAGAACTTCGAAATCGACATGGCGCGCCGCGCCGTCGAGGAAAAGGCCGAACAGCTCGCCCTGACCTCGAAGTATAAATCGGAATTCTTGGCGAATATGAGCCACGAGCTTCGCACCCCGCTCAATTCACTGCTGATCCTATCCAAACTTCTGGCAGACAACCAGCAGGGTAACCTCAATGCCAAACAGATGGAGTTCGCGCGGACGATCCATTCCGCCGGCACGGACCTCCTCAACCTCATCAACGACATCCTCGACCTATCGAAGATCGAATCCGGAACTGTTTCGATCGAGATCGGGGACATGCCGCTCGCCGCGCTGAAGCAGCACGTCGAGCGGACCTTCCGCCAGTTGGCGTCAGAAAAGGGCCTGGAGTTCGACGTCGAGTTCGCCAGCAGTCTGCCGGCAACCGTGCGCACCGACGAGAAGCGGCTGCAGCAGATCGTTCTCAACCTGCTGTCCAACGCGTTCAAATTTACCTCGCACGGCAATGTCACCGTCGAGGTCAAGGCCGCGTCCAGCGGCTGGAGCAAGAGCCACCCTGTTCTCCGCGACGCGGAAAGCGCGATCTCTATCTCCGTCACCGATACCGGCATCGGCATTCCCGAAGACAAGCAGAAGCTGATCTTCGAGGCTTTCCAGCAGGCCGATGGAACAACCAGCCGTAAATATGGCGGCACCGGTCTCGGGCTGTCGATCAGCCGGGAAATTGCTCGATTGCTTGGAGGAGAACTCCAGGTGAGCTCGGTTCCTGGGAAGGGATCGACGTTCACGCTCTACATCCCGATCGAATCGCCTGCGGTCGCGACTTTGGCCCTGCCGGCATCGTCCACCGCCGACATGGTCGAGGGAGAGCAGCGCGCGCTAGTTAGCTTCGCACCCGCCGATGACCGCGCGGACATCAAGGATGAGCCGTTCATTCTGATCGTAGAGGACGATCCCACCTTTGCGACGATCTTGCTCGAACTCGGGCATGATGCGGGCCTTAAGGGCGTCATTTCGTCCGCAGGATCGGGCACGGTCAGCATGGTACGCAAAATGCGGCCCAGCGCGGTGACGCTGGACCTTGGCCTCTCCGATATTGATGGCTTCGTGCTGCTCGACCTGCTGCGCCACGACCCCGACACGGCAGATATTCCGGTCTACGTCATATCGGGCGCTGAACAGGCGGCGCACGCGCTCACGATCGGCGCCGCCGGCGTGATCGAAAAGCCCGCCGCGCAGGAAAAGTTGGCCAAGCTGTTCGCCGACATCGCGGCCGGCGCTGCCAAAGGCCGGAAGAAGGCTTCACCGAAGCGCGCAGCCACCGCCAAATTGCAGCAAATCCCTGAGCTCGCAGGGACTCGAATCCTCATCATCGATGACGACATTCGTAACATCTATTCGCTGACGAGTGTTCTGGAGGCGCATGACGTGAAGGTCCTGCACGCAGAACGCGGTGCGGCAGGCATTTCTATATTGGAAACCGTGCCCGACGTGGATGTCGCACTGGTCGACATCATGATGCCTGAAATGGACGGCTACGAGACAATGCGCCGAATACGCTCCAAACCCGAGATCGCCAACATCCCGCTAATCGCGGTTACGGCCAAGGCGATGAAGGACGACCGGCAGAAATGCCTCGACGCAGGCGCTTCCGACTATATTGCCAAGCCGGTCGACATTGATCTGCTGCTCGCTCTTATGCGCGTGTGGATCGGACGTGCGAAGACCGGGAAGCGTGGCGGCAAGTCAAAACGCGTCAGCAAGGCAGCCTGACGCGTGTCCAAAGCCAAGCCCGAAGTAGATGACCTCGCCGTGACGGACCGTATGGGACGAGCACGGATCCTGCTCGTGGACGACGACGAGCGGAACCTGCTGGCGCTAACCGAAGTGCTGGACGATCTCGCCGATGTCGTCACCGCGACCTCAGGCCGCGAGGCGTTGCGCCACCTGTTGCACGGCGAATTCGCAGTTATCCTGCTGGACGTCTTCATGCCAGGCATGGACGGCTACGAGACAGCGCAATTCATTCGCGAGCGTCAGCAGACCGCCAGGATTCCCATCATCTTCCTTTCCGCGGTCAATAAGGAAACCGAGCATCTTATGCGCGGTTACGCGATGGGCGCCGTAGACTACGTCTTCAAGCCGGTCGACGCGTTGATCCTGAAATCGAAGGTCAGCGTGTTCGTCGACCTATTCAATATGCGGGCGGAAATCGATGAGAAGAGCCGACGCGAGAAGGCGTTGCTCGACCAGAACTTCAAAGCCAATACGGAGAAACTCATCGCCGAGCGCGAACTTCGGCTAGCCGAACAGCGCCAGGCTGCCATCGTCGCATCTCTCCCGTTGGTCCTCTACCTGGAGCCCGTGGAGCGGGGCCGGAGGAAGCCCTCATTCGTTAGCGCCAACCTGGCGGCCGTGACCGGTTACGAAATGGGCGATGTTGAGCAGGGCGACGATTTTTGGGAAAGCCGGATTCACCCCGACGATCGAGAACGGGTAATCGCCGCGATGAACAACCGGCTGGAGCGTGAGGGCTGGTCGGTCCATTATCGCTGGAAGGGCGCTGACGGCGCATATCGCCACCTTCACGACCAGGCTGTACTTCTTCGCGCACGCGACGGAAGCGCCGTTGAATTCGCCGGGTCCTTTTTTGACATCAGCGAACGCAAGGAATTGGAGACCCAGCTGCTCCAGGCGCAGAAGATGGACGCGATCGGCCAGTTGACCGGCGGAGTAGCGCACGACTTTAACAACCTGCTGGCGTCGGTTCTGGGCGGTCTCCACCTCCTCCAGCGCCGCGTCGAAATGACCGACCGCGACAAGCTGATCGTGGACCAGATGCGCCACGCGGCGGAGCAAGGTGCCGAATTGGTCCGGCGAATGATGGCGTTCGCACGCAAGCAGGACCTGACGCCGGTCAGCGTCGATCCTCGCCAGCTTTGCCAGTCGGTGGCCGGACTCGTCGCACCGACACTTGGCGGTCGAATCCAGATCGAATGGCAGTGCCCGGAAATCGACGCCTATGTTTTCGTCGATCGGTCCCAACTTGAACTCGCGCTGGTTAACCTGATCATCAACGCCCGCGATGCCATGCCGGACGGCGGCACCATTCGGGTCGGGTTCAACGTGTCGACCATTCCCGGCTCCCAAGATCCAGCCAAGTTCGTTCAGATTACGGTGAGTGACGAGGGTTCTGGCATTCCCGCCGAAATCATCGATCGGGTGACCGAACCGTTTTTTACGACCAAGGAATCAGGGAAAGGAACGGGGCTCGGCCTCTCCATGGTGGCCGGCTTCGTGCAGCAATCTGGCGGCAAGTTCGAAATTTACAGCGATAGTGGCAGGGGCACGACGATCGACATATACGTGCCCTCAACCGACAAGCCGCCTGTGCAGACAATCGTCTCAGACGAAGATGAAGTGGACATCAGCGGGCGCAGCATCCTTTTGGTCGACGACGACGCGTCTGTGCGAACCGTCATTGGTGAGCAGCTTCGCGACATCGGCCTAAAGGTTGTCGACGTCGATAGCGGCACCGCGGCGGTCCGCTATGTCAACGAGGGCGCCAAACCGCTTGAGATATTGCTGACAGACTTTGCTATGCCCGGAATGAACGGCCTCGATACTATTTCCGCGATCAAAGAACGCTGGCCTGGCGTCGGTGCCATCCTCATGACAGGCTATGCCGACGGCGATGCGCTAGACGAACTTAAAGGGCAGTTCCAAGTTGTCCGCAAACCGATCACCCTGCCCCAATTGAAGCGCGCGATTGCGCATGCGCTGGAGCTGGCCGATCTTGCGGCCCATCCTGCCCGATGCGTCGCGAAGCAGTAGAAGGCACTAGGTCCCGCTCTCCAATTCCCGCAGGCTGCGGCCCTTCGTCTCACGACCGGCCCAGGACGTCAGGCCTGCGGACAAAAGCGTTGGCGCGAGGAGCGCCAGCGCGGCACCGCCAAGCGTGGGGATGAAGCCGCCTAACGCGAAAGCTTGAACGGTGACTCCGCCGAACTTGCTCGCCCCGGCAATTAGACCGGTGGCGCGTCCGCGAACGCCGAGCGGGTAATTTTCGGCGCAATACGGCAACAGCACTGCGATCATTCCATTGGTCCCGACGATCAGCAGGGCGATCACGGCAATCAACATTGGTGGCCAAGCCAGCACGTCAGGCGGCAACGCTGCCCCGACGAGCCCAAACAGAGATAGGATGATCGTCCCGACCAAGGTCCACTTGCTACTGAACTGGCTGTAAGTCCAGGCAACGATCACAATCGTGGGGAGGGCGACAAGCGCCGAACTGGCTATAATCCCGCTCGCCAGCGAGGAGCTGTAACCTCGTGCCTCGAGGTCGGTCGGCAACCAAAGCAATAGACCGAAGTTGATGAAGCTCCACGCCAGCGCTGTAATGACCAGCGCGATGGTCAACTTACCATGCCTCTCGGCGCGACGGCTGCATCTGGCGGCACCGGTTCTTTTGGGCGGGCAACGATTCCGTATTTGCGCTCCATATCCGCCAATTCATCCATTCGGCGGCGTTCGGCCAGGAACCGCGGCGATTCAGGGATGAAGCGGGCAAGCGCAAGGAGCAGCAGCCCCGTTGGAAAGCCTTGGAGCCACAGCACTCGCCAGCCGAACGTAGGTTCGAACGTATGCGCGGATCCGCTCGCTGCGAGATAGCCCCCGATCAGGCCAGTCCCTCCCACTAGCACCAAAACCCACGGCCGGTGCCTCGGCGGCATGATCTCTGCCAGAAGCGTATAAACGACAGGCAACATGCCGCCTGCTGAAGATCCCATTAGGAAGCACATGAGCAGGTTGAGTTCGAATAGCGGCATGGCGCCGCAGATCGACGTAGACACGAACAGGATTGTCGAGAGCAGGATGGACACGCGGCGGCCGTAAATGTCGGCAAGCCACCCCCAGACGAGTGAGCCGACGGTCGTGCCAATTAGAGCCGTCAGAGGCAGCAGCGCGACCTCCGCCTTGCTGATCCCGTATTCGGCCCGCATGCCCGGCAGGACGAACCCAAGCGTCGCGGGTTTCATAACGTCGATGATCAGGCCCAGCGTCAGGATTGCCAGCACAATGGCGTGCCACCGGTTCAACGGCGTGTCATTCGATGCTTCAAAATTGGTCTGAGCGTGAGATCCGTGTGGGGCACGATGCCTAGGTAGCGCTCCATAAATTGCGGCAGGAACGCCGAGGATGATGAGCGCCATTCCTAGCCACATGCCCGCATCCATTGGCATGCCTGCAAGCCGATTCCCCATGTGACGGGCCATCGACAGCATCGGCAGGTGCAAAAGAACGCCGGCGGTGATCGCTAGGCAGGCGCCCCAAAAAATAGGCGCCCGCTCACCGATGATGCTGGACCTGTCCATCGTCGGACGATGGGCGGTCAGTAGCGCCGGGTAAAGACGCGCGTGGACCAAGGCGCCAAATCAAGGCGGCTCCCTTTCGCCAGCGTTTTCACCGTCCCGCCCTTTTCGGTCCAATCGCCCGCGTACGGCAATTCATCCAGCGTAACGCTCTTCGGTTCGGCGCTGTAATTTTGCGCAACGAAGATGGCATCGCCCGCCTTGGCCCGTACGAAGCTGAACACCTTCGTCGCGTCGCTGTTTTTCACCTGCACCATGCGAGCGCCCCAAGGGGCGTTGTCGAGGGCGGGATGCTGCTTCCGGAACGTGATCCAGTCCCGGATCAGCGCGCCATTGGGATGATCTTTCCAAGCTATCGGGTCTCGCTCAAAGAATTTTATGCGCTTGCCATTTCCAGCTTCCTGACCGTTGTAGATCAGCGGAATTCCTTCCGACGTGAACAGCAGAGCGAAGGCATTGTCCAGCGCCGGGCCGAACCGCTCGAACTCCGTCCCTGCCCAGGCATTCTCATCGTGGTTAGACGTGAAAATCATTCGCTGCGCACCGGTCGGCCATGCGCTCTGGTTCTCGCTGTAGAAACCGTAGAGCGCGCCCGTGTCGGCCTCGCCTTTTGCAATTTTCATTACGGCTTCTGCCCAAGCCCAACCGTAGCTGGAATCGAACGAGGTCAGGTGCAGGTCTCGGTGGTTGAACTCTCCCAGCATCCACACCGGCTTTATCGCTTCGAGGTCGCGGCGGACGTCTGTCCAGAAGTCGGGCGGGACATAGCCAGCGACGTCAGCGCGGAACCCATCGACGCCGACGTCCCGGACCCAATATGCCATCGACTGCGCCATTTCCCGCCGCAATCCGGCATGTGAATAATCGAGATCGATGATGTCGGACCAGTCCCACCAAGGAGTGGAAACATTTGCGCCCTTCCAGTCGCGTTCATACCATTCTGGGTGCTGCTTGACCCACGGATGATCCCAGGCAGTGTGGTTCGCGACCCAGTCGAGAATGACCTTCATGCCTTTGGCATGCGCCGCGTCGACGAAGGCCTTTAGGTCCGCCGTCGTGCCAAGTTCCGGATTGACCGCCCGATAATCGCGCACCGAATAAGGGCTGCCCAGCGTGCCCTTACGGTTCTTTTCCCCGATCGGATGAATCGGCATCAGCCACAGAATATCGACGCCCATCGCTTTTAGACGCGGGATCTGCGCCGTTGCAGCCTTCAATGTCCCCTCCGGCGTGAACTGCCGGGTGTTGACCTGGTAGATGACCGCCTTGCGTGACCAGTCGGGATGCTTGACCCCTTCGAAGCTCTCGGGCGCATACGCACTAACCGGCTGAGCGACGGCCGGAACTGACGCCAACAGCATCGCGACTGCAACAAGAGCTTTCATTTTGGACACCTATTGGTTGACCGGCTAGCCGGTGAAGGTCGATGCGAAGGCTGCCGCAGCGCCGAACAGGCCGGGTTGCGGGTGGCTGACCAGCTTGACCGGAATCGCCTCCATCCGCCGCTCGAACCGACCCTTGGCGATAAAACGATCGGAAAAGCCGCTAGTCTCGAATCGGTCTTTCAACCGATAACCGAGGCCACCAGCAAGAACGACAGCATTGGCGCCATGCGCGAGAGCGAGGTCCCCAGCGACGGCACCAAGCGAAAGGAAAAACCGGTCGACCGCGGCCGTCGCCAGCGGGTCCGATCCGTCCAATCCGGCCGTCCAGAGCTCCTTGTCATCGCGATGGGGGACAGCCTTGCCCTCGATGGCGGCAATGGCGTTGTAGATGTTCGCCAATCCCGAGCCAGCTGCAATCCTTTCGACCGACACACGGCGGAATGAGCGGCGGAGATGGTTCAGGATCTTGTCTTCTAGCGCGTCGAGAGGCGCGAAATCGACATGGCCCCCTTCAGTCTCGATGACGTGGTAACCGACGTCGGCGCGCAGCAATTGTGCAACGCCAAGCCCGGTCCCGGGACCGACCACGGTCGTAACGCCGGTCGCCGGCATCGGCCCTTCTGGTCCGCAGACATGATCAAAATACTCTGCGCCGAGCTGTGCGACGGCATGCGCGACAGCGCCGAAGTCGTTGACGATTTTATATTCGGTGACTCCCAGCCGCTCCTGCATCAACGCCGGGCGGATAACCCAAGGATTGTTCGTGAGCTTCAACACCTCGCCGCCCACGGGACCGGCAAAAGCGATGCCGATAGCATCAGGCAACGCGCCGCCAATCGTGCGCCCGAACTCTTGCCACGCAATCTGAAAACTCGCGTGATCGGCGGTCCTGAACGTAACCGGCTCACCCAGCGACCGAACCTGTCCGTTCGCTATCTCCGCCAGCGCAAACCGGGCGTGCGTCCCGCCGACATCTGCGACGGCGATCGTTCGTCTGCTACGCAACGTCACCGGCTCCTCGTCTCGAATGGAGGCAGCAGGAACTGGAGCGGCACTTCGACCCGCGAGGCCCAGCTTTTCTCGTTATGCTCCTGGCCCGGGAAGTTGCGCGTCACCCAATTCCTGCCTTGGCGGTAGCCCTTCGCTGCGACAATGCGGTCAATGCGCTGCTGGTATACCGCGTATTGCGAGTCCAGCGTCTCGGTGCCGTGATCGAAATAGAGTCGGTGCGTCTTGGGCGAGGCCAGCGACGGACGGAGGTAGGCTTCAAACGAGGAGGCCACGACATTCACTTCCTCGTCGGTTAGATCCTTGCCCGGTTCCGCGAGGAACAGCGGCCAGTGCGTGGATACCATCCCTGCCCCGCCGAAGACCTGCGGATATTGATTGATGGCATATAGCGAGATGAGCGCGCCCATCGACGAACCCATGATCAGTGTATTTTTGCGATCGCGAAGGACGTTGAAGCGCCGGTCGATTGCGGGCTTCAATTCGGTGACAATGAACTTCAAATACCCGTCCGACAACGGTTCGCCGCCATAGAGCCCGCGCACCCGGTCAATGTACTGCGGTGGTAGGCGGTCAAAGGCCTTCGAAGGCAAATATTCGCGAAGCCGCTTTGGTGTGTTCCAGACGCCGACGACGATGGCCGGGCGCATCTTGCCCTCGCGCATGAGCCGGGACGCAACCTCGTCAACCTGCCATTCCATGCCGTATCCGGCCGTGGCCTTGTCGAATAGGTTTTGCCCGTCATGCATGTACAGGACCGCGTACGGGTTGCCCGTGGCGGAATAATGAGGCGGCAGCCAGACGACGACACGACGCGGATCAGCATGGCGGGAGGTCATCACACCAAGGTCGACGATGCGCCCGTCGGAGACTTCCGGCACCACTCGCTTCGGCTCGGCCGCCGCTGCGGCGACCGGAGCCAGGGTCAGGGCCAGCACGCCGGCCAGCAGGCGGACAAGGCGCATCAGCGCCTCGACAACCGAATCGCGAATCCGCCGCCCGGCGCCATCGCCAGCTCGACGCGATCACCGCGTCGGACGACGCGCGATTCACGGATCATGTCCTTGCCCTTGGGGCCTGCCTCCGCTGTCGGGCCGTCGCGATAGATAATGGCGTTATAGCTTTTACCCGCATCGAGGAAATCGAGCGAGACCGTCACATTACGCGCTGATCCATCGGTTACGCCGCCGACATACCAGTCGGGACGCCCCCGCTCCTTGCGCGCAACGACGACATGCTCACCGACCGTCGCGTCCAGCACGCGCGTTTCGTCCCAATCGACAGGAACCTGCTTGATGAAATCGAAGGCGACGGGGCTCGCCTCGTAGTTCTCCTGAAGGTCGGCGGCCATCTGCACCGGCGAATAGATGACGACATACAAAGCAAGTTGCCGCGCGAGCGTTGACAGAATGTCCGTGTCCCCGCGGCCCTTCAGGCTGACGATTCCCGGCGTATAGTCCATTGGCCCTGCCATCATGCGCGTGAAGAACAGTTCCGTGTCATAGACCGGCGGGTTCTTCGGCACGCCCCAGGCGTTATACTCCATCCCGCGCTGTCCTTCGCGGCTGACCCAGTTCGGATAGGTCCGGCGCAAACCCGTGTCCTTGATCGGTTCGTGGGCGTTGACCATGATCCGACGCTTCGCTGCCTCGGTTACGACCTTCAGGTGATGGCGCGACATGACCTGCCCTTCATGCCATTCGAAATCGATCTGACCATCAGCGCCGCGTGCCTGCACGCCGCCTGCGTCGGAGACGTAACCTGTTTTGACCGCGTCAATGCCGTTGGCCCGGTAATAGTCCATTGCGCCGCCCAGCTGAGCTTCATAGTTGGCGATGTTCGCGGAGGTCTCGTGGTGGCCAATGATGTGAACACCCTTCTTGCGGGCATAGGCGGCGATGCGCGGCATGTCGAAGTCGGGATATGGCTTGGTGAAGCTGAAATCCCACCCGTTTGCAAACCAGTCGCCGTCCCAGCCGATATTCCAGCCTTCGATCAGCATGCCCGGAATTTTGTGCTTCGCTGCAAAGTCGATCAGCTTCAGCGCGTTCTCAGTCGTTGCGCCATGCTTGGCGCCCGATGCCCAGGTTTGCGTGTCGAGGTGCATGCCCCACCAGATACCGACATATTTGCGGGGCTTCACCCAGCTCACATCTCCCAGCTTGTTGGCTTCGTTGAGGTTGAGGACCAAGTTGCGCGCGGCGTAGAGTGACGGCGCATCTGGCGTGATCGTCACCATCCGCCACGGCGTGGTGAACTCGCCCGTCCGGCTGACCTTGGCGCCCGTCGATGACGGAGTCAGCACGGCTTTCAGCAGTGTGCCTTCTACGCGGGCGACGTTCATGCCGGAATAATCCACCAGCGCAGCTTCGTGGATCGAAACGTGCGTTCCGTCGGTCAGCACCATGGTCAGCGGGGTCTGGGCGGTGGCGATGCCGCTAACCTGCGTCGCATTGTAGAGATATTCCTCGCGGTTGCTTTCGAACGCCGGCGCCCACCAAGCCTTGCCATCATGAGCCAGGCGGAACTGCGTCAGTTCCTCCGCGATGTTCGTGGCCTTGCCGCTGTCACGGGCCGGGAGGCGGTAGCGGAACCCGATGCCGTCGTCATAGGCGCGAATTTCAATCACCATGCGACGCCTCAGCGGACTCTTCTCCGAGACGTCGACGATCATTTCGCGATAGTGGTTCCGGATCGTTCGGTCTTCGCCCCACGGCGTCGTCCACGTATCGTCCTGCTCGCGAATACGTTGGCCAACGATCTCGAAATTGCGCAGCATCTGCGGCTGGTCGGTGAAGAGGAAACCAAGCTGGCTTTCGCCGATCACCGGCTTGCCGAGCCGGTCGACACGATAGTGCAGCCGGCCCTCTCCGTTGAGGTCCAGCGTTACCTTGAGGACTTTGCCAGGAGAATCGACGGAAACGGCCTCCGCCATAGCGGGGACGGCGGTGAAGAGGAGCGACAGGGCCGCAATAAAGCGCACTAGCATCGGGCAATATATCCTGAAGCGGGAGGGATCATTTCAAAAGACGGGTCGGCGCCGTTAACGCTCAGCAGGACCAAGCCGCCCGGGGCCGGATTGGCAGCTGGCGACGTCGACAGGTTGAACAGGCAGAGAAGCCGTTCGTCGTCCAGTTGACGTTCGAACGCCACGACTTGGTCGCTGACATCGTCGAGAATCCGAATGTCGCCTTCGCGAAGCACCTTCTCCTGCCGGCGAAGCGCCACCAGCTGCCGAGTCCAGTTGAGAATCGATTCCGGGTCACCGTCCTGATCTGCGACATTAAGCTGCAGGTGTGCCGGATCGAACGGCAGCCACGGCTTGTCGCTACCGAACCCGCCGTCCGCACCGCCGGTCCAGGGCATTGGCGTGCGGGCACCGTCGCGACCCAGCGTCTGTGGCCAGTTGGCGATTGCCTCAGGATCCTGGAGCGCGTCGAAGGGAACATGCGCCTGTGGCAGGCCAAGCTCTTCGCCTTGGTAGAGGATGACGTTGCCCCGCAGGCTCACCAGCATCAGCAGGGCGACGCGAACGAAGGCATCCCGCCGGTCGCTGCCCCACCAGCGCGAGGCGAAGCGGGGAGCATCATGGTTAGAGAAGGCCCAGCTCGGCCAGCCCTCGCCGGCTTCGCCCGACCATTTGCGGATCGTCTCGCGGACCACTTCGGGAGTAAGTGCTTCGGCGTATAGATAGTCGAACCCGTACGCGCTGTGCAGTCTCGCGTTTCCCGCCGTGTAGAGTTTCATCTCCTCACCCGCGCGTTCGCCGCCGACTTCCGCGAGTGTAAACGCTACGCGATAACGGTCAGCCAATTCCCGCATTCGCTCAACAAATAGGACAATGCCTGGGTCGCCCTGATTGTAGAAATGATGTTGGAAATCGAACGGGCGGGTCCGCTTGACCGGATTTTCGACCGGCGGATTATCGCGCAGCTGCAGGTCGTGCATCGCGAAGTTGAGTGCGTCTAGGCGGAAGCCGTCGACGCCGCGATCGAGCCAGAACTTCGCAACCTCCAGCAACGCGTCCTGCACATTGCGATTGTGCAGGTTTAGCTGCGGCTGCTCCTTTAGGAAGCTGTGATGATAATATTGCTCGCGCCGGGCGTCCCAAGTCCATGAAGGACCGCCGAACACAGACTGCCAATTGTTGGGCGGAGAACCGTCCGGCTTGGCGTCCGCCCAGACGTACCAGTCGGACCTTGGGTTGTTGCGCGACGAGCGGCTTTCGCGAAACCAGGGATGTTCGTCGCTGCTGTGCGAATAGACCTGGTCGATCATTACCTTGAGGCCGAGCAAATGGGCCCGTTCCACTAGCGCGTCGAAATCGTCCAGCGTGCCGAAGATAGGATCGACCCCGCAATAGTCGGCGACATCGTACCCGAAGTCCTTCATCGGTGACGTGAAGAACGGCGAGATCCACACGCCCTCGCAGCCGAGGCTGGCGACATAGTCGAGATGCGTGGTGACGCCCTTCAGATCGCCAATGCCGTCGCCGTTCGAGTCTGCGAAGCTGCGCGGGTAAACTTGATAAATGACCGCGCCTTTCCACCACGGCGGGGTGGCAGTAGCGCGCGCGTTGCCAAGGTCGGCCAACTTGGTGCTCATCGGGCGGCACACACCGCATAGCCAAGGGGCGGCAGGGTGATACGGATGCTGCCCGGCGCGCTGGCATGTGGGGCGCATTGGCCAGCGAGCGCCGTAAAGTTCCGGCTATCTACTTCAACGACGACATTTTGGGTGATCACCTGCGTCGAGGTATTAAACGCTAGCAGCACTTCTTTTCCGGTATCGGGATCGAAGCGGGACACGGCGAAGAGTCCTGCTTTCTGGCTGGAGGCCCGGGTCAACTGGCGGCCACGGCGGAGCGCGGGCGTTTCGGCTCGGACCTTACCCAGCGTTGCAATCAGCCGGTAGAGCGGATGGGCAGTGTCAAAGTTGGAGATCGCCGTAGTATTGGCTGTGCCGAGCAGGCGGTTGTCGTTGTAGATCGCTACCTTGCTGGGGAACATGTCCTCGCGTGCGCCCTGGTCGCCCTCGTCGCTGACGAAGCCCTGCTCGTCACCCGAGTAGATGGTCGGAACGCCGCGCAGCGTCAGCAGCATGGCATGCGACAGCATGACGCGGTCGAGGACTTCCTCGTCGCTCGCTTTGGGGAAGGCGCGGCGCACGAACATAGAAAAGCGGCCCGCGTCATGATTGCTGACAAAGGTCGGCAGTTGGCGCGCCTTGTCCGCTCCGCCTTCGTAAAGCGGGTCGCCGAAGAACAGCCGTTCCCAAACCTCGGTACCGTCGCCGCCGGCCAGCGTGCGGAGCGCCGCCGCACGAAAAGCGAAGTCGAGTACGGCGGGATAATTGTCGACCCGGGTGTGGACGGCCAGCGTGCCGGGCTCCATCGTGTCCTGGTAGACTTCGCCGAAGATGTGGAAGTTCGGGATACCGCGCGCCTTTGCCCGTTGCAGGATCGCCGGGACGAAAGCTTGCCAGAATTCAGGGTTCACATGCTTGGCGGTATCGATGCGGAATCCGTCGACGCCGAACCGGTCGATCCAGCTGCCAAAAACCTCGATCAGCCCCGCGACGACGCGCGGGTTTTCGGTCATAAGGTCATCGAGGCCGGAGAAGTCGCCGTAGGTCGTGCTTTCCCCGTGCCATTCCGAATTGCCGCGGTTGTGGTACCAGATTGGGTCGTTGAGCCAAGCTGGAACTTTCACCGACTTTTCAGCGGGCGGCACTTCGACTTCATAGGCAAAATTCGGGTTGGTCAGCTTCGCGAAATTTTCCACCGACTTGTCTCGGTCGCCCTTGTAGCCGCCGTTGATCGGCACCCCGGTCGCGCCGCCGCGCCGCTGGTAGGGATAGTCAGCGATCGATCGGTAGCCGCAGGCCTGGATCGCGCAGCCCTTGTACTGGATCACGTCGGCCGTGTGGTTGGCGATGATGTCCATATAGACCTTCATGCCGCGGCGATGCGCTTCGTCGACCAACTGCTTAAATTCAGCATTGGTGCCGAGGTGCGGATCGACCTGAGTGAAGTCCGTCACCCAATAGCCGTGATAGGCCGCGGACTCTTGCCCCGACGGTCCCTGCACCGGTTTGTTCTTGAAGATCGGCGCCACCCAGATGGCGGTGATGCCCATGCCTTGGAGATAGTCGAGGCGGTTGATCAATCCCTTGAGGTCGCCGCCGTGATAGAAGCCCTTGTGCGTTGGATCGTAGCCGGTCTTTAGCCGGTCCCCTTTCAACCCACCGAGATCGTTCTTGCGGTCGCCATTTTCGAACCGGTCGGGTAGCATGAAATAGATAAGCTCGTCTTCCGGCAGGCGCGAGCGATAGTCCGCTGCCGCAACCGGGGTAGCGGTCATCAGCATGACAGCGACAGTGAGCAATTTCTTCATGCTGGGACTTTCTGCGAAGCGGCTGCGCAAAACTGGCGAATGAAAATGTCGTGTGGAGGCAGGCGCGAGGCGGTCCCGCCGATGATGGTCTTCAGGTCGGCGAAAAACTGCCGAAGCTCATCCTTGGTCAGGGCATCCGCCAATGGATGATAGGTGTTGGGGACGATATTCTGGCCCGTTAGCACCTGAAACCAGCCCACTTCGACGAACAGTTCTTCCTGTTCGCGGAAAATGCGGCCGGTCGCGCGGAACAAGTCAATCTTTTGCCGTAGCGAGTCGGGGATGGCCATTTCACGGCAACGTTTCCAGAACGACTCTTCCCGCTGGTTGGCGTAATAATGGAGCACGATGAAATCGCGAATCCGCTCATAATCATATGCGACGCGGCGATTGTAGGCTTCGACGTTGGCGGGGGCGAAGCCGCGGTCCGGGAAATGCGAAATCAGCTTGGCGATGCCGTTCTGGATCAGGTGGATGCTGGTCGATTCCAGCGGCTCCATGAAGCCAGACGACAAGCCTAGCGCCACGACGTTCTTGTTCCATCCACGCTTGCGCATCCCCGTCGCGAAGCGCAACGATCGCGGATCCGCCAGCGCGGGTCCTTCAAGGTTTGACAGCAAGGTTGCGGTCGCTTCGTCCTCGCTGATGAAGTCGGAGCAGAAGACGTGGCCGTTGCCTGTGCGGTGCTGCAGAGGGATGCGCCATTGCCAGCCCGCCTGATGGGCGATCGATTGCGTGTAGGGCCGCGCCGGGCCGACATTCTCGCTGGGCACGGCAATGGCTCGGTCGCACGGCAGCCAGTGGGTCCAGTCGTCGTAACCGGTTTCGAGCGCCTGTTCGATCAGCAAGCCACGAAAGCCGGAGCAATCGATGAACAACTCGCCGCCGATGGCCTCTCCGCTTTCGAGCGTGACCGACGACACGAAACCGGTCTCGCCATCGCGCTGGACAGAGGTAATCTTGCCCTCGATCCGCGTCACGCCGTTGCGTTCGGCAATCCGGCGCAGAAAGCGGGCATAGAGCCCGGCGTCGAAGTGGAAGGCATAAGCGATGCCGTCCAGATTGCTATTGGGAATAGTCGGCAGGCGTCCGAACCGGTTCATCCGCGCCGCGGTCTCGTTGAGCGAATAGTCCCAGAAGCGGTCGGCGACGCCTTCATTGCGGCCGCGCAGCCAATATTGCCAGAATTCTACAAGGCCCAGGCTTTGGCCGACCATACCGAAGGCGTGCATGTAGCTGTCGCCGGGCTTGCCCCAATTCTGGAATTCGATCCCCAACTTGAAACTGCCCTGAGTGGCCGCAACGAATTCGTCTTCGTTGATGCCGACCAGGCCGTTGAACAGGCGGATCGCCGGGATCGTCGCTTCGCCGACACCGACGATGCCGATCTCGTCACTCTCGATGAGGCGGATATTAAGTTGCTCGCCCAGGACGCTCGACAAGGCCGAAGCGGCCATCCAGCCCGCCGTTCCGCCGCCGACAATCACGACGTCGCGAATGCGACTATCCGTCACGATCGCTATCCCCTCCGACTATCATGGCGACCGAAGCCACAATCCCAGAGCTTCCAATGAAAAAAATGGCGGGTCCGACATCCTCGGACCCGCCACCGTCATTAGAACCTGTAGGTAACGCCGGCCATAAAGTTGCGACCGTAGTTCTGGTAGTCGCGAATCTGGCGCGGATCGTCGTTGTAATAGGTCACGAACGGTTCGTTGGTGAGGTTGCTGCCTTGGAGCAGGACACCCAGACCCGTCAGCGGCCCGCTTTCAAACGTATAACCAACCTGCGCGTCTAGGATGACCTCACTCTTCGCCATGACGCGGTCCCGCGCCAGGCTCAGGCCCGAAACCTCCGCCAGGAACTTCGACCGATATCGTGCCGATGCGCGAACCTGGAAGCCGTTCTTTTCGTAATAGGCCGTTCCGTTTGCGACCCACCGCGACAGGCCAGGCATCGAGATCGGGTCCGCACCACCTTCGCGCACCCGGCTCTTGGTGTAGGAGCCGCTGGCCAGCACGCCGAAGCCATCAAGCGCCGGGGTGAAGGTCGAGAAGGGAAGCGACGCCGAAGCCTCGAAGCCATAAACCTTGCCGGCGCGCCCATTCTGCCACTGGTTGGCAAGGCCCAGACGCGTCGCGACCGTGCCGCCGTCGGGCACTTCGAACTCGGTAAAGTCGAACTCGGTCGACTGACGATAGATCCAATTTTCGAGACGCTTGTAGAATCCGCCGACTGAGACGTAGCCACCCTTCCCGAAATACTTCTCGAACGCGATGTCGAAGGTCTTTGCCATTAGCGGCCGCAGCTTTGCATTGCCGAGGTCAAGCGACCAAGGAGAGGCATTGATGTCGGTGTTGTTGCGCCTCGACGAGTCGAAGTTGACGCCACCACCCGGACGCAGCTGGTCCATACGGGCGCGCGCCAGCATGCGGGCTGCGCCGAAGCGCAGGAAGGTTCCCTGAGCAAGCTCAGCCGTCACGTTCAGGCTGGGAAGGAATTCGGTATACTTGTCGCCATCGGTGACGGGCGTCGATTCCGTTTGGCCGCCAACGACCTGTGCGTAGAAGCTGGACCCTTCCTGGTCCGTGTGAACGATCTGCAGGCCGACATTGCCGCGTACTGGAACCTGGCCGAGGTCCTGATCGAAATTCGCCTGGACGAAGCCGGTCAGCACCTTTTCACGGACGGTGTAATCGTTGAAGATTCGGCCGGGCGTCCAGTCCGCTTCGTCAGTCAGCGTGTAGTTGCCGTCCTTGTAATATTCCCAGCTGTCGAACGACACCATGCCGGGAATGCCGATGAAGTCGAGCGACACCGGGTCATACAAATAGTCGGACGGGACCGGCGTGTCGGCCGGGTAGTTTTCGCTCGTCAAGACAAAGCCGCGATCATCCAGCGACTTCTTGCGGCTGGAGTAGTTGGCGCCGACCCGCACACTCTTGATGAAGCCGTCGAGTTCCTGCGTCGCTTGCAGGCGCAGCGAGGCCAGTTGGTCGCGAATCTTCGGCGTATTGACGAAGCCGTCCTGGCAGTTCGGCACCGCGCCGCCGCAGCTGTTCCAACCCTGCGGATCAGTAATCACGAACAGGTTCGGATCAGCATAGTCGAGCGACGGGTTGAAGATGATCCCGCCGTTGTTGCGCATTTCGAAACCCAGCGCCGTCTCACGGTCGCCGACATTCTGGCCACGCCCCGTGCCTAGATAGATTTCAAGATTTTCCTCGGTCTTTTTGAGCTTCGAATAACCAAGGTCGGCTTCGAGCGTTAGGCGCTCGGTCGCCATGAACTTGGTGTTCCAGCCAGCTGCAAAAATGTTCGACGTGCGATGTACAACGTCGTTGCGCATGACCGCCTCGGTGCCCGACCAGGTTCCCGAGGTGACCAGGCCGTCCTCCGCAGTGTAGCCGGGAAGCAGGGTAGAATTGCCCCAGGCGAGCGGAAATTCGATGCCGCGCAGGCGCTGGTCATCCTTGAAGCGCGACCAATAGCCGTCGATTGTCGTGTGCACCCGGTCGCTCGGCTGGAACTCGAGGACGCCCATGAGGCCGTCGCGGTTAAGCTCGTTCGACTTCACATAGGGCTTAGCGCCGCCGATGATCAGGTTGCCGTCCGGACCACCCGGATAACCCCATGCATTGAAACGCTCTTCGGCCGTGGGCGACTTCATCCGGGCATAGCCGATCGCCCAGCCGAGCGTGCCGTCCGCATTTTGGTCAATGTAGGAGATGTTGAACCGATAGCCCTTGTTCGAAATGTCCGGGTTGAGCTTGCCGAGGTCGTTCACCTCGCCGCGAATGCCAACGGCGACGGTGCGCTTGCCATGGGCCAGCGGACGGACGGTCTGCATGTCGATGGTGCCGCCCAGCGCCTGGCCGATCAGGCTGGCGTCGGGCGTCTTGTAGACAACGGCGCCGTTGAGCAGTTCCGACGGATACTGATCGAGTTCGACGCCACGGTTGTTGTTGGCGCTGACCTGCTCACGACCGTTCAGCAACGTGGTCGTGAAGTCGGGAGCGAGGCCGCGGATCGAGACGACGTTGGCGCGGCCGTCGAGGCGCTGCGTTGCAAGGCCCGGCAGGCGCGACAACGACTCCGCAATCGAGAGGTCAGGCAGCTTGCCGATGTCTTCGGCCGAGATCACTTCGACGATCGATGTATTGTTCCGCTTTTGCGCGACGGAGCTGTTGATCGATGCCCGGATGCCGGTGACCACAATGTCTTCGCCGGCCGCGTTCTGAGCAGCGGCGGCGGCTTGCTGCGCGGCAGCGGCTGCATCCTGCGCCGAGGCGGCGGCTTCCTGCGCAGCCTGGGCTTTTTCGGCCGCGGTGGTTGTGTCGGCTGCGGCGTCCTGTGCGTGTGCCGGAGACGT
The DNA here is from genome assembly GCF_003583725.1 of Sphingomonas edaphi. Taxonomy (GTDB): domain Bacteria; phylum Pseudomonadota; class Alphaproteobacteria; order Sphingomonadales; family Sphingomonadaceae; genus Sphingomicrobium; species Sphingomicrobium edaphi. The sequence continues at coordinate 148,444 of NZ_QXTF01000002.1, read as the reverse complement.
GGCGATCAGCGACAGCGCAAGGCCAAGCGCGACGGGGCTGGCCGTCGTCGCATAAAGAGAGCGCGCGAAATTTTTCATAAGACCCCTATTCCCTCCCGAAAGGTTGGCGCGCGCTTTGGCGCACCCGTCCGATTGTTTCGGATCGACGACATAGCCTTTGCAGCGGAGTGACGCGGGAGTCAGCCAGTGCGGGACGCTATACATACGTATTCACCTGTCCTACGAAGGCGTTAGCCGCGCTGCCGTGGCGAAGTTGCAACGGATTCTCGACGCCTGAAATGACCACGCGCCGACCCACATCCTTCGATATTGCTGCGCTTGCCGGGGTATCCCAACCGACGGTCAGCCGCGCCCTGTCGGGCAATCCATCCGTCAGTGAGGAAACGCGGAATCGCGTGCTCGATGCCGCCCGCAAGCTCAACTATACGGTCGACAAGAATGCATCGGGCCTGCGCAGGCGCCATTCGCGCACCATCGCTCTTCTCTTCTTTGAAGACCCGACGCCGGACGATACGTTGATCAATCCTTTCTACCTGTCGATGGTGGGATCTCTAACGCGGGCCTGCGCCAGCCGCGGGTACGACCTCTTGATCAGCTTGCAGCAACTGTCGGGCGACTGGCACGTCGACTATGAGGACAGCCGGAAGGCCGACGGCATCCTGCTGCTTGGTTATGGCGATTATGTCGCGGCGCGACCGCGGCTGGAGCAATTGGTCCGGCAGGGTACGCATTTCGTCCGTTGGGGCGCCGCAACCGACGGTGAGATCGGCACGACTGTCGGGTCTGACAATGAGCAGGGCGGATACCTGGCCGGAAAACATCTGATCGAACGGGGTCGCAAATCGATCGCTTTCCTTGGAACGGTTAGCGACGCGGCGCCGGAATTCGTCGAGCGGTGGAAGGGCTTCCGACGCGCGCTCGACGAAGCAGGCGTGACCCATGACGCGCGGCTGCAGTTCGACGCCATCCCCACGGAGGAAGCTGGACGCGAGGCGGCGGAGACACTGCTGGGTTCAGGCGTGGCGTTCGACGCGATTTTCGCCACTAGTGACCTGGTCGCGATCGGCGCGATGCATGTGCTTCACCATGCCGGGCTAAACACCCCGTGCGACGTTTCGATCGTTGGGTTCGACAACCTTGCCGCAGCGAGGATGGCGGAGCCGGCTCTGACCACCATTGCGCAGGACGCGATCCTGGCCGGCGAGACGCTGGTCGAGACGCTGGTATCGAAGATCGAGGAGCGCGGACCGGACAGCGTGCTGCTGCCGGTCCGGCTCATCGTTCGCGGCTCCAGCTAGGAGGCCGCGGGTCGCCGGGCGTAGATGCCGAAGGCGGCGATCACCAAATAACAAACCGCCGGCAGCAGCAGCGCGGTCGCGAGGCTGCCCGACACATCGGCCAACATGCCCGTCAGCAACGGAACGACCGCACCGCCGAAAATGGCAATGTTGATGATCCCTGAGCCGTCGGCCGCGCGCGGGCCGAGCTTTTCGCAGGCGAGGCTAAAAATGGTCGGAAACATGATCGAGTTCATTAGGCCAATTGCCAGCAGGCTATAGGCTGACACGGTTCCGGTCGTGTTGGCGGAGACCAGGATAAGTGCAATTGCGCCGGCCGCGACGAACGCCAGGATCTTTCCCGGGCTAAGGATGCGCAGGAAGTAAGAACCGATGAAGCGGCCGACCATCGCACCTCCCCAATAATACATAATGTATTTACCGGCCTCCGCATCGGCCAGGGCGAGAACGTGCGACTGCATGAGGTAATTGACGATCAGCGAGCCGATCGCGACTTCCGCGCCGACGTACAGGAAGATGCACATCGCGCCGAAGCCAAAGCGGGGTCGCTTGAGCAGCGAGAAGCCGGCGAGCGGCGAGCCATGATCATGCCGTTCGCCTTTCAGCGAATTGCGGAAGAGGAAGACGATGCCGGCGATCACAGCAAGCGCGATCGCCAACCCGACGTACGTGTTGACGATCATCTGCGTTTCGGCGGTACGGTAAGCGTCGAGTTCGGCGCCCGACAGTTCGGCGGCAGTCACGCCGGCAAGGCTACCGAGGATGAGTGTCGCGCCAACGCGCGGGAAGATCGTTGTACCGAGGCTGTTGAATGCCTGTGCGAAGGTCAGTCGGCTGTGCACCGTCTTTTGTGGCCCGAGCAGGCTGATCAGCGGGTTTGCTACGACTTGGACGACCACCACCCCACTGGCGAGGATGAACAGCGCGAAGAGGAATAGACCGTAGGTCGCAGTCTTTGAGGCAGGAATGAACAGCAGGCACCCGACCATCATCGTCAGTAGACCCGCCACCGCCCCCCGCATGTAGCCGATTTTTTTGACGAGCTGCGCGCCCGGAATACCGATGACCAAATATGCAGTGAAGAAGCAGAATTGTACCAGCATCGCTTGGGTGTAATTGAGCGTGAAAAGCTCCTTCAGCTTGGGAATGATCACGTCGTTGAGCGAGGTGATGCCGCCGAAGATGAAAAACAGCGCCATGACAAAATAGCGCAGGTGGGGCGCGTCGACCCCACCTTCCGGCAGGTCAAGCGGGGTGGAGTTGGCCTCGCCCTCGGTCGGCTGCGTAGCAATCACCATTTTCCCCAATCCTCCCCTTATATTTGCGCAAAGGGCTATCGGGTCGCGTGCGGCCCGTCACCCCCCGCATCGATGCATACGAATGCACGGACGTTGTGTTGCCGCTCCTGCTCTGCCAGCGTCGGGAACAACCGGGCGCAATGACCCGGTTTCAAGGGGAGAATGACGTTGGGCGAAGCCGGCAAACCCCGCCAGTCGTGGGCGGGCCTGTGGAACATTTCGTTCGGCTTTTTCGGAATCCAGATCGGGTTTGCGCTCCAGAATTCGAACATGAGCCGGATCTTTCAGACGCTGGGCTCGTCATTGGACGACCTTCCCGCCCTCTGGATCGCGGCGCCGCTGACTGGTCTTCTGGTTCAGCCGATCGTCGGATTCATGAGCGACCGTACCTGGCTTGGCCGGCTCGGCCGGCGTCGGCCCTATTTTCTCGCGGGCGCGATCCTCGCGGCCCTTTCGCTATTCCTGATGCCGATGGCCGAGGTCCTGCTGTTCGCCGCCGTATTGCTGTGGCTGCTCGATGCCAGCCTGAACATTTCGATGGAGCCGTTTCGCGCTTTCGTCGGAGACATGCTTCGGAAAGACCAGCACACGGCGGGATATGCCGTGCAGACGGCATTCATCGGCGCAGGCGCAGTCGTAGGATCCATTTTCCCCTGGTTGCTCGATTATTGGGGCGTTTCGAACGAGGCCGCTGCCGGCGTTATCCCCGATACCGTCCGCTACAGCTTCTGGTTCGGCGGCATTGCCCTTTTCCTGGCCGTGCTTTGGACCGTCATCGCAACCGACGAGTATAGCGCCGACCAACTACGCGCCTATGGCGAAGAGCCAGACGAGGGTGGCTCGTCAACCCTCCGCGCGCTCGCGTCGCGAGGGTTCGGCGCAAGTCTGGCTTGGATCGTTGCCGGCGCCTTAGTTGTGCTGGCCGTATTGCAGTTTGGACTTGAGAAGGAAGTCTATTTGCTCGGCGGCCTGCTGGTCGCCTACGGCCTGGCGTCGGCCTTGGCCATCAGCATGGCCCGCGGTGGCAATTCGGCGAATATGCTGTCGAGTATCGTCGGCGACTTTTCCGGAATGCCCTCCATCATGAAGAAGCTGGCTATCGTCCAGTTCTTCAGTTGGTCCGCACTGTTCATCATGTGGATCAACACGACGCCAGTGGTGGCGCAGTATTTCTTCGGTTCGGCCGATGCAGAAAGCTCCGCCTATCAGGAGGCTGGCAACTGGGTTGGCGTGTTGTTCGCCGTCTATAACGGCGTTGCCGCGATTGCCGCCCTTACCCTACTGCCGCTGCTCGCCCGGCAGATCGGCAAGGCGCGGACGCATATGGTTGGGTTGTTGTGTGGGGCGGCGGGCTTCGCCAGCTTCTTCCTGTTCAGGGACGCGCAGTACCTGCTGATCGCAGAGATCGGCATCGGCATCGCGTGGGCCTCGATCCTCGCCATGCCCTACGCCATCCTCGCATCGAACCTGCCGCAGGCAAAGCTCGGTATCTACATGGGCCTGTTCAACGTTTTCGTAGTGGTGCCGCAGCTGCTTGTTGCGACTGTCATGGGCTCAATCATGAAGGCGTTCTTCCCGACCGAACCGATTTACACGATGGCATTCGCGGCGGGGACGCTGGTGATAGCAGCTCTGGCGATGATGCGGGTCGGTGAGGATAGCAAGCCAGAAGGAGATACTGCTGCCGCCTGAGGCAAGCGAACCGATCGCCGCGCCCTCGATAGCTCTCGCGCCGATCGGTTCGGCGGAGAAACTGTAGGAACGCCCGCCCCCTCCTCCGAGTTCGGACGCTGTATAGTGTTAAGAGGAGAGCAACATGGCAACCCGTGCGAAAACTCGCTCCGACAGCAATGCCGGAATTTTCAAATGGGGCACCGGTGGAAGCTTAGTGGCAGCCGCAGCCGCTGGTGCCGCGCTCGCCATCGCCGGCAACCTCGGCCGAAAACTGGCGGTGCAAGGCCTGAGTGCGTCGACGGGCGAGTGGGACGAGGCATTGGCCGCTGAACATGAGGCGGTAATGGCGCTGTTCGATAGAATGCTGGCGACGGACGAGGATAACATCCGGACGCGCAAGATGCTGCTGACACAGATTTCCCATGCGCTCGATAAACATGCCTATGCCGAGGAGCATGTCGTTTATGCCCAGCTGCGCGAGAACGGCCAGCAAGGCTTCGCCGAGCATCTCGAAAACGACCATGGCGCGGTTAAGGAATTTCTCTACCGCCTGATGAAGATGGACGCCGCCGACCCCATGTGGATTGAAACAGTTCGCGCCTTCCGCGACGCCGTGGCGCTTCACGCGGAAGAGGAAGAGAAAGAAATTTTCCCGGCTCTGCGTGCAAAGCTGTCCGATGATCAAAACGCTCAGCTAACCAAGGACGTCAACAAGGCCGGCTTCTGGGCGGCTTAATGGCCGGGCGCGACGCGCTTGGGTGATACTTCACACGCCGCGGGCGGGAACCTGGGCTTATCGTTCTGTCGGATCGGGTCGGCCAGCATTTGGGCGATCTACCGCAGGGGGACGGCTGTCACCGGGATTGAGCCGCTCATTCTCCTTTTCAGCATCGGCGACGCTACCCTCGTGCCGGTTTGGATATTGGCTAGGTTTCGCCGTTCCGACATTCGGCCGATCCTCGACGGGCTGGGGTGGCAGGCTGCCCGGGGTGTAGGGCCGGTCATCTGAATTCGTCATTTTCGGTCTCCGCGATGGCAATTTGCGAACAGGTCGCGCTGGAACACACATCGGTCGCAACAACAAAACGAAGGCGAATCCTGCTCGTTCCCCAGACTCTTTCGTCCGAGGCCGAGTGACGCTTTTGCAGTCGCGGTCGTGTCTGGGTGTCGTGGCGGAGAGGGTGGGATTCGAACCCACGGTACCGTTGCCGGCACGCCGCATTTCGAGTGCGGTGCTTTCGACCTCTCAGCCACCTCTCCGCATGACAGGATGATGCTGTCCGGCGCTGAGGCCGGCATCGGTCGGGGGCGGCCTCTAGCAGCGGTTCGGCCCATTGCAAAGCCCGTTTGGCTTGCCTCCCGAACCGGCGGCATTACATTGAGGCCATGAACACCCCGTCCACGTCCCATTCGAGCCCGATTCCCCATGCCCGCTATGGCATTGGCGACATGGTGCGCCACCGACTGCTCGACTTCCGCGGCGTGATTTTCGACGTCGATCCCGTCTTTGCTAACAGCGAGGAGTGGTATGAGGCGATTCCCGAGGGCATGCGTCCGTCGAAGGACCAGCCTTTCTACCACCTTCTCGCCGAAAATGCCGAGACGAGCTACGTCGCCTATGTCAGTCAGCAGAACCTCGTTCAGGACGAGGAGGGCGAGCCCATCGACCATCCTGCCATCGGCACCCTATTCGAAAGCTTCGACGGCCAACGCTACAAGCTGAAGCCGGAACATCGGCACTAGACCGATCAATCCAACCCCAGATGCCGCATTTTCGCGCGCTTCACCGGTTGACAGAATCACCCCCACCCCATAGGCGGCACGCTTTCCCGCGCGGGGCTTGTGCCACGCGGCGCTCATCCTTGCGCGGTCAATTGTTACGGAAAGTGAAGAGGCCCATGTTCGCTATCGTGCGCACGGGTGGCAAGCAGTATCGCGTTGCCCCCGGAGACAAGATCGTCGTTGAAAAGCTGGCTGGTGAAGCCGGCGACAGCATCGACCTGACCGATGTCCTGCTCGCGGGCGAAGGTTCGGACTTGAAGTCCACGTCGGGCCTGACCGTCGCGGCGAAGATCGTCGCCCAAGCGAAGGGTGAAAAGGTCACCGTCTTCAAGAAGCGCCGGCGGCACAACTACCGCCGCAAGAAGGGCCATCGCCAGCAGCACACGATTCTCGAGATCGTGAGCATCGGCGGCAAGAAGGCCGAGAAGAAGACGGAAGCCAAGGCCGAAAAGGGCGATGCCGCACCTGCGAAGGCAGCAGCGCCGAAGGAGGCCGCGCCTAAGGCAGAAGCCAAGTCGACAAAGGATGCTGCACCTGCTAAGGCGGCAGCCAAGAAGGCCGCTCCGGCCGCCAAGAAGACCGAGAAGAAGTAAGTCATGGCACATAAAAAAGCAGGCGGCTCGTCGCGTAACGGCCGTGATTCAGAATCGAAGCGCCTCGGCGTGAAGAAGTTCGGCGGCGAAGCGGTTCGCGGCGGCAACATCATCGTGCGTCAGCGCGGCACTCGCTGGTACCCGGGCAACAACGTTGGCCTGGGCAAAGATCATACGCTTTTTGCACTCACCGACGGTCGCGTCGCTTTCCGCGATGGCAAGCTTGGTCGCAAATACGTCCACGTCGAAGCCATTATGCCGGAGGCGGCGGAATAAGCGGGATCGGTCGATAAAGGGCCGCTCCCGGGAGGGGGCGCCCCAGACGAGACCCGAAAAAGGACTCGAAAAGGGAGAAGAGGGAAGCCCCCTCTCCTCCCTTTTTTGTTGCGTCTCATTCTTCTCCCGAAACTGAAACAGAGCTGCCGTAGCGGGCAGTTCGAGAGGAGAAGGATGTGGCAATGTTCGCTCGAACCGAACGCCTGTTATTGAGACCCGGCTGGGCAGAAGATGCGCCTGCGCTGGCCCGTGCGATTGCCGACGAGCAGGTCGTGCGCAACTTGGCGACCGCCCCGTGGCCCTACGCGCTGGCAGATGCGGAGGCGTTCCTTGCTGCGCCGCGCGATCCCGTAATGCCGAGTTTCCTGATCACCGAAAGGACCGATGGTGAACCACGAATCGTCGGCTCCTGCGGGCTGGGGCGCCGGCCATCTGGCTCAGTCGAGATGGGCTACTGGATTGCCCGTCCGCACTGGGGCAAGGGATTCGCGACCGAGGCATCGCGCGCACTGATCGACATCGCGCGCACCCTCAAACTGCCGCGGCTGGAGGCGTCGCACTTTGTCGATAATCCGGCATCGGGCCGCGTGCTCGAAAAGCTGGGATTCGTGCCGACCGGCCTTAGCGCAGCACGCTACAGCTGCGCGCGGGGCGGCGATGCGATCGCGAAGCTCTACCGCTTGTCGCTGGTGGAACGGGAAGAGGCGCTGGCGGCATAATTCAGGCCGCCCGCCTTACCTTCTTCGCGCTGCCGAAGGCGGAATCCTCTCCCGCCTCGTAATCGCGGATCAGGTGGCGATCGTCCTCGTTCCACGGGTGGAAACCAGGAAGAAAGAACGCCGCCCAAGCACTGAAGATCTTCCGCATCATGCCGGGCCGCACCCACATGAACCACACCAGCCGCGCCCATGCCCGGGGGCCCGTGATGCCGTCCTGCCGGAGAAGTTCGAGCGCTCCCCTGGTGCGATCAACGAGGAAATTGCGGGTAACCAGCATCATCACCTTTGCCTTGACCTTCCAGCGTTTGCCGCGCGGCCACTGCCGCGTCGCATGAAGCCAAGTATCGTAGGCGACGCCCTTGTGCTCGATTTCCTCGGTTGCGTGCCAGCGCCAAAGTGCCGCTGCCTCGGGTTCGGCATCGGCAAGGTGGCGGGGATCAGCCAGCAACTCATGCGCCAGAATCGCAGTAAAATGCTCCAGAGCCATTGTCGCGGCGAGCGAAGCGATCGGCGGACGGTTCCTGACTAGGCCAAGCCGCCATTCGACCCGATCCTCGAGCGACTGGAGCCGATAGCCGGCGTCTAGAGCGGCCCTGTTGAAGGCCGCATGCTCGCGGCTGTGAATGACTTCCTGAGTTGTGAACGCCTTGATCTCATCCGACAGCTTGGGCGGAGCATCGTGACGGAAGTCGCGGACGCTCTCGACGAAGAATGCCTCGCCCTTGGGAAAGGTTGCCGACAGCGCATTGTACAGCGCGGTCGCTACAGGATCGCCGCCGTTCCACCAGCGGGCTGGTCGTACCTTGTCCACGAAGCGGCGGTCACGCGGAGTGATGGTCAGGTCGGAAGGAGTCACACTTGCGGCGTTCATCAAACCACTCCAAGCAGCTGGGAATTCCAACTTCGTCATTGCTGACATAAATGTCAATAACATTGCAGAATCGTAAACGCCTTTCGCCTGAAGAGAGCCGCGCTGCCGCCGTAGCCGCAGCGCGAGCGCTGCTACGCGAAGAGGGCGTGGCGGCCGTCACGTTAAAAGCAGTCGGTGCAAGGATTGGGCGCACCCACGCCAATCTGTTGCATCACTTCGGCTCGGTAGCAGGTCTCCACCGTGCCCTTGCCGAAGATATTGCGCAAAAAGTCTCCGATTCAATCAATGAAGCAATCGGTCGGCGCCGCCGAGGCGAAGCGAGCGAGCGCGACGTAGTCGACGCGATGTTCGACGCCTTCGCCGAGCAGCGGGCCGGTGAGCTGATCGGCTGGATCGCCCTTACCCGCCAGCGCGAGGCGTTGAAGCCCGTCGCAGACACGATCCAATCGATCCTTGAAGGCTTCCGCGATGCGGGCGACACGCGCCCGATGGATCGCGTCACGCTTGGCCTTGTCTTGTTGGCGATCGGCGACAGCCTTGCCGGCAGCGAGATTGCCGCAGCGACAGGCCTCCCGCGTGCCGCGGTCCGCGACGATGCCGTCGGCCTGATCAAGGGAATCGCCGGCGATGAGGGACCGCCGCTCGGCTAACTGGCAGACCGCGCTACGCAAACGCCACAATTGTCGTTAAAGGCGCGGCCATGCATTTTCTTGACCAGGCAAAAATTTTTATTCGCTCGGGCGCGGGCGGCCCTGGCGCCGTCAGCTTCCGGCGCGAAAAGTTCATTGAGTATGGTGGTCCCGACGGCGGCGAAGGCGGCAAGGGGGGCGATATTATTTTTGAGGCCGTGCCCGGCCTCAATACGCTGATCGATTTCCGCTACACGCAGCATTTCCGTGCGCCGCGCGGCAAGGGCGGTTCGGGCAGCAACATGACTGGCGCCGGCGGCAAGGATCTCGTGATCAAGGTCCCGGTCGGGACGCAGATCCTTGCCGACGACGAAGAACGCACCGTGCTTGCCGACTTTACGAAGGAAGGTCAGCGCATCCATTTCCTCAAAGGCGGTGACGGTGGACGCGGCAATGCCAGTTACAAGACTTCGACCAACCGGGCGCCGCGCCAGCATGGAACGGGCTGGCCGGGCGAGGAAATGTGGGTCTGGCTCCGTTTGAAGCTACTCGCGGACGTCGGGCTTGTTGGCCTTCCGAACGCGGGCAAGTCGACCTTCATCAATGCGGTGACCAACGCGCAGGCAAAGGTCGGCGCCTATGCGTTCACGACACTTCGTCCGCAGCTTGGAGTGGTCAGCCATCGTGGCCGAGAATTCGTCGTTGCCGACATCCCCGGCCTGATCGAAGGCGCGGCTGAAGGCGCGGGCATCGGCGACCGCTTCCTTGGCCACATCGAGCGGTGCAAGGTGCTGCTGCACCTCGTCGATGCCAATGACGAGGACGTCGCGACCAGCTATCGAATCGTCCGGGATGAACTCGATGCCTATGGCGAAGGCTTGGCGGACAAACCGGTAATCGTCGCGCTCAACAAGATCGATACGCTCGACGACGAACTTATCGACGCGCTGTCCGCCGAACTGGCCGAAGCGAGCGGGGCCAAGGTGTTCCCGATGAGTGCTGCAGGCGGGATCGGCATCGAGCCGGTACTTGACGCTTTTCTCGAAAAGCTTGGGCCGGGCGCGTCCGAAGCCGCCGACGTGGCGGAAGAAAAGCCTTGGTCGCCCCTCTGAAACTGGCGATCACGGGAGGCACCGGCTTCGTCGGCAGTCGCCTGATCGATCTCGCCCTTCAAAGCGGTCATGCCGTTCGGGCACTAACCCGGCGCCCACATTCGGACCGGGATGGCGTCGAATGGATCGCGGGATCGTTGGAAGACCAAGCCGGCCTGGACAGGCTCGCGGAGGGCGTCGATGCTGTCATACACGTGGCGGGCGTGATTAACGCCCAGGATGCGCCCGGTTTCGAGGCTGGCAACGTCGCGGGAACTCAGCGGATGTTGGACGCGGCCAAGCGTGTTGGCGTCAGTCGCTTCGTTCATGTCAGCTCCCTGGCCGCGCGCGAACCCGGGCTGTCACTTTACGGAGCGAGCAAGGCGCGATCAGAAGAGCTAGTCGAAGCAGCGCCGCTGTCGTCGGCTATCGTCCGACCACCGGCCGTCTACGGGCCGGGCGACCGCGAGACGCTCGAACTTTTCCGGATGGCAAACCGAGGCCTCGTCCTGTTACCGCCGGGTGGTCGCCTGTCGGTAGTCCACGTCGACGACCTGTCACGCCTTCTGTTGGCGCTCGCTGCTCCAGCCACCCCTGGCCCTGCGTTGGTTGAGCCAGACGACGCGCGCGAGGGCGGTTGGACCCATCATGAGTTCGGGAAAGCGCTTGGTCGAGCGGTCGGCAGGAAAGTCGTTACGCTGTCCACGCCGCGCGCGTTTCTGCGGGCGGGCGCTGCGCTGGACCGCATGGTTCGCGGCGAGAGGGCTAAGCTGACACCGGATCGGGTCAATTATTTCTGTCATCCGGACTGGGCAGTCCATCCCGCGCGAGGCGCCCCCGCCGAACTCTGGACGCCGCAAATCGATACACAGCAAGGACTTGCCGACACCGCCAGGTGGTACCGACAGCACGGCTGGCTATAACGTCCGGGCTATTTGACCAGTTGCCAGATGACCGCGATCGCCGTGGCCACCATGCCGACCAGGAACAAGGTAAAGCTCCAGTAGAGCCAACTGAACTTGTCGTCGCGGAGAACCCTGCCATGGTCGTAGAGATCGCGCGTCATGCGGCGATAGACCTCCTCCTCCGAGGATAGCACCTTAATCATCTCGTCGACGAATTCCTCGCGGTCGGCGTTGGTGTAACTGCCAAAGAAAAGGATATTCACCTTGTCAGCGGGGATCGGCGTCTTAGTGACAGGCATTCGGGTCGGCCGGACGGTCAGCACGCCGAACACGGTCGCCACGAAGGAGAACAACGTCAGGACGAGAAGTGGAAGGCTAGCCTTGCCTTCGGCAAGATCGCCAATCGACATCGAGAAGACCACAAAGCTCGCGCCCATCAGGATCGATGCCTTCGTATCTGCCATGCCCGATAAAGTAATGTTGGTCGAGTTGGCCGCGACCAGAAGGTTGTGCACCTCTTTGGGAAACTCATAGTCGGGATGGCCGGGGCGAAGCATCCGCCGCTCTTCTTGGCTGATCGGAACCGGCTGTTCGGCCTCGTTCATCGCTACCCCCTCGCAAGTTGAGCTATGCAACAGCGGTTTGGATGCGAAGGCAAGCCCTGCGGGATGTCAGGCCGTTTCCGACTCCAATTCGCTATTACTGAGCAGCAGCGTGACCGGCAGACTGAAGGCCAGTGTTCCGTAAAAAAGCTGGAGCGTGACTGGTGCGGGCGAAGCCGCGAAGAAGATCGCCATCGCCGAACCCATGAGGACCAGAAACGCGAAGGCGATCGCCTCGCTCGATCGGCGTCCGACCTCCTTCAGGCGGCGCCTGTCAACAACCAGCACACCTAGTAGGCCGATCGTTCGGCTCGCCGTTCGCTGGCAAAGCGCGGGGATTAGTGCGTGCACCAAGCAGGCCAGCCCTGCCGCCAGCGCCATCAGGCCAACGGTCGTGGCAAAGCGTAGATGCTCGAAATATGGCTCTCCGGCATCAGCAAGATGGGCCCGTGACCGTGCGATCATCACGTTCGACTCCGGGAAGTCGGACAAAGGACCCACTGTCGGTCAAGTGCGGAGTGGTTCGGGGTGACGGAAGACGTGATTGTTGCGGCAAAGCGACGATCCGGCATCGAAATGACAGGCCGATTGCTAGAGGACTCGATTGATGACAAATTGCGGATGAGGCCAAATGGTCTGCAAAATGGGAGGGTAAGCGTTGCAGCCAGTCCGGCTTGTACTGCTCTTGCTCGCTGGTCCGCGCCAAGGTGAAAACGACTTCGTCGAATTCCCGTCGATCGACGATGCCATTTCCTACGGCTCTCAGGTTCAGGGCGATCGCCGCTTTCAGCTTGATGCCCTCGAAGACTCACGTGGGCGGCCGATGATGGCTTACGACGAACTTAACGAGCGCTGCCGCGCTACCCCTACCATTCGCCGAAGTGCCGCTGGCTAAAGCCGAATATCGATTTGGCGCGCGAGCGGTTGCTTGTTAGCGTTCATCCATGATCCCGCTCCTTGCAGCGTTGCTCACCGTCCAGCCAGTGCCGACGAACGATGTCGAGGGTCATTGGCGCAATCCGTCGGGCACGGTTGTCATCTTGATCGCTAGTTGCGGCAACGCCCTGTGCGGTCATGTCCAGTGGGCGTCCGACAAGGCGAAGGCCGACGCGCTGGACGGAGGCACGTCGGGACTCATTGGGAAGCAACTGCTCAGCGGCTTCACAAACAAAGGGAATGGTCGCTGGAGGGGACGCCTGTTCATCCCCGACCTGAACCACCGTTCCAAGGCGGAGATCCGGTTAGTAGGCGCGGACCGGCTCAAAGTAACCGGCTGCGCCATCGGGCGCATGCTGTGCAAGTCGCAACTCTGGACAAGGACCGATCCGCAATAGGCGGCACGTTCCCGCCTCTTTCCCGCCCGATTTCGTTGCTTAAGCGCAAGCCCCCGATTAGGACGCGAGCCATGACCGACCGAGCCGACACAGACGCCAGGGTGAAGGCCCTGATCGAGCCCTTCAACAAAAAGGGTATCGCGATCGCCGACGACACCCGTTTCGCGCAGGACCTGGAGTGGGATAGCCTCACCGTCCTCGACTTCGTCGCCAATGTCGAAGACGAATTCGATATCCTCATCACCATGAACCAGCAGGCGGAGATCGAGAATGTCGGCCAGCTGGTCGACGCGGTGGACAAGCTGAAGGCGGCCTGACCTTTGACCGATCTCTTTTCCAAGTTCGACCCGCTGATTCAGACGCGCGAACAGCTGCTGTCGACCGGCGTCACCGATCCTTTCAACTTGGTGATGGAAGAGGTTGTTTCGCCTACGGTCGCTATCTGCAATGGGCGCAAGACGATCCTGCTGGGCACCTATAATTACATGGGGATGACGTTCGATCCGGATGTCATTGCCGCGGGCAAGGACGCGCTCGACAAGTTCGGGTCCGGCACCACGGGCAGCCGGGTCCTCAACGGCACTTACGTCGGGCATAAGGCAGTGGAAGAGGCGCTGAAGGACTTCTACGCCATGGATCATGCCATGGTGTTTTCGACGGGCTACCAGGCAAACCTCGGCATCATTTCCACCATGGCAGGCAAGGATGACTACATCATCCTCGACATCGACAGCCATGCTTCGATCTATGACGGCTGCGCCCTCGGTAACGCGCAGATCGTTCCGTTCCGTCACAACGATATCGAAGCGCTGGAAAAGCGTCTGAAGCGCCTTCCCGAAGGGGCCGGCAAGCTGGTCGTGCTGGAAGGCGTTTATTCGATGCTGGGCGACATTGCGCCGCTCAAGGAAATGGTGGCGGTCTCGAAAGCGCATGGCGCCATGGTGCTGGTCGACGAGGCCCATTCGATGGGATTCATTGGCGAAAATGGACGCGGCGTGGTTGAAGCGCAGGGCGTGATCGACGATGTCGACTTCATCATCGGCACCTTCTCCAAGTCGGTCGGCACGGTCGGCGGCTTCTGCGTTTCCAACCATCCGAAATTCGAAATTCTCCGGCTGGTTTGCCGGCCCTATGTCTTTACCGCGTCGCTGCCGCCTAGCGTCGTCGCTACCGCGGCGACATCCATCCGCAAACTGATGCATAGCAAGGCGAAACGCGACCACCTGTGGGAAAACAGCAAGAAGCTGCACGGCGCATTGAAGTCGCTGGGCTTCACGCTGGGAACGGACGAGCCGCAATCGGCAATTATCGCGGTTATCATGCCCAACCTAGAGAAGGGCGCGGCGATGTGGGAAGCGCTGCTGAACGAGGGCCTTTACGTGAACCTCGCCCGTCCGCCTGCGACGCCCGCTAACATGACTCTACTGCGTTGTTCTCTCTGTGCCGAGCATTCAAGCGAACAGGTCGACGAGATACTCGGCATGTTTGAGGCGGCGGGCCGCAAGACGGGCGTCATTCAGTAGGTTTTTAGGGTTTCGCTGGCCGAATCGGGGGTCTAGACTGGCGTCATGACGGCGGGGGAAGACCGAAGCTTCGACTGGCGCCGGGGCGGTGCCGCGGCCGTTGGCCTTTTTGCGACCCTGGTTCTGCTGGGTATGGTCGTACTCGTCGCCTTCACCAACAGTGCACGCGACAAGGCGCTGGATGCAGAACGTCATGCCTATGACGTGACCCTGCTCACCCGCACCATGGACGCCAGCATCGCGCGGGCGGAGGCCGCACTGGGCCGCTATGCGCTCGACGAGCAACGGAAGACGGGCAGCCGCTACTACGGGCAATGGCGGCTCGCGGAACAGCAACTTCGGCAACTTGAAAAGTCGGTCTCAGCAAATTCCGACCAGAGCCTACGCGTTACCGAACTCCGCAGGCTGTTCGATCAACGCGGCCAGCAATTCAGCAACGTCGCGCGCTATGTCGTTTCAAAGCAGAAAAACTACGGCATCAATTATTATTACTCGATCTCCCTACCCGAGGCCGGGCAAAAGGATGATGTCGGCACCAAGCTTCGCGCCAAGCTGAGCGAAATTGCGACGGCGGAGCGGGACGCCCTGTCCGCGAAGATCAAGGAAACGCAGTTCTTCTCCGCCGAAGCGGACCGGCTCACCGACTACCTATCTTGGCTGGGCGTTATCGTCGGTCTGTTCGCGATTTTTATGGGTGTCGTGGCAGTCCAAGCGCTTCGCCAGAATGCAGCGTCACGGCGAGAGGCCGAAAGCGAAGCGGAGCGCGCGCAGCAGCTTGAAGCGGCAGTGCGCGACCGCACGCAGGAACTTTGGCAAGCCAATCAGGCTCTCAAGCTCGAAGCCGAGGAGCGGCAGGCCGCCGAAGCCCAGCTTCGTCAGGTTCAGAAGATGGAAGCGGTCGGGCAGCTAACCGGCGGCATCGCGCACGACTTTAACAATATGTTGGCCGTCGTGGTTGGCGGCATCGACTTAGCCCGCCGCCGCCTGAACGGACCCCGCCGCGAGGTAATGACCCACCTGACGAATGCGATGGAAGGCGCGACGCGCGCAGCGGCGCTGACCCGCCGACTGCTCTCCTTCGCACGGTCCGAGCCGCTGCTGCCCGAACGGCTCGATAGCGCGAAGCTGGTCGGGGGGATGAGCGAGCTGCTTGATCGCACGTTGGGCGAACGGATCACGGTCCGGACTGAATTGGCAAACGACGGCTGGCCGGTATTTGTCGACCCGCACCAGTTAGAAAACGCCATCCTCAACCTGGCGGTGAATGCGCGGGATGCAATGGACGGCACGGGCACGCTGACGATTCGTAGCCGCAACCTAAAAATGACCGCCAACCAGGTCGGCGATATTCGCGCCGGGGAATATTTGTGCATCGACGTAGTCGATACCGGATGCGGCATGACCCCCGAGGTCAAGGAGCGCGCCTTCGAACCGTTCTTCACAACCAAAGAAGTCGGTAAAGGGACCGGCCTTGGCCTGTCGCAGATTTTCGGTTTCGCGCATCAGTCAGGCGGCGAAGTCGGAATAGAAAGCGTGGTCGGCCAAGGAACGACCGTGTCGATCTACTTACCACGCACCGAAGCCGCCGCGAGCAACGTTCGGACCCATCCCGCGATGCAGGCGAAGAGCGATGAGGAATTAATGGTGCCCGGCGCCCGCATTCTGCTGGTCGAAGACGACCCGCGCGTCCGAACCGCCACGGTCGGCGCATTGGAAGACCTAGGTTACGAGCCGATCGCTTGCGCTAGCGGTTCGGAGGCACTCGCCCTGTTCGACAGCATGGAGTTCGATCTCGTCATCTCCGACGTCATCATGCCGGAGATGACCGGGCCCGAGATGGTGCGGGAAATCAAGTCGCGGCGCCACGACATCGCGGTTCTGTTCGTCACCGGATATGTAGGCGAGGGCGAAGGCGACGATCTCATCGGCTATGACTTGCTTCGCAAGCCCTTCACGGTCAGCACTTTGGCCGCGGCGGTTGCAACCGCACTGGCACGCAACCCTAGCGAATCGCGCCCGATCGGAGGAGCCGCGGCAGCAGGCTAATCGCTGCTAGAAGCGGATGCCGCTTCTGCCATGGCTTCAACTCGATGTCCGTTCCAGCGTGTCGATTGATCTTCCACGCGATATATTCGGCGCCGCCCGCGTAGGTCGCGCTCGCCTTGGCAAGGCGGACGATCGACAAGGCCTTGCCTTCCAGGCGTCGCCGTCTCCATTGTCCACGGGTCGCACCGGGCTCGATCGACGCGATAACCGGGCCGCTGAATCGTGAATAGCGTTCCGCGTCAGCGTCCACGACAGACTCACTTCGGCCCTTCCGTTCCGCGCGGAGTTCAGCGGAATAGGTCAGCCCGAACGCCCGCCGCCACCAGTCAAGCGGGAGCTCGCCTTGGACGCGGCCCGCAGCCGCCAGCAGGGTCGGCGCAGCGCGAGCCACGGAATCGATGGCTGCCTTCCGTGACGCCGTGTTCGCGGTCCAGACTAGTCGTGACGGCTGCGCGAAACGTGCCCAGACGGAAACATTACGGGTTTCCGGGCCGTTAAGGCGGCGAAAATCGGCTTCGCTGAGCACCGCATATTTCGCGCCGAGATTCCCGTGTTGAAACGGGAAGACATTGGGAGGAATGAGCGCATTCGCCCGAGCCAACCAGCGCTTTTTATAGGCGGCGTGATAGTCGGAAACGATCAGGTAGAAATCAAGCATCAGCCCATCGAGCTGTTTCTCACGCAGGCAGCTGCCGTAAAACAGGACTGCCCGGCTGGCCGCCCCGTGCCGTTCCGCGATAGCCGCCGCCATGTCGGCGACGCGCGGGTCCACCGGTTGCGACAACTCCGCCTCGATGAGATCACGCAGATCCGATGCCATGGCCGATGGCTAAGCGGCAATACGAATGAACGAAAGCGGCTGCGCCGGGCGAAGCAGGATCGGCTTGCCGACCCCGGCGCGGAAGGTTTCTCCGTCCAGAATGACTTGGCTCGACTCGCCCTCGATTGCAATTTCGTCTGCTTCCTCGACATGCACTCCGGCAAGCTTGGTGCGGCCCAGCTTGCCGGCAAGGCTAGCTGCGAAGGCACGAAGCATCGACACAGGCCGTTGTTCGACCGCGACGAACTTCAATGGTCCCTTGCCGGCCGAGCCAAGCTCGCTCGACAACAGCAGCTTTTCCAGCGTCGTCACGAACAGGAAGGCGAAGCGCCCGGTGATCGCGCCTTCGCGGCGGACGCTGACGCTGAGCGGTGCAGGTTCGGGCGGCAAGAAGCTGGCGCGAAGCCGAAAGACTTGGCGAAGAACTACCGCGACGGCCGTGATGAAATGGCTGACGCTGTTGGGCAGGCCGAGCGGGTATATCCGGTCACGGCAGTAGAGCATGACATCCGCCAGCCCAGCTCCGCCAAGAAACATACCAATCACCGGGGTCATGGCGGTTTCGCCGCCCGAGAGCGAAATTAGCTCGCGCGCGACGATGTGCGGCGACAGGTCTGCTTTCGCCAGCTCCAGCAACTTCTCGAGGGCCGCGATCGGGTCTCCCTGCGCACCCAGATCGAGCGCGATGAGGTTGGTCTTTCCGCTGGGCAACACGGCAACCGGCGGCGCGCCATCGGCAAAATGTCCACCATTATGCAATTCGGTCAGTGCCGCCTGCACCGTCCCATCACCGCCATTTATCGCCAGCACGCAAGGCTGGATGCGGGCGATCGTCTTCATCGCGTCGCCAATCTGGTCCGCGCGTTCGACTTCGTAGTGGAAAATGTCGGGATGCTCCGCGCAAAAGGCGCGAATGCGCGGCAACTGAGCGACGTTACCCGTCGACTTCGGATTGCTGAGCAGGGCGATCCGCGGCCTCGCCATCAACCCTCCGCCGGACCTACGCTGAGGCCCTTGATGTAGAGCAACGTCACGCCGACGCGGGCTGGACCGGTGCCGACATTGAAAGCCGCCTTTTCGAACGAGGGCTTGGGATTAAACAGACTGACCCTCGGATTGCGTGAGAAGCCGCCACCATCGTGACGGTCACGCTCACCGTTAAGATTGAAATCATGATGAACCGCCACTGCGTAACGGCCAGGCGCCGGAACGGGCATGCAGACGTCCATCGACCGTCCGGTCACCGGAATCTTCATGCGACTGATGCGGCCCTTCTTCGCCAGCCAGCGATCGCGGTCGGAACCATACAGCGAGATCTTAAGCTGGCCGCGCGCCTGCTTGAGGCCAGCCACATGAACCAGAACCCCCGGCTTCCCGGCGGCGCAGTTGGTCTGTGCAGCGTACGCGGGTGCGACCATCGCCAAACCTGCGGTTACAGCCGCGGCTATCGAAAGGGGGCAAAAAGAAATGGACATGATTTTGTCGATCACTTCGCTATAGGCACCGTCAGCGCCCCGATCGTGGCCGTTCCCCCCTTTCATGGAATCGGCCGGACCTTGGCGCCATGTTCCATGTCGGCTTCCTTTGCGGCCAAATCATGGTGCACAATGGACGAAAAGGTGCAGAGCCGTGGCGTTGGTCGACCGCTATCTTGCCAGGAACATCGCCGTCCCGCTCGCCGGGACGTTGATCCTTGCGGCTATGCTCTTGGTCCTCGACAAGATGTTGCGGTTGTTCGACTTCGTTATCACCGCAGGGGGACCGGTCAGCGTCGTTTGGCGGATGCTCGCTAACCTGCTTCCCGAATATTTTTCCCTCGGCATCCCTATCGGTCTACTGCTTGGAATCCTGCTGGCTTTCCGCAAACTTGCCTTGTCGTCGGAACTGGATGCGCTGCGGGGAATCGGCGTCGGCTATGGGCGCCTGCTTCGCGTGCCTTATGCGTTCGCAATCGTCCTGATGCTGGTCAATGTCGCCATCGTGGGCTGGGTCGATCCTTATGCCCGCTACCGCTATGAAGGTCTGCGTTTCGACCTGAAATCTGGTTCCCTCGGCGCGGCGATCAAGGTCGGCGAGTTCAACGACTTCGGAAAGCGCATGACGCTGCGGATCGACCGGAGCGAAGACAATGGTACGCGCCTGTTGGGGATCTTTACCGCACTCGATGACAAGTCAGGCATGCGCATCGCCGCCACCGCGTCCGAAGGCCAGTTCCTAGCGACCGATGACCCCGACACGATCATCTTCCGGCTGAAGCGCGGTCGGCTCGTGCAGGAAGGCGAAGACTTTGCGAGCCCGCGCACCTTGTCCTTCGAAAGTTATGACCTGCCGATCAACCTGCCAGCTATCGATCCCTTCCGAGGACGAGGAAACGAGCAGAAAGAATTGACGCTGCCCGAGGTGTATGACCGAGCCTACGGCGACGCGAAGGTGGATCAGGAAGAAAGCTTGGCGTCACGGGCTAACTTGCACTTCCGCTTGGTCGAAGTGGTGATGATGCTGATGTTGCCGCTGTTGGCCGTCGCCCTCGCGGTGCCGCCGAAGCGAAGCCACTCGTCGCTGGGAATATTCGTCGGGATCGTGATGGTCGTGACCTATCACAAGATTAACCAATATGCAGAAGGGGCTGGCACCCAGGGCCGGCTCGTTCCCGAACTGGCGCTGTGGCTTCCGTTCATCGGGTTCGTCGCGCTAATCTTCTGGATGTATCACGTCATTGCCCATCGCCCGGGTGGCCAGCCTATCGGCGCGCTGGAAGCGGCATTCGCCAAGATCGGCAAGATGGCGCGACGCCTAATGCCGAGAAAACGCTACGAGCGGGTGGAAGCGGCCGCATGATCAACCTTGATTTTATGCCGTCGCGCCGGCTGGCGCTCTATGCGGCGAAGTTGTTCCTCACGCGCAGCCTCGCGGTCCTGATTGCCCTGGTGATGGTGCTGATGATGCTCGACCTGCTGGGGGAATCGAGCAAGATCCTGAAGATACCCGGCAATGGGGAAGCGGAGCTGTGGCAATATGTCACCCTCCGGGTGCCCCAGCTCATTTCCCGCTTCTTACCCTTTTCGGTGCTGCTGGGTGCGCTGATCGCGTTCACCGGTCTCAATCAGCATAGTGAAGTCATCTCCATGAAAGCGGCTGGCTTGTCGGCGCACCAGATTCTGGCGCCGATGATCGCCGCCAGCTTAGGCGTCGCCGCGCTCTTGTTCGTCTTCAACGAAACCGTCGTCATCCAGTCGATCCGGACGCTCGATGCGTGGAGCGACGCGGACTACAAGCCCATTCCTCCTGAAAGCGGCGTGCTGTCCAACGTCTGGATCCGTGATGGCGATGATCTGGTGAAGGCGAGGTTTGTCGGGGGGAATGGCTCGACCACCAAGCTTCGCGGGGTAACAATTTACGAACGCGAAAATGGGGCCATGGCGCGAGTGGTCGATGCCGAGCGCGCCGATCAGGTGCCCGGTGGTTGGCAGCTTCGGACTGTCCGAACTTACGACGCGCGGACAAACATGGTCATGAGCTATCCGGAGATGACAGCGCTTGCGGGCGTCGAGCCGGCACGTTTCACCCTTGCCAAGGTCAACCCGGCGGAACGCAGCTTCGGCGACCTAAGGGGGGCAATCGACGATCTTGCAGCGGCCGGCCGTCCAACCGAAGAAGCCCGGACCGGCTGGTGGCACAAGATGTCGGGACCTTTGTCGACCGTACTGATGCCGCTGCTAGCGGCGACCGCCGCATTCGGCCTGGCGCGGTCCGGCAAGGTGCTGCTTCGCGCGACGATCGGAATGGCACTGGGCTTCGCCTATTTCGTGGCCGACAACTTCAGCATCGCGCTCGGCAATATCGGCGCATACCCTCCGTTCCTGGCCGCATGGGCGCCGTTTTTCCTCTTCTTGCTGATCGGCGAACTCGTCCTAATCCGCCAGGAGGAGTAGAAAATCTTAGGCGCGCCAGCTGCTCGCGGCGAGCCGCCCGACCAGCGGCGCAAGGCCGCGGTGATTGGACTTGAAATAAATAGAACTGGCGTCCAGCTCCCGGGTCAAGCGACGATGCGCCTCGCCCAGCGCATGATAGGGAACGCCCGGCAGCAGGTGATGCAGCGCATGATAGCGGAGGCCTACAGGCGCCCATAGCGCGGGCAATGTCGCCGGCGGCGGTACGTTGACGCTGTCGAGATACTGAGCGGTGACACTCATTGGCTCGCCGTCATTTTCCCAAAGGTGCGCGACTAAGGTGCGCACCTGGTTCAAGAACATGACGCCCGACGCGACGCTCATGCCTATGAGGAAGGCGCGCATCGGGATGACGCCGGTCGCAGCCATACCGATTAGCGCAATTGCCCACAGGCTGGCGGCAGTTTCCTGCACGAGCCAGTCGCGGGCGAATTTACCTTGGGGCTTCGACCGGCGGAAGACCGGGTTGATCTGGAGACCCGAATAGCGCGCTACGACCATCTGGCGCAGCCGAGGGTTGAAAAGCGACAGGGGTGCGAGAACGCCGAAGCGGACCAACATCCCGATAGGCGCGAGCGCCGCGGCGATCAGGAACACGGGCAACGTCCACGGCTTCATCAAGGCTAATGGGAGATATTCGGGATCGTTGGCAGTGCCATAATACGTCTTCGCGTGATGCTGGTTATGGACGCCTTCATACAGGAATGACGGCACAAGCAACGGCACGCCCACGATTGCATTCCACGCCAAGCGGAAGCCTGGAACCGAACCCGGCTTCAAATGAGTCAATTCATGGATGAAGCTGCCGGCGCGATAGAGGGCCAGGACAGCGACGAGCGCCGCGACGAGCAGAATGCCGGTCGAGGTCGCCCAAATGGCCAGAGCCAACGCGCCATAGCCAAGCAGGGCGGAACCCAGCATGTCCGCCCAATAGATCGACGCATTGGGCTTGTTGAGTGCGCGCGTCAGGTCGGCAGCGGCGCGCAACATCGCCTTGTCGTCGGCGCGCACTGCAACCGCCGCTCGCTTCGCGGCTGCGCCTTGGTCCCTAGACAGGCTGATCGTTTCGGTCGTCATGATGTTCATCGCGGATTACAGGAGATAGTGGCACCATCGTGGCCAAACAATGAACGGCTTGCGCGCCGCCCTGCCGCCTGCAACTGAAGGCGACATGAGCGAAGCACTGACCATCCGGCCGGTCGAAAACAGGGCCGACCGCAAGGCTTTCGTCGACTTCGCCTGGGCCGTCTATAAGGATGATCCCTACTGGATTCCTCCGTTGAAGAACGAGATCCACGGCCTGCTGAACCCCAAGAAAAACCCGTGGTTCGAACATGGCCGGGCCGCGCTATGGCTAGCGGAACGAGGCGGCCGGGTCGTTGGCCGGATCAGCGCTCAGGTTGACGACCTCGTGCAAGAGCATTTGGCGAAAGGCACGGGTCAGTGGGGCATGTTCGAAGCGCTCGATGCCGAGGCCGCCGCGGCACTCATCGCTACCGCCGAGCGATGGCTCCGCGAACGGGGAATGACGAGCGCGCTCGGGCCGATTTCCATTTCGATCTGGGACGAGCCGGGCCTGCTTATCAAGGGTTTTCAGCAGCCCCCAATGGTGATGATGGGCCACCACCGGCCTGCATATCGCGCCTGGATTGAGGCCGCTGGCTATGAAAAGGCAAAGGACCTGCTCACTTATGAGCTCGACATCCGGATCGAAATGGTCCCCGTCATCGACCGGCTGATCAAGGCCGGCGAGAAAAATCCCCGGATCAACATCCGTACGGTCGACAAGTCGCGCTTCGACGAGGAGGCAGCGACGATCCTGGGACTGCTAAACGACGCGTGGTCGGACAATTGGGGATTCGTCCCGCTAACACAGGCCGAGATCGCTTATGCGGGCAAAAAATTGAAGCCGATCATCTACGAGGACCTAGTTCGCATTGCCGAATATGACGGCGAGCCGGTCGCGTTCATGATCACCATTCCCGACATCAACGAGTTGATCCGCGACTTGAATGGAGAGCTTTTCCCCTTTGGTTGGGTGAAACTGCTCTGGCGTTTGCGTAATCCAAAGACGTCTCGCGTGAGAGTGCCCCTGATGGGGGTGGCCAAAAAGGTGCAGGGAGGCCGCCTTGCAGGACAGCTCGCCTTCATGCTGATCGAGCATATCCGGCGTGCCTGCGTAGAAAAATATTGCGTGACCCACGGGGAATTCGGTTGGGTGCTGGAAGACAATCAGGGGATGATGTCGATCGCGGAGCTCCCGGGCGCCGACGTCAACCACGTCTACCGAATCTACCAACGCGACCTAGGCTAGCTCGATTGCTACGGGCGCGTGATCGGACGCCTTTTCCTCGGCGCGCGCCCATTTGTGGACTTCCGCCCCGCGCAGGCGATCCGCGGTCTGGGGCGAACAAAGCAGGTGATCGATGCGAAATCCCGCGTCGCGGGCCCAGGCGCCCGCCTGATAATCCCAGAATGTGTAGAGCCGGTCTTCCGCGGGTTTGATGGCACGCAGCGCGTCGGTCCAACCCTGAAGGACGATGCGGCGGAATGCCGCCTGGCTTTCCGGCTGGAATAGCGCGTCGCCTGCCATCGCCCGTCGGCTGAACGTGTCCCGGTCTTCGGGAATGACATTATAATCCCCCGCCAACACGGCGGGCCGCTCCTCCGTGAGAATGGTCCCGGCCCGATCGCGCAACCGCTCCATCCACCGCAATTTGTAATCGAACTTCTCTGTGCCGATCGGATTGCCGTTGGGCAGGTAGATCGATGCAACAATCAGACCCTTGGCCTCCGCCTCGATGTAGCGGCTATGCGTGTCGTGAGGGTCACCCGGCAACCCAACCTGCCGGAGGACCGGCGCCTCGTCCTTCGCCAGGATGGCGACACCGTTAAAGCCCTTCTGGCCATGCCAGACCGCATGATAGCCTAGTGCCTCGATCTCACCGATCGGCAGCGCGTCGTCAGCGCATTTCAATTCTTGAAGGCAGGCGATGTCCGGCTGTTCGCGCTGCAAATACTCAATGAGGCGCGGCAGGCGGGCGCGAATGCCGTTGATGTTGAAGGTGACGAGCTTCATGCGAACCGCTTAGCGCCGGCAGCGCATGCCGTCACCCGGGATCGGCTCAAACGGAAAAGCTGGATCCACAGCCACAGCCGGAGGCTGCATTGGGATTCGTGACCTTGAACGCCGCGCCGCCAAGATCCTCTATATAGTCAACCTGCGAGCCTTCGACGAGATCAAGGCTGACAGGATCGACGACCAAGGTGACGCCGTCGGTCGAGGTCACCGAGTCGCCATCCTCTACCTCGCCAAGCGCGAACCGATAGGAAAAGCCTGCGCAACCGCCGCCGTCAACAGCCAAGCGCAGCACCGCGGGCTTGCCCTGCTTGTCGGCGATGAAGGCAACGCGCTTTGCGGCGCTTGGGGAAAGGGTCAAGGATGTCACGGCCGCGAGATAGGGGCGATCGCCCCTATCGACAAGCTTAGCGCTTGCCGCCGGTCGGGCCGCCCAGAGCAACCGCGTCCATCGCATGAGCGCCGGCGCCATTCTTCTGCATGGCGAGCAGATACTCGTTGGAACGCATGAACGGGATCGGGTTCACTGCGCGGCCGTCGATCCGAACTTCGTAGTGAAGGTGGCTGCCGGTCGAACGGCCGGTCGAGCCCATGCGACCGATCTGCTGCCCGCGAACAACGCGTTGACCTGAGCGAACGAGGATCGACGAAAGATGACCGTAGCGGGTTTCGATGCCCTTGCCGTGAGTCAGTTTGATGAGGTTGCCGTAACCGCCGCGATTGTAGCCCGCTTCGCTGACGACGCCGTCAGCGGTCGCATAGATCGGTGTGCCGACCGGGGCGGCAAGGTCGATACCGGCATGCTTGGCGGCGCTGCCGCGGAAGGGATCGGAACGAATGCCGTAGCCCGAGGTGAACTCGGCGGTCTTAACCGGCTTGTCCGACGGCACCGCGATCGCGCTGTCAGTAATGTTGTCGAGCTTCTTCCAGCTGGTGAACAGCGACTTGAAGGTAGGGTCAGACTTGCTGGCGGAATCGAACGGGCCGCCTTGGGCGAGCTTCCCGTCAGCCGCGACGGTATAGCCCAATTCGGCAATGACTTCGGGATCAACCTTGGCCCCCGACAGCATGGCGGCAAGCACCTGCTGGCGATGCTCAATTTGCTTCACGCGCGCTTCGGTGGCGGCGGCGAGACGAACGAGGTCGGTGGACACGGCGGCGGCGGGCTGGGCGGGGACGGCAATGGGAGTGAGAAGAATGCGGGCAGTCGCAAAAGCGGACCAGAGAAGGACGACGACCGCAGCGACGAGCATCGCCATCTGCACCGGCGCCGAAAGGCGTAACCGGCGAAGGTGGTTGCCATCGTGAATGAAGAAGTCACGATCCCTGAAAAGCTTTCCCGAAGCGAGTGTTGCCTGGGTCATGGTGCCTGACTGCTCCCTAACTCAATTACAGCCGTCGGAAGCCCGAAGGATTCCGGCGCGAAAATTCAAAGTCATGGAGCTCCCCAGCCCCTTCGAACCGACAGGTAGTTGCCCACCACCTTGTCGACGAGGATGAAACTGACCCGGAGTGGTTAAGCAATTCAACACTCGGTTCCCTTGGACAGGGTGAACCGTCCGGCCGCTACGACGAATTGAAGCTGAAACTTGCGTTATGTTGCATATTTAACGGAAGTTTAGCATCGGAATTGGTCGTTCGTCGTCGAATCCCTCCGTTCGTCGACGGTCCAACAAGCCGGTTTCGCGCCAGAGCTTTAGCCGCTACACCCTGCGACGGGCCACGCCGTCCCAACGCGGCGCGTGCTCTCTGCGAGGAGAGTTATTGTGACGAACAAAACGCCAGCCGTGCGTCCCGCGCGGCCGTATTTTTCTTCCGGTCCATGCGCCAAGCCCCCGGGCTGGGACGCCGATAAGATCGATACCCGTATCCTCGGCCGCTCGCATCGCAGCGGACTGGGCAAGGAACGCCTGCGCTATTGCATCGGTTTAATGCGGGGGATGCTGGAGTTGCCCGACACGCACCGCATCGGCATCGTCCCTGCTTCTGACACTGGCGCATTCGAAATGGCGATGTGGTCGATGCTCGGCCAGCGTCCCGTGACCGCCTTGGCGTGGGAAAGCTTCGGCGAAGGCTGGGTTACCGACACGGTGAAGCAACTGCAGTTGAACCCTACCGTCATCCGCGCCGATTATGGCCAGCTTCCGGACCTCAAACAGGTGGACTGGCGTCACGACGTGCTGTTCACTTGGAACGGCACGACCAGCGGAGTTCGGGTCCCGGACGGTGACTGGATCGCGGACGATCGGGAAGGCCTCAGTTTCGCCGACGCGACCAGCGCTGTGTTCGCCTATGACATCCCGTGGGACAAGGTCGATGTCGCGACCTTCAGCTGGCAAAAAGTGCTGGGCGGCGAAGGCGCTCACGGTGTCCTAATTCTCGGCCCCCGGGCCGTCGAACGGCTGGAAAGTTTCACACCCGACCGACCGTTGCCGAAGATCTTCCGGCTAACAAAGGGAGGAAAGCTGATCGAGAGCATTTTCACCGGCGAAACCATCAACACGCCGTCCATGCTGGCGGTGGAGGACGCGATTTTCGCGCTGGAGTGGGCAAATTCGGTCGGCGGCCTCCAAGGTTTGATGGCACGCACCGACGCCAACGCCAGCGCGCTCGGCCGCATTGTCGCAGAGCGCGAATGGCTCGGGTACCTCGCTTCCGATCCCTCGACCCGATCAAAGACAAGCGTCTGCCTGAGCGTCGCTGGCGCCAACGCCGACGTAATCAAGCGCTTCGCCAAATTGCTCGAGCAGGAGGACGTTGCTTACGACATTGCCGGCTATCGTGACGCGCCGCCGGGCCTTCGCATCTGGTGCGGGGCGACCGTCGACGCTGCCGACATCGACGCCCTTGGGCCGTGGCTCGATTGGGCCTGGGAGAATTTGCAATGACGGTCCGCGTACTAATTTCCGACAAGATGGATCCCCGGGCCGCCGCGATTTTTCGCGAGCGCGGCGTCGAGGTCGACGAGATGGACGGCCAGACGCCGGAGCAACTCAAGGCAATCGTCGGCAAGTATGACGGGCTGGCGATCCGCAGTTCGACGAAGGTCACGAAAGATCTGCTCGATGCCGCAACCCGCCTCAAGGTCGTCGGCCGCGCCGGTATCGGCGTCGACAATGTCGATATCCCTGCGGCGACGGCGCGCGGCGTCGTCGTCATGAACACGCCGTTCGGCAATTCGATCACAACCGCAGAGCATGCCATCGCCCTCATGTTCGCCCTCGCGCGCCAACTTCCAGAAGCCGATGCGTCGACCCAAGCGGGCAAGTGGGAAAAAAACCGCTTCATGGGCGTCGAGGTGACCGGAAAAACGCTCGGGCTTATCGGAGCGGGCAATATTGGCTCAATCGTCGCTAGCCGGGCGCTCGGGTTGAAGATGAAGGTTGTCGCCTACGACCCATTTCTCACGCCCGAGCGTGCGATCGAAATCGGCATTGAAAAGGTCGAGCTCGAAGAACTCTTGAAGCGCGCGGACTTCATCACCCTTCACACGCCGCTGACTGATCAAACGCGCGGAATCCTGAGTCGCGGTGCGCTGGCCAAAACCAAACCGGGCGTACGCATCGTCAATTGCGCGCGCGGCGGCCTGATCGATGAGGCAGCCTTAAAGGACGCACTCGACAGTGGCCAAGTGGCCGGCGCGGCCCTCGATGTATTCGAGACCGAGCCCGCCAAGGACTCGCCGCTGTTCGGGACCCCGAACTTCATCTCGACACCTCACCTTGGCGCTTCCACCAACGAGGCTCAGGTCAACGTGGCCATCCAGGTTGCGGAACAGATGAGCGACTACTTGCTGCTGGGCGGCGTCACCAACGCCATCAACATGCCGAGCCTCAGCGCCGAGGAGGCGCCGCGCCTGCGACCCTACATGACGCTGGCGGAAAATCTGGGCAAGCTGGTCGGCCAGATTGTTGGAGAGGACGTTCGCTCGGTCGCCGTGGAGGTCGAGGGCGCCGCCGCCCAGCTCAATCAGAAGCCGATAACGGGTGCCGTGCTGGCCGGGCTGATGGGTACCTATTCGCAGACGGTGAACATGGTGAATGCACCGTTCCTCGCTAAGGAGCGCGGACTCGACGTGCGGGAGGTTCGCCACGACCGAGAGGGGGACTACCACACCTTGGTGGCGGTCGAGGTGGTGACGTCGAAGGGCACGCGCCGCGTTGCGGGTACCCTGTTCGGAAACAGGGCCCCTCGCCTTGTCGAAATGTTCGGCGTGGAGGTCGAGGCCGAGCTGGCCGGGTCAATGATCTACATCGTCAACACCGACACGCCTGGCTTCATCGGCAAGCTGGGCACCGCGCTCGGGCAGGCGGGAATCAACATCGCCACCTTCAACCTTGGCCGACGCGCAGCGGGCGGCGAGGCTGTGGCGTTGGTCGCGGTCGATGGCGATGTACCGCAAACAGTTGTGAAGACGTTATGCGGTCTCGAAGGCGTGCGCGAGGTGGTTCCGCTGCGATTCTAATGGGTCACGGCGAAACCGCTTTCTCGCGGCATGTCGGCTAGCTCTTCATCCAGACGGTCGACGCGTGCTGCGGACGGGCCATGGCACATCCGGTCGATCAGCGCTCGGACAGCTTCCGGATCGCCCGCGACTAACGCCTCGACGCTGCCGTCGGCTCTGTTGCGCACCCAGCCACTGACGCCCAAGTCGTCCGCCTGCTGCTTGGTCCATGCGCGGAAAAAGACACCTTGCACTCGACCGGTCACGACCACGCGGCGGGCGACGGCCATGATCAGACCGTCGCGATGTCCGGGGCGTCCTCGGCCTTCATGCCCACGACGTTGTAGCCGGCGTCGACATGATGGATTTCGCCGGTTACGCCCGAGGCGAGGTCGCTGAGTAGGTATAATCCGGCGCCGCCAACGTCCTCGATCGTCACGTTGCGCCGTAGCGGCGAATTATACTCGTTCCACTTCATGATGTAGCGGAAGTCACCGATGCCGCTGGCCGCCAGCGTCTTGATCGGGCCGGCGCTGATCGCATTTACGCGAAGGCCTTCGGGTCCAAGGTCGGCGGCAAGGTACTTTACCGAGGTTTCGAGCGCGGCCTTGGCCACGCCCATCACATTGTAATGAGGAATGACTTTTTCGGCGCCATAATAGCTGAGCGTCAATAGCGAACCGCCGGGCCTCATCATCCCGCGAGCCCGTGCCGCGACGGCAACAAAGCTGTAGACCGAGATGTTCATGGTCATCAGGAAATTGTCGAGGCTGGTATCAACATAGCCGCCGCGAAGCTCGTTCTTGTCGGAGAAGCCGATCGCATGGACGACGAAATCGAGCCCGTCCCAGCGTGCCTTCAACGCATCGAATGCCTCGTCGAGCTTGCCCATCTCGCCAACGTCGCAATCAATCAGCAAGTCGCTCCCCAGCTGCTCGGCCAACGGCCTTACCCGCTTTTCGAGCGCTTCGCCCTGATAGCTGAATGCCAGCTCCGCGCCCTGCTCCCGCAGTTGCTTCGCGATGCCCCACGCCAGTGACCGGTCGTTTGCCAGGCCCATGATGAGCCCGCGCTTGCCTGCCATGATGCCGCCCATCGGCTAGTTCCCTTTTTTCCTGCGCATCTCGGCGCGCCCCATTTCTTCCTCGGGGGCCGGCTCTTCGACCGGAAGTTCCGCTTCGTACGGCCCCTCGTAATGCTCGCCCCTTAGCGCCTTTCCGCCAGGCTCGACCAGTGCAGCGTTGAGTTCCGCCCCTGCCACCACGCCGAGGCCGATAACGAAGAAAAAGATGAGCGCAACCATGACCCCCGCCAGGCTACCGTAGGTTAGTTCATAGCCGCCGAACAAGCCAATGACCCGGGGTAGCAGCTCGACGGTTACCAGCCACCATACAGTGGCGATGAATGCCCCCGGCCATTTGCGGCATTCGATCGTTCGGTAGCGCGCAGGGGTCAGCGCGAGAAAAATGACGTAGAAGGTCGCGAACAGCGTGACGGCGGGAATGATGCGGTAGAAGCCGAGCTGGTGACCGAGCCCTTCCGAGAACGGCAGCTGCGCCACGACGAACTGGTGAACAGACGTCAGAAGCACAGTCACGCCGAACGCGATGAACAACAGAACCACCGAGCCCAAGATTACAGCCATCGAAGCCAGCCGATACTGCCAGAAGCTGGCCGAATATTTTACGCCATAGGCTCGACGAAGAATGTCGCGGATCGTTTCAATGAAGCTGGCTGCGGTCCACAGGCCGACCAGCGCGCCGAACCAGAGCAGCGCGCCCGACCGCCCCTGCAGCACCTCGTCGATCGGGCCTTCCAATACGCCTCGTACGGCCGGCGGCAAGCGGCCAAGGATGGTCGCAACGGTTAGCGCCGTATCCTCCGTCCGTCCAAAGATGCGCGCGACGGCGGCCGCTAGGATGAGGAAAGGGAATATAGCCAATAACGCGAGATAGGCGAGGTTTCCGGCGTGGATGAAGCCGTCGTCGTAGACGCCGATCGCCACTCGCTTGGCGACGATCAGCGGCTTGATTTCCTGTTTGGCCCGCTCGATTGCGGCCTTGCCGAAGCGAGCGCGCAGCCTGGCGAGACGCTTGCGCCGCTCTTCAGGCGAGTGGGGATGAAGGTCCTTCATCGAGGAAGGTCAAACCCCAAACGACGCCCTTGGGTTGCCGCCGCCGTCCCATTGCTCGGCAAAGCGTTGCAACGCTTCGTCCGACGCAGGCAGGTCTACCGCCAGTTCGACTAGCAGATCGCCCCGGGTTCCGTCTTTGGCCGTGAAGCCCCGACCCTTCAGACGCAGAACCTTGCCGGACGACGTTCCTTTTGGAACGGTCAGCATCACCGGACCCTCCGGTGTCGGCACCTTGACCTTTGCGCCCAGCACCGCTTCCTTCAGCGTCACGGGTAGGGTCAGGCGGATGTTCTTGCCGTCACGGACGTAAAAGGCGTGAGGCGCGATCTCGATTGTCACAAGCGCGTCACCCCGCCCACCCGGGCCTTCCTTCCCCTGTCCAGCGAGGCGGATGCGCGTGCCGTCATCGACCCCCTTGGGCAGTTTCAGGTCAATCATCTTGTTTTCGGCCAGCTTGATGCGCTGCTCCTTCAGCGTCGCCGCATCGACGAAGGGCACTTTCAGCCGATAGGCGACATCCGCGCCCTTTTGTGGCGGCCGGGCCCGGTTGAAACCGCCGAACGGGCCATTGCCGGTGTTGCTGCGCCGCGCGCCTGCTGCCGCACCGAACAGGCCTTCGAACAGGTCGGAAAGGTCAGCTGCATCGGCCCCCTGAAAGCCGCCGCCCGCGCCGCCCGGATAGCTTTCGTAGCCACCACCTGGCCGAGCGCCCCCGGCACCACCCCCGAATCCGCCGCCGAAAGGCATACGCGGATTGCCGTCCTCGTCGATTTCACCACGATCGTAACGCGCCCGCTTGTCCTTGTCGGAAAGAAGGTCATAGGCGTGGGTGACTTTGGCAAAGCGCTCCGCTGCCTTGGGGTTATCCTTGTTGCGGTCCGGATGCAGCTGTTTGGCTAGACTGCGATAGGCCTTCTTAATTTCGCCATCGCTCGCGCCCCGCTGCACACCCAACTGCTGATAAAGATCCATCACGGCCCCTTCGTTCAGTCCCCCCGTTTCGGGATGAGCCGCGTTCCCGTCAAGCTTTACGGCGCTCTAGGCGGCGTACGCCGAACGCTGAACGGAGCCTCGACACGCGCCGCTCGAGGGGGCAAACGCGCGGCATGGCCGACGACCCTATTTCCCTGTTCGACAGCTGGTTCAAAGAAGCGCGGAAAAGCGAGCTCAATGACGCCGAGGCGATGGCCTTGGCGACCGCAACGCCAGACGGACGACCTTCGGTTCGCATGGTCCTTCTGAAGGGCCATGGCCCGGATGGTTTCACCTTTTACACCAACGCCGATAGCAGAAAGGGCAACGAGCTGGCGGCCAACGCCCATTCTGCCTTGCTCTTCCACTGGAAATCCCTGCGGCGTCAGGTGCGGATCGAGGGGCCGGTCAGTGAAGTGCAACCGGAGGAAGCGGACGCCTATTTCGCGACCCGCGGACGGGATTCGCAGCTGGGCGCCCATGCCTCTATCCAATCCCGGCCGCTCGACCGGCGGGAGACGTTCGAGGCCCGGTTCGAGGATATGGCTCGTCAATTCGCCGGCCGCGACGTGCCAAGACCGGACCGGTGGACGGGGTTCCGCGTTGAACCCCGTCGAATCGAGTTCTGGTCTGACCGTCCCCACCGCCTCCACGAACGCCGCCTGTTTACGCGGATCGAGGGAGAGTGGATCGAAGGACTTCTCTATCCATGAACTCGGTGCAGCATCATCACACTGAGCGGTCGAAGCTGACTACCCGCGCCGCAATTGCCAGCATTTCGATGGCCCTCTTCCTGACGGTGCTCAAGGGATATGCGGCCTGGGCCACGGGTTCCGTGGCCATGCTTGGCAGCCTTGCCGACACAGTGCTCGACTTGATCGCCAGCTTGGTCACGCTGTTCGGGGTTCGTTGGGCAGCAATGCCAGCGGACGACGACCACCGCTTCGGACATGGCAAGGCAGAGGCGCTGGCGGCGCTCGTCCAGGTTATTCTGATTACCCTATCTGCGCTCGGGATCGCGTGGCGGGCGTTTGACCGGATGGTCAACGGCCAGCCGACAAAAGGGCTGGAACTGGGCGTCGCGGTTTCAGTCGTCGCCATCGCCGCGACCTTCGCCCTGCTCAGCTACCAGCATCACGTTATTCGCAGGACCGGGTCGGTCGCGATCCGGACCGACCATGTCCATTACCAGTCCGACCTGCTGCTCAATCTGGCGGTTATCGCCGCGCTCGTCATCGATCAGGTACTGGGCTGGCGGCTTGCCGATCCGCTGTTCGGCTTCGCGATCGCGGCTTGGCTGATGTACGGCGCGTGGCGCGCAGCGAGCCAAAGCATCGACCAACTGATGGACCGCGAGTGGCCGGACGAGGAGCGCGAAGCCTTCCTCTGCGCCGCGAAGGATTATCCGGAACTCAAGGGGCTTCACGACCTACGGACCCGCACGTCGGGTGCTCACCGCTTCGTGCAGTTTCATGTTTGGGTTCCGGCGCATTGGACAGTCCGCGAGGCGCATGACCGGATGGATATCGTCGAAGAAAAGCTGCAGCATCGCTTCTCCGGTACGGAGATCATCATTCATCTAGACCCCGAAGGTCACACCGACCGCGAAGGCATCTTGCCGCAGGAACTGACGGAGAGTGCGCGATGACCCCCATGCCGTTCTTTCAGGTCGACGCGTTCGCTGACCGGCCGTTCAGCGGCAATCCCGCCGCCGTCATGCCACTCGACCGCTGGCTACCCGACGGCACGATGCAGTCCATTGCCGCAGAGAATAACCTCAGCGAAACCGCCTTTACGGTACCGAGCGAGGACGAGCATGCGGATTATGAGCTCCGCTGGTTCACGCCCGCAGTCGAAGTCCCGCTCTGCGGTCATGCGACGTTAGCGGCGGCGCATGTTCTGCTGAAAGGCGGGCGCATCCGTTTCGCAACTAAGTCCGGCATCCTAACGGTGTCCCGAGACGATGACGACGCAAGTCTTCTGAAGCTCGACCTGCCCGCCGCGAGCCTGCGCGAAGTGTCCGAACCCGGGGTGTGCGAAGCGCTGGGGCTGCCCGATCGCCCCTTGTGGCTAGCAGACGGCTGCAACGATAGTATTATCGTACCGGTTGAAGATGAGCGGGCCGTGCTTGCCGTCGCTCCCGACTTCGCGGCCCTCGGCAAAATCCATCGCATGGCGATTGTGACGGCGCCCGGTGACGATCAGGATATCGCGAGCCGGGTGTTCGTTTCCTACGCTGGAATCGACGAAGACCCCGCGACCGGCTCCGCCCATGCGGCACTCGTCCCCTACTGGGCCGAGCGTCTGGGCCGGAAACGGTTCACCGCCTTGCAGGCCAGTGCCCGGACTGGGCTGCTCGACTGCGAGCTAAAAGGTGAAAGGGTGGTACTGGGCGGACACGCGGTCACGGTCATCGAGGGTTATTTCCAGCTATGAAGACTTTAATGGCCCTGCTTGCGGCACTCTCAATTGCCAATGCTGAGCCCGCACCGAGCGCCGGTGAGGAGAAGGCGATCCTGACCGTCATCGCCAACATGGAGGCCGCCTGGAACCGCGGGGATTTTCGCGGCTACATGGAGGGTTTCCAGAACCCCGGCGTGCAGTTCGTGTCCGGAGGAAAATTCCAGGACGGCTGGCAAGGAACGCTCGACCATTATGTCCGCGATTACGGCGGTTCGACCGAACGGCGGGGCAGGCTTCATTTTTACGACATGAAGGTCGAACTGCTCGGGCCGGATGCCGCAATGCTGGTCGGACGCTATCGGCTAGACCGCGGCAAGCGCCACACCGAGGGCGTCAACACGCGCCTATTCCGTAAGCGGGATGGTCACTGGCTCATTACCCTCAACCATGTCTCCGCCTACGACGTTACTCCGTCCGCGCCAGAAGATTCGCCAAGTCAGCCTTCCAATTGACCGCCCATGTATGGGTGCCGTGACCGCGGGTATTGGGGCTTTCCGGGATCATGCGGAATCGCGCGTTTTTCATCCGCTTCACGGCCTCTGTGGGGACTTCGAGGTTGCGCGGATTAATGAAGTCGTCGGCGGAATTGATCCACATGACCGGGTCGATGATCCGCTCCAGCCCGGGCCAGGGATTATAGTTACGCGAGGATTCGAACTGGTACAGCATGTCGTTGGCATCGAGCGAGGCCAGAGCTGTCGAGACCGATTGCCGGACGTAGCCCGTGGCCCTTTCCCTGGTCGGATATTCTCGCTGCAGCAACAGTGGCGCGCTTCCGGCAACGAACAGAAGCGATTGGGCCGTCCTTAATCCCTGCTGGGGCTGCCGCTTGTAATTGCCGTTCTGCCACGCCGGGTCGGACTTGATGCCGTCGACGATTAGTTGCCTCCACATGCGGTTGAGCCCCGCGATTTCGATCGGCTGACAGGCCAGCGGCATGATTGCCTTCGCAAACCCCGGATGCTTTTCGGCCCAGACGAAGCCGTGCATGCATCCCATGGATGTGCCCATCAGCAGTCGCAGCCGCTTAACGCCAAGTCGTTCGGACAGGAGGCGTCGCTGCGCCTCGACCATGTCGTCATAGTCATAGGCGGGGAAAGACATTCGCATTCCGTCCGACGGTTTGGACGATGAGCCATGCCCCACATTGTCAGGCAGAATGACCCAATATTTGCGGATATCTAGCGGTTGGCCCGGTCCGTACAGTTCGTCCGCGAATTGCGGTCGGAGGAACTGCTTGCCGGTACCGCCTGTTCCGTGCAGCACCATCACCGCATTCTCAATTTCTCCGGCGGCGTTCCGGCGAGGCTGGCCGAGCGTGGTGTAGTGCATGCGCAGTTGGGGAAGTGTCTCGCCGGACCCGAACCGGAAATCGCGTATGACGTAATCGGCCTCTTGCGCGGGCCAAGTCTTCACCCCGGCGACTGCCGGGACAGGCGACGGCACCCCGGCCTGCAACGCAAGGGCAACCACGGCAGTGCTAATCAACATCGGTACGCGCCTTTCGTCAGGCCGCAGCGGCCTTGTCCATCGATGCTGTCTCGGTGGCGGTGATCGTTCCGCCGCCGAGCAGCCGGTCACCTTCATAAAAGACGGCCGACTGGCCCGGTGCAACTCCATATTCGGGAGATTCGAAAGTCAGCCGCTTGCCATCCCAGCGACTGGGCACAGGGCGCGCGAGGCTGCGGACCTTGGCCTCTACGACCTGCTGGTCTTCCGCCAGCCAGTTGATGCGTTCGACATGGGCCGCCGCGACGGCAAGTGCCCGTCGGGGGCCGACGACCAAGCGACGCTGCTCCGGTTCGATTCGGACGACGTAGAGAGGCTCAGGTTGTCCGCCGATCTCGATACCCCGGCGCTGGCCGATGGTGAAGTGCACCACGCCTTGGTGCCCGCCCAGCACTCGGCCCTGCATATCGACTATGTCACCCGGCGCCGCCGTTTCAGGGCGGAGCCGCTTGACCAGCCCGGCGTAATCGCCGTCCGGCACAAAGCAGATGTCCTGGCTGTCTGGCTTGTCCGCGACGACGAGACCTTCCTCAACCGCTAGCCCGCGAACCTCGCTCTTTGGCAAATTCCCCAGCGGAAAGCGCAGATACTCCAACTGGTCCCGTGTGGTCCCATAGAGGAAATAGCTCTGGTCGCGTGCGGGATCTCGGCCTTTCCACATCTCGACGCGGTCGCCGTTCACGACGCGCCGGACATAATGGCCGGTCGCGAGGCAATCGGCGCCCAGTTCCCGCGCAAATCCAATTAGGTCAGTGAATTTCACGCCTTGGTTGCACAACGAACATGGCACAGGGGTCCGACCTTCCGCATACTCGTGGACGAACTTGTCGATTACCCCAGTGCGGAAGCGGCTTTCGTAGTCGAGTACGTAATGAGCAATGCCCAATCGGTCGCAGACCGTCTTCGCGTCATAGATGTCCTGCCCCGCGCAGCAGCTGCCGGACCGCTTCACCGCCTCGCCGTGATCGTATAGCTGAAGCGTGACGCCGATTACCTCCGCGCCGGTACGCGCGGCGAGTGCGGCAACGACCGACGAATCGACACCTCCCGACATCGCGACAACGATCCGCGCCGAAGCGGCGTCTTTTTCTAGGTCAAAACGGGGAAGCATTGCGGCGGTTCTTTACTCGAAATTCACCCTGTCCGGCTAGACCGGCGATAGGTTCAACGGGGGAAAGCCGGTTCATTGGCGCGATTCGACGGCAATCTGAAGGCAGCGGCAGAAGCGCAACTCGATATCGAGGAACTGCTTTCCGCGCTGGCCGATGGCCGCGCGAGCAGAAATGAAGACCGGCAGGATGCCATCGCCTGTTTCCTCTCCGCCAGCGAGGGGTGGCGGGACGCAAAGACGCTGTTGAAGGGTGCCTTCGCCCGCATGCCGAATGCGGCATGGTTAAAGGATGATAAGGATTGATGAAGGGGAAGGTTACCAGCGCGCTTCAGCAGTTATCAACGGCCTTCGGTTAAATCCTGGCCATCGACAGCAGTTTAACGTGATTGAGGTTTTGTAATGCTCGAGAATCAGAAAATCCGGCCAGCGCAGGTAATCGGACCGCTCGGAGAGCCGCTGACTCTCGATTCGCTTCCGCCGCCCTCTACGACCCGCTGGGTCGTGCGCCGCAAGGCCGAGGTTGTAGCTGCGGTGGCCGGCGGCCTGCTGACCGTCGACGAGGCTTGCCAGCGCTATACGCTGAGCCTTGAAGAATTCACTGGCTGGCAGCGCGCGGTCGACCGATCCGGCATGCCGGGCCTCCGCGTTACTCGCATCAAGCATTACCGCGACCAGTACGAGCGCCAGCAGCGCTACTAGGTTTCGGCCGTCCCCAACGCCGATCTAACTGGGCCCTGCCGGCAACGGCGGGGCCTATTTCCTATGTCGTTTCGATGCCGGTACTAGACATTCTATTGCTTTACCGGAACAACAGCGTTGCATCGAGCGTCTTAGGTGCCGGAAGGCGCCCCGCGTACAAGGGGTGGCCACGAACAGGAGGAACGCAATGCTTACCTGGATCCTGATCATCATTGTCGGTGGTATTCTTGGCTGGCTGGCCAGCATCGTCATGCGCACTGACGCACAACAGGGTATTCTTCTCAACATCGTCGTCGGCATCGTCGGCGCAATTCTCGGCGGTCTTCTGCTGGCCCCGCTGCTCGGCGGCGGCTCCATCACCAGCGGTGACTTCTCGCTTCCCAACCTTCTGATCTCGCTCCTTGGCGCGATCATCCTTCTGGCAATCGTCAACCTCGTCCGTCGCGGCAGCGTCCGCTAAGCGGCAAGGCGCACGAAAAAATGTGGGCCGCCCGGCTGGTTCCGGGCGGCCCTTTTTAATTGCCGTGATTGAGCGTTTATGCGCTTGAGCGTTTATTGGAGCTCGAAGCTCATCGACAGGTTGACCTGCAACTGCTGTGTCCCGGGATCGATCTCCGTTTTGGCGACACGAGCACCGGTCACCTGGATGGCATCGGCGGCGTAGGGCATCGGCGGCGGGACATAGGCACCGCTTTCACTCACGGACAGCAGCCGGACGACTCGCTTGCCGAGAGCGCGGGCATAAAGCTCCGCCCGCGCCTGCCCAACGGCAACGGCCTTGGCGCGCGCTTCGTCATAAGCAGCTTCGGGCTTGTCGATAGTCAGGCTAGGCCCGTTGATCTGGTTGGCCCCTTCCGCCACCAAAGCATCCAGGATTGCGCCGCTGCGCTTCAGATCGCGGAATTTCACGTTGACCGTGTTAGTCGCGCGGTAGCCGGTGAGGCGCGGCGGCTGGTTCTCGCCATAGCGATATTCAGGGTTGAGGTTGATCGTCGAGGTCTGGATGTCCTTGTCGGCGATGCCGGCCCGCTTCAACGCCGCACGCACGCGCTCCATCCGCGTCGCATTTTCCTCGATCGCGGCGGTGGCGGTGGGCTGCAGCGTCTGCACGCCTGCCGAGATGATCGCGAGGTCAGGAACCCGCGTTACTTCCCCGGAGGCATTGATATCAAGCCTTGTGCCGGACAGCACAGGCACCGTCGCCACGGACTGCGCTATCGCCGCCGCGGGCAAGACTGCAGCGCTGAGGGCAACCGCGGTCAACAGGGTCTTACGCATGATATTCTCCCACCAAGGAAAAGGGCCATCGGTCGTTCAAGCTGGCTGACGACCGATGGCCCAAATATGAACGGCCCAGATGTGTCGCCGATTACCGACGGCGAAGCACTAGGCGGTAGATCAGCAGGATGAGGAAGGCGCCGACGATTGCCGCAACGAAACCGGCCGCCTCACCGTCATCGTACCAGCCAACCATCTTGCCGAGGAAACCGGCCAAAAGCGCGCCAGCGATGCCGAGCAACATAGTGATGAGGCAGCCACCAGGGTCCTTGCCGGGCATCAAAAGCTTGGCGATCCCGCCGGCCAGCAGGCCGATGACGATCCAACCGATAATCCCGTAACTTTCGATCATCCCCATACGCTCCCTGTGCTATGTTAGCGTGAAACCCCTTGGACCACGCTCGTTTCACATTGGCAACAACGCGCGTCGGTGTAAGGGGTGCCGCCGTTCGTAGAAAATCACTTTCCACGAAAGGCGCACCCGTTGCAGTTGCACGGGGTGACTTATTTGCGTAATACAGCTGGCGCAGCAGGGCTGCGGCTGATTACGGACGATTGGCGGAAAGAATGCGGCTTATGAACCGGGAAACTCACTTCGAAAGTTCCGATACCCTAGTCGTTGTCGACCGGTCCCGGCGTCGGCGTAACATCATCATCGCTGCCGTAGTCGTGGCCGCGCTGGCCATTGCCGCTTTCATTTACATGGGCAGTGGCAAGGACGAACAGGCCACCGAAGGCGCCGGTGCGGCCGGCGGCCGCGGCCAGATCCCGACCGTATCCGTCGTCGTCCCAGGCCGTTCGCAGGTCGCGCGAGTCGTGACCGCTTCGGGCGCTCTTGCCGCCCGCCGCGACCAACC
Source organism: Sphingomonas edaphi (assembly GCF_003583725.1). GTDB lineage: Bacteria > Pseudomonadota > Alphaproteobacteria > Sphingomonadales > Sphingomonadaceae > Sphingomicrobium > Sphingomicrobium edaphi. The sequence continues at coordinate 108,487 of NZ_QXTF01000002.1, read as the reverse complement.
GATCGGCGTTGCCGGCGAAGGCGGCCTTGTCCGCGCGGTGCTGGTCGATGCGGGCAGCTGGGTCCGTCAGGGCCAGGTCCTGGCGACCGTGGACCGCCAGGTGCAAACGCAAACGGCAGCGCAGCTTGCCGCGCAGGTCCAGGCCGCGCGTGCCGACGCTGCACTGGCTCAGAATGAATTTGAGCGTAGTGAGGCCTTGGTGGGCCGTGGATTCGTCAGCAAGGCCGATCTCGATCGCAAGCGGGCTGCGCGCGATGCCGCTAACGCCCGCGTTCGCGTCGCACAGGCCCAACTTGGCGCTACCCGCGCCCAGATCGGTCGCCTTGACATTCGCGCGCCAACCAGCGGCCTGATCCTCGCCCGCAGTGTCGAGGTTGGCCAAGTGGTCAGCCCCGGGTCCGGAGCGCTCTTCCGCCTCGCCAGTGCCGGCGAAATGGAAATGCGCGCGCAAATGTCGCAGCAGGATCTCGCCTATGTCCGCGCCGGAATGTCGGCGTCGGTCACGCCGATCGGCTCCGACCGCAGCTTCCCGGGATCCGTCTGGCAAGTATCGCCGATCATCGACCCGCAGAGCCGCCAAGGCGAGGTTCGCATCAGCGTTCCCTATGATCCGGCCATTCGCCCTGGCGGCTTTGCCGAAGCGAAGATCGCCGCGGGCGGCACGACGGCGCCGTTGCTGCCGCAGAGCGCGGTGCTGAGCGACGACAAGGGCAATTACGTCTACATCATCAATAGCAAAAATGAGGTCGAGCGCCGGGCCGTGAAGATCGGCAACGTCGACGATCAGGGCGTGACCATCGCCGAGGGCATTTCGGGCCAAGAGTCTGTCGTCCTCTCGGCCGGGCCGTTCCTCAACCCAGGCCAGAAGGTCTCGCCCAAGCGGCAGGCTGCCCGCTAACCGGCTGACATTCGCGAAGAAGGCGTTTTTGCATGAACTTCCGCAATATCTCGTCTTGGTGCATCCAGAACCCGGTTCCGCCGATTGTGCTGTTCGTCGGGCTGATGCTGGCCGGCCTGGTCGCGTTCATGGGCATGGACGTAAACAACAATCCGGACATCGATTTTCCGGCCGCGGAAGTGAACATCTCCCAGCCAGGCGCTGCCCCGACGGAGATGGAGAACCAGATCACGCAAAAAATCGAAGCGGCAATCCGCTCGGTCAACGGCGTCGACGAAATCAACAGCTCGGTCCGCGAAGGCAACAGCAGCACTTTCGTTCAGTTCGAAATCGGCACGCCGACCGACCGCGCGGTCAACGATGTTCGCGATGCGATCACCCAGATCCGTGGCGACCTGCCCGACGGCATCTTGGAACCGCAGATCAGCCGGGTCGATATCGCTGGCGATCCGATCCTGTTCGTGGCCGCGCAGACGACCGACATGACGCTCGAGCAACTCAGCTGGTATGTCGATAACAATGTTTCACGTCGCTTGCTGGGCGTCGAGGGCATCGCCGCAGTCACCCGCGAAGGCGGCGTCGACCGTCAGATTCGCGTTATCCTCGACCCGGCCGCTCTCCAGGCCCAAGGCATTACGGCGGCACAGGTCAATTCGCAGCTTCGCCAGACGAACCTCAACGCCGCCGGTGGCCGCGCGGAAATCGCCGGCTCTGAACAGTCGGTACGCGTTCTCGGCAATGCCAAGGATGCCTACGAACTATCGCAGACCCAGATCGTCGTTCCGGGCGGGCGGACCGTTCGCCTCGCCGACTTGGGCGAGGTGAAGGACGCCTATTCGGAACAGCGCACCATCGCCAAGATGAACGGGCGGCAGGTGATCAGTTTCAACGTCCAACGATCGAAGGGCTCGTCGGAAGTCACCGCCTATGACGATGCCTGGGCCGAGCTTCGCAAGATCGAAAAGGAAGATCCGCGGATCAAGTTCGTGGAGATCATCAACCAGGTCGACTACACCAAGGAGCAGTATCGCTCCGCAATGCATGGGCTGATAGAAGGCGCAATCCTCGCCGTCCTCGTTGTCTTCCTCTTCCTCCGCGACTTCCGCGCGACGGTCATCTCGGCCATTGCTATCCCGCTCTCCGCCATCCCTGCCTTCTGGTTCATGGACTTGATGGGCATCACGCTGAACGGTCTCTCGCTGCTCGCGCTCAGCCTAGTGGCCGGCGTGCTCGTCGACGACGCGATTGTTGAGATCGAAAATATCGTCCGGCACATGCGCATGGGCAAGACGGCCTACCAGGCATCAATGGATGCAGCGGACGAAATCGGCTTGGCCGTGGTCGCCACGACCATGTCGATCGTCGCCGTGTTTCTGCCAGTCGCTCTGATGCCGGGCATTTCCGGCCAGTTCTTCAAGAGCTTTGGCTACACCGTCGTCATTGCGGTGCTGATGAGCCTTTTCGTCGCTCGAATGATCACACCGCTTATCGCCGCCTATTTCCTCAAGGCGCATGGCGTGCAGGAACATGCCGGCGGCCCAGCGATGGAGAAATATCTAAAGGTCCTCCGCTGGTCTCTCGATACCAGCAAGGCCGAAGCCTATCGCCGGCGCCGGCCCGGTTTCGTCGGCGGCGTCCTCTCACTGTTCCGCGACCACCGTTTCGCGATGGTCGGCGCGGGCATTGGCGCGTTCATCCTTCAGATCGTGCTGTTCGCGACGCTGTCGATGTCGTTTCAGCCGCCGCTCAATCTCGACTTCTCACGCGTCCGCATCGGCATGCCGCCAGGCACCACGTTGCAGCAGACCGAGGCGATTGCCGACCGCACAGCGGAGATCATCGAGAAGAATCCCGCCGTCGATCGCGTCTTCCAGCGGATCTACGTGGGCTCGGGCTTCCTCAACATCGTCCTCAAGAAGGACCGCACGGTCACCTCGACAGAGTTCGAGCGCAGCCTGACCCCGTCCCTGTCGGCCATTCCCGACGCCCAAGTGAATTTCATGAGCCAAGGCGGCGGCGGACCGGGCAGCGGCGGGCGCGATATCGCGCTCTACCTCGGCAGCGACAATCCCGAACTGTTGAACGCGACCGCGAACAAGATCGTCGACGAAATGGCGACACTGAAGGAGCTGCGCGCGCCCCGTGCAGTCGGCGATCTCGTCCGTCCGGAAATCGTCATCAAGCCGCGCTTCGACCTTGCCGCCGACCTAGGCGTCACGACGACGGCGCTTAGCCAGACGATCCGCATCGCCACGTTGGGCGACATTGCCCAAAACAGCGCGAAATTCTCGCTGGCCGACCGCCAGGTGCCGATCACCGTCTCGCTGCCCGACACGGCCCGCAAGGACCTGTCGATCCTCGAGAACCTACCGGTCCCGACCTCGTCGGGCGGTTCGGTGCCGTTGAAATCGGTTGCCGAAATTGGCTTCGGCGCGGGTCCTACGACCGTGCAGCGCACCAACCAGATCCGCCGCCTTGCCGTCGGCGCCGACCTTGCCCCCGGGCTGGTCTCCGGCGACGCGTGGAAGAAAATCAACGAGCTTCCGACGGTCAAGAATCTGCCCGAGGGCGTCCAGAAGATGGAACTGGGCGATTCGAAGTGGCAGGCCGAACTGCTCTATTACTTCATGATCGCGCTCATGAGCGGCGTATTGCTGGTATTTGCGGTGCTGGTGCTGCTCTATCGCCGCTTCCTGTCCCCCTTCGTCAACATGGGCTCGCTGCTGCTGGCCCCGCTTGGCGCGGCCATCGGCCTGCACCTGACGGGCAATCCGGTGTCGTTGCCGGTGCTGATCGGCATTCTGATGCTGTTCGGCATCGTCGCGAAGAACTCGATTCTACTGGTCGATTTTGCTGTCGAGATGATGAACCACGGCATGGAGAAGAATGAGTCGATCGTCGAAGCCGGCCACAAGCGGGCCCAGCCGATCGTCATGACGACCGTCGCGATGGTCGCCGGCATGGTGCCTATCGCCATTTCCCTGACCGGCGACGGCAGCTGGCGGGCGCCAATGGGAGTCACCGTGATCGGCGGCCTCGTCTTCTCGACCATCCTGACCCTGCTTCTGGTCCCCGCCTTCTTCTCGATCGCCATCGACATCGAGCGTTGGATCGCCAGCAAGTTCACGCGGTTGATCGACAATGGTGAGCCGCACAAGCCGATGGACGAGGCTTACCCGCAACCCGCGGAGTGACTTCCAGCGTACGGCGGCTAGAGTGGCGGCAATGAACGCGCCGTCACAGCCGCCCGCCCTCGCCCGGTTCAATCCGGTCCAGCCGGGCGCCGTCGGAATGAAGGCGGCCGCTACAGGCCTGCTGGTGGTGATGGCCGGGGTGTTCCTGGCAACGCGATATTTCGAACCCGCTTACCCGTGGCTGGGCTACGTGAAGGCATTCGCCGAGGCGGCGATGGTCGGCGGGCTGGCCGACTGGTTCGCGGTCACGGCCTTGTTCCGCCATCCGCTAGGCCTGCCGATCCCGCACACTGCTATCATACCGCGCAACAAGGACCGGATCGGTGAAGCTCTCGCCAATTTCCTGAAAGAGAATTTCCTAATCGCGCCGGTCGTCGCGCGGCGGATGCGAAACATCGACTTGGCCGGAGCGGTTGGGCGCTTTCTCCAGGCGCCCCACGGTGAGGAAACTCGCATTCGGCAAGGCGCAAGCCGCTTGATCGCGGATCTATTCGAAAGCCTCGACGACGAGCGGCTCGGTGGCCTCGTCAAATCATCGATCGCCAATCGCATCCGCAACATGGAGGTCTCGCCGCTACTGGGCCACGCCCTCGCCTCTGCGATCAACGACGACCGGCATGTTCCGATGCTTGAGGCAGCGATCCGCTGGATGGCGAGGGCGCTGGACGCGAATGAAGAACTGATCCGCGACATGGTGCATAAGCGAGCCAACTGGGTGCTGAAGCTCGCCTCGCTCGATACCAAGCTTGCCGACGCCATAATCGAAGGACTGCGCAAGCTGACGGCCGACATGCACACCGACCCGGCGCACCCGGTGCGGGTAAAGGCCGAAGAAGCACTGGCGCAACTTGCAAACGACCTGCAGACCAAGCCGGAAACGCGCGAGCGAGTTGAGGCGATGAAGGTCCAGCTGCTTGATAACCAGAGCGTGTCCCTGTGGCTCGATACGCTATGGCAAAAAGGCCGGGAAGCGATCATTCGCGCCGCGCGCAATCCCGATGCGGCCATGGCCGGCAAGTTAGGGGAAATATTGCAGTCGATGGGCCAAAGCCTCGACAAGGATGCCCGGATGAAGTCGGCGATCAACCAGTTCGCCCGCCGCGCCGTGTCTGGAATGGCGGCCAGCTATGGCAGCTCCATCGTCAAGCTGGTCAGCGAAACCGTGCGAGGCTGGGATGCGCAGACGATTACCAACCGGCTCGAATCCGCCGTTGGTCGCGACCTTCAATACATCCGGATAAATGGCACGCTGGTCGGCGGCCTGGTCGGCCTGACCCTCCACGTCCTCGACAGCATATGACCGCCGAAATCGACGAGTTGGCAGCCATGGCCCGTAATCGCGGTCTAAAGCTTATCCGATCGCGCGTCCGGACTGCTGGCAAACGCCGCTTCGGTAAAGTTGGGCTGCTCGATGGTAAGAGAGAACCCTTGATCGGCATTGATGACAAGGGCCCAAACGGAGAGCCGGACGAGGTCGAAGCCTATCTCCGCTCGCTGGACGAAACTGCGTGGGAAAAGTCGGTTCGCCACAAGCGGAAGTAGTTCAAGTTCGCTCGCCGGCTTTGACTTCCATCCCGCAAAGCGCCAACATTGATCCATGTTTACCGCTGCTTTCCAGCGCTTTTTCCTGCACGCGGGGCAAATTCCCGCGAGAGCGATGCCCCGGCCCTAAGCGTACGCTGGGTCCGGGGACTTTCCTGATCACAACATCGTTTAAGGAAAAAGATGGAAGCGTTTCCCCGCGGCCGCGAGCGGCCACCAATTCACCTGATCGACACCGAGTCCGACCTAGTCGGAAACCTTGCCCTGCGCGCCGAGCATGATCATCCGATTGTTGCCGCCATGCTGCTGACCGAAATCGACCGCGCCGAGCTACATCACAAGTGCGACCTGCGGGACGAAGTGGTGACGCTTGGTGCTGAAGTGAACTTCATCGACGAAAAAACGATGCAGCGGCGTACCGTCACACTGGTCTTGCCGGGCGACTCGAACATCGCAATGGGTCGCATTTCGATCCTCACGCCGATCGGGGCAGCGTTGTGTGGCCTATCCGCTGGTCAGTCGATCGACTGGCCTGACCTCAGCGGAAATGAACGGCGCCTCCGGATCACCGCCGTTCGCCAGCCCGCTGCGGACTAGCCAGCGCTGACCCGCTCGATGGTGGCGCCCACCGCACTCAACTTTTCCTCGAGCCGTTCATAGCCGCGATCCAGGTGGTACACGCGCAGCACTTCCGTCTCGCCTTCGGCCGCGAGGCCGGCCAGCACCAGGCTCATCGAAGCGCGAAGGTCAGTTGCCATCACTTGAGCGCCGGTCAGGCCGTCGACTCCGTGGACAATGGCTGACCGCCCACGGACGTCGATGTTCGCTCCCATTCGGCGAAGCTCGGGCACGTGCATGTAGCGGTTCTCGAAGATCGTCTCCTCGAGGAAGCTCTCGCCTTTGGCGAGACACAGCATGGCCATGAACTGCGCCTGCATGTCGGTCGGGAAGCCGGGATAAGGCGCGGTTGAAATCGCGAGCGGCTTCAGCGGGCGATCGGCGGTTACCTTCATGCCGTTGTCGGTCATTTCGATAACCAGTCCGGCAGCGGCCAGCGCGTTGGTGATCGCCAGCATGTCTGATGGCTTGGCGCCGACCAGCTCGATCGATCCGCCGGTAATTCCGGCCGCGCAGGCGTAACTTCCCGCTTCAATGCGGTCGGGCATGACAGCATAGGTACAGCCGCTGAGTCCTTCGACGCCGTCGATGATGAGGTGGGAACTTCCAATGCCGTCGATCTTGGCACCCATCGCGACCAACAGGTTGCAAAGGTCGACAATCTCCGGTTCGCGCGCGGCGTTGAATAGCTGGGTCCGTCCCGTGGCCAAGACAGCAGCCATCAGCGCATTTTCCGTCGCCCCTACGGACACAACCGGGAAGCTGTAGTCGCCGCCCGGAAGACGTCCATTGGGTGCCGTCGCCTTAACATAGCCGGCCGCCAGTTCGATCTCCGCGCCCATCGCTTCAAGCGCTTTCAAGTGCAGGTCTATCGGCCGGTCGCCTATCGCACATCCACCTGGCAGCGAGACGGTTGATTCACCAGCACGCGCCAGCATCGGACCTAGCACCAGAATTGACGCGCGCATTTTGCGGACCATGTCATAGGGCGCGACGGTCGAGGCGATTTCACCCGCTTGCAGCGTCATCCGCCGCCCGATCTCGCCCTTCTTCATTGCCGCGACCTTGGTCGAGGCACCAAGCTCGTTGAGAAGATGCGAGAAGTTGTCGACGTCGGCCAACCGAGGAAGATTGGTCAGCGTTAGCTTTTCGCTGGTCAGCAGCGCGCAGGGCAGCAGCGTCAGTGCGCTGTTTTTTGCGCCCGAAATCGGGATTTTGCCTTCGAGGCGCTTGCCTCCGGTGATGCGAATAGAGTCCATGACCGCGCTTTAGCGCAACCTTCGGGACTCACAAGCGGTCAGGCTTTCTCCAGCGTGCACTGGAGCGGGTGCTGGTTTTCTCGCGCGAAGTCGATCACCTGCGCGACCTTGGTCTCCGCGACTTCGTATGTGAACACGCCGCACACCGCGACGCCCTGCTGGTGAACCTGGAGCATGACCCGCGTCGCATCCTCGATATCCATCGAAAAATAGCGCTGCAGGATCAGAACGACGAACTCCATCGGAGTGTAGTCGTCGTTCAGCATCAGCACCTTGTAGTTGCTGGGCTTCTTAGTTTTGGGCCGCGTCCGGGTGACGACACCGGTCTCGATATCGTCGAGGCCGTCGCCACGGTCCGGTTCGTTTCCGGCCATCAGAATCAATCCATCGATCATGCGCATCCCAAAATATGGCAACGCGATAACTTCCCGCAAGATGGGAGGCTCCACCTGTCCCGAAAAGAAAAGCGGCCGTCCCTCAACCCGAAGGCTGGGGGACGGCCGGGAACAGGGTTGCCCGCCAAAGAGGGGGAGAGGTTAGGCAACCAGATCGTTGATGCGCTCTGCATTCAGGCTGGCGCGGTTTTGAAGCGGCTGGGCTGCTTCACCGGCAAGCTTGACGACGCGCTCTGTCAGCTTCGAGCTTTCGGCAACGAAGCGATCGAACGAGGCGCGGGCCAGCTCCGACTGGATCTGGAAGAATTCCGCCGGCGACTTGGCTTCTGCCAGCGTCTTCACGGCGTCCGAAGCCTGCTCGATGCCGTCACGGCCCGAAGCCAGGACGTCCTGGCCGATCGACTTGGCGCCGGCGGCGGCGATGCGGCCGGCTTCGACCAGCGCTTCGACGTTCGCCTTAGCGAGTTCGGTCACTTCTTCCGCGGTCTTCTGCGACTTAGCGGCAAGCTTCTGGCCACGCTCGCCGACGTCGGCGAAAATGTCCTGATACTTGTCGGCGCCCGGAATCTGGAAACCGGCGAACAGCTGGTTGAAATCATAAGCCATGGTGGTGGTCCTTTCGATCTGGTCGGCGGCTGTGGCGGTCGTGGCCTTCGCCGTGCGGCGAACGGCATTCACCGCCCGCTTGTTGGTCTTCTTTACGGCTTCGACGACCTTGGCCGGCGCCTTGCGAGCGCGACGGGCACGAACGACGGTCTCGGTCTTATTGACCGGGGCAGCCACAGCGGCAGCGACCTTTTCCGCACTAGCCTTGACCGGCGCCGCAACGGCTTCGATAGGCGTGTCGACCTTGGTTTCGTTCTTCATTTCGTCAGCCACGTGAAACTCCTTTGTTGCAATGCAATAATGCACCGCAGCATGAGTTTCAAGTGTTTTTGTGCATTGCACAATGAAACGGACCGGCGTGCTTGACGGCAGGCCGATGCGCAAGGCAAGTGCGGCCATGGCCGACCCGACCACTCCCGTTCCGCCCCGCCGCCGCCGCGGCCTCCTCATTGTCCTTTCCTCCCCTTCGGGTGCCGGAAAATCGACCATCAGCCGCCTGCTGCTCGACGCCGATCCGCACATCACCATGTCGATCAGCGCGACGACCCGGCCGATGCGCCCGGGCGAAATCGAGGGGCGCGACTACCATTTCGTCGACGATGCCGAATTCCAGCGGATGATTGCAGACGGGGAGTTCGCTGAATGGGCCCCTGTGTTCGATCATCACTACGGCTCTCCGCAGGCGCCGATCAAAGCGGCGCTCAAGGAAGGGCGCGATGTGCTTTTCGACATCGACTGGCAGGGCACGCAGCAGCTTCACGCCGCCATGGGCGAAGACTTGGTCCGTGTATTCATTCTTCCCCCGTCGATGGCCGAGCTTCGCCAGCGGCTGGAGATGCGCGGCACCGATACGGAAGAAGTGATCGAGGGCCGCATGCGCCGGGCGGCAGGCGAAATCAGCCACTGGGCGGAATATGATTATGTTCTGATCAACGAGGACATGGGTGCCTGTTTAAGCGAAGTCCGGTCGATCCTCGCCGCCGAGCGCCTGAAGCGCTGGCGCCAGGCCGGGCTGGTCGGTTTCGTCCGCGACCTCGTCGCGAGTTCAGCGCAATAGATCGAGGAACCGTGCCGCGGCCATGAAGTCGCGGCGCCGCGCATCGAGCGCCGCTTGGGCTTCCGCGTCGGCGCCCCAATGTTCCATCTGCCACCGGTCGTCGAGGCTGACCGCCTCCCATGCGCCTTCAGCCGGCATCATCTCGTCGACTACTGCAAGCCCCGCTACAAGCGAACCGCCGATCGTCACCAGCTGCGAAAGCGCCGCCAGCCGGAATGCGTCTAGCGCGGCGACGGCATGAACGAGCTTGCGAACCGTCTCCTCCGGCTGAGGGACGTGCATTACGCCGCTGACGCAGGCGAAGTCCACGTCGTAACGGCGCCGCGCCCAGCCGAGGAGGGCGTCCCACGCCTCCGACTGCCGGGCGACCAGGAGATCCGGCCCTTCGGCGCGGTAGCAGGTGAGGTCGCTCTCTCCATAGCGTGCGATCCCTGCCGCAAAGCCATCCTTGTCGACGCTCACCCGATCGATCGCGGCGTTCGCGAGGCCGGTCAGCGGCATCGCACGCGGATCGACAATTTCGCCGCACTCGTTCCATTCGGCCGCCATCGCCTCTGCCAGTACCGTCGTTGGCACGAGCAAATCGGCGCGCGCCGGCGTCTTCACTCGCCGACCATCCAGTTCGATTGCGAACCCATCACCCGACGCGACCGCCGCGGCATTTCCCCAGAAACGCTTCACCGGTCCCAGCTTTTCCTCAGCACGCGCGGGATCAGCACCGCTTCCACGGCTCCGAGGATCGCCAGCAACCCGCCAAGCAGCGGCCAACCGCCCGGCTTCAGCAAGTCACTATATGCAACCGCAACACCGAACAGGAACATCAACAGTCCACCGATGCGCAAGATTGCGAACAGGCGGAACCGCCTTTTCCATTCGGCTTCGTCCGTCACACGCTCCTCCCGATCCAGTCATTGGCCAGCGCGGCAACCGCCGCCGGTTCCATGGCAACGCCTATCGCGCCTTCCGCGACTAGCTCGTCGACCTCATGATAGCCCCAGCCAGCGCCAATTCCGCCGACACCGGCGTTGCGCGCACAGCCCATGTCCCAGCCGGTATCCCCGACGAAGATGGTCCGCGCCGGCTCGGCCCCGGCCTCCGCCATTGCCGATAGTGCCATGCCTGGATGCGGCTTCGACGGATTATGGTCAGCGGTCTGCAGAGTTACGAAACGCTTGGCTAAGCCATGGCTCGAAAGGCAGTGGCGCAGGCCGCGCATGCTCTTTCCTGTTGCCACACCGAGCAACCAGCCGTCCCGTTCCAACGTCTCTAGCAGTTCGCCGATTCCGTCGAACAGCGGTTCCTGGACCTCGCCCGCGCCGCGCATCGCAAAGAAGGCGTCTTTGTAGGTTTGGGTCATCGCCAGATGATCGCCCTCGGGCACCAGCGTCGAAATGGCTTCGTAGAGGCTAAGTCCGATAACCTTTTTCGTGATGTCTCGCGGCGGGCAGCTCAGGCCATGCGCGTCGAAGGTCTGGCGAAGAGCATTGTGGATCGACGCCCCGCTATCAACCAGCGTCCCGTCGCAGTCGAAAATGGCCAGCCTGGTCATTTCCGGCGTGTCGGCCGGCGCGCCGGCTTCGCGGCCGCTCCGCCCCTCGAACGGCGCTCGCCCTTGCGGGCCTTGCGCGCCGACTTGGCCGCCGCCGCCGCGCGCCGCGCGCGGGTCTCCGGCGACTTCGCCGGATCTGGAGTGTCGAGCGGCATCATCTCGCCCGCCATGGGATCGAAGCCCAATGTTGCCAGCGTTTCCGCGAAATGCCCCGGAAGCTCGGCGGTATAGTCGATCGGCTTGCCGTCAAGTCCGTCAACTTTCAGGCGCCGGGCGTGGAGGTGCATCTTGCGGCTGATCCCGCCGGTCAAGAACGCATCCGCGCCGCCATATTTGGCGTCTCCCACGATCGGGTGGCCGATCGCCGCCATATGGGCACGAAGCTGGTGAGTCCGCCCGGTCAGCGGTTGCAACTCAACCCAAGCCGCGCGGTTTCCGGCACGTTCGATCAGGCGGTAGCGAGTGCGCGACGGAAGTCCGTTTTCCTCATCGACATGCATCTTCTCACCACCGGTACCTGGCTGCTTCGCGAGCGGTGCGTCGATCAGCCCTTCGTCGGCCGACGGAACGCCAGTGATGAGCGCCCAATAGACCTTTCGCGCGGTCCGGCCGGAAAAGGCCTTAGCGAAATGTCCAGCAGCTCGCGCCGAGCGTGCGACCAGCAGGACACCGCTCGTGTCCTTGTCCAATCTATGGACCAACTTGGGTCGCTGGCCTTCGTCATTTACGAGCCCGTCTAGCAAGCGGTCGAGATGCTGGACAGTCTTGGTCCCTCCCTGCGTCGCCAGTCCCGGCGGCTTGTTCAGCACGTACCAGTCGCGGCCCTTGGCGATTACCATCTCTCGGATGAATTCCGCTTCGTCGTCGGTCAGGGGCTCGACGATCCGTTTCGGTCGGGCGCCCGGCCCTTCGGCAGGCGCGGCCTCGGCCGGCGGCACGCGCAGGACCTGCCCTGTCGCCAGCCTATCGCCGGGCGTGGCGCGCTTACCGTCTACGCGCAGCTGGCCGGTCCGCGCCCAGCGCGAGACAAGGTTGAAGCTGACATCGGGCAGGTGCCGCTTGAACCAGCGGTCGAGCCGGATGCCGTCATCGTCTTCGCCGACGGAGAACGTCCGCACATTATCGCTGGAAATCTTGGCCATTTCGGCCCCTTAGCCCGAAGCCTCGTCGGGCGCCATTGCCCAATGGTCGAAGGCCACCTGCTGCAGCTTGCGGATAAAGCGCTCGGCCTCTGGCCCGACCCATGGTCCGCTGTAGCCATGGATCGCCCCACCATCAGCCATCCACCATCCCTGGCCGGGCAGTCCGTCCGACTGGCGGACCACTAGGACCGCCAGTTCGGGTTCTCCGCGCGTCGCAGCTTGTTCGTCCACCGCGCCCAGTGTCTTGCAGAGCTGGCGCATTTTCGGCCGCGAAAAGCCGTAGCCGAGATGCTCCAGCAATTCCGAATAGGTCAGCGCATGGCCTGCGGCCGCGGCGGCAATCAGGTGCGCCCGGACCTCCGCCGGGTCGGACAGGCTCATCCCTTGGGCTGTTCGGCTACGGGAGTCAGTTCGAATACCTGCAGCCGGCTGCCGTCCTGTGGATAGGGAATGACCAATCGCCACACGAACGGCGCGATGCGCTCGAATACGCCGGCCATGTCTCGCTTCGGATCGTCGCCATAGGCACGCGCCTCGTCCTCGTTGCCGAGCGCAAGGCTTCCTAGAAAAATCATCCGGTTGGGGAAATCATCCTCCCAGAGCCGTCCAGCCGGCCGCTGGCTGCCGGTTTGCTTGACGATGGTGAACAACTCTCCTTCCACCTGCACATAGCAAAAGAACGGTTTGAATTTCTGGAAAGCCGGACCCTTGCCGCCTTCCTTGCCCAGCTTGACCATGCGGCAGCTGTAGCTGCCCGGCGTCGGCGCAGGACGGGGCAGCGCGGCATCGGGATTCAAAAGCCGCCCCTCGCCGCGAATCGCGTCCCGAAAACCGCCGGCGCGGGCTTCGGCCAATCCGCTCGACCAGCCCGTCGCGACGCGTTGGATGCGCGCCAGGTCCGCGGGATTGGCAAATCCCTGCCACACTTCGGCCTTGGTAGACGGCGGAGCGGCAACCACCTTGGGAACCGACTTGGGCGCGGTTTCGCATGCCGCCAGGGTGACGACAGCAAGCAACGGCAAGGCCCAACCAGGTCTCAAGCACGACTCCATGACAGGAATTACCCCGCGCCAGAGTGAACCAGCGCACATCGTCTTTCAACCAACGTTATATTGACCAGTTCGATTGACTGGCCGCCAACCGCCGCTAGGCGCATCTTCCGTGAACCAAGCAGCCCCCACCCCTCACGAAGACGCCCGCCGCGTCCGCGCCGGCTTCATCTACGGGCTCGCCGCCTATGGGCTGTGGGGCGTCATGCCGATCTACTTCAAGTGGCTGCAGGCGGTGCCCGCGATCGACATTGTTGCCCACCGCATCGTCTGGTCGCTGATCGCGCTGGCCGTACTCGTCACCGTCGTGAAGGCGTGGCAGCAGGTTGCGGACGCAGTCCGCGACCGTCGTATCCTCGCCATTCTGCTGCTGACTGCTTTGCTGATCGCGGCAAACTGGCTGCTTTACGTCTACGCCATCAATAGCGGGCACATTCTTGCGGGAAGCCTCGGCTATTATCTCAACCCACTCGCCAATATTTTGCTTGGGCGTTTCATCCTCAAGGAACGCCTGTCTCGCCTGCAATGGGCCGCAGTCGCAATTGCCGCGGGCGGCATCGCGGTGCTCGCGGCTGGCGCGCTCGGCACATTGTGGATCAGCCTTGGGCTCTGTTTCAGCTTCGCGACCTACGGCCTTCTCCGAAAGATCGTCGCGGTGGATTCGCTTGCCGGCCTGACGATCGAAACCATCCTTCTCGCTCCAATCGCGCTAACCTGGCTAGCGCTCGGCGGCGCGGATGGCAGGTCGTTCTTCGGCACGAATGATTCCGAAACCATGCTGCTCATGGCGACCGGTATCATCTCGACCATCCCGCTGCTCTGTTTCACGGCCGCCGCGCGCCGCCTCGCCTATTCGACGGTCGGCATGCTCCAGTTCATTGCCCCGACCCTGCAGTTCCTGCTGGCCGTCGCTGTATACGGCGAGCCGTTCACCACGGCGCACGCCATTGCCTTCGGCTGCATCTGGACGGCACTCTTCCTTTACGTGACGTCCTTGCTCCACTCGCTGCGCGCCAAACGCTCCGCGCCATCGTGCGAGCAGGCAAAGGCGTGAGTTACTCGCAAACTTTCATGTGGGAATCCGCGCTTTCCTGTTAAGCTCAATATTATGCTCAACGTTGTCTCGCTCATCATTGGTGCCATCGCGCTGCTTTGTGCCGCGATAGCCTTTATCCCGCTGCTCGGTTGGGCCAACTGGCTAATCATTCCGCTCGCGGTGGTCGGCGCCGGCATCGGCGCCGTGTCCTCCAGCAATATGGGGCGCAACCTCAACCTTTTCGTCATCGTCGTCGGTGTCATCCGGCTGATGCTAGGGGGCGGGATCATTTGAGCCGCGATCCCCGGATCGACGCCTACATCGCGAAGGCTGCCCCCTTTGCCAGCCTCATCCTCGAACATGTCCGGCAGCGCGTTCACGCGACTGTCCCGGAGGTCGAGGAAACGTTGAAATGGAGCGCGCCCGGGTTCACACTCGACGGCAAGATCCTGCTGATGATGGCCGCCTTCAAGGCGCATGCTGCCATCAACTTCTGGCGCGGCCAGGAAATTCGGGGCGAAGCCGCCAGTGATGGTGCGATGGGACAGTTCGGCAAGCTGAAGTCGGTCGACGACCTGCCGCCAGACGCGGAGCTCGACGCGTTGATCCGCAAGGCGGCTGAACTGGCCGGGAGCGCGCCCGCCGCCCGCAAGACAAAGCAAGCGCCGAAGCCCGCGGCTGAAATGCATCCCGACTTCGCCACGGCACTGGCCAAGGCGCCCAAGGCGAAGGCGACGCTCGACGGCTTCCCGCCGTCCGCCCAGCGAGACTATCTCGAATGGATTTCGGAAGCGAAGCAGGATGCCACCCGCGCCAAGCGCGTTGCCACAGCCATCGAATGGCTATCCGAAGGCAAGAGACGGCACTGGCGCTACCAGAATTGCTAAGCGCCTAGCGCGTCTTCACGTAGCGCCCCGGTGCATTCTCGATTGGCTTCAGCTTGCCTCCGCCCGGCACGCGCGCGCCTGTCGCCTTGACCGTCTTTGGCGCAAGCTTCTTCAACCAGGCGATCCAGTCCGGCCACCAGCTGCCCTTGGTCTCGGTCGCGCCTGCGACGAACTCGTCGAGCGTCGCCGCGTCCTGCTCATTGGTCCAATATTGGTATTTCCCCGCCGCCGGAGGATTCACCACGCCCGCGATGTGACCCGAACCCGCAAGAACGAAGCGCACCGGACCTTTCAGGATCCGCGTCAGCTTCCAAACGCTCGCGCTCGGCGCGATATGATCTTCGCGTCCCGCCTGGATGTAGGCTGGCGTCGCGATCTTCGTCAGGTCGATCGGCACGCCCTTCACCAAGATCCCACCCGGTTTCACCAGCATGTTCTCGCGGTACAGACGCATCAGATAATCGCGGTGCCAACCGCCCGGCAGGTTGGTCACGTCGCCGTTCCAGTGGAGCAGGTCGAACGGCGGCGGGTCGTTCCCCAACAGGTAATTGTTGACGACATAGTTCCAGATCAGATCGCGCCCGCGCAGCAGGTTGAACGTCGCTGCCATTACCCGACCGTCCAGCACCCCCGTTTCCGAGGTCAGCTGGTTGAGCGTCGCCATCGTCTCGTCGCCAAGGAACAGCTTCAGATCGCCCGCATCCTCGAAATCCACCTGCGCGGTAAAAAAGGTCGCGCTTGCGACTTTCGCGGCCTCTCCCTTTCCCGCTAGATAGGCCAGCGTCGCCGCCAGTGTCGTCCCGGCGACGCAGTAGCCGATGGTGTGGACATTCTTCACGCCGAGAAGGTCGCGGATCACGTCCACTGCCTCGACCTGCGCGGCGACATAATCGTCCATCGTCACGTCGCGGATGCTCTCGTCCGCGCTCTTCCAGCTGATCATGAACAGGCTGACGCCCTGGTCGACCGTCCATTTGACGAAACTTTTCTCCGGCGTGAGGTCGAGAATGTAGAAGCGGTTGATCCACGGCGGGAAGATTGCCAGCGGCGTCTCCAGCACCTTGTCGGTGGTCGGCGCATAGTGGATCAGCTGGAATAGCTTGGTCTCGTAAATCACCTTGCCTGGCGTCGTCGCGAGGTTGCGGCCCAGCTCGAACGCTCCTTCCGGGCTGTGCGTTACCTGACCCCTAGAAATATCGGCGAGCATATTCTTGAGGCCTGCGAGAAGATTTTCGCCCTTGGTGTCAATTGTGCGCTTCATCACCTCCGGATTGGTCGCCATGAAGTTGGCCGGGCTCATCGCGTCAACGAAGCCCTTCGTGGCGAAGCGCAGCCGGTTGCGCGCAACCTCGTCGAGCCCGTCGATTTCCTCGACCGTGCCCATCAGCTTGTCGCTAATTGCCAGATAGCTCTGCCGAACCGTGTCGAAGATCGGGCTTTCGCGCCATTCGGGCGATCCAAAGCGGCGGTCCTTCTGCTCGCCAGCTGTGCTATACTGGCCGAGCATCTCGCTCCACGCGTCCAGCCCTTTCGACCAAGCTTCCGCCCCCGCACTCATCCACTGCATTGGATCGGCGCTTTTGGACGGCGGCTGCGGAAGGCCGAACCCCGGCATGTGGCTGGCCTTGCCGAGATTGTCGGCCCAAGCCTCCATTATCATCTGGTTGGCTCGTGCCATGACCAGCGCCCAATGCTGCCAGTCCTCGATCCCGGGAACGGTGGTCGTCGTCTCGTTGGTCATGTTGGCGCCATACTCGTCATTGCGGGCGAATGCGAAGCAATCCATAGGCGAGACGAATGACCCCGCCAGCCATCCTGCCCGACGCGCTTGTCCTTCTCGATTATGTCGGCATTGCCGTCTTCGCCGTGTCGGGCGCCCTGCTGGCCGCGGAAAAGAAGCAGACGCTGGTCACCTTCATCTTCTTCGCGGTCGTCACGGGCGTAGGTGGCGGTACACTGCGTGACCTGCTGATCGGCGCGCCGGTATTCTGGGTCGGCACCAACGCGACGCTGCTCATCTGCATTGGCGCGGCGCTCGGGGTATGGACCCTGTCGCGCAAGGTGATCGCCGAACGCGCCCTCCTCTGGTTCGACGCCATCGGCCTCGCTGCTTACTCGACTTATGGCGCCGCTAAAGCATTGAACTATGGTGTCGCGCCCGTCCCAGCCTTCGCAATGGGCGTCATGACCGCCTGCGTCGGGGGAATCATCCGCGACGTGCTGGCGGGCGAGCCATCGATCCTCATGCGGCCGGAGCTTTACGTCACCGCCGCCGCCCTCGCTTCGGGCTTGTTCGTCATCCTCGCCGTCGCCGGCGCGCCGGTTACCCTAGCGGCCCTGGTCGCCGGGCTGATGGGATTCGCGCTTCGCGGCGCCGCCATCGCTCGCGGCTTGAGCCTTCCTGCCTACGACCGCTAGAGTCGTCCCATGACCGACGAATTCTATCGAATCCAGCGCCTGCCGCCCTATGTCTTCGCAGAGGTGAACGCGATGAAGGCCGCGGCCCGGGCGCGGGGCGAGGACATCGTCGACCTCGGCATGGGCAATCCGGACGGCGCCCCGCCCAAACATGTCATCGACAAGCTGGCCGAAGTGGCAGCCAAGCCGACCGCACACCGCTATTCCGCGTCGAAGGGCATCCCCGGTCTCCGCAAGGCCCAGGCCGCCTATTACAAACGTCGCTTCGACGTCGATCTCGATCCCGACAGCGAAGTGATCGTTACGCTGGGCAGCAAAGAAGGCCTCGCCAACCTTGCTCAGGCGATTACGGCGCCAGGCGATGTCGTGCTCACGCCGAACCCCAGCTATCCGATCCACCATTTCGGCTTCATCATCGCCGGCGCCGCGATCCGCTCGATCCCTGCCGTTCCAGGTCCCGACTTTTTCGACCGGCTGGAAAAGGCGATGCGCTACACGGTGCCGCGCCCGAAGGTGCTGGTCATCGGCTACCCGTCCAATCCCACCGCGCAGGTCGTCGATCTCGATTTCTATGAAAAGCTCGTCGCCTTCGCCCGCGACGCCGGGCTGATCCTCATCTCCGACCTCGCGTATGCCGAGATCTACTTCGGGGATACGCCGACCCCGTCGATCCTGCAGGTCGAGGGCGCAAAAGACGTCGCGGTCGAGTTTACGTCGATGAGCAAGACCTACTCGATGGCCGGTTGGCGCATGGGCTTCGCGGTCGGCAACGCGCGGCTTATCGGCGCGCTGACCCGGGTGAAAAGCTACCTCGACTATGGTGCGTTCACGCCTATCCAGGCCGCCGCCTGCGCGGCTCTCAACGGACCGCAGGACATCATCGAGTTCAACCGGACGCTGTACAAGGCGCGCCGCGACGTGATGGTCGAAAGCTTCGGTCGGGCTGGCTGGGACATTCCCGTGCCGATGGCTAGCATGTTTGCCTGGGCCCCGATCCCGGAGCCCTTCCGCCAGCTCGGCAGTATGGAGTTCGCCAAGCGCCTGCTGACCGAAGCCCATGTCGCCGTCGCGCCCGGGGTCGGCTTTGGCGAGGAAGGCGAAGGCTATGTCCGCCTCGCGCTGGTCGAGAACGAACAACGCCTACGCCAAGCGGCTCGCGGCATTAAGAAGATGATCGCAAAGGCGTGACTGCCCGAAGCGGCGTTCGTTCATCTGCGCCCGGCTATAAACGAGCCATGACCCGACTTGTCTTACTGATCCCGTTTGCTCTCACTGCATGCGCGGGAACCCGGCCCGCGGTCCCGCCGCCGGCTCCCGAAGTCCGTCCCGTCGTCGCCCAGGACAACCTGCAGGGCCGGTGGACGATTGCAGCGGTGAATGGACGGACCGTCGATGGCCCATGGATCCTGTTTGGTGGCGAAGGCCTTGGGACGGCAACCGACACTGGAGACAGCATCGTCATCGAATCGCCCCAGCCGCCGACGCGCGCTTACCTCGGCTGTAACGACCTGCGCCTCAACGGCTGGGTTCGGAACGGCGACAAGCTCGTACTGGGCACCGACCATGCCATGAAGAGCGAGCGCGGGTGCGAACCGGCGACAATGGCATTGGAGGTGCAGGTGCATGCGATCATCGGCAAGACGATGACGATGGAACTCACACCGCCGGATCGCCTGCGGCTGATCAACGAGATTGGAACACTTGACCTGCTGCGGGAGAACAACTGAGGGGCCGGAATGATTAGGCTGGCGTCAGTCGCTGTGTTATAAGGCTATATCGCACCCTCACTCGTGTAGGCATCGTGCGACTGAGAGACTGAACGCGCTCCCGCTTACTGAAGGAGCCCTCGATGGATCTCAATTATATCTATGAGCGCTATGCCGTGTCGCTGGAGATGGCGAGGAATGCGGCGTGCCGCAGTTCGGAGCTTGCGCACCTCGAGCTAGCCGACGGCTACGCCGCCCGGATCCAGGATGCCAAGTTGCACGGCACCCCCGACTTCGCAAAATGATCCCCGAAGATCGCTCGCTTGCCGCCGACGACCTTCGCGAACAAGCGGCCGCGTGCCGCCGACTGGCATGCAAGGCATCGACCTCCAACGGCCTCGCCGCCCTGGTAGCCGTAGCTGACATGCTGGACGCAGACGCCCGGCGGCTCGATCCATCAAGCGAGCGGCGATCATGAACCGGAACACAGCGAAGGACGACCCCGTCCTGCTCGAACTCGACCGCTACGGCATCGAGACGGTTTCAACCAAAACTTATCTGTGGGGCGGCTACCGCTACACCAACGCGCGCGACGCTGTCGCCGCAGCCAAAAGGAAAAACACCAAATGAGCCGTGCCCTGTTCATTGCCATGAATGCAGCAGACGTCACGCAGAAGTGCGATGCCGCGAATGTCGGCATTTCCGCGATCGAAACCCTTCCCAACGCCGGTGTCAGGCTGGTTTGCATGAGCGCCCACGGCGCCGAAGTGATGCGCCAAAAGCTGAAATCAAAGCTGATCGACAGCGACTCGGAACGTTACCGGATCAGGCCGCGAACGCCGCTCTGGTAAGATCGGAACGGCCGCCCGCCACTTATCCAACATTGGGCAATTATCGCTGCGCCGCCCGCCCGCCGCGCCAGACCGAAGAAGGTGGTTAACGCCGGGCGCTTGTCTGCAAACCATGCCTCGGGCACTGAACGATCCTGCAATTTGGTGGTTTCGGGGACGGGTATGCGCAAGATATTGGCGGCGTTGACGGTAGGCGGTGCGCTGGCCTTGGCAGCCTGTTCGACCACGGCCCCGCCTCCGCCTGTGCCACGCATCGCGACCCCGAAGTTTGTGCCGCCAGCTACCAATTACCGCTGGACGAACGGCTTTTCGGCCTCGGGCTTCGAAGCGATGCACGCAATGATCGGCCGCACCTCGCTTCGCCCCGGCGAATTCCACTGGTCGCCCAACGTGCCGGTGGATGGAGACGTCGCCATCACCGTCGACATTGCAAATCAGGTCGCCTTTATCTTCAAAGGCGCGCAATTGATCGGCGTTACCAATGTCTCGACGGGCAAGAAGGGTCATCCGACTCCGCTCGGCTTTTGGAAGATCAACTGGAAGCGCGAGAAATATTTCAGCCGCAAGTATGACAACGCGCCGATGCCGTGGATGCAGAACATCGACGACAAGGGTATCGCCTTCCACGGGGGCAAGACGCCGGGCTTTCCCGCCAGCCATGGCTGCATTCGCTTGCCAATGGCATTCGCCAAGCACCTCTTCACCCTGACCAAGAAGGGCGACAAGGTCGTTATCGAGGGCTGACCTCACTTGTTTGGGTGGATTGCTTCGCTTCGCTCGCAATGACGGGATTGTTGCGGCATATCGCTGTCCATGTCCGCGACCGACCTGTTACCTCCCACTCCCGAGCTGACGCACCTCGCGCAGATTATCCAGCTTGCCGTGGCTCCGGTCTTCCTGCTCGCGGGGCTCGGCGCCTTCCTCAACGTCTGCGCCGGCCGCCTTGCTCGGATCATCGATCGCAGTCGCCAGCTTGAGCCGCGCGTGCTGGCGAGCCGGGGAGAGGAACATGACCGGCTGATCGAAGAGATTCGCGTGCTCGACCGACGCATAGCGGTCGTTAACAACGCCATTTTCACGACCGTGCTGGCAGCCGTCCTTATTTCGCTGGTCGTCATCCTGCTGTTCGTCGCCTTTCTGACCGGCACGAAGGTTGGCACCGCCATTGCGCTGCTGTTCATGGGATCGATGATCGCAACCGGCTGGGGTTTCGCCATTTTCCTTCACGAAACCCGGCTTGGGACCCGCACCATTCGCGTTCGCGCTCACATCCTCGAACATGAGGCGGAAGAACACGATTAAGCCCGGTTGCGCGCCAACCGAACCAATCCTATCGGCAATCCAACCCTTCTCAACCGGAGCTTCCATGGTCACCGCAAGTCACGTCCTCGACCGCGTCCTCGTTCTTGAAATGGTCCGCGTGACGGAAGCCGCCGCGATCGCAGCTTCCAAGTGGGCCGGCCGTGGCGATAACGATTCCGCCGATGCTGCCGCCGTCGAGGCGATGCGCGCTGCGCTAAACGAGCTCCCGATGGACGGCACCGTCGTCATCGGCGAAGGCGAGCGTGACGAAGCGCCGATGCTCTACATCGGCGAAAAAGTCGGGAGCGCCCAGGGCGAAGGGCCCGCTATCGATATCGCGCTCGACCCGCTGGAAGGCACCACCATCACAGCCAAAGCCGGTCCGAATGCGCTCGCCGTACTGGCCATTGCGGAGCAGGGCTGCCTGCTCAACGCACCCGACGTCTACATGGATAAGATCGCGATTGGGCCGGGCTATCCCGCCGGAACGATCAGTCTCGACAAGTCGCCGACCGATAACATCCGCTCGCTGGCCGCGGCGAAGAATGTGCTTCCCAACGAAATCATTGCCTGCGTGCTCGACCGCCCGCGCCATGCGGAGCTGATCGCGGAGCTTCGCAGCCTGGGCTGCGGCATCATGCTTATTCCCGATGGAGACGTGGCCGGGGTGATCGCGACCGCCAATCCTGACACGACGGTTGACATCTACATGGGCACAGGCGGCGCGCCAGAGGGCGTGCTGGCGGCGGCTGCGCTGCGCTGCGTCGGCGGCCAGATCCAAGGCCGCTTGCTGTTCCGCAACGACGACGAGCGCTCGCGAGCTGCCGGATGGGGCATCGACGACCTTAACCGCATCTACCACCTTGAAGACATGGCGCGCGGTGACTGCATCTTCGCCGCGACCGGCGTTACCGACGGCTCGCTGCTCAAGGGTGTGAAATATCGCAAGGGCGGCTGTGTCGAAACCGAAAGCATCGTCATGCGCGCCAGCTCCGGCACCGTTCGCCGCGTGAGCGCTGAGCATCACAAGGGCATCGCCTGACCCCTTGTAGGGCCATGCGCTAACTGTATTATCGGCGCATGACAGCCGAACCCATTCCGACCGACCTGCAGCCGGTCGAACCCGCCTATCGCAACGCCTTGCGCGCGCGGGCGGCTATCTTCTGGGTGCCGCTGTTCATCGGCGCGATGATTCTGAATAAGGTCGTGCTGGCAGAAACGCCCGTCGGTGACGTACTGTCGGCCATGGTCGGCGTCGTCGGACTCAGCGGCATATTCGTCGCGCCGGATCGCATCTACCGGCGGCTGGCCTATGCCATCGATGATCGGCTGCTCCGCACGGTGCGCGGCTGGCTTTTCCTTACCGACACCGTGGTTCCCTTCGTGCGCGTGCAGCACATCGACGTCACGCGCGGCCCTTTCGACAAGCTGTTCGGAACCGCGACGCTTGTCGTGCACACGGCCGGAACGCACAACAGCATCGTCACGCTGCCCGGCCTGTCGCCCGGCCGTGCCGCAGAAATCCGCGAGACGATCCGCGCCGAAATTCGCGCCGACGCCGAATGACTCAGGCCACCACGATCCCCATGGACAAGACGGTGCTCGGGCCAGCCGAACGGCTTCATCCACTCTACCTGATCACCGGCCTGCCCCAGTCGCTGCGCGGAGCGTGGGGGCTGCTCGCCGGCAGCGTCCTCCTCGCGTCTCAGGATAAATGGTTGATCGCAGTGTTGATGGTGGCGGGGTTCGTCGTGGTCTCGATCGGCTCTCTGCTCATCCGCTGGTTGAAACTCGAATATCGCGTCGGCGCGCATGAGATTCGCATCGACAGCGGCTGGCTCAACCGCACCAGCCGCGCGATTCCCTTCGACCGTGTGACCGACGTCGATCTGGAACAGGGCCCGTTACATCGCCTGTTTGGCTTGGCCCGAGTCCGCCTCGAAACCGGCGCTTCAGCCGGCGCGAAGGGTGAAGACGGCGTCCTCCACACCATCGCACTCGCGCGGGCGGAGACGCTTCGCGAACATATTCGCGCCCGCCGCACTGGCATTACTGATCCGCAGATTTCTGCCGAAGGTGAACCCGCCCCGCTCTTCGCCATGGACAATCGGCGCGTAGCGTTTGCAGGTGCGTTCAACTTTTCCCTGGCAGTCATCGCGGGCCTCTTCGGCGTTACCCAGACGATGGGCGACGTTATCGGCTTCGACCCCTTCCGCCGCGTCTTCTGGGCCGACCTGCTCGAGCGCTCCGAACCGCTGCAACGACTAGTTATGGCACACCAGATTGTTGCCTTCATCGGCGGATCGATCATGCTTCTGCTCCTCGGTGTCGGCACCGGCCTGGTCCGCACCTTCCTCCGCGAATATCGGTTCCGGCTCGACCGTACCGAAACCGGCCTCCGCCGCCGCCGCGGCCTGCTCACCCTCACCGACGTCACCATCCCGGCGCGCAGGGTCCAGGCCGCGATCCTCGCCACGGGACCGGTGCGCAAATATTTCGGCTGGCGCGTCCTGAAGCTGCAAAGCCTTGCGATGGATGGCGGGAACGGCGATCATGTCGTCGCCCCATTCGCGACCGAGCAGGAGGCCGCCGCCATCCTCGGCACTGTGCTGGGTCCGATCGCTCCGGCCAGCGGCAATTGGCGGCCTGTTTCAAGCGCCTTTGTTTCCAGCCTGGCTTGGCTCCTGATTCCCGCCGCGCTCGTTGCCGTGCTGCTCGGGATGTTTTCGATCCAGTTCGCCGAGCTGTCTGGCAGTGATGCCGCCCCGCTCGCCGGACCCGTCATTATCTGGATCCTCGGCGCCGCCTCCGCCGTTGCGTTTCGCTGGTTGAGCTGGCGGCAGACGCGCTTCGCCCTGGATGATCGCAATCTGTTCGTCGAAACTGGTTGGTGGCGTCATCGCCGCAACATCTTGCCTGTTGGGAAAATTCAGAGCGTCGATATCGCCGAGAATTTCTGGAGCCGCCTGTTCGGCGTCTGCACGCTGCGACTTGGAGTCGCCGGCGGAGGTGGCTTCTCCGATCATCATATCCCCGCGCTTGCCCGCGACGAAGCCACTTCGCTTCGTGCGCAGTTGCTCAGCTGATGAGCGGCGCTTTCGCCTGTGGAGTCGAGCGCAGCTTGACCGGCCAGCCGTGGCGCTGGAGGCGTTCGGGTGGTGACGACCTCCAGCGCGACCTAGTCGATCAGCTTTTGTTGGCGCGCGGGATTGAGGAAGCCGACCTCGCTCGCCACCGTGCCCCGACGATCCGCGAGTTCCTGCCCGACCCTTCGGTGTTCGCCGACATGGACAAGGCGGCCGCTCGCCTCGCTGATGCCGTACAGCGTGGCGAGACCATCGCCATCTTCGGCGACTATGATGTTGACGGCGCAACGTCGGCAGCACTGCTAATCCTCCTGCTCCGCCGCTTGGGCTTGGAGCCCATGGTCTACATCCCCGACCGATTGATGGAAGGATACGGCCCCTCCGGCGCGGCCTTGGTTGAGCTCAAGGGCCGCGGTGCCAACCTTGTGATCACCGTCGATTGCGGCGCGCAAGCGTTCGAGGCGCTCGACGAAGCTGCGGCGGCGGGCCTCGACGTCATTGTCTGCGACCATCACCAATGCGCCACGCGGCTTCCGACGGCGCTCGCTGTCATCAACCCCAACCGCCTCGACGAAAGCGAGACCGGCGCGGCCCACGGCCATGTCGCGGCAGTCGGAATGGCGTTCCTGCTGGGCGTTGCCGTAATCCGGGAGCTCCGGCAGCGCGGCCAATTTGCTGGTGACCGGACGGAACCCCGCATCATCGACCTGCTCGACATCGTCGCGCTCGGGACGGTAGCTGACGTGGCCCGCCTCAAGACCCTCAACCGCGCATTTGTAACGCAAGGTCTCAAAGTCATGGCCGACGGGCGTAACATTGGCCTCGTCGCGCTCGCGGAGGCAGCGCGCCTTGTGAAGGCGCCGACGGCCCGCGATCTTGGCTTCGCACTCGGCCCGCGAATCAACGCCGGCGGCAGAGTGGGGAAATCGGACCTCGGAGTACGCCTACTGACCTCCACCGATCTTGAAGAGGCCCGGATCATTGCTGCCGAGCTAGATCGGTTGAACGAGGAACGGCGCGCGATTGAGATGATCGTGACCGAGCAAGCCGGAGAGGCTGCGGAGGCCCAAGCGGAGCACCCACTGATTATGGTGTCTGGCAAGGGTTGGCACCCCGGCGTAATCGGGATCGTCGCCAGCCGCCTTAAGGAACGTTTTGGCCGCCCTGCTATCGTCATCGCAGAGGATGAGGATGGGACCGGAAAGGGATCGGGGCGGTCAATTTCCGGAGTGGATCTCGGCGCGGCCGTACTAGCCGCCAAGGACAGCGGTCTTATCGTTGCCGGAGGTGGCCATGCGATGGCGGCCGGCTTGACTGTCTCTCCCGGCGGCATCGATTCGCTGCGCCAGTTCCTGAACGAGCGGATGGCCACCGACGTCGCGTCTGCCCGGGGGAACCGGTCGCTTCTGCTTGACGCCCTGCTCGCGCCAGGCGGAGTTGCTGGAAACTTGTGTGATTCGCTCGATGCGGCCGGCCCCTATGGAGCGGGATGGCCAGCACCGCGTGTCGCTGCAGGACCTGCGCGGCTGATGCGGGCGGGAGTCGTTGGCAACGGCCATGTCCGCGCGATCGCGGTGGGCGATGATGGCAAGTCGTTCAAACTGATCGCCTTCCGCGCCGCGGAGACGGAGCTGGGTCAGGCACTGCTGTCCTCACCCTCCGACAAGCGCTGGTGGCTGGCCGGATCCATCAAGCGCGACGAGTGGAATGGGGGCAATGCGGCAGAAATGCACCTGGAAGATGCCGCACCGGCTTGACCGACCGCCGCCCATCGCCTAGTCGCGCCCCCGCACCAAGCGTGGCCCCTTCGTCTAGCGGTTAGGACGCGGCCCTTTCACGGCTGAAACACGGGTTCGATTCCCGTAGGGGTCACCATCTCTGCCAGCGGCAGCATGATGGCGACGGTTTCGCTCTGCCACGCTATCCCTGCGTTGTGCGTCCGAACGTTCTGTGCGCGCCCCCACGGCGGCCTGCCCCTAACCAGCGACCCGACTTTCACTAGACCGGAATTGGTTCAACTACGACCGTCGGGGGGGTCTTCTCATCGGCGCCGAACGGCTCGCCCCTGATGAAGGCCAAAATATCCCGATTGATGAGGTCGGCATGGGTCGTCGCCATTCCATGCGGCAGCCCAGGATAGGTCTTGAGCACGCCGTACCTTAGCAGTTGCGCGGACAAAGGTGCGGAGTCGGCATAGGGAACAATTTGGTCGTCGTCTCCGTGGAGCACCGCGACCGGCACGTCTATCGCTTGCAAGTCCTCGGTGAAGTCGGTCTCGGAAAAGGCCTTGATACCGTCGTAATGGGCTTTGATTCCGCCCATCATTCCCTGTCGCCACCAGTTGCGGATGATGCCTTCGGACGCCTGGGCGCCGATGCGATTATATCCGTAGAATGGGCCCGATGCGACATCGAGGTAGATTTGCGCGCGATTGGTGGCAACGCCCGCGCGGTAGCCGTCGAAGACCTCAATCGGTGTTCCGCCGGGATTTGCATCGGTCTTCAGCATTAGCGGCGGCACTGCGGCGATAGTGACGGCACTCGCGACCCTGCCCGAGCCCGCCCCGGCAACGTAGCGCACGACTTCCCCGCCGCCGGTAGAGTGGCCGACATGGACCGCGTTTCGAAGATCGAGTTGCGCGGCGAGGTCGGCAACGTCGGCCGCATAATGGTCCATGTCGTGGCCATCACTGACCTGAGCCGAGCGGCCGTGGCCGCGGCGGTCGTGGGCGATAACGCGGAAGCCCTGGTTCAGAAAGAATATGAACTGCGCATCCCAGTCATCGCCGCTCAGCGGCCAGCCGTGATGCAAGACGATTGGCTGGGCATCCCTGGGCCCCCAGTCCCGATAGAAAATCTCGGTCCCGTCCCTGGTGGTAATGAATGGCATGAGCTTTGCTCCCGGCGCTGCGGGTTCCGGCCGTCGGGGCCGGCGCCGTGTCTCGATATGCCGAGTGGCGGGCGATTACGGGTCCGTCGAACGCGTCGGAGTCGGATCGGGACGGTCCCATCCCTTAACATGGATCGGGTTGCGCCGCGAAGACAGGGGAACCGCCTTCTGGCCTAATCCTGCGAGAGTCCGTCGAGCGCGTCGAGTTCCTTCTCGATTTTCCGGCTGGCGGGAGAAATGCCCATGACCGGCGGCATTGGCTTGCCGCCCAAGGCTGCCGCGAGGCGATCCTGATCAAGCGCCTTGTCCCAGCGCGCGACGACCACAGTCGCGACCGCATTACCGATGAAATTGGTCAGGCTGCGGCATTCGCTCATGAAGCGGTCGATGCCGAGGATCAGCGCCATGCCCGCTACAGGCACGGTGGGCACGATCGACAACGTAGCCGCAAGGGTGATGAAGCCCGCGCCGGTGACCCCTGCCGCCCCTTTCGAGCTAATCATCGCCACGAGGAGCAGCGCAATCTGGTCGCCGAGCGAGAGATCCACGTCGGTCGCTTGGGCGATGAACAAGGCGGCGAGCGTCATGTAGATGTTGGTGCCGTCCAGATTGAAGGAATAGCCGGTGGGAACGACGAGGCCGACCACGCTGCGCGAACAGCCGGCCCGCTCCATCTTGTCGATCAGGGCGGGCAGTGCCGCCTCCGACGACGACGTGCCCAGCACGAGCAGCAACTCGGCCTTCAGATATCGGATCAGTCGGAGGATCGAAAAGCCGTTGAGCCGCGCCACTGCGCCCAGCACGACCAGCACGAACAGCAGCGAGGTGACATAGAAGGTCACCAGCAGCGCGCCGAGGTTGGCGAGCGTGCCGATGCCATAGGCGCCGATGGTGAAAGCGATGGCGCCGAACGCTCCGACCGGCGCCGCGCGCATTAGGATACCAACCAGCCGGAACACAACCAGGCTTAGCCGTTCGAGGAAATCAAGCACCGGCTCGCCGGCATTGCCGACCAGTGACAACGCAATGCCGAACAGGATCGACACGAATAACGTTTGTAATATCGATCCATCGGTGAGCGAGGACAGCATTGTGGTCGGGACGATGTCGAGCAGGAAGCCCGTGATGGAACTGTCGTGCGCCTTCTCGGTGTAGGAGGCGACCGCGGCCGGATCGAGTGTCACGGGATCGATGTTCATCCCCGCACCTGGCTGCAGCAGGTTGGCGACGATCAATCCGACGATAAGAGCCAGCGTCGAAAAGAACAGGAAATAGGCAAAGGCTTTGCCCGCGACGCGCCCGACCGTCGCCATTTCCCTCATGCCAGCGATGCCCGTCACCAGCGTCAGGAAAATTACCGGCGCGATGATCATCTTCACCAGCTTGATGAACCCGTCGCCGAGCGGTTTGAGCGACTCACCAGTTTGAGGCCAGAAATGGCCGACGACCACACCAAGGGCGATGGCAACCAAGACTTGCACGTAGAGATGAGCGTAGAATGGCCGTCGCATGTGCGCGGCCGCGGTCGCTTCGGCCGAATGTTGATGCGCGTCTTCCCCGTTGCGAATCATAACCTCATCCATCCGACCACCAAGCTCGCCGCCAGCGCGGCCATGCTTGCCCCCAAAGCTGTGGCCGCGCCCAGCCCCTTGCCCCGTGCATAAGCGATTGTGATGCCCAGCTTGACTGTCATGTTGGCAAGGATTGTGCCGCCAAGTGCAAGCGCGGCGAGCGCAGGGGAAATGGTCTCGGCAGGCAGACCGCCGGCGGTGACGATTGCCGCGTCGACGTCCAGCGTCCCCATGATCAGCAGCAACAGCGCGATTCCCTCCTGTCCGAAGCGGGCCTCCGCCCAGCGTGCTGCCACCGCCGCGACGGCGAGGAAGATGAGGAACGTTAGGGCCGGGACCAGCGCAATCGGATTACCGGGAGGGGCTGGGCCTTCCGTCTTGGGGGCGGTGCGATAAAGCCACCAACCTGCCGTGAATGCCACCAGAAGAGCCGGACCGACGACGACTGCGAAATCGACTAGCAGCCGCGTCGCCAGAACCCCGACCAACACCACCACGCGAAGGTACATGACAGCGCTGGCCAGTGCGATTCCGGCCGGTTCGGCGCCGCTGCTCTCCGCGCTGCCTAGTCGTTGCGACAGAGATTGAGTCACCGCTGTCGAACTGTAGGCGCCGCCGATGACCGCAGTAGCGATCGTACCGTGCCGAGCGCCGAAGATGCGGTTCGCGACATAGCCGGCAAATGAAAAACCGGTGACGAGAATCACCACCCACCAGAGCGTCGCCGCGTTCCAGGCATTGTAGGGACCGAATGTCTTGTCAGGCAGGAAGGGCAGCACGGCAAGCGCGATGACCGCGAACCTTGCCAGCGCCTTGATGTCGCGCTCGTCGAGTTGATTGATGAAGGCGTGAAGATCTTCGCGCAACGCGAGTATCAGGACGACTACAGCCGCCGACGCAAGCGCAAGGCCGACCATGCCGTTCCCGGCAAGAAAGGCGATGCCCGTGGTCGCTACTGCTGCGATCGGGCTGGTTGCATCGGCCTTAGCCTTCAGCTTCGGTGCATACGCGACGGCCAGCATCGCTAGCGCGGCCAGCACGAGCGCTCCTGCGACCATCGGCTGCGTACGGCCAAGCAATCCGGCGATGGCCGCGCCCAGGCCGAGCAAGCTGAAGGTGCGAACGCCGGCAACGCGCGTCCCCGCTTTTTGCCGCCGCTGGTTGAACCCCCGCTCCACCCCGATCAACGCGCCAGCCGCGAAGCCCGCGCCGACCCGAATGGCATCCTGCGCCCATGGCTCAAGCCCGGCGATCACCCCGCCAGCCGCTGCGCATGCCAGCGGACATGATCGGCCATAAATGTCGAGATGAAATAATAACTATGATCATATCCGGCATGACGCCGAAGCGTGAGGTCAATCCCCGCTAGATCGCATGCCGACTCCAGCAGCTCAGGGCGCAGTTCCTTTTCGAGGAATGGATCAGCCTCGCCGACATCGACCAGCAACTCGCCGACGCGCGCGCCATCCTCGATCAGCGCGACCGTGTCATGCTGTCGCCAAGCAGGGCCCAGCTCGCCGAGATAGTGGCGGAGCGCCTTGCGGCCCCACGGCACCAGGCCAGGCGCAACGATAGGGGCGAATGCCGACACGGAGCGGAACAGGCCCGGGTTTCGCAGTGCGAGGGTCAAGGCGCCGTGTCCGCCCATCGAATGACCAGTAATCCCCTGGCGCATCATGTCCGCGGGGAAATGCTCGGCTATGAGCAGCGGTAACTCATCGACAATGTAGGTCGCCATGTTGAAGTGGCGGCTCCAGGGCTCTTCGGTCGCGTCGAGGTAGAAACCCGCGCCCTGGCCGAAATCCCACAGGCCCTCAGGATCGTCCGGAACGTCCGGGCCGCGCGGGCTGGTGTCCGGCGCGACGAAGATGATGCCCTGTTCCGCACAGGCAGCGCGGAACTCGCCTTTTTCCGTCACATTTGCGTGGGTGCAAGTCAGGCCCGACAGATACCAAAGGACAGGCAGCGGACGGCCCAGGGCGACCTGGGGCGGCACAAACACGGAGTAAACCATGTCCGTGTTTGTCGACGTTGAAGCGTGGCGGTAAACGCCCTGGACGCCGCCATGACTTCGCGTTTCGCTGACGGTCTCCAAGCTTATTCCTTCGGCATCCGGTAAAAACCGCAAAGCTTGTTGCCATCGGGATCGCGAAGGTAGGCAAGATACATCTTGCCGAAGCCAGCATCCCGGACGCCGGGAGGATCCTCGATCGAGGTGCCGCCATTGGCAACGCCCGCCGCATGCCAAGCGTCGACCTCTTCCGGGCTGCTGGCGCGGAGGCCAATAGTCGAGCCATTGCCGTGGCTGCACGGCTGGCCATCGATCGGGAGGCCGATGCCCAACGCGCCTTCCCTGGTCATCCACCAGTCGGACTTGCCGAAGTCCTGTCCCGGTGCATGCCCTAGAACTCCCATCGTCGCATTGTAGAATTTGCGCGCCCGTTCGCGGTCGCTGCAACCCAGCATCACATGACTGAACATTGTCGCCCTCCTTTAGAATACCACGACGCTGCGGATGCTCTCACCCGCGTGCATCAGGTCGAAGCCCTTGTTGATCTCGTCCAGCGTGAGGACATGGGTGATCATTGGGTCGATTTGAATCTTCCCGTCCATGTACCAATCGACGATTTTCGGAACGTCGGTCCTGCCTTTCGCGCCGCCAAATGCGGTCCCGCGCCAGTTTCGGCCGGTGACCAGCTGGAACGGCCGGGTCGCGATTTCCTTGCCGGCTTCAGCGACGCCAATGATAATGCTGGTGCCCCAGCCGCGGTGGCAACATTCCAGGGCGGTGCGCATCACATCGGTATTGCCGGTGCAGTCGAAGCTGTAATCGGCACCGCCGTCGGTCAGCTCAACGACCTTTGCGACGATATCGTCTCGGCTCATGCCCTTGGTGTTGAGAAAGTCGGTCATGCCAAACTTGCGGCCCCAATCCTCGCGGTCCGGGTTGATGTCGATCCCGATGATCTTGTTCGCGCCAGCGAGCTTAGCGCCCTGAATGACGTTGAGGCCGATGCCGCCGAGGCCAAAGACGACAACATTGTCACCCACTTGCACCTTCGCGGTATTGGTGACCGCGCCGACGCCGGTCGTCACGCCGCAGCCGATGTAGCAACTCGTCTTGAACGGCGCGTCATCGCGGATCTTCGCGACCGCGATTTCCGGCAACACCGTGAAATTAGAGAAGGTCGAGCAGCCCATGTAATGAAAGATTGTTTGGCCCTTGTAGCTAAACCGGCTGGTGCCGTCGGGCATTAAGCCCTTCCCCTGGGTCGCACGAATGGCCGTACAAAGGTTGGTCTTGCCGGAAAGGCACGATTTGCACTGACGGCATTCGGGCGTGTAGAGCGGGATGACATGGTCGTCGGGCACGACGCTCCTGACGCCTGCACCGACTTCGCGAACGATCCCTGCGCCCTCATGACCGAGGATAGAGGGGAAGATACCTTCGCTATCGAAGCCGTCGAGCGTGTAGGCATCGGTGTGGCAGATACCGGTCGCCATAATCTCGACCAGCACTTCTCCGGGCTGCGGACCCTCGAGGTCTAGTTCGACGATTTCGAGCGGCTGCTTGGGGGCGAAGGCGACGGCTGCACGAGTCTTCATGGTTGCTCCTTTTCGGCCGCTCGCTTGCCACGCCGCGAGCCATCCGCCAATGCTTGATGAACATGAGAGGGGACGCGATTTGGGCTGGGCAACAGGGCGCCACGCGCTGATCACCGGCGGCGGAAGCGGCATCGGCGCCGCGACCGCGCGCATGCTGGCGGCTGAAGGCGCGAAAGTCTCAATGCTCGGACGCCGCGCCGAACCGATGCGGGAGATCGCGGTCGAAATTGGCGGCGCGGCCATTCCATGCGACGTCACGGATCGCTCGGCCATCGAGACCGCCTATGCGGAGGCCCGGGCCGCAAACGGGCCAATCGATTTTCTCATATTGAACGCCGGAGTCGCCGATAGCTCTCCGTTCGCGCGGACCGCCCGCGACACATTCGATCGCATTATCGCGACCAACCTCACTTCGCTGTTCGACGGGGCCCAACTCGCGTTGCCGGACCTGCTTCAGGGCGACAATAAAAGACTGGTCGTCGTTGCGTCCGTTGCTGGTCTTCGTGGTGCCGCCTTTGCGGCGCCCTACGTTGCGTCGAAGCATGGCGCAGTGGGATTGGTGAAGAGCCTGGCGCTTGAATATGCGCGGACCCTCCTCACGGTGAACGCGGTCTGCCCCGGCTTCGTCGATACGCCGATGACCGACCAATCGGCGGAGCGGATCCACCAGGCCACCCGGCGCAGCGAGGCCGAAGCCCGCGAAGCGCTGGCCGCCATGAATCCGTCGGGCCGCCTCGTGTCGGCGGACGAGGTTGCGGCGTCCATCCTGCACCTATGCCACCCGATGAGCCGATCAATTACCGGCGCCTGCCTCACGGTCGATGGCGGGGCAACCGCGTGAGCCTTGACCCAACGACATTGGAACCCACCCATTTTCGCTGGACGTTCGCTGATGGCGTCGGGACGATTACGCTTGACCGGCCGGAACGGAAGAACCCTCTCACTTTTGACAGTTACGCCGAACTGCGAGATCTGTTCCGCGCGCTCTGCACCGCGCCCGGGGTGCGGATCATCGTTCTAAGTGGCGCGGGGGGCAATTTCTGTTCCGGTGGCGACGTGCACGAAATCATCGGCCCGTTGACTAAGATGGATATCCTCGGTCTTCGTGAATTCACGACAATGACCGGCGACCTGGTGCGCGCGATGCGCGACTGCCCGCAGCCCATCATTGCCGCGGTCGAGGGCGTCTGCGCCGGCGCGGGCGCGATTTTGGCAATGGCGAGTGACCTACGACTTGCAGCGCCCAACGCGAAGACCGCCTTCCTGTTTACCCGCGTTGGCCTGTCCGGAGCGGACATGGGCGCCTGCGCCATTCTCCCGCGGATCATCGGACACGGCCGCGCGGCCGAACTGCTGTTCACCGGGCGCTCGATGGACGCCGACGAAGGCGAGCGCTGGGGATTTTTCAGCCGGCTGGTTCCGGACGTCAAAGCGGAGGCCGCGGCGCTTGCCCGCCAGCTCGCGGACGGGCCGGTTCAGGCGCATTACATGACCAAGCGGCAACTGGATGCAGAATGGAACGTGTCGATCGACACGGCGCTGGACATGGAAGCCGAGGCCCAGGCCGAGTGCATGACAACCCGCGATTTCCATCGTGCCTTTGAAGCATTCGCCGCGAAGCGTCGGCCGGAGTTCCAAGGTGACTAGCGGTCTCGACCTCGATTGGCCATTCTTCGAGCCGCGTCACCGCGAGCTCTCGTCCCAACTGGATCGGTGGTGCAAGAACCATCTTTCGGACGCGCCTGCCAGGGATGTAGACGAGCATTGCCGAGCGTTGGTTCGCAACCTCGGCTTGGCCGGCTTCCTGAAGCTATGCGTAGCCGACGGCGGCACGCCCCCCGATGTTCGCAGCCTCGCGATTGCCCGTGCAACGCTCGCCCGCCATTCCGGTCTAGCCGACTTCGCCTTTGCGATGCAGGGCCTGGGTTCCGGCGCGATCAGCCTGTTCGGGGACGCGGAGCAAAAGGCCGATTTCCTGCCCGGTGTCTCAGGAGGATCAGCGATTGCCGCATTTGCGCTGACCGAACCGGACGCCGGATCCGACGCGGCGAGCATTGCGACCCGAGCGGTGCGCGCCGGCGACGATTGGATCATCGACGGCGAGAAGACCTACATCTCCAACGGCACCATTGCCGATGTGGTCACCCTATTCGCCCGGACCAGCGACGACGGCGCACGGGGATTGTCGGCGTTCATCCTGCCGCTACCCGCGGCAGGTGTGACCGTGCCGGAACGCATCGAGGTGATCGCACCCCATCCGTTGGCTCGTCTCAGGCTCGATAGAGTCCGGCTCCCGACCAGCGCAATGCTGGGCAGCGAAGGGGACGGATTTCGCATTGCGATGCAAACGCTCAACCTATTCCGCGTGACGGTTGGTGCCGCCGCTCTCGGCTTCGCTCAGCGCGGGCTGGACGAAGCGCTATCGTTTGCGTCTAACCGGCGGCTGGGGACTGCGACATTGGCCGACAATGCCGTAACGCAGGACCGGCTGGGCGACATGGCGACGCGCATCGACGCATCGGCCCTGTTAATCGCACGCGCAGCGTGGCAGCAGGACAAGGGCGTTGCCGACAACCGCCGTGCCGCCGCCATGGCAAAGCTTCATGCCACCGAAGAGGCGCAAAAAGTAATCGACATGGCCGTCCAGCTCCATGGCGGGCTGGGCGTTACCGTCGGCGCCAAGGTTGAGGAACTCTATCGGGAAATTCGCGCATTGCGCATTTATGAAGGCGCGAGTGAAGTTCAGCGGATGGTCATCGCCCGCGATCTTTTGAAGGAGCATCGCGCATGAACATACTCCAACCTGTCGGATGGCCCCGACCGAAAGGATATTCGAACGGTATCAGTGCCGTTGGGCGGATGATTTTTACCGCTGGGGTAATTGGATGGAACGAGCAGGAATTTCTCGTTTCCCACCGGCTCGATGCCCAGTTCGCGCAGGCGCTTCGCAATGTTCTCGCCATCCTGAAGGAGGACAATGCGGGGCCGGAGCATATAGTACGGCTGACCATCTACGTGACGTCCATCCAGGAATATATCGATAGCCGGGACGAACTCGCTCCAATCTGGAAATCGGTGATGGGCTCAAACTATCCCGCCATGGCCCTTGTGCAGGTCGTTCGCCTCGTCGAACCTGCGGCCAAGGTGGAGATCGAGGCCACGGCGGTCGTCGCCGAATGACCTACGACAGCTTTGTGTCCGACCGGCTGCCGAAGGTGGAGCAACTGCCGGAGTTCCTGCCGCTCGACTATCCCGAAAGGCTGAACGCCGCCGCCGAACTGTTGAAGCACGGCGACCCGTCAGACCTTGCCGTCGTGAACGGCCATGGTCGCTGGACCTATGCCGACCTCGACGATTTCTCGGGCCGTATCGCGCGCCTTTTAGTTGAGGAAAAAGGCTTGGTTCCGGGCAATCGCGTCCTGCTGCGCGGACCAAACGGCTACACGATGTTCGCTGCCTGGCTCGGAATTCTGAAGGCCGGTGGCGTCGCGGTGACGACAATGCCGTTGCTGCGACCTGGTGAAATCGCCACCGTCATCGACGCATCTGAAGTCGGCCATGCCATCGTCGACAGCCGCTTCATTGGCGACTTTCGAGGAGCGATGAGCCAGACCCGATTCGTCAAACACCTGACTAAATATGACGGCGATTACGGGAAAGGCGAGCTGGAGACACGGACGGCCGGACTGACCCCGTTGCCGCCGGTTGATACGGGCCGGGATGATCCCGCCCTGATTGCATTCACCAGCGGCACGACAGGGATGCCCAAGGGATGCATCCAGTTCCATCGCGACGTGCTTGCACCGTGCGACACCTTCGCCAAAGCCCATTTCCCGATGGCGCCGGGGGATATCGTCATGACCAGCGCGCCAATCGCCTTCACCTTCGGACTCGGCGCGACGCTGATGTTCCCGCTCGCATTCGGCGCGGCAACCGCCACCATCGAGCAGCCGTCGCCCTCCGCGATGCTGGATGCGATGGCGAAGTTCGGTGTAACTCATCTCGCCACTGCCCCGACGGCCTATAAGGCAATGCTGTCGCAGCCCGGGCTTGTTGACGCGCTGCGAACGCTAAAGGCCTGCCTTTCGGCCGGCGAGCACCTCCCCAAGGCGACGTGGGAAGCGTGGAAGGAGCGCACTGGTATTCCGATCGTCGACGGCATTGGATCAACCGAGATGATGCACATCTTCATATCGGAGAGCGGTGACAATATTCGTCCGGGATCCACCGGGCGAGCCGTGCCGGGCTATGTGGCCACCGTGCTCGACGACCATGGCCGGCCGCTGGACGAGGGTGAGGGCCGTCTTGCCATCAAGGGCCCAACCGGCTGCCGCTATCTCGATGATCCACGCCAATCCAAATATGTCGAGGGCAGTTGGAACGTCACCGGCGATACCTACCGCAAGGATGCCGACGGCTATTTTTGGTACGTTGCGCGCAGCGATGACATGATCGTGAGCAGTGGCTACAATATTGGAGCGCCCGAAGTGGAGAACGCGCTACTCGCCCATCCGGCCGTCGCCGAATGCGCGGTGATTGGGGTTCCCTGCCCCGAACGCGGCCAGAAGGTGAAAGCATTCATTGTCGCGGCTGTCGGAACTGAGGCAGGCGATGCCTTAATTTCCGAGCTCAAGAGTTTTGTAAAATCAATGATTGCGCCCTACAAGTATCCGCGCGAGATCGAGTTTGTTGAGGCACTACCGAAGACAGCGACGGGCAAACTACGTCGAGTGGAGTTGCGCAACCGCGACTAGGGCTGATCACACAGGAAGGCGGTCACTTCCGCGACCAGGCGCAGCCAAGCCGGTTCGTTCTGCAGCACTAGGTGGTTGTGGCTGTCGAGTGCAACGAACTGCGCGTCGGGAATGCGGGAAGCCATTAGGCGGCCGGCCTCGAGCGGTACCAGCTGATCGTTCTGGCAGTGCAGGACCAGCGTCGGCGCACGCACCTGGGGTAACAGGTCGCCGACATCGATCTCCCCGAACAGCCGCATCAACCGCTCGGCGTTTTTCGGAGAGGCAGATAGCTTCTGCAGCTCGTTCCACCATGCCGATTGCTGCGCCGTCGCTTCCGGGAAGAACAGATTGGTGAAGGTCTGACGGAAGACGGCATTGTCCTTGCCCCATCCGGTACGCGCCAGCGTGGCCAAAGCATCCCATTGCGCGCGTTGCTCAGGGTCGCGGCTATGAGCCCAGCCCGCCGCAAAGCCATTGATCATGACCAGCCTGCGGACCCGTTCGGGATAACGCACCGCGAAGGCAACGGCGACGGGGCAGCCTTGGGAGATTGCCAGCAAGTCGAATTGCTGCAGACCGGCCGCGTCCGCGACAGTCAACAAATCTTCAACGAGCAGGCTGAACGACAGGGTCGGCGCATCCCAGTCCGACATGCCGTTACACCGCTCGTCGTACCGGACCAAGGTATGACACTCCGAAAACTCGTCGATCCAGTGCCGCCACAGCGGGTTGCCCCACTCATATTCAAGATGATTAAGCCAGTTGGCAGACTTCAGCAGCGGCGTTCCGCTACCGACCTTGCTGTATGCCAGCGTAACTCCGTCACTAGTCCGACAGAATTGAACGCGCTGTTTTGGCCGCTCGCTGGCATCTGCTGCCGGCGCTGTACCGAGCGCCTGCTCCAGTCCATCCGGCAGCCCGGGATTGCTACCGTTTACCCAGTTGCTTGCGTCGACTGTATGAAATTGACGAAAGCCCAGTGGCGACGGTCCACCGTCCAACGTCAGCGGGATCAGCTTTCCGGCATCCCGGGCGTATGCCGCCTCATCACGCACCCACGGCGACTGCACCGCATCGCGAGACCATAGCACCAGCACATGGTCTGCCCGATCCAATTCCTGCTCGATCGCCGTCGAAAATTGTGAACCGCCCGACAGTTGCCGGTCCCACCAGACACGGTGTCCGGCGGCCTCCAGCGCAACGCCGAGCCGGTCGGCCACAGGCCGGTCATCACGCGCATAGCTGAGGAACAGATTGCCCAATCGCCAGCCCCTTTGAGTGGCTTTTTGCGCTTCCCCGTTCCTATCGGCAAGCCACCGACTTATTCGAATTCCACGATCACCTGGTCGACCGTCAGGCTTTCGCCCGCAGCAACCGGCGTGGCCTTGACGGTGGCAGCCTTGGTCGCGCGAAGGATGTTTTCCATCTTCATCGCCTCGACCACCGCCATGGGCTGTCCGGCCTCAACTTTATCGCCCGGCGTTACCTCTAACTTGGTGAGCAGGCCCGGCATCGGTGCCAGCAGGAAGCGCGACATGTCTGGCGCGACCTTCTCGATCATGTGGCGGGTGAGGTCGGCAACGTGCGGACTGAGGACGGTCACTTCGTGCCGAGCGCCGCGCGTCGTAAGCAGCCAGCCACGGCCCTTCCTAGCAATCTGCACAGTGCGCCTGCGCTCGTCGAGGTTAGCGACCAGCAGCTTTTGCCCCGGCACGTAGTCGGCGATGAGGTCGATTTCCTCTTCGCCGTCGATGCTGACCAGCAAGCCGCCATCATAGGGCTCGACCGCAACGGCAAATTCATCGCCCGAGACGCGGACGACATAGTCGCCGTCAGGGAATACCGGCCCGCCCAGCTGTCCATCGATCATTGCCGCGCGCGTCTCGTAGGTTGCCGCGACCAGTGCCGAAATAGCGGCCAAGTCCTTGACCAGCTCCTCGTCCGCCGGAGCGCCCGGAAAGCCTTCGGGATATTCCTCGGCGATGAAGCCTGTGGTGAGTTCGCCCGCGCGGAATCGCGGGTGCTGCATCAGCGCGGACAGGAAGTCGATATTGTCGCCGACACCGTCAAGCTGGAATGCGTCGAGCGCCGCGATCTGCAAATCAGCCGCCTCATCGCGCGTTTTCCCCCAGGTCACCAGCTTGGCGATCATCGGATCGTAGAACATGCTGACTTCGCCGCCTTCGAAGACGCCGTCGTCGACACGCACCCCCGCGACGCCACGGCGACCGTTGGCTTCGCCGTCGCTGCTCCAGCCTTCGACCGGCGGTTGATAGCGAATTAGCCGGCCTGTCGACGGCAGGAAACCGCGATAAGGGTCCTCAGCATAGACGCGGTTCTCGATCGACCAGCCGTCGATGCCGATATCAGCCTGACCAAACGACAGCTTTTCGCCTGCCGCGACGCGGATCATCTGCTCGACCAGGTCGATGCCGGTTATTGCCTCCGTCACCGGATGCTCCACCTGGAGGCGAGTGTTCATCTCGAGGAAGTAGAAGCTCTTGCCGGTCGGATCTTTGCCGCTGACAATCAACTCCACCGTCCCGGCCGAATAATATCCCACGGCACGGGCGAGGGCCACGCACTGTTCGCCCATCGCCTTGCGCATCTCGGGCGTGACGAAGGGTGATGGCGCTTCCTCGACCACCTTCTGGTGGCGGCGCTGAATCGAGCATTCGCGCTCGTTCAAATAAAGTATGTTGCCGTGCTGGTCGCCAAGGATTTGAATCTCGATGTGGCGTGGGTCCTCGATGAATTTCTCGATGAACACACGATCGTCACCGAAGCTCGAAAGACCTTCGCGCTTCGTCGCTTCGAAGCCCTCCCGGACGTCCTGCTCGCTATAGGCCAGACGCATACCCTTACCGCCACCGCCCGCGCTGGCTTTCATCATCACAGGATAACCGATTTCGGACGCGATCTTCACAGCATGATCGATATCATCGATCTCACCGACGAAGCCGGGGACGACGTTGACCCCCGCGTTCAACGCCAGTTTCTTCGATTCTATCTTGTCGCCCATCGCTGCGATGGCGTTTACCGGCGGGCCAATAAAAGCGATGCCCTCGGCCGCCAGCGCCTCGGCAAAACTGGTGCGTTCCGACAGGAAACCATAGCCCGGATGCACCGCCTCCGCGCCCGTCGCCTTGCACGCGTCGATGATCAATTCGGCCTTGAGGTAGCTTTCCGACGCCGGCGCGGGGCCGAGGCGAACGCTCTCATCGGCCATCTTCACGAAGGGCGCGCGGGCGTCGGCATCCGAATAGACCGCGACCGTCTTGATGCCCATTTTGCGCGCCGTCTGGATGACCCGGCATGCGATCTCGCCACGGTTGGCGATCAGAATTTTCTTGAACACTGGGGGGCACTCCCTCGACTACATAAATTCGACTTGGCAGAGCGATGCCTGACTTCGGACGCCGTCAGTGTTTCCGGCGCATGCTCAAACTTCGTCGCTTGCCCGAAACTCGAGAATTCGGCCCGGCGGCTACAGGCGACGCGGAAATGCAGATAACTGGGACTGCGAACAGCCCATTCAGAAAGCTCCCCCTCTTCATTCCGCTACCTCGTCCACCGGGGGCTTGTTGTGGCCGAGCAGGCGCAGGACTTCATCGGCCGCGTCGGCCAGATTGGTGCCCGGCCCAAAGATCGCCTGCACACCGGCCTCGCGCAGCATCGCGTAATCCTGCGGCGGGATGACGCCGCCTGCGACAACCTTGATGTCAGCGCGGCCCATTTCCTTCAGGGCGACGATCAGTTCGGGGATTAGTGTCTTGTGACCGGCGGCAAGCGAGCTTGCGCCGACTACGTCCACGTCCTTTTGGACTGCCAGTTCCGCCGCCTCGCGCGGTGTTTGGAACAGCGGGCCGGCAATCACCTCGAAGCCCAGGTCACCGAACGCAGAAGACACGAGGTTCGCGCCGCGGTCGTGGCCGTCCTGACCCATTTTTGCGACGAGGATTCGGGGCTTGCGGCCAATGCGGCCCGCGACGGCCCTAGTGTCCTCGACGGCAGCCGCCCAGCGCGCGTCCTTGCGCTGGCCATAAATGCCGCTGACCGGGTGCGGGCTGGTCGCGTAACGGCCGAAAACATTCTCCAGCGCCGAGGAGATTTCGCCCAGCGAGCAGCGCGCCCGCGCGCACTCGACCGCAAGTCCGAGCAGGTTGCCGTTGCTGCGCGCACCGGCCTCGAGGGCATCCAGCGCTGAGCGGGCTTTTGTCTCGTCCCGGTTGCTCCGCATCTTTTCCAGTCGCGCAATCTGCCCCGCCCGAACCCGGGCATTGTCGACCTCGAGGATGTCGATCTCCGGCTCATTTTCGAGCCGGTAGCGGTTGACGCCTACAATCACCGTTTCGCCCGTATCGACCTTTGCGGCACGCGCTGCAGCGGCCTCCTCGATGCGGGTCTTGGGTAGGCCTTCGGCGACCGCCCTCGTCATTCCGCCATGCGCCTCGACCTCGTCGATCAGCGCCTGCGCTTTTTCTTCCAGCTCTCGGGTCAGCGCCTCGACATACCAGCTTCCGCCGAGCGGGTCGGCGACGGCTGTCACGCCGCTTTCCTCGGCAAGGATCAACTGGGTGTTGCGGGCAATGCGCGCCGAGAAATCGGTCGGCAGCGCAATCGCTTCGTCAAAGCTGTTGGTGTGCAGCGACTGGGTACCGCCGAGTACCGCGGCGAGCGCTTCGACCGTGGTGCGGATAATATTGTTGTAGGGGTCCTGCTCGGTCAGCGATACGCCGCTGGTCTGGCAGTGCGTGCGCAGCAGCTTCGACTTCTCGGTCTTGGCGCCGAGGTCGGTCATGATTTGTGCCCACAGCGTCCGGGCTGCGCGAAGCTTCGCTACCTCCATGAAGAGGTTCATGCCGATGCCGAAAAAAAACGACAGGCGCGGCGCAAAGGCGTCAATGTCGAGCCCCGCGTCAACCGCCGCCCGGACATAGGCCACACCGTCCGCGAGCGTGTAGGCGAGTTCCTGCACCGCCGTCGCCCCGGCCTCGTGCATGTGATAACCGCTGATCGAAATGCTATTGAACTTCGGCATCTCGACGGACGTGTAGGCGATGATGTCGCTGACGATCCGCATCGAGGGGTCGGGCGGGTAGATATAGGTGTTGCGGACCGCGAACTCTTTTAGAATGTCGTTCTGGATAGTCCCACTGAGCAGCTTGCGGTCGACGCCCTGCTCCTCGCCCGCGACGATGTAGAAGGCCATCACCGGCAGCACTGCGCCGTTCATCGTCATGCTGACGCTCATCTCATCCAATGGGATGCCATCGAACAGCAGCTTCATGTCCTCGACGCTGTCGATTGCGACGCCAGCCTTGCCAACGTCTCCGGTTACGCGCGCATGATCGCTGTCGTAGCCGCGGTGCGTAGCGAGGTCGAAGGCGACGCTTAGCCCCTTTTGCCCGGCGGCAAGATTGCGGCGATAAAAGGCGTTGGACTCCTCGGCAGTAGAAAATCCGGCGTATTGGCGGATCGTCCACGGACGGCCCGAATACATCGTCGCATAGGGCCCACGCGTGTAAGGAGCGACGCCAGGATAACCGCTGTCGATATGTGCGGCGTCCTCAGGGCCGTAAACGGTCTTGAGAGTAATGCCCTCAGGCGTCTCGCGGCTTAGGTCCTTTCCCTTCGATTCCTTGTCGGCGAGGGATTTCCATAGGTCTTTGCGGGTATCATCGTTCATGTCGGCACCGCCCTAGCGCCGTCGCGCCCGCCTGCCAATCAGCGCGAGCGGATGCCAAGCCCAAGGAACAGATCGGCGGCGAGCACGAAAAGCCCCAGCGCGACTAGTCCGTTCAGCGCGACTATCGTTCGGAACTTCGCGCTCCCGATCTCGGCGCGCGATACCCGCGTGCGATAAAGCGGAATCACGTCGGTTCGCAGCGATCGGACGATGCGAACCACGAGCAGCACGGCGAGCGCTACCAGAAGCACCCCGAGGAATATGTCCTCCCCTTTCATCGCGCGTTCACGCGGATCTTCGCGCTGACCGAATTGGCGATGAAGCATTTTTCGTGCGCGTGGCGGTGGAGCGCGTCGATCGTCGCCGCATCTGGCTGCGGGCGCGCGAAGCGCACCTCTGGCTGAAGTACTACCTCTTCGATCCGCACTTTGCCGTCGGCGCCGCGGACCAAGGCTGCGGAAGCTTCGTCATCGTAGCTCGTCACCGCGTATCCCGCCTGCCGCGCGAGATCGAGGAACCAAAGCATGTGGCAGCTGGAGATGGACGCCAAGAACGCCTCCTCCGGGTCGACCGCTGCTGCGTCACTCCACGGCGCACGAACCACGTCAGGACTTGCCGATCCCGGCACAACCGCCCCACCGTCGAACCGCCACTCGTGCGCGCGGCTGTAGTGGCCGTGCCGGAACGACTCGGGATTGGCGTTTGACCAACTGACAATGGCGCTGTGTTTGGGCATCAGTGTGCCTGCCTGGGGCTTTCCATGATCTCGGTTAGTACCCCGCCCATGTCCTTCGGGTGGAGGAAGAAAATCGGCGTCCCATGCGCCCCGATGCGCGTGGGTCCGAGGATACGCACGCCCTTCGAGTCGTAGAACGCCCGCGCCTCGTCGATGTCGTCGACTTCGAAGCAAAGGTGATGCTGCCCACCCTCGGGATTGCGCTCGAGGAACTTTAAAATCGGCGAGCCTTCTCCCAGCGGCTCTATCAACTCCACCTGCATGTTCGGCGCATCGACGAAGCAGACGCGCACGCCCTGTGCAGGCAAGTCGAACGGATCATGGACGGTCGTTGCGCCCATCTTGTCCCGGTACAATGCGACCGACCTATCGATTGAAGGGGTAGCCACCCCGACGTGGTTCAATCGTCCCAGTTTCATGCATGCCTCACAGCGGAATATTGTCGTGCTTCTTCCACGGGTTCTCGAGCTGCTTGTCGCGTAGCTTGCGCAGCCCCAGCGCGATGCGCTTGCGGGTCGAGTGGGGATAGATCACCTCGTCGATGAAGCCCTTGCTCGCCGCGACGAAGGGGTTGGCGAAGCGCTCTTCATATTCGCGCGTCCTCTCCGCGATCTTGTCGGGATCGCCGATGTCCTGGCGGAAGATAATCTCGACCGCGCCCTTCGCGCCCATCACGGCGATCTCGGCAGTCGGCCAGGCATAGTTCAAATCCCCACGCAGGTGCTTCGACGCCATGACGTCGTAAGCCCCGCCATAAGCCTTTCGGGTTATGACCGTGATCTTCGGAACCGTCGCTTCGGCATAGGCGAACAGCAGCTTTGCGCCATGCTTGATGATGCCGTGATGTTCCTGCCCCACGCCCGGCAGGAAGCCCGGCACGTCGACGAAAGTAATGATCGGAATCTCAAACGCGTCGCAGAAGCGGACAAAGCGCGCGCCCTTCTTCGAGGAGTTGATGTCGAGGCAGCCGGCCAGCACCATCGGCTGGTTGGCAACGATACCCACCGTGCGCCCCTCGATCCGCGCAAAACCGATGATGATGTTGCCGGCATGGTTTGGCTGAAGCTCGAAGAAATCGCCCTCGTCCGCGACCTTCCGGATCAGCTCATG
This sequence comes from Sphingomonas edaphi, assembly GCF_003583725.1. Taxonomy (GTDB): domain Bacteria; phylum Pseudomonadota; class Alphaproteobacteria; order Sphingomonadales; family Sphingomonadaceae; genus Sphingomicrobium; species Sphingomicrobium edaphi. The sequence continues at coordinate 63,555 of NZ_QXTF01000002.1, read as the reverse complement.
CATGTCATAGGGCTGGTTCGCGCTCGGCGGTATGAGCGTGTCGAGGCTCTCCTCGATCCGATCCCAAGCGTCCTCGGTCGGCCGCTCGGGAACGTCATGCCGGTTCGACAGCGGCAGAAAGTCGAAGAATTCGCGCGCCGCCAACAGCGCGTCGATGTCATTTTCGAACGCCACGTCGGCAACACCTGACTTGGTCGTGTGGGTGACCGCGCCGCCCAGTTCCTCCTGGGTCACGACTTCATTGGTCACGGTCTTAACCACGTCGGGACCCGTGACGAACATGTAGCTGGAGTCCTTCACCATGAAGATAAAGTCGGTCATCGCTGGGGAATAGACCGCGCCTCCAGCGCACGGCCCCATAATCAGGCTGAGCTGCGGGACGACACCTGATGCCAGCACATTGCGCTGGAATACCTCGGCGTAGCCGCCGAGCGATGCCACGCCTTCCTGGATGCGCGCACCGCCACTGTCGTTCAGACCGATCACCGGCGCTCCGACCTTCATCGCCGCGTCCATGATCTTGCAAATCTTCTGGGCGTGCCGCTCGGACAGCGATCCGCCAAACACGGTAAAATCCTGCGCAAAGACATAGACCAGACGGCCGTTGATCGTGCCGCTGCCCGTGACCACGCCATCGCCCGGGAACTTCTGGCTCTCCATCCCGAAGTCGACGCAGTTATGCTCGACGTACATGTCGACTTCTTCGAACGAGTCGGGATCGAGCAGCACGGTCAATCGCTCGCGCGCGGTCAGCCGCCCCTTGGCGTGTTGCGCGTCAATGCGTTTCTGACCTCCGCCCATGCGCGCCGCGGCGCGCCGTTGTTCCAGCTGTTCGATCGTCGTGGCCATGGAAATCCTCTTGTTGGCCGCTCTTTCGACGCGCGAGGCCATTTGGTCAATCGCGGCCGATCAGTTCCCGAAGTTCAGACAACTCCCATTCGTCATTACGACTGAAGGGAAGCAGCGGGCGAAGCGCGGCGAAACCGGTGCGGCTCATGGATTGCCGCATCGCCTCCAGTTGAGCGAACTGGTCGCGGAACCGTTGCCGCTGTTCCGGCGCGATGTGCCGGTCGCCGTCCTGCAGTTCGCGCTCCGCGGCCAGCACCAGCTCCGTCTTCAGCATGCAATAGGCGCGGATCCGCTCCGCCTCCTGCCCACTGACCCGCCGCGCCAGTGCCGCGATGCGTCGGCCGCTTGTGTCGTCGGGAAATCTGCCACTCTTCCACGCCGCCAGCATCATCTCATGAATGGTGCATTCCTCCGCCAACCAGTTCTGCGCCTCGCTCTCTCCAAAACGAAGCAGCGCCAAAAGGCAGAACGGAGCCAATACCAACGTCACCATCATCACCAGCATCGGCCGATCGGGAAAGTAATTGAATGCCAGATGGATCAGGCTGGCGGTCAGATAGCCTGGGACGAACCACAGCGGGTTCAGCCGGAACGCCGCGCCCGCCCTTCGCGCTGATCGCTCGCCCAGTTCATGCGCGACCGCGGCCATGATCGCCGCAGTGGTCCCGTGCATGATTGCAGTGCCTAGTCCGCGGACCATCCACACCGGCGCAGCCAGTTCCGGATAACGGGTGAGGTAGAAGATGTTCTCCACCACCGAAAAGCCCGCGCCGATGGCAAAACCGGAGATGACCGCGTCGAGCTTGAAGCCTATGCGGTTTCCCGCAAATAGCAGGATGACCGCCATCAGCTTCAACATTTCCTCAGTCCATGGCGCGACCATCCGGCTGTAAAAGGAAAAGCCCATCGGCAGCTGGTCGAGCACCGCCCCGCTAACCGGCCACGCGGCCAGCGCCGTCGCGCCGCCGAGCAGCAGCAGCCCGGCCATCTCGCGAACCGACATCAGCTTGAACACGTCGAGCCAAGCGAACAGCGCGGCCATCAAGAGCACTGGCATCAGGGCCAGCGACCAATCGATAATATCCGCGATCGTCACGCCACCACGCCTACATGATTTTCAACGAGGCCATCCATTCGGTCGCGCCGTCGATGTCCTTGTCGCCGAAGCCGCGCGCTACGCCGACCGAGAAGACCATCGGCAAGCGCATGGCGACCGTGAACGCGAAATCGAGTTGGGCGCCGATATCATTCAGGCGGTAGTTTCGCCCCGACGGCGCCTCGACCAGCAGCGACCCCACGAATACTGCCGGCCGCGCAAAGGTCAGGAAAAATGCCGGTGTCCCGACTTCTGCGAATCGGATCGGCGGTAGGTTCAATTCTCCAGTCACCTTGGCGAACCTGCGCGCGGCAATCTGGTCGATGGCAAAGCCCGGAAAGCTTTCCAGCTCCCGGTAGCGCTTCTCGGGCCGATTATCGAAATAGTTGTTGCGGAAACTGCCAAGGTAGAAGGCACCAAGCGGACTTTCCGGCGGCCCGCCAACCAGGCCACCGTGGGCATAGATCCAGGCGCTGCTGTTGCCCCATGGCAGAGGTACACCATAGTCGATGCCCGCCGCGAAATGCGGATAGGTTTTGCCGAGCGCATGGTCGGTGCCGCCGATCACCCGCCAAGCAATGCCCTTCTCGTGATCGACCCCGCCCAGCGAGTTGCGGGTGTTGGTGTAGCGCAACCCTGCTTCCGTCGAGAAGATGTTTTCAGGGCTGAGCACATTCTGCGCGCCCGGCAGCTGCTCAAGCCCTCGATAGAGCGTCGCGTTGGCGAACAAATCGAGCTGCCGTGGCGGATCGAAAATCACCGTCTTGTTGTAGCCGACGCTGAATGCATCACCCTTGCGGCTTCTAAGCACCGGTCCGCCAAGGTCGTAAACGTCGGCATCGTTGTGCCAGTAGCGCAGCTTCCAGTTAAGGGTGCGATATTCGACATCCGCATGCAGGCGCTCATCGGTCGGGAGATCGCCGAATGGCGAAACACTAACTGTCGCGCTCAGCTGGTGGAACTGCATTGGGTCTTCGAACTGGACATAGTAACCGATCGCGGGCTTCCGCTTGTAACCCTCGATCACTGGGTATGCGGCAGCGAGCTTCATCCGTCCGGTCGCATGATACATGCCGCGCCGGTGAGTGCGTCCGTCGATGTCGACTTTTGCGGGCGTACCGACGCCCCAATCCTTCAGTTCTGGATGCGCCTTGACGACCTTCGTTCCGAGAAATTCGACGGTGCCCAGGTCTTGCTGCACCTGCGGGCTGATAAACGATGGGTTCAACCCCTGCCCGGTATATTCGTAGACCAACAACCGTCCGTCCGGCCGCACGATTGGCCGGAAGAAACCTGTCGACGCATTGCTCAGAACGTCATATTTCTTCGACGCAATATCGAACCTGAAAACATTCGATACGCCGGTGTAGTAGCTGCTGCCGTACAAGGACTTTCCGTCGGGAGAGAAGGTGAAGCCTTCTGGGATCGATGGAGGCAGGTCGAGCCGGGCTACCTCCTCCAGACCCCCGCCTCCTTCGAGCGCGGCCAGATTCCAGATGCGCACCGACTGCGTGCCGTTGATCTCGCCCAAGCTGGCGGAAATCATCGAGGCATCCGGCGAGATATCGAGGTCGAACGGTGTCAGTCCATATTCGAACGTATAGACTTGATTGAACCCGCCGTAGGGCGGCGGAACTCGGACGATCGTCGCATAGCCATTCTGGTGCCGGACGCCCCAAATCGACTTGTCGCGCGGGTTGACAACGAGATCACCTATTCTTGCGTCGCGTAACAGCATCCGTTTCCGGCGGGTATCGACATCGATTTCGATGAGATCGCGATAGGCCCGGTTGTCGTCGACATAATAGGCTTTTCGGGTATCGGGGTCGAACGCTAGGCTGGTCACGAAATAGAGCATCATGCCCTTGATCTCGGACAGCTTGCGCAGCTTGCCGGTGGCCAGATCCATCGTGCCTACAAATCCGATCTCACCCGGATAGCGGAAAGCGGCAATGAGTTGGTTGTTTCGCTCATCGACGAAGCCGCGAGACATCGAGCCGAGGCCGCGGGAGCTAAGGTGTTGCACCTCGGTGAGCGGATAGGTTGACAGCCGGTTCAGGTTATCGCGCTGGAACAGACGTTCCCAAGCCTGCCAATCGTCCCAGGCATCGTCGAGCCGCTTGCCGAATACTCGCCGAAACTGGGTCGCGTAGAAGGCAGCGCTTCCTTCATCCCGGCGAAGCCACTCCATGACCTTTGCGGGTCCATAGGTCAGCGCTAGCCAAGAAAAGAAGCGTGTTCCGTAAAGATAGTCATTCGCCCCTATCTGGAAGTCGATCGCGATCCCCTCGCTTTCGAGTCCTAGCGGCGAATAGAGCTTGTCCTTGTCGCGGATCTTCGCCCGGAAGACCATCTCGTCATAGCCGCCCTGCGCCCGCCCGAGCCCACCTGCCATCCAAGTCTCGAAGAAAACTGCCGCGCCTTCAGCATACCAGCGCGGCACATTGTCGCGAGGTGTGGTGAGGTAGTGATAAAGGATTGATTCCGGGTGTTCCTGGATCGGCATCGGCTTGCCGCCAAGGGTCCTGCGCCAGAAGGCGTCCTTCTGGTTCCACGCATCCAGCGTCGCGACATGGGCCAGCTCATGGTTGATCAGAGTAAAAAAGCGTTCGCCAGGCGTGAACGTCTCCATCCGCTGCGACAGCGGCGCGACGTCCAGCAATACCGAATTGTTCGGGGACGAGCGCGCTGCCGCGTTTCCATAGTCGCTGAAGTCCTTAATGAGCACCGTCGTCCGGTCCCACGGCGTCCAGTTTAATCGCTCCTTGTGCCAGTCAATGGCGTTTTCGAACGCCCGGCCGACGTAGGGCGTCAGGTAGGTCTGCGTCGGGTCGAAGTAGAGCAATAGCTGGTTGTCGGTCTCGATTGTCGACAGCGGAATGCCGGAAACGCTAGGCTTCACATGTTCGGTTTTTTCCGGCTGGGGCGGCGGCGTCACGCCAAGCACAGGCGCCTGACTATCTTCAACGGCTGGCGGCCGGGGCTCCGTTGGCGGGACTTCAAGATTGGCTTGGGCAAGAGCCCCTGTCGCCGTTCCGCACAGGGCGAGCGCTATCAATCGCCCGCTCCAGCGCATCTCGCGACGTGCGCTCCCCCTCATCACCCCCCTTTCGGACCAACATGCGGCCCGCCGACGCTAACTCGACGACAGGCTGGACGCGAAGCTTGCGTTGCGCATTGCCGCCGAGAAGGCCGGATTGGCTGCGAGCGCCTGAAACTGGTGAACCTGTCCCAACGAATTGAAGGCGTTCGCGTTACGGGCCAGCAGTTGCAGAGCGCTCGCATTGCGAGCAACCGCGGCGAAAGCCTGCGGCTGCGCCGACATCGCGGCAAACGCCTGCGGATGGGCCGCCATCGCTTGCATCGCCCGGGCATTAAGCTGGCCTTGCGATGCCAGCCGAGCGGCGGCGGCGGATGCATTGAACGCCTGCGCGGCGCGCGCCGAAGCCGACAGCGCCTGTGCATTAACGGACAAAGCGCGGAAAGCGGCCGCGTTGGCCGACATGGCCTCGAGCGCCTGTGCATTGGCTGCGGCGTTAAATGCTTGTGCATTCGCGGCCAGTGACGCGAAAGCATCTGCATTGGCGGCGATCGCACTGAATGCGCTGGCGTTAGCCGAGATTGCTGACATCGCCTTTGCGTCAGCGGCGAGAGCTTTGAACGCTTCGGCATTGGCCGACATCGCCGACATCGCAGAAGGGTTGGCAGCCGCCTTCTGAAAGGCCGACGCATTGTTTGCGAACCTGGAGAATGCGTTCGCATTGGCTGCAATCGCCGCGAAAGCCTTTGGATGCGCTGCGAGAGCCGCGAACGCCTGTGGATTTCCGGCCATTGCCGCAAACGCCTTCGGCTGCATCGACATAGCCTGATAGGCTGCCGAATGCTGCGACATCGCCGCTGCCACCTGGCTGCTTAGAGCAGACCGTGCACTTGAGCTGAATGCGCTCGCCGCTTTGGCGGCTGCCGCAAGTGCCTGCGCATTGGCCGACAGCGCCTTGAAGGCCTCGGCATTGGCGGCCACTGCCGCGAACGCTTGGGAATCGCGCCCAATCGCCGACATGGCTTTGGCGTCGACGGCAAGTTGTTTGAACGCCGCCGCATGGCCTGCCATCGCGGCGGAAGCCGAGGGGTTGGCCGCTGCCTTCTGGAACGCCAACGCATTATTTGCGAAGCTGGCGAAGGCAGATGGATTGGCCGCAATCGCGGCAAATGCTTGCGGGTGCGCCGCCAGCGCGTTGAACGCACTACTATGCGCCGACATGGCCGAGAACGCTTGGCTTTGAGCGGCACTTGCACTCCGGGCCGCAGAGGAGACTGCTTGCGCCGCGCTCAGGGTCGCCGCGAATGCCTGCGGATTTGCGGCGAGAGCCGTGAAGGCCTGAGGGTTGGCAGCGATTGCGGCCATCGCCTGGCTGTTTTGCGCGAGTTGCGCGAAATTGGGATCAGCCGCCAGCGCCCGAAATGTCGGATTCTTCGACATCACCTCGAACGCGTCGGTCTGCATCAGCTTTGGAATAGCCGTATCGCCCAGCATGACGTCGCCGGCACCGATCTGGCTCGACACGTAGCGTTCTGCCGGGGCCACTGTACCTGCCGTCGGGCCAAGTGGTGGATAGACCCGCCCTAGCCCATAGGCAGCTGCGGCCACCGCCAAGACGGCCGCTCCACTCACCAGAAATTTGCGATTGCTACGCGCACTACCGTTCAGCTGTAAGGTAGCCATGGCTCGCCCCCGATGCGATGCGATGCGATAAGCGACGGCTAGGTAAATGGTAAATTAACACAAGTCAAATGGCTATGGGTTAAGTTGTTGATTCAAATACATAAACTTTGCTGGGCAATAACGTCGTGTTCGCAATTCAATGGCAACAACCTGTCATCGACTCGGCTGATCTGAACCTTTCGCCACCCTCGGGCTTTCATGACGCCGAAGGAGCTCGCGAATGGCAGTTCGACAGCATTGGCCGGAGCGGCTTTGGCTCGTCCGGCACGGACAAAGTCAGGGCAATGTCGCGCGGGATGCCGCGCATGAGGCCGGCCTCTCCGTCATCGATCTTGACCTGCGCGACGTGGATGTCCCGCTTAGCGAGCTTGGCCACCGACAAGCAGAAGCCACCGGGCACTGGTTTGCTGGCCTGCCTGAGGCGGAAAAACCCGAAGTGTTGCTCTCATCCCCTTATGTCCGTTCGCGGCAGACCGCCGAAGCGATTTGCGCGGCTGGCGGACTTTGCGGTGGTGCCAAGCCGACGATCCTCGATGAACGGCTGCGTGAGCGCGAATTCGGTGTGTTTGACGGACTGACCACGCTCGGCATTCGCGAGAAATATCCGGAAGAGGCCTCCCACCGTTCCAAGATGGGGAAATTCTACCATCGCCCGCCGGGCGGAGAGAGCTGGGCAGACGTGATCCTGCGGCTCCGCTCGATGCTTAACACAATCAACCTTCATTACGCCGACAAGCGAGTCTTGGTGGTCGCGCACCAAGTGGTCGTGCTGTGTATGCGCTACATACTGGAGGAACTGACCGAAGGGCAGATCCTGGCGATCGACAGGCAGGCCGAAATCCTCAACTGCGGCATCTGCGCATACGATTTCGAACCGAACGAGCAATCGCTGTGCGTCCCGACGCTGGCGCTTTGGAATCATGGCGCGCCCCTCGATGCGGAGGGCACGCTCAAGACCGCGGAACCGGACATGATGACGGGGTCGCGATGACGCTGCCCGATCCGCTCGACCGGAATTTGCTCAACTCATTTCCGCTACCGACGATCCGAGGCGGCGACAAAGATAGCCACGGCACCATCCTGATCATCGCCGGATCGCGCGACGTGCCCGGCGCCGCGCTGCTTGCGGCCCACGGGGCGATGCGCGCTGGAGCTGGCAAGCTGCAGATCGCTTGCCCGGATGCGGTTGCGGTTCCCCTCGGCGTTGCCATGCCGGAAGCGATGGTCGTCGGCCATGCAACGCATCGCGATGGCGGGTTCGCTACATCGTCGATCGGACCGCTGGCGCAGCTTGCGAATCAGGCCGACGCGGTCGTGGCCGGCCCCGGACTCGAAGCGAACAACGCCGCCGCGCCGCTCGGCCGGGAACTGCTCGCACTGGACAAGCCGATGGCGCTAGATGCGGCGATGCTGCACGTCCTGCCTGACTGCGAGGCAGAGGTGCGCCGGACATCTGTCCCCCCGATTCTGCTGCCGCATTCGGGTGAGATGGCGAGCCTGTTGGGCTGTCGACCAGAGGACATCGAATCGGAACCGCTCGCAGCTGGCCGCCGATGCGCCAAACGTTACCGAGCGTTCGTCCTTGTTAAAGGCGTCGAAAGCCATGCTGTCGCGCCCGATGGGCGGGCGTGGAAATATCGCGGCGGCGGGCCAGGGCTCGGGGTTTCCGGATCTGGCGATACTTTGGCCGGAATTGCCGGCGGATTGCTTGCCCGGGGCGCAGAACCTCTTAACGCCCTCCTTTGGGCGGTCTGGCTCCACGGTGAAGCAGGCCGCGCCTTGTCGGACCGGGTCGGGCCGCTGGGCTTCCTGGCGCGGGAAATTCCGGGCGAAGTGCCGGCCCTTCTTCCACATTAGGCATCCGACCGCCCGTCCAGTTCGTCGCCGGCAATTTTCACAACGTGGATTACATTGGTCGATCCACTGGTCTTGAATGGCACGCCCGCCATGATAACCATCCGGTCGCCGGTTACAGCAAGGCGATGGCGCAGCGCCATGCGCTTGGCCTTGCCGACCATTTCTTCGAAGCTGGAAACATCGCGCGTGTGGACCGCGTGCACGCCCCACTGCAGGCCCAGCCGTCGCGCGACTGTCAGGCTGGCGGTCATGGCCAGCGTGGGCACCGCCGCCCGCTCCCGTGCGATGCGCCGCGCGGTTGACCCCGAGGAGGTGTAGCAGGCCATTGCACGTGCCGAGAGGATGCGCACGATCTGCGCCGCGCTTTCGGAGAGCGCGTCGGCAGTCGTCGCTTCGGCCGGTGTTTCGGTGAAGTGCATCCGCGCGGCATAGACCGGATCCGCTTCGACGCTTCGGCCGATCTTGTCCATCATCTGGACCGCCTCGACTGGATAATTGCCCGCGGCGCTCTCGGCCGAGAGCATGACCGCGTCTGCGCCTTCGTAGATCGCATTGGCTACGTCGCTGACTTCGGCTCGCGTCGGCGTCGGCGAAACAATCATTGATTCCAGCATTTGCGTCGCGACAACCACCGGCTTGCCAGCTTGTCGCGCCGCGGCGACAATTCGGTTCTGCGCCGGCGGTACGCCTTCGGGCGGAAGCTCGACGCCGAGATCGCCGCGCGCGACCATCACCGCGTCGGCTAGTTCCAATAACTCTTCCAGCCGCTCTAGCGCCTGCGGCTTTTCGATTTTCGCGAGGAGCGCGGCCTTCTCGCCGACCAGCTCGCGCGCCTCGGCCAGATCCTCTGGCCGCTGGACGAAGGATAGGGCGATATAATCCGCTCCCTGCTCCAGCGCGAAATCGAGATCGCTCCGGTCTTTCTTGGTCAACGCGGGGATTGGCACGACCACGTCGGGAACGTTGACGCCCTTGTTGTTCGACACTTTTCCGCCGACGACCACTTCCGCCTCAATTCGCGCGTCGTCGACCGAAAGGGCCTTCAGCCGCACCTTGCCATCGTCGATTAGCAATCGATCGCCAGCCTTCAGCGTCGCGAACAGTTCCGGATGTGGCAGCTGGACGCGGGTCTCGTCACCGAGTGCGCGGTCGTCGTCCAAGACGAAGCGCTGGCCTGTTTGCACTATTGCCGATCCGCCCTTGAATTTGCCGACCCGAAGCTTCGGTCCCTGCAAATCGAAAAGAATGGTGGTCGGCCGATGTAGCGACTTCTCAAGTTCGCGAATAATTTCGACCAGCCGAGCCTTTTCCGACTGCTCGCCATGGCTCATGTTGATGCGAAAAGCGTCTGCGCCGGCTTCCATCAGCGCGCGGATCATCTCGGGACTAGACGAAGCCGGTCCCAGCGTCGCCAGGACCTTCACCTTGCGCGCCCTTGGCCTCAGCATCGTCACCCTATCCGACTCCCGTCCTCATGTTGCCGCCCCGCCATAGCGGCTGGCTGTTACGGTTCAACCGGGTTGAGGCGAGCCGGGCGCTCGCCTAGGGAACCGCCTCGTTATTCAAACATCAAACCGGATTCGAAAGGTCGACCTAAATGAGCGAAGGCAATGTCGCGGCGGAACAACTGCGGCTGTTCATCGAGCGCATCGAGCGTCTTGAGGAGGAAAAGAAGGGCATCGCCGACGACGTGAAGGACGTCTATGCGGAGGCCAAAGCCAATGGTTACGACACGAAGACCATGCGCAAGATCGTCGCCCTCCGCCGGATGGAAGCTCACGCTCGCCAGGAAGCCGACGCCTTGCTCGAAACCTATCGCAACGCGCTGGGCCTCGCCTGACTCAGCATCAAGGGGAGTCGCCGATGATCCTGACCACCACGCCAACCGTCGAAGGCCGTCCGATCCGGACACACCTGGGCATCGTCACGGGCGAAGTGATCGTCGGTGCTAACATCTTCTCCGACCTTTTCGCCTCCGTCCGCGACATCGTAGGCGGCCGGTCCGGCGCCTATGAAAATGCGCTGCGCGACGCGCGCAATCAAGCGCTGGCCGAGTTGCAGGCCGAGGCCGCCGACCTTGGCGCCGACGCGGTGGTCGCGGTTGACCTCGATTATGAAGTGCTTGGCAAGGCGGGCTCGATGCTCATGGTCTCTGCCAGCGGCACCGCCGTAAAACTGGGATAAACATACCGATGGCAGGCCATTCCAAATTCAAGAATATCATGCACCGCAAGGGCGCTCAGGACAAGAAGCGCTCGGCGATGTTTTCCAAACTCAGCCGCGAAATCACGGTCGCGGCGAAGATGGGCATGCCAGATCCGGACATGAACCCGCGCCTCCGCGCTGCCGTCCTGGCCGCCAAGGCGCAGTCGATGCCGAAGGACAACATTCAGCGCGCGATCGACAAGGCCTCGACAGGCGACACGGAGAATTACGAGGAAATCCGCTACGAAGGCTTTGGCCCGGGGGGCGTCTCCCTGATCGTCGAGGCATTATCGGACAACCGCAACCGCACTGCGACCAACGTCCGAACCGCTTTCTCCAAGAACGGCGGCAATTTGGGTGCCTCCGGCTCGGTCAGCCACGGCTTCGACCGCATGGGCCTCATCGAATATCAGGGTAGCGTTGGCGATGCCGACAAAGTTCTAGAAGCCGCGATCGACGCGGGCGCGGACGATGTACAGAGCGACGAGGAGGGACATGAGATCTGGACCTCGGTGGATTCGCTCCACGAAGTAGCCAAGGCCCTTGAAGGGTCACTCGGCGAGGCGGAAGCGGTAAAGCTCGCCTGGAAGCCGCAGACCCCGGTCGACGTCGCGGGTGACGATGTCGCGACGCTGATGAAGCTGATCGACACGCTCGAAGAAGACGATGACGTTCAAACTGTCTGGGGCAACTACGAGATCTCGGATGCCGAGTTGGAGAAGCTGGGCTGATCCTCGTCCTCGGCCTCGATCCCGGCCTTGGCACGACCGGCTGGGGTCTCATCAGAGCCGAAGGCAACCGTCTGAGCCATGTCGCCAATGGACAGCTCAGGACGAACGCGGCCGAACCGCTGCCCCGGCGGCTCGCGTACCTCGCTAGCCAGTTGGAGGCTCTGATCGCCGACCGCGCGCCCCAGGCCGCGGCCGCCGAGGAGGTGTTCGTCAACAAGAATCCTCAATCGACTCTGAAGTTGGGTCAGGCGCGCGGCGTCGTTCTGATGACCGCCGCCAAGGCCGGAATTGAGGTGGGAGAATATGCGCCGACCTTGGTAAAAAAAGCCGTCGTTGGCACTGGCGCAGCCGACAAGGCGCAGGTCCATGCGATGGTAAGACGGCTTTTGCCCGGCGCGGAAATCGCCGGGCCCGACGCTGCCGATGCATTGGCCGTAGCCATCACCCACGCGCACCATTTGGCGACGGCACGCCGGACCTAGGCTACATGTCCACGCGATGCAGCGTTTCCTGGTAAAGGAGGTGGCGGTTACCTTGGTCGATCCGACACCCGCCCGGGCGGCGATATAGGCAGATGCGATCGCGGGCTCCCCCCATGCATTCCAGCTTTTGCCAAATTCCGCCTGGTCCGGGGTCTTGTTCCCATGCAAGCGCGGCGTTGAACCCGCTGGCCGCAATACCTGGAGTCGCTAGCGACTGCTGGCCAGTCGGTCGGAGCAGGAACACTGGTTTTGGCTCGTGCAGCAGCGAATAGCCGAACAGCGAATATTGCTTTCGCGGAACGGCAATGCCACAAACTTTAGGATTGCTGAGTGCCGCTGCTGCAAGCCGCGAAGGATCGCCGCTCTTTCGCCAGTCCAGTTGATAGGTCGGTGTTAAGCCAAGCGCCAAGGACGCCGCCCCCCATGCCAGCACGAGAGTTGTCGTAAATACTTTTCCAGACGCTACGCGCCAGCCGTGCCGTTCTGCGAGGAGGTGAAGCAGGTTCACCGACCCCATGGCCGCCACCAGCAGCACGATGTGCATCGACAACCAGAGGTAGCGATACTCCTTGTGGCCGATGAGTTGGTGGACCAGAATGTTGACCAGTGCCGCGATCATAAGCGCACGGTTTTCGCGCCAAGCCAGAGCAGCCAGCGGAACGATAATGAACAGGGCCCATTTCCAGTATGCGATGACGGCCTGCGCATAGGTCCAGTGGCTGACACCCCCGATACGCTTCATCCGCCCTTCGACAATGTTCTGCTGATAGTTGGTGACGATCCATTGGTAGGGAGAAAGGCCCATGGCGATGTCGATAGCAGCTCCGCCAATCACGACAGGCAGGCCGCCGATGATGAGACCTTTCCATAGGCGCAGGTCCTTGCCGGCGATCATGATGCCGTAAGCGGCTATCGCCGGACCGAACTGGAAGCGCATGAGGCCTGCAAGCGCCATCAACACACCGGCGGCGGCGATTGCCGACATTCGCGCGTTCGCATGGAGCAGGGCAGCAGCGGTCAGGAAGCAGGCGACGGCCAAGCTTTCGCTCAGCGTCTGGACGGAGAAGTAAACGCATTCGACCCAGATGGCGGCGACCGCCATGGCGACAATCGCATGCTGCCGCGACAGGCGGGCCCCCAGATACCACGCGGCAACGACTGGCGTGAAGTTCAGAAGCGCGATCATCGCACGGGGCAGGACCAAGTAAAGCGTACCGCCGGGATTGAGCCATTCGCCCAGCGCCATAGGCGGGACGAGCATCAACGGAATTAGCCAGCTCCGAATGAAGTAGCGAAACTCCCACGGAACAACGCCATAGCCAAAGACGATCCGGTGAGCCTGCTCGAGATACTGGATCGTCTCGTCGGGATGGTGAGCCGAATAGGCGTTGAAGGCGACAATTCGCAGGACGACGGCCATCGCCAGCAGTCCCCAGAACCACAGGCGCGCATTGCCCGGCGTGTCGGGTTTTTCCCCCATGGTGGTAGTCATGGACACACCAATGGGCGGCCGCAATTAAGATTTCGTCAGCGCGAGTCCCCCTCGACATGTCAGAAAGCACACGGCAATCCAGCGTTATGAATATCTGCCCGGCGCCCGCCATCCTGTCGAACCGGTTCCAGTCGCGATGATCGCACGATTGACGGGTAAGCTCGCCGAAACCGCCAGCGACCATGCCGTCATCGACGTCAACGGCGTCGGCTATTTCGTCCTGGCGTCCGCTCGCACGCTTGACGCTTTGGGTGCGGTCGGCACGCACGTCATGCTCCTGACGGAACTGCAGGTGCGCGAGGACAGCATGACGTTGTTCGCTTTCGGCTCGGCAGGCGAGCGTGAGGCATTCCGCCAACTCACAAGCGTCCAAGGCGTCGGCGGCCGCGTCGCGCTGGCGATCCTGTCAGTGCTTGATCCGTTCGAACTTGCCGCAGCCATCTCTCGCGGTGACAAGGCGATGGTCGCCCGCGCCAACGGTGTCGGCCCGAAGCTGGCGCAGCGCATCGTCAATGAGCTTGCCGGAAAGATAGGCAGCCCCGCCCTCGCCGGAGTGGCCGGCAGTCCGACACCGCGAAGCGGCGCAGCCGCTGACGCGCTGAGCGCCCTCGCCAACCTAGGCTTCAAGCCCGCAGAGGCGAGTGCGGCCGTAGCCGCGGCGAACGAGGAACTGGGCGAAGGCGCGACACTGGATGCGCTGGTCCGGCTCGCTTTGAGAAAGGCGGCGAAATGATCACCCGCAATGCGTCGTGCCGGTGCGGGCAGCTTCGAGCCACCGTGACCGGAGATCCCATACGTGTATCGGTTTGCCACTGCCTGAACTGCAAGAAGCGCAGCGGGAGCGCCTTTGCCGTGCAGGCCCGCTGGCCTTTGGCGCAGGTCCGCCTCGACGGTCAGTCAAAGTGCCACAAGCAGGTTTCCGACAGCGGAAACTGGGGAATGTTCCATTTTTGCCCCGATTGCGGTTCCGACGTCTACTACAAGAATGACGGCCCGACGGTAGACGCAAAATTCGCCAGCTTGGTCGCTATCCCGCTCGGCACCTTCGACGACCCCTATTCCCTCAGTCCCGCCTTCTCGGTCTGGGAAGAGCGCAAGCATGACTGGGTCGAGATCGTCGGCGACGGAATCGAGCGCGACTGATCAGCTGCGCCAGGCATCCTTGTACACGCGCACCACCAACCCGCATGAAACCCACTGTCCTACGCCCGAACAAATGTGCAACATGGCCGCGATGATTGCGCGTTCGCTCCGAATAACCCCACCGGCCCGGTTGCTCGCTGAACGCGCCGCGTCGGGACGTGCCGCGACTTTCCGAGCTCGAAATGGCCGCTGATCCGGAACGAATCACAACACCGGAACGGACCGCCGAGGATGCCGATGCGGCGCTCCGGCCCAAGTCGCTGGACGAGTTTGTCGGCCAGCAGGCGGCGCGGGAGAACCTTCGCGTCTTCGTAAACGCGGCGCGCGCGCGCGGCGAGGCGCTAGACCATGTACTGTTCTTTGGGCCGCCGGGTCTGGGCAAGACGACGCTGGCCGGAATTCTCGCTCGGGAAATGGGCGTCGGCTTCCGTGCAACCAGCGGCCCGGTCATTGCCAAGTCGGGCGACCTTGCCGCGCTGTTGACCAACCTGGAGGACGGCGACGTCCTGTTCATCGATGAAATCCATCGTCTCAATCCGGCGGTCGAGGAAGTGCTTTACCCCGCGATGGAGGACCGAGCGCTCGACATTATGATCGGTGAGGGGCCATCCGCCCGTTCGGTGCGGATCGACCTTCCCAAATTCACACTTGTCGGCGCCACCACCCGGCAGGGGCTGCTTACTACGCCACTTCGCGACCGCTTCGGTATCCCGGTCCGCCTGAACTTCTACACGGTCGACGAATTGGCACGGGTCGTGCGCCGCGCCGCGCGCCTGCTGGGCGCCCCGACCACGGCGGAGGGGGAGCATGAGATCGCTCGCCGCAGCCGGGGGACGCCGCGTATCGCTGGCCGCCTGCTTCGCCGCGTCCGCGACTTCTCCCATGCCGCCGGCTCCGACACGATCGACGAGGGCGTCGCCGACCGGGCGCTCGACCGGCTCGAGATCGACCATCTCGGACTAGACGCGATGGACCGCCGCTATCTGATGATGATTGCCGACCTTTATGGCGGCGGGCCAGTCGGCATCGAAACGCTTGCCGCCGGACTCAGCGAGCCTCGCGACACGCTGGAGGATGTCGTCGAACCTTACCTCATTCAGCTCGGCCTAATCGCCCGGACGGCACGGGGGCGTTGCCTCAACGGGCGCGGCTGGATCCACCTTGGCCTCAATCCGCCTGCGGGGTCGCAATCGGGCCTGTTCGATCCGGAGAGTAAATGATGCTGTTGCTTGCTGCTGCCTCGCTGTTCGCCGTTCAGGCTGCCGCCACTTCGCCCGCTCCCGACTATTCGAAGCCCGCGACCTGGCTGTGCCTACCGGGCCGGTCCGATGTCTGCAGCACGCCGCTGCCGACGACCGCACTCAATCCCAACGGCTATGGCTCGACCGGCCGGTCGGTGGTTGCCGCCAATCCGGCCGTCGATTGCTTCATCGTCTATCCGACGGTCAGCCGCGACGCAGGAATGAACAGCGATCTCAATCCTGGTGACGGCGAGGAAAAGGCGTCAATCACCAGCCAGTTCGCGCGCTTCGCGGGGGCCTGCCGCACGTTCGCGCCAGTTTATCGCTCGATGACCCTCGGTGCGGTGGCGGCCGCCGCCGCTGGTGCGGATGTCACAGCTCCGGCGATCAGGGCCTATGGCGACGTGCGCGCGGCGTGGAAGGAATATCTGGCCAAGCACAACAAGGGCCGCCCCTACGTCCTGATTGGCCACAGCCAAGGCTCGCTGATGCTCCAGCAACTCCTTGCGAATGAAATCGAAGGCAAGCCCGAGGCGAGGCGATTGAAGTTTGCCATCATCCCCGGCTTCAACGTGTTCGTTCCGCACGGCAAGCTGGTTGGCGGCACCTTTAAGTCCACTCCGATCTGCAACAAGCCGGGCCAGACCGGCTGCGTCATGACCTGGGTGAGCTTCCGCGAGAAGAATGCGCCGCCCGCGGGCGCCTTGTTTGGGATCGCCGACAAGCCGGGAATGACCGTCGCCTGCACCAACCCCGCCCGCCCGGGTGCAACGGGTTGGGTTCCGCTCGACAGCTACTGGAATGCCCGCTCGGTCCTGCCCGTGCCCGGCGGCCCGATTAGCTGGTCAACCGAAGGTGCGCCGCCCTCGCAGTTCCTGCGCACCGAAGGCCTGGTGTCCGCGCGCTGCCTCAACGAGGGTCCGCGCGGTTATCTCTCGATCCGAACCAATGCCGACCCCAGCGATAAGCGCACCGACCGCATTGGCGGCGAAGTGGGCGCGCTGGGCATGTTCATGCCCGGCTGGGGCATGCATCTGGCCGACATCAGCGCCCCGCAGGGCGACCTCGTCCGACAGGTCGCCGATCTTAATGGCAGGTCGCCCACGGGCAGCGGCCAACCGCGCTAGGCGCTCCGCTCAACCGCCAAGGGTTGCCCCGCGCGCCGCCCAATGGTTAAGGCGGGGGTGATGGATCCATCGCCTTACGATCACCCTTATCGCGGCGGTTTCGTCGGCAAGGAGCACCGCTTCGCGCTGACGGTCTTTTTCGAAGACACCGACACTGCCGGGATCGTCTACCACGCCAATTACCTTCGCTTTTTCGAGCGGGCGCGGTCGGACATGCTTCGCGCCGCCGGCATCGACCAGCGGGCGGCAATCGATGCTGGCTTGGGTGCTTACGCGGTGAGCGAAATGGCCATCAAATGGCGCCGGCCCGCGCGGCTGGATGATGACCTAGTCGTGATCAGCCGGGTGACCGAAGTGCGGAATGCTTCCTGTTCCATTCATCAACGAGTCATGCGCGGCGACGAAATCTTGGCCGAGGCGACGGTGACCGCGGCCCTCCTCACCCCGGAGGGACGGCCCCGTCGCCAACCGGCCGACTGGATCGAGCGCTTTCGCTCCATTGAGCAAAAAGGACATTAATGCCGATCGTCGAACCATCCGCCGACCTGATGTCGCCGCTGAACCTGTTCTTGCAGGCGGACATCGTCGTCAAACTCGTCATGCTGGGGCTGCTGGCTGCCAGTGTCTGGACTTGGGCGATTATCTTTACGCACGCCATCCGCCTGAAGCGCATCAACCGGCAGACCGATTCTTTCGAAAAGGATTTCTGGGCGGCAAAGGATATCGACGCCTTCCATGCCCGGCGCAGTGAGGAGAAGCTGCCCATCGCGGTCGTCATGTCGGCCGCGCTGGACGAATGGCGGCGCTCAACCAATACCGCGATAGTTGATCGCGCCGGTACGCGCGAACGCCTCGCAAGCCGAATGAACGCCGCGGTTGCCGCTGAGGTCGACCGGCTCGGCGATCGTCTGAACATTCTTGCCACGGTCGGGTCGGTCGCGCCGTTCGTCGGCCTGTTCGGCACTGTTTGGGGCATCATGCGCAGCTTCACCGCCATCGCCGGCGCCAACAACACATCGCTGGCGGTCGTCGCGCCCGGCATCGCCGAAGCTCTGTTCGCAACGGCCATCGGCCTGTTCGCGGCCATTCCGGCAGTCATCGCCTATAACCGGCTGACCCATGGCCTCGACCGGCTGGAGGCCAAGCTTGGCCGCTTCTCCGACCGGTTCCATGCGACGCTGAGCCGTGAGCTCGAGGTCGAGATAGCGACGGGTCACTGATGGGCGCCAACCTCCCCTCCTCCTCCCGTCACGGCCGCCGCAGGGCGCCGATGTCCGAAATCAACGTCACTCCGCTAGTCGACGTGATGCTGGTGCTGTTGATCATCTTCATGGTGACTGCACCCCTGCTTGTAGCCGGCGTACCGATTGACCTGCCCGAAAGCCGGGCGGGCGCGCTCGACCAGCAGGCTAAGCCGGTCCAGGTCGCGATCGACCGCCAGGGCGCGATCACCATCGACGACGCCCCCGTTACGGAGGCCGAGCTGCCATCGCGGTTCGCTCAGATCGCCGCCGAACCGCAGCCGGAAGAAGGACGGCGCATCTACCTACGGGCCGATCGCAGTCTTGATTACGGACGCGTGATGCGCGTGATGGGCGAGCTGAACCGCGCCGGATTGAACCGTGTCGCTCTCGTGTCGGTGGGCCCCGAAGGCCAATGAAGATGGACCGGGCAGAGCTGATCGGGACGGGCGCGGCGCTTGCGTTTCATGTCGCGCTTATCGGCGCGCTAACTCTCAGTCTTGCCCAAGTGCACTCGACGCCGGAACCGCCCTCCATGGAGGTTGAGTTCGTCGACGAAGTCGGCCTGGAGTCCACGGCGCCTACCAGCATCGCGACGCCGCCACCCGTCGCACAAGCGCCGGAGACCGGACCGGCCGAGCCGAACGTTGTGCCGCCGCCGCCGACGCCCGTACCACTCCCGCAACCGCGCATTACTCCCGCGCCTCAGCGTCCAGCGCCTGCAGTCAGGCCGGCTCCGCCGCGCCAAACGAAGCCCGCGCCCGCCAAGCCCGCTCCGTCGCGCCCGGCGCCGCGCGTTTCGCGCATCGGTGACGATTTCCTCAAGGGCATTGAAAGCGACGACCTTTCGCCGCGATCTGGACCAGCAAAGCCGGCTGCTCCGGCCTACAATGCCACGGCCCGCGCCAGTATTGGCCAGTCGATTATCCGACAGGCCCAGCGTTGTGCGAACCGCCAGCCCTTCCTGGGCGAGGGAGCAAACAAGGTCCGCCTGACGGTCAACCTCAAGCTAAACCGTTCGGGCCGCCTTGCCCGTCCGCCGGCGATTCTCGGTACCCGCGGCGATGCCGACGACGTCGCCAAATATGGCGACCTTCTTGAGGACCAGGTCCGCCGGATATTCGCCGAATGCTCTCCCTTCCGCCTCCCGGCCGACCTGTATGACACGCCGAACGGCGGCTGGAACGACTTCACCTTCACCTACAGGGTAGATTGAACCATGCGCACCATCCTCGCGACCTTGCTGATCGGTATCGCCAGCGCCGCCCTGGCGCAGGACGAGCAGGGCGAAGTGCCCGAACTGGTCGGCGGCAGCGTCAAGACGGCGCAGACCATCGCAGTGCCGGAAATGTCGTCGGGCGATGCGACCGGCCGCCAGATTGCGGAAGTGATCGCGTCCGATCTTCGCGGCACCGGCCTGTTCACGCCGCTGGGACCGTCCGGCGTACCAGGCTACTCGCAGGCGGAGGCCGGCAATCCCAACTACCCCTCATGGCGGAATGCCGGCGTCTCCGCGCTCGTATCGGGCTATGTCGAGCCGCGCCCCGACGGGCGAATGACCGTAGCGTGCTACCTGCATGACGTCACCGCAGGCCGCCAGCTGGCTCAGCAGGGCTTTGCCGTGTCGCCCAGCGATTGGCGGCGTGCGGCACATAGATGTGCCGACATGGTCTATTCGCGCCTGTCAGGGCAGCAGCCCTACCTGGACACCAAGGTGGTCTACGTCGCGGAAACCGGCCCTAAGAATAACCGGGTGAAACGAGTTGCTATCATGGACAGCGACGGGAGCAACCATCGGTACCTTACGGTCGGCCGCAATACAGTCGTTACGCCTCGATTCAGCCCGCGCGGCGATAAACTGGTCTACACCGCCTACATCGGCCGACGCCCGCGCGTGCTGCTGTTCGATGTCGCCAGCGGGCAGGAACGGCTGCTCATCCCGGGCAATCACATCACGTTCGCGCCGCGCTTTTCGCCGGACGGCCGTGATATCGTCTTCTCGATGGCCAATGGCGGCAACACCGACATTTACATCGTGTCGACCAGCGGAGGCGCGCCACGCCAGCTGACGGTGACACCAGGCGCGGACACCTCGCCGAGCTTCTCGCCTGATGGCCGCCAGATCGTGTTCGAAAGCGATCGGTCCGGCACCCAGCAGCTTTATGTCATGAACCGCGACGGCTCCGGCCAGCGACGGATCAGCTTCGGCGGAGGGCGCTACGCTTCGCCGGTGTGGAGTCCGACCGGCAACATGATCGCCTTCACCAAGATCGCCGGGCCGTTCCGGGTCGGTGTCATGTCCGCGGGCGGCGGTGGCGAGCGCATCCTCACCAACGGCTGGCAGGACGAGGGTCCAAGTTGGGCGCCAAACGGCCAGTTCGTCATGTTTCACCGCACGCAGCAGGGGTCGGGCACCGCACGGCTTTATGCCGTGCCGGTCGGCGGCGGATCGGCGCGGCTGATGCCGACCCCAGTCGGCGGCTCGGACCCAAGCTGGTCGCCACTCAACAATTAAACAGGGATTTCAAGGAGTAGATCGTATGAAAAAGTCCATCCTGATCGGCATGACAGCCGTCGCCTTGACCCTAGGCGCCTGCGGCCGCAAGACGCCGCCCGCGGAAGTGCCGCCGGTCGAACAGCCGCCAGCGACCGACCCCAACTCGACCGATCCCAACTCACTGGAAGTTGTCGAACTTCCCGCGCTGCAGGCCGACCTCGTCGCAAAGGCCGGCTCGGACACCATCTATTTCGGGACGGACGAATATTCGCTCGACGATGCGTCGAAGGCCACGCTCGCCGCTCAGGCGCAGTGGATGTTGGCCAATCCCAATGTCCGGGCGTCAATCGAAGGCCATGCCGACGAACGCGGCACTCGCGAATATAACCAGGCGCTTGGTGAGCGCCGGGCCAATGCGGCGCGTGACTTCCTGCTGTCGCAGGGTGTGCCGGCGGCCCGCTTGGTGGTCACCAGCTGGGGCAAGGAACGACCAGTGGCGCTCGGCTCCAACGAGGAAGCCTGGGCCCAGAACCGTCGCGCGGTGACGGTGATTATTCGATAAGCTGGGCCGGAGACCCGGCACGCTCCACGCGTGTCGGGCTTCGCCTGTCGATTAGGCGGCGTAGCGCTGGTGGCTCGGATGTCCCAGCCATGCGCGCGCCTGGCGTTGCGCTTCGGCGATTTCCCGGGCCGTCATCTCGATCGAGATTTCGGCGCGACAAGCCTGGCTGCGGGTGTCTCCCGACAGCGCGGCGAGGTTGAACCATTTGTGCGCTTCGACCAAATCCACCATCACGCCACCGCGGCCTGTAGAGTAGCAGACGCCGAGATCGTAAAGCGCCTCGACATCGCCGCGTTCGGCATCCGCGATCCGGCTGCGGAGGAGGAATTCTGCACCCTTCTGACTAATCGCCATGTAACTTCCCCTGTTCCCTCAATAGAACAAGATTTCGCGCTGAAAGCCCTAGCAAATGGTTAACGCGTTGGTGACCTTGTTTTCCGATCTGTGACCGAAACGACACGAATATTGTCGATTAGCCTAACTTTTCCGAGAGAGGCCGCAGCAATCAGCCGTCCTCCGTCGCGATAATGTTCGAGCGCCTCAAGCGTCGCGCCGTCGACATAGGCCAGGTAATCGGCTGCGCCGAACCCGGCGGCGGCAAGCGCCTCAAGACTGTCCTTAAGCACCTCCCCGACTACTTCTCCGGCAGCAATTCGCTGGCAGGCATCCTCGAGCGCTCTGGGTAGCGCGATCGCCTTCTCCCTGTCCTCCGCGGACAGAAGCGCATTGCGCGACGACATGGCGAGCCCGTCATTCTCCCGAACTGTGGGGTGCCCAATGATGGTAACCGGGATCCCAAGGTCCCCGGCCATGCGCCGGATTACCGCTAGTTGCTGCCAGTCCTTCTCACCGAAAATCGCGATGTCGGGGCCACAAGCAATGAACAGCTTGGCCACTACCGTGGCAACGCCATCGAAATGTCCGGGGCGATGTGCCCCTTCCCAGCGGTCTGAAACGCCCCTGACACTGACTGTCGTGGCAAAGCCCTCGGGGTAAAGTTGCGCGGGACGTGGGAGCCACACGACATCGCAGCCCGCCGCCTCCAGCTTCGCAATGTCAGCGTCTTCTGTTCGGGGGTAACGGTCTAGGTCGCCCTTGTCGTTGAACTGCAGTGGGTTGACGAAGATCGTTGCGATGACGCGATCCGCTTCCTGCTGGGCCGCGCGGACCAAGGCAAGGTGCCCATCATGCAGCGCCCCCATTGTTGGAACCAGCGCGATGCGCAGCCCGGACTTTCTCCATGACGTCAACAGCGGACCCAAATCGCTCATTTCACGAACAATTTGCATGCGATTCAGCGCTCCGATACACCAGTGGCCGGGGCCGCCTGTTACATGGGCGGTTGTGGGATTCACAAGGGGAACAGCGGGCCATGGGCCAGCCGCATTTCATCGTCTTCGCCAATGAAAAAGGCGGCACCGGCAAGTCCACGACGGCCGTTCATACCGCGATCGCGCTTGCCGCGTCCGGACATCGTGTCGGCGCGCTCGACCTGGACCAGCGCCAGCGAACCATGACACGTTACCTGGAAAACCGTGACTCAACGATGCGGCGGCTTGAAAAAGACCTGCCGCAAGCCGCCTATGAAGTGCTTGAGCAACAGAACGAAGCCGGGCTCGTCGCTGCCATCGATCGGCTGTCGACGCAGTGCGACGTGCTGGTCATCGATACGCCGGGCCGCGACGACCCGGTTGCCCGCGCCGCGATCCTGAAGGCCGATACGCTAGTTACGCCGATGAATGACAGCTTCGTCGACCTGGACCTTATCGGCCAGGTGCATCCCGAAAGCTACAAGATCACCCGCCCGAGCTTCTATGCCGAGCTGATCTGGAACAGCCGAACCCAACGCGCCAAGGCAACGGGCCGCAGCGTTGACTGGGTCGTACTGCGCAACCGCCTGCAGCACATCCAGTCACACAATCTGCAACGCGTTGGCGCCGCGCTCGACGAACTTGCCCGGCGTGTGGGATTCCGGGTCATCCCCGGCCTCGGCGAGCGCGTCATCTATCGCGAACTCTTCCCGAAGGGTGTCACCCTGCTTGATCTCGCTGAGCTTGGCGAGGTTGGCTTGGGACATATTGCGGCCCGCCAAGAGTTACGCGAGATGATTTCCAGTCTCCCCATTCCCGGCCAGGCCGAAATCGAAGACCAACCCAAGGCCGCAGCCGCGGGCTGAGGCTCGCGAAGCAGGAATTTCAATGTCACACACGTTTCACCGGACAATCCTGCGCGAATATGACGTGCGGGGAATCGTCGGATCAACTCTCACCGTGGATGACGCCCGCGCGCTCGGGCGAAGCTATGCCGCCCTGGCAGTCGGCGAAGGCGCCACGAAAATCGCCGTTGGCCGAGACGGCCGCACTCATTCTCCGGAGCTCGAAGCGGCGCTAATCGAGGGCCTGACCGCCGGCGGTTTGAACGTGGTTCGCACCGGCATGGGACCGTCGCCGATGCTATATTTCGCCGTCGCGACGTTGGATGTTCAAGGCGGCATCCAAGTGACGGGAAGCCATAATCCAGCCGACTATAACGGCTTCAAGATGCTCTTGAACGGTCGGTCGGTCTATGGCGAAGAGATCCAGGATCTCGGCCGCCGCGCTGCCGCGGGCGAATGGAGCGAAGGCAGGGGCGAGGTCAGCGAGGCGAACGTGGTCGACGACTATGTCGATGCCATCCTCAAGGGCTTCGACGGCAAGGCCTATCGTATCGGCTGGGACGCCGGAAACGGCGCAGGGGGCCCGATTGTCGAGCGGCTGGTGCAACGCCTACCTGGCGAGCATTTTGCCATTTACACCGACGTGGACGGCAACTTCCCTAACCACCACCCCGATCCGACGGTCGAAGCCAATCTGGCCGACCTCAAAGCGTTGGTCACAGAGAAACATCTCGACTTCGGCTTCGCCTTCGACGGCGATGCTGACCGGATCGGCGCAGTCGATTCCCAAGGTCGCGTGATCTGGGGAGATCAATTGCTGATAATCCTTGCTGGTCCGGTCCTCGAAGAGCAGCCGGGCGCCACCATCATCGCCGACGTGAAGGCGAGCCAAACGCTGTTCGACCGGATCGCCGACATGGGCGGCACGCCGCTAATGTGGAAGACCGGCCACAGCCTCATCAAGTCGAAGATGAAGGAAACGCACGCGCCGCTGGCAGGCGAGATGAGCGGCCACATCTTTTTTCAGCATGAATGGTATGGCTTCGACGATGCCCTGTACGCCGCAGTCCGAGTGATCCGGGCGGTGTCAGCGTCGGGCAAATCATTGACCGACTTGCGGAGCGAAATGCCAGTTTCGGTCGCGACCCCCGAAATGCGCTTTCAGATCGACGAGAGCCGCAAATTTACGGTCGTCGGCGAAGTAGCCAACCGGCTTGCGCGGGAGGGCGCGGAGGTTAACGCCACGGACGGCGTCCGCGTGAAAACGCCCGACGGATGGTGGCTGCTTCGTGCATCCAACACGCAGGATGTGCTGGTCGCCCGGGCAGAAGCGAAGGACCAGGCGGGTCTCGACCGCCTTATGGCGGCGATCAATCGCCAGTTGGCGGAAAGCGACGTCGCGGCGGTCGAAGCGGCGCACTAGGCAGCGTCTCGCGTGACGGGGACTGGCGACTAGCGTATAGCGTCTGACCATGTCGGGCATGCGGGACGTGGAGCAGGACGATGCCGGAATCGGCATCCTCACCGAGCGATTGTGCCGGGTGCTGGAACTCGCAATGAACGACAGCCGCCTTGAGGTCACGTTAGGCGAGTTGATCGGGATCGTCGAATCGACTTCACGGACCGGAGTGCTCGGGTCCATCCTTTTGCTTGACGAAGACGGCCGTCATTTGCGGCATGGTGCCGCGCCCAGCCTGCCTGCGGCCTATAGCGCCGCGATCAACGGGTCGGAGATCGGGCCCAAAGTAGGTTCCTGCGGCACCGCCGCCTACACCGCGGCTCCCGTATTCGTCGGCGACATCGCCAACGACCCGCTCTGGTCGGACTTTCGGGAGCTTGCCGACGCGAACGGCCTTCGAGCCTGCTGGTCGATCCCGATCATGACTGCCGGCCGCAAGGTATTGGGAACATTTGCGATGTATCATCGCGAGACGCGGGAGCCGACCGTTCGCGACCTGGTATTGGTCGACCTTGTCACCCAGACTGCCGGGTTGGTAATCGACCGATCTAATACTCAGGCCAAGCTTCGCAGCATTGCGAAAATCAGCGCCTAACGACTAGCGGCCAAGGCAAGGCTGTGCCGGCCCGTCCGATATATGCCGCGCTTCATCGCTCTGCCCCTGGCCCGGTTGAACGACGGCGATGACGCACGGCGACGGTGCGAGGGTAACAACGGCAAGCAGGCTCTTGTCCGGCTTTGCGGGTTCGGCGCCGTCCGCCACTAAAACTCGCACAGCCATCCGGTCGAGCAGCGAACCATTATTCCCGCGCCATTCGATGCGCGGTCCCAGATGGTTGAACGCGCCCTTTGCTGCGATTCCGGATAGTTGAAGGTCGGTGCGCCGGCCATCCTTCAGAATTTCCAGCCCCTGCCGAAGGTCGCTCTCGGTCCATTCCACCGAATAGCCGGCGGGCCCGGGACATTGGCGTCGCCAGTAGGAGCCTTCGTCCCGATTTTGCTCGATCAACTTGCAGCTTGCTTCGTCGAGCGGCGTGAAAACGCTGGACCGAGCTGGCGTCGTTTCGGCGGGAACTCCCTCAAAATTCTGCACGCTGTTCGCAACCGGCAGGTCATACTGCGACCCGTTCAGGGGTTTGCTGGATCGTTCGGTGCCGCAACCAGCCGCGGCAACCGCGACGATCAATGCTGTCCTTTTCATCAATCGTCCTCGTCTTCGTAGCCCACCAGCTCCAGCTCCCGCGCCTTAATCTGCCTGGTCATGCACCAGTGCATCAGCGCGTCTTCGCGCCCGTGCGTGATCCACACTTCCTGCGGCGCGACGTCGCGGATTGTCTGGGTCAATTCGTCCCAGTCGCTGTGATCCGAAATCACGAGCGGCAGCTCGACATTTCGCTGGCGCGCTCGTTGCCGGATGCGCATCCAGCCCGATGCCATTGCGGTAACCGGATCGGGCAAACGCCGCGACCAGCGATCGTTGAGCGCGCTGGGCGGACAGATGACGATCCTTCCGGCAAGTTCTTCCTTGGACGCGCCCGTGGCGGGTCGAAGCTCACCCAAAGGCACGCCCAGTTCCTCGTACAAGCGGCACAGCCGCTCCATCGCGCCGTGGTAATAGATCGGCTGGCTGTGCCCCCGATCGCGGAGCTCCGCGATGACGCGCTGCGCCTTCCCCAGCGCATAGGCTCCCACCAGTACACAGCGCTCGGGCTCGGCGTGAAGCCGATGAAGGAGGCGGTAGATCTCGCTGCCCGTGTCCGGGTGCCGGAACACCGGCAGGCCGAAGGTCGCCTCGGTAATGAAGATGTCGCACGGGACGACGACGAACGAGGCGCAAGTCGGATCGGGCCTGCGCTTGTAGTCCCCCGACACCACGACCCGCTCGCCGCGATAGTCGAGGATGATCTGCGCGGATCCCAACACATGGCCGGCAGGCACGAAGCTGATGGTGACATCGCCAAGCCGGACGCTCTCGCCATATTGGACAGGATTGCCCGACTGCTCGCCATAGCGAACGCCCATGATCGCCAGCGTTTCCGGCGTTGCCCATACTTGGCCGTGCCCGCCACGCGCGTGGTCGGCATGTCCATGCGTCACCAGTGCCTTCGGCTTGGGGCGTGACGGATCGACCCACGCATCGGCAGGCTTCACATAAATGCCTTCGGGAAAAGGCTCTATCCAGGAACCCAGGCGGGGCATCGAACCGTTATAGTCCCTGAAACGCCAAGCGGTTCCCGGCGAAACGAAAGGATTAACATGGGTGAAAGCAACCTGATTGGCATCATGACCATCTTAGGCCCGATCGTCCTCCTAGGACTGCTCATCTGGGCGGTTGTCCGTAACAAGCAAAGCCGCGTCCCGAAGGACGTGACGGAGCGCGCTACCGAAGCTAATTATGAGGCTGAAGACCGCGCTGCGAAGAATGACCAGGCCTGAACGAGTCCCTACCATCGATCATTAACGACTGGTTCGCGGCGCGCGGATGGGCACCACGCCGGCACCAGCTTGCCATGCTGGATGCCGCGCGAAACGGGAGACATGCGCTGCTGGTGGCGGCAACGGGGGCGGGCAAGACGCTGGCCGGCTTCCTGCCCACCCTCGCCGACCTGATCGAACAGCCAACCGACGGCTTACACACGCTATACGTCTCCCCGCTCAAGGCTCTGGCGGTCGACGTCCAGCGCAACTTACTCAATCCCATCACCGAGATGCACCTCGACCTCCGGGTGGAAACGCGCAGCGGGGACACACCATCGAACCGCAAGGCGCGACAGCGCATCCGGCCACCGCAGATCCTGCTTACGACGCCCGAATCGCTGAGCTTGCTATTGAGTTATCCGGATAGCGAAACGCTGTTCGCCGGGCTGCGGACCGTCGTCGTCGACGAGATCCATGCCTTCGCCAAGGAAAAGCGCGGCGACCTGTTGGCGCTTGCCCTTTCCCGCCTGCACCGCCTTGCACCGGGCCTGAGGCGTGTGGGCCTCAGCGCGACGATCTCTGATCCCGATGCCTACCGGAGCTGGCTCGCGCCCGACGGCGACATCGACCTGGTCCGACTTGTGAAGGGCGACCCCGGCGCGGATCCCGACCTTTCAATTCTGATCCCTGATGGCCGGATTCCCTGGTCCGGCCATTCCGGCCGCCATGCCGCCGGCGAAGTGATGAAGCTGATCGAACAGCACCGGACGACGCTAGTCTTCTGCAACACCCGCAGCCTTGCCGAACTAATCTTTCAGGAACTTTGGTCGACCAACGACCAAGCTCTGCCAATTGGAATCCACCACGGCAGTCTCGCTCTAGAGGCACGGCGCAAGGTGGAGGCGGCCATGAGCGAAGGGCGACTGCGCGCGCTGGTGGCCACGGCCAGCCTCGACCTTGGCCTCGACTGGGGAAATGTCGACTTGGTCGTGCAGATGGGGGCGCCCAAGGGCTCATCGCGCCTGCTGCAACGCATTGGCCGCGCCAACCACCGGCTCGACGAGCCATCCAAGGGAATGATCGTCCCCGGAAATCGCTTTGAGTATCTAGAAGCACGGGCCGCACTCGACGCGGTAGACGCCCGCGAACTGGACCCTGAGAACTTCCGACCGGGCACACTCGATGTCCTTGCCCAGCATATCATGGGCGTCGCCTGCGCCGGGCCATTCGAAGAAAACGAGCTGCTGGCCGAGGTGCGGTCCGCCGCGCCCTATGCCGGGCTAACTGACGAGACTTGGCGCCGAGTGCTCGAGTTCATCGCAACGGGAGGCTATTCTCTCCGCGCTTACGACAAGTTCCGCCGGCTCGTTGAGGAGCAACCGGGCCGATGGCGGATCACCCGCCCAGCGATCGTCGCGCAGCATCGACTGAACGCCGGAGTGATTGTCGACAACCCGATGATGGACGTGCGATTCGGCAATGGCCGGATGTTGGGCCGGGTCGAAGAGAGCTACGCATCGACGCTAACTATCGGCGACCACATCTTCTTCGCAGGGCTTGGACTTGAGGTCGTGTCGATGAAAGAGACGGACATCATCGTGCGCGCCTCGTCAAAACAGGCTCGGCTCGTGACGTACGGCGGCCAGCGCATGTCGATGAGCACGCATTTGGCCGAGCGCGTACGTGCATTCCTGGCGGACGAAAGCCAGTGGCACCGCTTCCCCGACGATGTCCGCGAATGGCTGGAGGTACAAAAGCGCCGGTCACTCCTGCCCCAGCCCGATGAGCTGCTGGTCGAGACCTTTCCCCACGAAGGCCGGCATTTCATGTGCGTCTACAGTTTCGAGGGCTGGAACGCGCACCAGTCACTTGGCATGCTGATCACCAAGCGGATGGAGACGGCTGGGCTCAAGCCTCTGGGCTTTGTGGCCAATGATTATGCGCTCGCCTGCTATAGCCTTGAGCCGGTAGCCGACCCGCGGCCCCTGTTCTCTCCCGACATCCTCGAACATGAATTCGTCGAGTGGGTCGAGCAGTCACATCTGCTGAAGCGGGCGTTCCGCGAGGTGGCCGTGATCGGTGGGCTGGTTGAGCGGCAACATCCGGGCAAGCGCAAGACCGGCAAACAGGTCACCTTCTCGACCGACCTGATTTACGACGTGCTGCGCAAATATGAGCCGGAGCACTTGCTACTCCGCGCCGCCTGGGACGATGCGCGGGCGCGAATGACGGAACTGGGGCGGCTGGCGCGACTGGTGGATCGGGCGGCGGCGACGATAGTGCATGTGACGGCCAGCCGCGTCACGCCGATGGCGGTTCCGCTGATGGTGGTGATCGGGCGGGAAGCGGCGCCCGCGGGCACCGCCGATGAAGCGCTGCTAATCGAGGCTGAGGCGCTCGCCGAGGAAGCAATGCGGCTCGACTAATCTGGCGTCGACGCGCAAGTGCTGATCGGGCATGAGACGCCGATGCGTATACTTGCTTTGCTGGCCCTGCTTGCGGCCCTGACCGGTTGTTACACCGTCGCCAAAACCGCCGTCGATGTGGTCACCCTGCCGGTGAAGGCGGTCAGCGCGGGGGTTGACGCGGTAACCACAACCCAATCGGAAGCGGATGAAGATCGGGGACGGGCAATGCGCAAGGCCGAGGAGGCGCACGGCAAGGCGCTGCGCGAGTGGGAGAGGGACTGTTCGCGCCGCACAAGGCGCGGCGAGCCATGCCCGCCTCGCCCCGCATTCGTCTCACCGGATAGTCGGCGCTAACGTTTGGCCTTCGCTGCCGTCCGCGCGACTTCGTAGAGGAAGTCCGCGTAGAGAATGGCCTGCCCGTCGAAGCCCAGCACCTTGGGGTTGCTGCTTTCGATTAGAAGCCATTCGTTGGGAGCATGGGCCCCGCCGCCACGGCCACCGCCGAATTGTCCAGCCGCCATCTTCAGCGGCGGGCCGGTGAAGACCACGCCGGGCCAGCTTCCCGCAGAGCGGGCTGACATCGTCATAGGGATCTTGGCATCGGCGAGGGTCGCCTGCTCGGCCTTGATGAGCAGGCTGTTCTCGTCGGTCTGAGTGGGGCCATAGCCCCCGCTGACATTCACCTCGATATCGCCGAAGCCCCGCTTGGCGAGGTGGGCCTTGAGCTTGGCAACCGCCTCGTCCTTGGTCATGTCCGGGACCAGTCGAAGGTCGATCTTCGCTTCGGCCCGGCCTGGGAGGACAGTCTTGCCGCCGGGGCCAGTGTAGCCGCTGACCAGCCCTTGGATGTTCACCGTTGGCTGCTCGGCCAGGCGAAAGTTTGCGGTGAGGTAATCCTCCTCCTTGTACCAGCGCTTGATGCCCAGCACCTTCATGTCGTCAGCTTCGTTGCCAGCGGCGACATCGGCGGCAATCAATTCCTTTTGTCGAGCAGTCAGCGGCTTCACATTTTCGAACCAGCCGTCGATCGCTGGCGTGTGGCCATCTTCAGCTACCAACGTGTTGAGCGCCTTGACCAAGTGCCAGGCCGGACTGTCGACATTAGCCATCAGGCTGGAGTGAATGTCCTTGTTGGGCCCGCGACCCCATTTTTCGCCGCTGGAAATCAGCTGAAGTTCGACCGCGCCCTTGGCGCCGAGCAATAGCGTCATCTGGCCATCGACTGACTGGCCGGCCGACGGGATGATGATACCCGACGCTTTTTCCAGCGCCGCGCGCACCTCCGGATTAGCGATAACTTGGGGGAAATGCGGAGAGGCGATCTCCTCTTCCCCTTCTGCGACGAACACCAGGTTGACGGGCAGCTTGACGCCAGCCGCCTTGAACGCGCGGATGGCGCTGAGGAACGCGGTTTCCGGCCCCTTCTGGTTTACGGCGCCGCGCCCAATCATAACCTTTCCTTCGCCTGGCCGGTCAACGATCCGGCCTTCGAGCGGCGGCGAGGACCATTCGCTCGGCTCATAATGTTTGACGTCGTACATGAAATAGACTGCCAGAGTGTCCTTCGCCCCGGCGTCGAGAGTCGCAAAAACGCCCGGAACGCCGTCGGTCGGAACGACCTTCGCATGCTGGAAACCCGCATCGAGCACTAGGCTGCGCATATATTCGGCGCCCTCGCGATGATTAATCCCCATGTTGGCGATGGTCGGCAACTTGATCCAATCGCGCAAGCGCTCGACCGCCGCTTCGTGGTCCGCCTTAATCGCCGCCACGACCTTTTCCCGGCCGGGATCTCCGGGCTTCGCTGTCGCGCCAGTGGCCAGGGCAGCGGCGATCGCCGTCGCGGCCAGTATGACTTTCGTTGATCGCATGAGACCCCCTTTTCGCCTCCGGTTTGCGGCCGAGACTGGAACCTTATCCCGCGCTCGTCCAGAGTGGACCGATGCGTTACTTCCTCGATACCGAATACGACGGTTTTGGCGGCGCCCTGCTGAGCATCGCGCTGGTGCCCGAAGATGGGGGCGAAGAATTTTACGCGGTCATCGCGCACGATGTCGTTACCGACCCTTGGGTCGAACGAAACGTCGTCCCTTATTTCGATATGGTCCCGGAAGGATTGAAGTCGCCGCACCTGTCCAGGCCGGCGGCAGCCGAGGCGCTGGCGCACTGGCTGTCGCACGACCCCGATCCAGAAATCGTCGCTGACTGGCCCGAGGACCTGGCGCAATTGTCGATGATGCTGGTGACAGGCCCCGGACGGATGGTCCCCCTGCATGGGCTGACGCTCCGGTTTCAGCCGCTCCACAATTTTTCGACCGCCGCGAACAGCGCGGTTCCCCACAATGCGCTGCACGACGCACGGGCGCTGCGCGATCACATCATGAACCACTTGGAATAGCGCGGCTTTCCGGTTTAAGGCGGGGGCGATGGTTCCCTTTTCGTTCGCAGGCCATGATTTCTTTGCAAGCGCCGACGGCGCGGTCCACTGGCCGTCGCAGTCTGCCTTGCTCGTCGCCGACCTGCATCTGGAAAAGGCAAGCTGGTTTGCGCGGTTGGGCCAGATGCTGCCACCCTATGATTCGATTGCCACGCTGACTGCGCTGGAACGCGACATCGAACGGAGCGGTGCCACGCAACTCTATTGTCTCGGCGACAGCTTTCACGACCGTTTCGGCTGCGACCGCTTGCCAGCCACGGCGCGCCACCTGCTGACGGAAATGACGGAGAGGCTCGACTGGGTGTGGATCACCGGCAATCACGACGCCGGGTTCATCGACCATTGCGGCGGGACCATTGCCGAGGAAGTCGTGCTCGATGGAATCGTGCTCCGGCACGAGGCAATCGAAGGTGATTCGATGCCGGAGATGTCGGGCCACTTCCACCCGAAACTGCGACTGAGCCGGAAGGGCCGGAACTTGTCGCGGCGCTGTTTTGTCGCCAGCGCCACCAAGCTGATCCTTCCAGCCTATGGCACGCTGACCGGGGGTCTTGATGCGAGCCATCCGGAGATTCTGCGAAAGGTGGGACCCGGCGCGTCGGCGCTAGTGCCGGTTACCGACCGACTGTTGCGTTTCCCGATCGCCGCCTAGCCAAGCTTTGCCGGGATCAAGCCACGCACGATATTGCCGACGTAGAATCCGTGTTCGAGGTCCTCGGGAGTTAAGTCCGCCTCCTCTGCCCTGCCCTCGTCGAGCAGCTTCGCCCGCAGGATGCCGGGAATGAGCCCCCGGGCGGCGGGCGGAGTCACCAGCCGTCCGTCACGCTCCACGAAAATGCTGGTCCGGCTGCCTTCGGTCAGCTTGCCGTCCGGCCCAACGAAAATGGTTTCATAGGCCCCGTCTTCTTGACGTGCTTTGTCATAGAAGCGCCGGTCGGTGGTCTTGTAGCGCAGACGGAAATCGGATGGCTCGACGGGAAGCGGGCGCAACGCGACGGCTACCGGCTTGTTACGCGGCTCCTCGAACGGCTTGACCTGGATGGCCATCGACCCGGTCCTCGATAGCAATAGCCGGACCATGGCCCGCGACTTTCGCCCGAAGGTCGCGGCCTGAAGCTCGTTGCGCGCCGCGTGGCGGTCGAACTGGAAGCCCAGGTCCGATGCGGACGTGCGGAGCCGGTCGAGGTGGCGCTCCAGTTCGACAATTCCTTCGTCGGGGTCGAAACGCATTGTTTCGATAAGGTCGAAGTCCTGACTTTCCCGACGCACGAAGTCCCCCTTGAGCAAACACTCCGCCCATTCATTGCTTGCCGCGCTATCAACCACAAGCCCCGACCCAAGCCCCAATCGCGCAGTTGTTGCGTCGCGGACCCACTCAAGCGTCCGAATGAGGACGTTGAACGACGCATTGCCGCCAGGTTCGATCCAGCCCATCGATCCGGTGTAGGCGCCGCGCGGTTCCGACTCGAGCCCGGCAAGTGCCTGCATTGCCGCAACCTTCGGTGCGCCCGTTACCGATCCGCACGGGAAAATGGTTCGAAGCACATCGACCGCGTCCAGTCCGGGCCGAAGCCGCGACCGGATCACGCTGACCATCTGATGGACCGTGGGGTAGGTTTCGACGGCGAACAGGGCGGGTACCTCGACGCTGCCTGTCTCCGAAACCCGGGCCAGGTCGTTGCGCATCAGGTCGACGATCATCAGATTTTCGGCGCGCTGCTTTTCATCAGCGGCAAGCGCCAGCCGTTCGACTGAATCCTGTTGCGGCTCGGCGTGGCGTGCCGCGGTGCCCTTCATGGGCTTGGCTTCGAGAACCCCATGCCGCAGCGTGAAGAATTGTTCGGGCGAAAGCGATATGAGCGATCGGTCGCCGTCGAGCATTACCCCGCCCCATCCGGCACGAGAGGATCGGCGGAGCCGCGCGTAAATTGCCAGCGGACTGCCGGCAATCGGCAGATCGCAGCCGAACGTCAGGTTGACCTGATAGAAATCGCCCGAGAACAAATGCTCCCGCACCTGCCCAACGGCTGCCTCATAGTCTATCCGGGAAATCCGTGGCCGGGGCGTGCCAACATAGCCGCCATCGGGTTCGGGTAGGACCCGTGCCAGATCGGATTCGTCATAGCCGCGGAACAGGCCGAAACTAAGCAAAGGGCCATCACCGCTGCGCGCGATGTCCGCAAGCTTGGGATCGAAGGCATAGCCCGCTTCATAGGCGAGATAACCTGCCGCATGGCCGCCGGACCGCAGCCACTGCTGGATGAGATTCAGCGCGGGACTGACTTCCGAAAAGGAATGGACCACCAAGCGATCGACGGGATCGCGATAAACGCGCGGCGCGGCGCCGCCTTCCCGGGCATCGTCGAAAAGGATCCACATGGGTATCGCCATTGCCCCGACCCATTGCCGCCCGTAAACCCTGCTTCGAAATCAAGACCGCCGGGGAAAATCTATGCGTCCGTCATTGTTGCTTGCCGCTGCCGTTCTGTCGGCGGCGGCCTTTTCGGCCAGCGCGCAGCCGATTGATTCGAGGACCCAAGCACGGATTGACAAGGTGCTAAAGGCGACGCCTCTGATCGACGGGCACAACGACCTGCCCTGGGCGCTCCGGCAGGACTTCAACCTGTCCGTCGAAGGGTTGGAATCAGGCACAAACAGCCGCACGCCGCCGCTGATGACCGACATGCAGCGCATGCGGACCGGCCGGGTCGGCGGGCAATTCTGGTCGGTTTATATCAGCGGCACCATCACCGGCGACGAGGCCATCCGGACGACGATCGAGCAGATCGATGCGGCCCGCCGAATCATAAACGCCTACCCAGCGCATCTCCAGCTGGCCTCCACCGCCGACGACATGGTCCGCGTTCATCGGCAGGGGCGGATCGGCTCACTCCTGGGTATCGAGGGCGGCCGGCAGATCGGCGGATCGCTGGCGGCGCTTCGCCAGTTTTATGAACTTGGCGCCCGCTACATGACCCTGACCCACAGCCAGACTACTGAATGGGCCGACAGCGGGACCGATGCGCCCAAACATGGCGGCCTGAGCCCGTTCGGCGAGGCCGTGATTAAAGAAATGAACCGCTTGGGCATGCTGGTTGACCTCAGCCATGTGTCGCCGGAGACGATGCGAGACTCGCTCCGGGTCACCCGGTCGCCGGTGATATTCTCACACTCGGATGCGCTGGCGCTCAACCCCCACCCCCGAAACGTTCCGGACGATGTCTTGCAATTGCTCAAGATCAACGGCGGGGTGGTGATGGTTACCTTCGTGCCGCCGTTCCTGCAGCGGGATGCCTTGGAGTGGAGCAGTCGAAAGTCAGCCGAGGAAGCGCGACTGAAGGCGCTCAATCCGAATGACCCCAAGAAGGTCGAGGCCGAGCTCACGGCATGGGTCGGCGCCAATCCGCGGCCTGCAGTGAAGGTTGGCGCCGTGGCCGATCATATCGAGCATATCGTGAAGCTCTCCGGCTACGATCAGGTGGGGATCGGAGGCGACCTGGACGGGATCGACGTCACGGTGGACGGCCTGGGCGGAGTTGAGGATTATCCCAACCTGTTCGCTGAGCTGATCCGGCGCGGCTGGTCGGATGCGAACCTCGCTAAGCTTGCCGGCGGCAATATCCTGCGCGTCATGCGGCAGGCTGAAGCGGTCGCGGCGTCGATGAAGGACGTCCCGCCCGCGATGGACAAGCTGGCGCCTGCCTCCTAGGCCCAGCGACATGTCCAGTCCGCCGCTCCGCGCCGTGATCGTGCCGGTCACTCCGTTGCAGCAGAATTGCACGCTGCTTTGGTGCACTGAGACGATGAAAGGCGCATTCTGCGACCCGGGCGGCGATCTCGACCGGCTGAAGTCGGCGGCGGCGGAACATGGCGTGACGGTCGAGAAGATCATCTTGACCCACGGCCACATCGATCATTGCGGGTCGGCCGGTATTTTGGCGGAGGAACTGGGCGTTCCCATCGAGGGTCCGCACGAGGACGACCTGTTCTGGATTTCCCGGCTTGAAGATGACGGCCATCGCTACGGAGTCGTCGGGAAACCGTTCCAGTCAGACCGCTACCTGGTCGATGGCGATACCCTGACCGTCGGCAACCTTACGCTCAACGTCCGCCACTGCCCCGGCCACACGCCGGGCCATATCGTTTTCCACCACGCCGAATCGAAGCTGGCGCTGGTCGGCGACGTGCTGTTCCAGGGATCGATCGGACGGACCGATTTCCCACGGGGCAATCACCAGCAACTCCTCGATTCGATCACCCAGCGTCTGTGGCCGATGGGCGACGACACTCATTTCGTTCCCGGTCACGGCCCCATGTCCACCTTTGGCCATGAACGGGCGAGCAACCCCTTCGTGGCGGATCGCGTTCTCGCGAAGGCGTGAAGCGCTTGCGTCTGCCCATGATTTCGCTATAGGGCGCCTTCGTTCGCGACGATCCGGCCGCCGCCGCGGGGTTACCCGATGAGCTGGGCGAGGAGAGTCGCCAATTTTTTTGACCGCGATTTTAAGGAAGAGCCGAGATGGCCGTCCCTAAGAGAAAGACCTCGCCCTCGAAGCGCAATATGCGCCGCAGCCATCATGCGCTGAGCCCGGCCAGCTTCCAGGAATGCCCGAACTGTGGCGAGCTGAAGCTCCCGCACAACCTCTGCTCGGCCTGCGGCCACTATAACGGCCGCGAGATCGTTTCGACCGAGGCCTGAGCGGCATCGCGGACGAGGGGCAGCCAAGCATGGCTAATGGCCCGCGCATCGCGATTGACGCCATGGGTGGAGATATCGGCCCGGCGGTGATGATCGCCGGGATGGCCCGTGCGCGCCGCAGGGACAAGTCGCTTCGGTTCGAGCTGTTCGGCGACGAATCGAAAATCGCGCCGGAGCTGGAAAAGCATCGCCCGCTAGTCGAAGCGGTGACGATCCACCACACCACCGACGCCATCGAATCATCGGAAAAGCCGAGTCAGGCCATCCGCCGCGCTAAGACCACGTCGATGGGGCTGGCGATCAACGCGGTGAAGACGGGCGCGGCCGATGCCGCCCTGTCGGGCGGCAACACCGGCGCGCTGATGGCGATGTCGAAGCTCGCGCTGCGAACCATGCCCGGCATCGACCGCCCCGCGCTCGCCGCATTACTTCCAACTCTGGGCAACACCGACTGCGTGATGCTCGATCTCGGCGCGAATACCGAGTGCGACGCCCAGAACCTCGTCCAGTTTGCCGTAATGGGATCGGCCTACGCACGGACCGTGCTCAGCCTTTCGAAGCCGCGCGTAAAACTCCTCAACATTGGCACCGAAGAGCTCAAGGGTACGGGCGAATTAAAGAAAGCCGCCGCGCTTCTGCGCGAGGCCGATTACCTGCCCTTCCGATTCGAAGGGTTTACCGAGGGCGACCGGCTTTCGCGTGGCGATGTCGATGTCGTCGTCACCGATGGATTTTCGGGCAACATCGCCCTGAAGACTGCTGAAGGCACTGCGCGCTTCGTAACTGACCTCTTGCGCCGCGCTTTTACCTCATCGCTCCGGTCCAAGGCCGGGTTTGCGCTGTCGAAGCCGGCGCTCAACCTGCTCAAGGTCCACCTCGACCCCAACAATCATAACGGCGCGGTATTCCTGGGCCTCAACGGCTTGGTCGTGAAGAGCCACGGCGGCGCCAATTACAAGGGCGTGGCCAACGCCATCAACGTGGCGTCATCGATGGTTCGCAACGACATCACGCGAAAGATCGGCGAGGATCTCGACAATTTCCGCGCCCACACATTTTCAGACGAGGCCGCCGAATGACCCTTCGTTCCGTTGTTAAGGGTACGGGTTCGGCGCTTCCTGCTCGACGCATCGACAATGAAGAATTGGCCCGCATGGTCGATACGTCCGACGATTGGATCGTCGAGCGCACGGGCATTCGCAGCCGCTATGTCGCCGGCGAAGGCGAAACGACCGCGACCCTTGCGGCAGAAGCGGCCCGCAAGGCGCTGGATGCCGCGGGCCTGCAGCCGAACGACATTGGCCTGATCGTGCTTGCCACCGCGACGCCTGACCAGACCTTCCCGTCGTCGGCCACAAAAGTGCAGGCAATGCTTGGAATCTCGGATTGCGTGGCGTTCGACGTCCACGCGGTCTGCACCGGTTTTCTCTATGCGCTCAGCGTTGCCGACTCAATGCTTCGCGGCGGAAACGCCAAGCGGGCACTGGTCATCGGCGCCGAAACATTCAGCCGAATTCTGGACTGGGAAGACCGCACAACCTGCGTGTTGTTCGGCGACGGCGCGGGGGCGCTGGTGCTGGAAGCGGAAGAAGGCGACTCCGGCATCCTTTCGACAAAGCTGCACGCTGACGGGCGGCATAACGAACTTCTCTATGTCGACGGTGGACCATCTACCACCGGTACGGTCGGCAAGCTGCGCATGAAGGGCCGGGAGGTTTTCCGGCACGCGGTGGTCAACCTGGCCGACGTGCTTCGCGAAGTACTCGACACGGAAGGCCTCACGCCGGCTGATGTCGACTGGGTGGTGCCGCACCAGGCCAACGCGCGAATTCTTGACGCGACAGCGAAGAAGTTGGGGCTTTCGCCCGAAAAGGTCATCGTCACCGTGGATCGCCATGCCAATACGTCGGCTGCCTCGGTCCCGCTCGCGCTCGATACTGCCGTTCGCGACGGGCGAATCAAGCGTGGCGATCTGCTCGTGCTGGAAGCGATGGGCGGTGGCTTCACGTGGGGAGCAGCCGCGCTTCGCTATTGAACTACTTGGAAAAACTGGCAAAAGTCGATTTGCCGACGGTCACACTTTGCGATAGCGTAACGAGTGGCGCCGATCGGGCGTAACATGGGGGCGGAGAATCAATATGGCGGATGCGGGTGTTGCCCGTTCGAACGGTATTCACGCGGGTACGCTAACCCGTGCTGACCTGTCCGACATCGTCCACAACCGGCTCGGCGTTTCGCGCGCCGAAAGCGCGAGCATGGTGGAGCGTGTACTGTACCACATGTGCCACGCACTTAGCGAAGGCCAGAATGTCAAGATTTCGGGCTTTGGCACCTTTATCCTGCGCGACAAGGGTGAGCGGGTCGGCCGCAATCCCAAGACGGGCGTCGAGGTGCCCATCGCACCGCGGCGCGTGATGACTTTCCGCGCAAGCCAAATCATGCGCGACCGGATCGCGAAGTAAGGATCGCAGGATGGCGACCGGCGAAAAGGCCCCGGACGCATTCCGCACGATCGGCGAGCTTAGCGACGAGCTCGGCGTCGCCCAACATATCCTGCGTTACTGGGAATCAAAATTTCCCCAACTCCGCCCGCTTCAGCGGGCAGGGAACCGTCGCTATTACCGGCCGGCCGACGTAGCGCTTGCGCGGCGGATCAACCGCCTTTTGAATGAAGAAGGTTATACGGTCCGCGGCGTCCAGAAGCTCCTGAAGGACAAGGCCCCAGCCAGCGATGCGCCGCCAGCGCCGACGGTGGCGGCTGTGACGCCCGCTCCGCTAGTTTCAGAACCGGTCGCTCATACCAGCGGTATCGACCTCGCGCGCCTTGGGGCCATTCGCGACCAGCTCGCTGCAGCCCTCGCCGAATAGTCGTTCGCGCACGCGTACCAGCGCTTCATCGAGTGGAAGCCGCGAAATGCTGACCTCCGGCGGGAAAGCGGTCAGCAACCGCGAAGGGAGGGCACTCGCTAAGATGACGAACAGCCCACGATCTCCTTGGCGGCGGATCAGCCGACCGAACGCCTGAGCCAGCCGTGCGCGGACGACGCGATCGTCGTAAGCACTTCCACCGCCAGCGAGTTTCCGAGCTGCATGCAATACTGTCGGCCGCGGCCAAGGCACGCGCTCCATAACGACAAGCCGTAGCGAGTCGCCCGGTACGTCCACGCCGTCCCGGAGCGCATCGGTACCGAGCAGCGAAGCACGCGGATCATCACGAAAAATGTCGACGAGCGTGCCCGTATCGATCGGATCAACGTGTTGGGCCAACAGTGGCAGCCCGGCCCGCGCCAGCCGGTCGGCAATACGGGCGTGAACGGCTCGCAAACGCTGAATGGCGGTGAAAAGGCCGAGCGTCCCACCTCCTGCTGCCTCGATCAGGCGGGCGTATGCGCCGGCCAAGCCCGCGACATCGTTTCGCCCAATATCGTTGACGATCAGTACCTCGGACTGAGTGCGATAATCGAACGGGCTCGCTGCTTCGAAATGGGCGACCGGGCCGGGAAGGTGCAGGGCCCCGGTGCGAGCGTCGGCGCTGGGCCAGCCCTCGCTCCCGCGAAGCGTCGCGGAAGTGACCAGCACGCCATGCGCCGGCTCCAGCACTGCCCGTGCCAGGGGCCGCGTCGGGTCGAGCCAGTGGCGATGGATGCCCATGTCATATTCCCGCCCCTCGACGCGATCAATCGCCAGCCAGTCGACATAATCGGGATCAGCAATGCCGCCGATCCGGCCGAGCAGCGCAATCCAGGCGCCCAGCGTTTCGCGACGCCACGATAGGCCGCTGATCGCGCCTTCGACACGTGCCCGCGCCTGGGAGTCGAGCCAGTCGGGAGCGTCCTCGATAATCGCTTCGAGCCTTCGGGCGAGTGCGGCAAGCGGCTTCGCCAATACCTCGAGCGCTTCCATCGCCGCTGCGGCAGCGGAGACGAGGCTGCCGTCGGGCTCGGCAAGTTCAGTTTCGAGTCCGTAGCCCGCTTCCTGCGCCTTCGAGCGCGCATATACCGTGCCCCGAACCTCTGCGAGTAGTGCCTCCACCGGGCCGAACGGATCGTCTTCCGCCAGCCGCGCGAGCCAGCCGTCCGAAGGCAGCGCCCGCGCCGCCTCGACCGCAGCTTCCAGTGCGGTCGCGCCTTGGTCGTCGTAGCTGCAGACATCGAGCAGGCGTGCCGACAGGCCGCGCCGGCGCCCACGCGATTTCCCTTCGGGTCCGACGATCCAGCGGCGGAGCTCAATCGCCTCCTGCCCAGTCAGCGCGGCGGAAAAAGTCGCGTCCGCCGCATCGAACAAATGGTGGCCCTCGTCGAACACAATTCGCGTCGGCGCATCGGGACGCCCGCGCGCGGCATTGATCATGACCAGCGCATGGTTGGCGATTACGAGATCAGCCTCCCGGCCCGCCCGCTCGGCTCGCTCGATGAAGCATTTCCGATAATGCGGACAACCCGCGTAGACACATTCGCCGCGCCGGTCAGTCAAAGCGGTTGCCCCCGCCCGGCGGAACAAGCTGGGCAGCCAGCCCGGAAGGTCGCCGCCGACCATGTCGCCATCCTTGGTGTAGGCGGCCCACCGCCCGACGAGTTGCGCCAGAACAGCCGCGCGGCCGGAAAACGCGCCCTGCATCGCGTCTTCCAGGTTAAGGAGGCATAGATAATTTTCACGACCTTTACGGATCACTATGCGCCGGTTGCGCTCATGCTCGTCCGCGAACAGGCGGCCGCCTTCGGCGTCGAGTTGCCGCTGGAGGGCCTTGGTGAAGGTCGAAACCCAGACCGTTCCGCCCGCGCGCTCGGCCCAGAGCGAGGCCGGCGCGAGATAGGCCAACGTCTTGCCGATCCCGGTTCCGGCTTCGGCTAGCAGCATATTCGGTTCGCCAGGCGCCCGGCGCGGAGCGAAGATGGCGACAGACTCGCCGGACATCGCCCGTTGTCCAGCGCGTGGCTCCGCGTCCCTTCCGGTCAGCTCAGCCAATCTCGCCTGCGCATCGGCAACAGGAATCGAGACCGTTCGTGGCTGCGGACGTTCCGCCTGGTCCTCCCATTGCGGAAGACGGGAGAACAACATGCGTTCGCCTCGCTCCGGCTTGGCCAACCGTTGCCCGACGAAGGGTGCCCAGCCCCATCCAAGCCGCTGAAGCGTTGCATTCACCGTCCAAGCGCCTTCGCGCTCTGCCCATTCCTCTTTAGTCATGCGCGACAGGAGCGCCTCGGCGATGGATGCCAGGGCCGCCGCAGCCTGGGCATCGCCGGACGGAGGCTCGATCCCGACCGCCCTTGCCAAACCGGCGACCGTCGGCACCACGAAGCGGGCCGGATGGATGAAAGCAAAGAGCTCCAGCACGTCGAGGCCCGACACATCGGGATAGCCGAGTCGTTGTCCGACCATCGGCGCGTTGAGCAGGATGTGCGGCGTTTCGGCCAGCCGCGCGATCGCTTCGCCGCGCGACGCCTCGCGCACGTCCCCGCTTGCCGCGATCCAAATGCCGGCATGGGTTGCGTGAAGCGCGGGAAGAGGCAAAGGAACGGCCACGGCGTGTCCTTAACCATTGGCCAAGCCGGAACGAAAGGGCAACAGTGACCATCGACGCAATCCGCAATGCCGCCATGACCAGCAAGGCGTGGCCTTATGAGGAGGCGCGGAAATTGGTGAGGCGGTGGCCCGACGGCAAGCCAGACGGCGGGCCAATGGTGTTCGAAACGGGTTATGGGCCGTCGGGCCTGCCACACATCGGTACGTTCACCGAGGTACTGCGCACCACCATGGTCCGCCGTGCCTATGAGGAACTGACCGGTGGCGCACCGACGCGACTGATCGCGTTCAGCGACGACATGGA
Source organism: Sphingomonas edaphi (assembly GCF_003583725.1). GTDB lineage: Bacteria > Pseudomonadota > Alphaproteobacteria > Sphingomonadales > Sphingomonadaceae > Sphingomicrobium > Sphingomicrobium edaphi. The sequence continues at coordinate 20,906 of NZ_QXTF01000002.1, read as the reverse complement.
CGGGCTGCGGAAGGTCCCGGACAACGTCCCCAATCCGGACATTCTAGCGGCCAATCTCGGCAAGCCGCTGTCGCGCATTCCCAATCCCTTCCCGACCGACGACGAAAGCTTCGCGCACCACAATAATGCGATGTTGCGCCGTTTCCTGGACCAATATGGCTTCAACTATGAGTTCGTTTCGGCGTCAGAAAAGTACAACCACGGCGGCTTCGACGACGCGCTAAAGAATGTGCTTCGCCACTTCGGCGATATCATGGACATCATGCTGCCGACCCTTCGCGAGGAGCGGCGTCAAACCTATTCGCCGGTTCTGCCGATTTCGCCGTCATCGGGGCGGGTTTTGCAGGTGTCGGTCGACGTGGTGGACGCCGAAGCGGGGATCATCGCCTTTACCGACGAGGACGGAAGCCGGGTCGAGCAGAGCGCGCTCGGCGGCCTGTCCAAGCTTCAGTGGAAGGTGGACTGGGCGATGCGCTGGGTCGCGCTGGGCGTTGATTATGAAATGTACGGCAAGGACCTGACTGATAGCGGCATTCAGTCAGGAAAAATCGCGGCGGTCTTGGGCGGGCGCAAGCCGGAAGGCCTAATCTACGAGATGTTTCTCGACGAAAAGGGCGAGAAGATCTCCAAGTCCAAAGGCAACGGCCTCAGCCTCGAGGAATGGCTGACATACGGGTCGGATAACAGCCTGGCCTTCTACCTTTATCGGGAACCGAAGAAGGCCAAGAATCTTCACCTCGGCCTCGTCCCTCGCGCGGTAGACGAATATCTTCAGTTCCGTGGTAATTATCCCGGACAGGAGCCAGACAAGAAGCTCGGCAATCCGGTGCACCACATCCACGGCGGCCATGTGCCGGCAGGAGAACTGCCCCTGACGTACGGCCTGCTGCTCAACCTGGTTTCATTGCCGGGGGTGCAGGACAAGGACATTGCCTGGAAGTTCGTCCAAAAATATGCGCCTGGAACATCGCCAGAGCAGGACGAGGAGCTCGACGCGCTCATCGGCTTGGCGGTCAACTATGCCCGCGACTTCGTCGTTCCCACGCTGAAGCGGCGACCGCCGACCGAGGTCGAGCGCGCAGCACTGGCCGACCTCGATTCAGAGCTGGCGAAGGTCGCGCGTGACGTATCGAGCGACGAGATCCAAAATGTCGTGTTCGAGGTCGGCAAGCGGTACGAGTTCGATAGCCTGCGACAATGGTTTCAGGCGCTGTACGAAACCTTGCTCGGGTCGAGCCAAGGACCGCGCATGGGGAGCTTCATCGCGCTCTACGGTATCGAGAACACGCGAAAGCTGATCGCCGAGGCGCTCGCCTAGCGAGCCCTCAGCTTGTCGCGGTGGACCGGCTCGGCGGGGATTTCCGTTGCGTTCAGCCGCACGGCTTCCTCGTGCGAGAGGCCCGCCTTTTCCAGGGCGACGACCAGCGCTTGCGTCGGATCGACCGCGATGTCGGGGGCAACGCCGTCACCTTCCCAATCCTTGCCGGTCTTGATGTCGAATGTCCGGCCGACGGGGATAAAGGCAGCGAAATTCTTGCCTACCTCTGTCATGCCGCCAAAATGATTGGCGCCCGCCGTCGCTTCACCAATCAGCATCGCGCGGCCTGTCGACTTGAACGCCAGCGAAAAATGCTCTCCGGCTGACCCCGTGCGGTTCGAGGTCAGCAGATAAACCTTTGCATCGCGCGCCGGGGTCGCTTCGCCCGGCAGGGCGTAGTGGGTAGCGCGCATGTAAGAGGCATCTTTGACGATCTCCAGCGTCGGGGCGTCACCGAAAGGCGACCCGTTCGCATCGAAAATTGACCGGCGCATCTCCATCGTCACCAGCGGTGTCTTAGTGGCAAACAGATAAGGGAAGATGACGTCCATCTCGCCCAGCCGGCCGCCGTGATGATTGCGTAGGTCGAAAATGAAGGTCTTCGCGTCTTGGTGCTCGCTCATGAATTTGCGCACGGCGGCGATTTCCTCGTCCGTAGACATGAAGGCCGTGAAGCGAATGTAGGCGATCCCGGGTGCGATCTCCTTCGCCGACTGGATCAGTGGCGGCCAATGCTTGGGGATGCCGGGGCCACCGCCGCCTTGCCCGCGCACCTCCTCCTCGGCGACCGCGACATGCAGGTGCCCGTCCTTCTGGATTGCCTGGAGATCCTCGGTCATCCGGTCGGCGAGCTCTTGGCGCGTTCCCTGGTCGTACCGACCTGATGCCGCATTGGCGCGAAGCATGGTCGCGTAAGCCCTGCCCTGATCGGCATAGACGAAATTGGCAGTCAGTTCGGTCGCCAGCTTCTCGGCGACGTCGCGCCCTTCGCCTTGCTCCAGCTTCAGGCTGGCCCCGGCTGGGAGTTGGCGCGCGGGCGGCGCTTGAGGAGCAGTTTGCGCAACCGCCAAGGTTGCAATGGCGAGAACGGGCGCGGCCGCGGCAGCCAGAAGGAGGTTTCGAAGCAAGTCAGGGATCCAGTGCAGTGACGGAAGGATGGGACCGGTCAGGGGCCGAACGATAGGATCTGGACATCGCCACCCCGTGCGGGGCGCGCGACATCCTTGCGTTCGGCCGCATTGACCTTGCGAACAACCATATGGCGATGAGCGCTCGACGTGCACTTGGCTTCCGCGTTGGCGAATTCCGTCAAACGCGGCCAGGCGACATCGGACAGTTGCGCGGCCATGAGGAGCACGAGCGCCGAGATCAGTTGCGGTGCGTTCGTAAACATGTCGATCGTCCTTGATGGGGTGAAGTTATACATCCGGCATCAAGGCGGGCGGGTGCAAAGTTGCTGGCGTCAGCGCCAAATTTTGGCAAGGTTCGGCCAATGTTCGACAATTTCGACATCAAACTCCTGAATGCCATGCAGGAGGACGCCGACCGCACGGCCGAGCAACTTGCGGAGGTGATTCCCCTGTCGCCGTCGGCAATTGCACGGCGCTTGCGGCGGCTGCGCGAAACAGGCGCCATTTCGCAGACGATCGCGCTTGCTGCATCAAAATTCGCCGACCGGCGGCTTCGCGCCATCATCCGCGTGCAGCTTCACGAACATGCGCAGGCGGATGCGTTCAATCGCTTCCGCGCGCGACTCCAGTCGCTCGATGAGGTTCAGCTTTGCCTCGAAGTGAGCGGAGCCGATGACATGCTCATTCTCGCCGCCTGCCGCGACATGGCAGAATATAATGTCTTCGCGGATGAAGAGCTGGCGGCCTGCCCAGTCGTTCGCCGCTACGAGACGAGCTTCGTCAAAAAAGAACTGAAAAACCGGCCGATGATCCGGCTGGACGAGCGCGACGCGAACGGCTGACCGCCCGCGCCGCGTTGTTGCTTATTTCTTCGACGCGATCCAGCGATCGATCTTCTGTTCCAAGATCGCAAGCGGCAGAGATCCGGTCATCAGCACTTGGGCATGGAAATCCTTGATGTCGAACTTAGTGCCAAGTTCGATTTCGGCCTTCCGGCGCAGGCGTTGGATGGTCATCGCTCCAGTCTTGTACGCCAGCGCTTGGCTGGGGATCGCAATGTAGCGCTCGACCTCGGAGGTTGCGTCAGTTTTGCTGATGTCGCTGTGGGACATCATGTACTGAATCGACTGGTCTCGGGTCCAGCCTTTGCTGTGGATGCCCGTATCCACGACCAGCCGCATTGCGCGCAGCATCTCGTCCGACAGCGTGCCGAAGCGCTGGATCGGATCTTTGTAAAAACCCATGTCGTAGCCAAGTGTCTCGGCGTAGAGTGCCCAGCCTTCAACATAAGCCGTGTTACCGCCAAACCGCATGAAGGCCGGAAGCGCCTCGTTTTCCTGTGCAAGGCTGATCTGGAAATGGTGACCCGGCGCCCCTTCGTGAAGGTAGAGCGTGGTCATACCGACAATCGTGCGTGACGGCAGGTCGTAGGCATTGAAATAGAAGATACCCGGCCGCGAACCGTCAGGCGTACCTTGCTGATAGCTACCGCCGGCTTCGAATTTTTCGCGGAACGGCTCGTACGGGCGAATTTCAAGCGGCGCCTTCGGAATAGTTGAGAAATATTCCGGAAGTTTGGCATCGACCGCCTTGCCGATGTCGTAATAGCCCTGCGTTAAGGCCTCGCGCGTCGGCTTTTTGAACTTGGGATCGGTACGCAGATAGTCGAAGAACTTCGGGAGCGTTCCCTTGAACTGGACTTCCTGCCGAACCTTTTCCATTTCGCGGGTAATCCGCTCCACTTCATTGAGGCCTGTTTGGTGGATTTCCTCGGGCGTCAGCGGCAGCGTAGTGGTCGATTGGACCATGTAGCGATAGAGCCGATCACCGCCCTTCATATACATCAAGCCGACGCCCTCGCGCGCCTTGGGCAGATAGCTCGACGACAGATAGTCGCGCAGTTGCTTCATCGCGGGATACAGCCGGTTAGTAATCTCGGCGCGGTAGGCTGCCTCCAACCGCGTCTTGTCGGCGGCGCTCATATCGTCCGGGAATTTCTTGACTGGTCCGTAGAATGGCGACTCCTCAACCGGCTGCTTCAGCTGTGTGTCGAGCTGCTCGATGACGTTGCGAATAGTCAGCTTGGTCTCGAAGACCCCCGCCGCTTCGCCTTCCTTGAATCGGACGATGGCCGCGTCGATTAGCTTCGCATAGCCTTCGTGACGCTTCAGCGCATGCTCATAGTCGGCTACTGTCTTGAACGGCGCACCGCCAGCTCCGCTCGAGAACGTTGGATAGAAGGTGTGAAAGCCCGAGAAGTGATTGATCGGTCGAACTTTAGTCAGCGAAAGGATCGAGGAATCGTAACCCTTCAGCGTATCGCGCGTCGAAAATTCGAAGACGTCATATGCCAACTGATCCGTCGGATCGAGTGAGGCGCGATCGATAGCGTGCAGCGCCGCCAAGTCGGCTTCACCGGCCGCCTTCTCCTTCGCGAAATACTCCTCGCTGATGTAATCGCCGAACTGGTCAGCGTAGCGCATGTCCCCGCGGAAAATCGCGAACAGGGGATTGCGCTTCAGTTGCGCCTCATCACTTTCCTTGAACAGGCGGAACAGGCGGTCATGGGGGCTTTCTGCGGGAGCAGAGGGCGCGACCGCGGCGACGGGCACCGGCGGCACGACTGGAGCCGGCGTCGTTGCGCAGGCGGAGAGTGCGACGGCGGCGGCCGACAGGGCCAGGACGAGCTTCATTTTCATTGCAAACCCCTTGAACGACGTGCGGACTGCACGTCCCCGTGCACACGGCAAAAGGGGCGCTGCGGTCCTCCCGCAACGCCCCTTCGACCAACGGTTAGGACTTGTCTACCAGAAGAAACTATAGAGCACGTCCACGACTTGCCCGGTGTAGATGTTCACCAGCAGGGCATCGTCATAATAGCGCACCCAGCGATACGGACCGTAGGCCGGCGGCAACCGGTACATCCACGGATCGTCCAGCCAGTAACTTGAGCCGTAATAGCTCGGGTAAAGGCTGAAGCCGATTGAAAAGCGCCGATAGTTCCAGCCGTAGGGATCGTAGTACCGACCGATGCGAAACAGCGAGCGATTGCGGTCGCGATAGCTGCGCCAGTCGTAGCGATGATCGCGCCGCCAGTCGCCCGACCAGCGGTCACGGTTCACGCGATTGCCGTCGCGGACGATGCGGTCACGAAGACCATCGAAGCCGTCGCGGCTGCGCTCGCGCTGCGCTTCGACTTGCCGGGTTTCGGCGTCGCGCGCGATGCGGCGGAAGCCGTCAACCATGCCGCCGTCGGTCCGGCGCTCGCGGCGGACCTGCTCCACGGTCTGGACAGGCTGGGCCTGTTGATTCAGGCGCAGTTGGCGCTGTGAGCGTTCGGCACGCTCAATCAAGCGATCCGGCCGCTCAGCGCGCGCCGGACGGTCTGCCCTTTCCGAACGTTGTGACCGTTCAGTCCGCTGCGGCCGATCGTCAGATGAAGTCCGCTCTTCGCTTGCACGAGCAGCTCGCTCGCGCATTGCGTCAAGCATGCTCCCGTCGCGCGCCTGCGCCGCAACGGGAAGCATGGTGCTTGCCATCAACAGGGGGATCAAAAACTTACGCATCACTCACTCCAGCATTCCAGATCGACTTCATGAGTCGTTGGGCTGAATCTGCGACTCTGAGGATGAGCCGTTGCTGAACCGTGACGGACCGTGTTGCGAGCGAGCGGGCGCCTGCGAGGACAGCGGCGCGGCAACCTCCGCGGCCCGACGAACGGCCTTGAGTATGCGCAGCGTAGCGCCGCATCGGCAGATGTTTGGAAGCGTCGCAAGCTGCTCGGTCGTCGGACTGGGGGTGGCGCGCATCAGCGCGGCTAGCGTCATGATGAAGCCTGGGTCGCAGCGCCCGCACTGGCTAACCTGCTCCATGGCCCACGCCTGCTGAAGCGGGTGAGCCCGGTCGGCGGACAGTCCTTCGATCGTTGTAACGTCGGCGCCTTCTGCTTCAGCGATTGTGATTTGGCACGAAAGCGTTGCCCGGCCATCGACGATCACCGTACACGTTCCGCAATCCCCACTGTAGCAACCGTGCTTCGTTCCGGTCAGATTCGATGCATCGCGCAGCGCGAACAGCAGCGGGGTTTGGGGATCGAGGCGATAGCGAACGGCCTCGCCGTTAACAGTCATGCTGGTCATGTCGCACAGGCTATAGGGCGCGCGAGCGCTTGCAAAGCAGCGCCGTGCAGCCATGATGCAGTGATGGGGCGGGTTCTCACAAGCTACGGCAATATCGGCTATGTCGAGGCGGGCAGAGGCGACTCAGCGCCGATCATTTTCCTGCACGGTGTCGGTTCGGATAAAAGCGTGTGGCAACCGCAGCTCGACCACTTCGGCCGAGAGCGGCGGGCGATCGCCTTCGATTATCCGGGCTATGGAGAAAGCGACTTTGCGCCTGAAGCGGGCCGCGATGAGTTTGCAGAAGCAATCCTCGCGGCGATGGACGAATTGGGCGTTGGGCAGGCGCATGTCTGCGGCCTCTCTCTCGGAGGCGTTGTAGCCATTGCGATGTACCACGCGGCGCCTGGGCGCTGCACGTCGCTCATCATCGCCGACAGCTTCGCCGTCCATCCCAACGGACAGGTGATCCACGATCGCTCGGTCGCGGCGAGCAAGGCCATGACGATGCGGGCTTTGGCGGAGGCCCGGACGGGCATGCTGCTTGGTTCCGAAGCCAGCAATGCGTTGCGGCGCGAGGTAATCGAAACGATGGCCGCGATCGACCCGGACGCTTATCGTCTCGGTGCCGCAGCCGTCTGGCTGGCCGACCAGTGCAGCCGGGCCGCAGCGATCGATGTCCCGACCCTGATTCTGTGCGGGATTGAGGACGGCATAACCCCGCCCGCTCTGTCGACCGAACTTCATGAAATCATCCACAACTCCCGGCTGGAATGGTTGGAAGGATCCGGTCACTTGGCCAACCTCGAACAGCCTGAACGATTCAATAGCGCAATTGATCGCTTCCTTTCGGAGACTGAAACGAGGGTATAAAGTTATCTGCGTGTTAACCTTGTGATTTAAGCCAGTTTTTTCCTTGTCCTGCGACAAGCAGGGCAATGCGAACCAAGGCTGCACTTCTTGCCCGCCACCTGATCCCGGTGATTGCACTGGGGCTAATGGCAATTCCGGCGCAAGCGCAGGTCGTTCCGGCATCCTATCGCGGCATGTCGAAGAGCGATGCAATCCTGGGCGGGGCGCCAAGTGCGTTGGCCGCCATCCGCGCACAGCAGTCGAGTCAGTCGGCCACAATCTATCAGCCCGTTACGCCCGCCACCCAAAGCGCGCCTTACCGGCCCGCCGTGATCACACGGGCCATCAATCCGGTGTCGAGCGACCAGCCCGATGTCTTCAATAGCGTGGCGCTTTCGATCGGACGGAGCCCGCTGGACCAGCGCTGGCACCAAGTGTCGGGAGCCGGTGTCGGCGGCAATGCCGGCACCTTCGCCGCGTCGCTCCGTGACGAGGCTATTTTCGCCAAGCTGGAAGCGGTGAATAGCTATGTGAATCGCCGCGTACGGTTCATCGACGATCGCGTACAGTTTGGGACCCCCGACAAGTGGCAGGCAGCATCAGAAACGTTTACCCGCGGCCGCGGCGACTGCGAGGATTACGCCATTGCCAAACGCGCCATGCTTCGGGCGGCGGGCGTCTCCGACCGCGACCTTTACCTGGTCGTTCTGAAAGACTTGACCCGCCGTGCCGACCACGCCGTCTTGGTCGTTCGCGCTCAGGGCCGATTCCTTGTGCTCGACAATGGCACTGACCGGATCGTCGACAGCAGTGATCTTAGTGATTACCGGCCGGTTATCACTTTTACCGCCGGCCGGACTTACACACACGGCTATCGACGCGACGTGCCACCAGTCACTTACGCAAGCAACGCAGTGGAAGCGACGGTGGTCCTACCCAGCGCACGGTTCGAACCTGCGTCGGGTGAAGATGAGTTGCCCGACGTAGTCCTCGAAACCGCCAGCCTCATCCCCGTGATGGTCAGCCTTTGATCAGCGCTCCCGGAGCGCGTCGCTGCGGGCTTTCAATACCGGCTTTAGCAAATAGGTCAGGACGCTCTTCCGGCCAGTGATGATCTGCGTATCGGTCATCATGCCGGGCGCGATCGGCAAGCGGCGGCCGGCCGCGAAGAGATATGCGCGGTCGGTTTCGACGATCACGTTGAAATATGCCTGCCGCTCGACTTCATCGTAGATGCTGTCCGCTGACACTTGGACAACGCGACCGTCGAGTCCGCCATAGGTTGAGAAGTCATAGGCGGTCACTTTGACCAAGGCCCTGTCGCCAACCTTGATGAAGGCGATGTCGCTTGGTTTGACGCGCGTTTCGACGAGCAGCTTGTCGCCCATTGGCACGACTTCCATGATCTTCTCACCCGGCTGAACGAAGCCGCCGATCGTGGTTACCTGGACATCATTAACGACACCGTTGACGGGCGAGCGAACTTCCATCCGCCCCAGGCTGTTGCGGCCGCGAAGGGACTGTTCGTTGGCGGCGAGCTTCTGGCTGATCTGGCTGCGTTCGTTGAGCGCATCCTGGCGGAACGTGAATTGGGCTTCGCTGGCCTGGCTGAGCGCTTCGCTGACGGCGGCGCTTGCCCTTCCTGCCTGCTCACGGGCCGCGGCGATGCGCCCCTGAATGTCGACCACTTCACGGCGCGCGGTGATCAGTTCGGTCTGCGGAACGATGTTCTTGGCCGCGAGCGGCTCGAGCATCGACACCTGTTTCTGAGCGAGCGCTAGGCTGTTTGAGAGACTAGAGATGGTCGCATTGGCTTCCGCCACCTCACGGCGGCGCTGCTCGGCCGAGGCGCGCAGAGCGGCGACCCGGCTACCCAATGCCTCCCGACGAACGGCGCTCAACTGCGCTTCATCGCCGGCAAGCGATCCGCTGGCGCCCGTGCCCTCGGCAGCAAGGCGCTGCGACCGCGCCTGGAGGGCGTCGGTCTCTGCCTGGAGTGACCGGCTTTCCGGATTGTCGAGCCGCGCGAGCAGCTGGCCCCGCTGGACACGCTGACCAGATCGGACAAGCAACTCGGCAATGGTGGCGGGTTCGGCCGACTGGATGATCTGCACCTTGCTGGAAGGGATGACCTTGCCCTGCCCGGCCGTTACCTCGTCCACCTGGGCGAGCATGGCCCACAGCACGAAAACCGCGAAGCCAACCGCGACCGATACGATGATAAGGCGCGCGCCGGCGAGTGGCTCGCGCTGCCGCTTAGGCGTGGAGGGCATGAAGGGAAGAGTCGCCATCGTCTGCTATCCGTTTCTCAACGTGCCGCCAGTTGGCTGCCGACAAGGGCCGGCGCTTCCGCCGTTTTGACCGGAGCGGCCTTTTGCTTATCGGCGATCGCCTTTGTCGCGGAGGCGGTCTCCGACGGCATTGGAATATTGAGCGTCCAGCCTTTGCTGGTGTCCAAAAGCCCGCCAACGTCGTTTGGCGCCCGTGCGATCGGTGGACCGGCAACCGCGGAATCCTCGACCGGAGCGATTGTGCCGTCCGTCAGCACAGCTTGGCGGAGCGGCGGACGAAGCGCCAGGGGGTCGGCGGGCTCACCAATGTAGCGGCCAGTGAAGGCCGCGGTCGAACCCCATGCGCCCGGCCAGCGATAGAATATGTGTGCTCCGATCTGCGCGATCTTGGCGAGGCGAGGCGCCCAGTAGGGCGCGACATAATCAGCATGGTAGTGCGTGGCGGCCCCTACCGACCGCTCGACGGAGCCGTCGAGCGCCGCTGCCGCGATCTTTTGCGCGGCCTTCCACGCGCCGAGCGCCGGCGGGCGATAGAGTGATCCGTCACAGACGAAGCTGAACTGGCACACCGGAGCGCGGGCGCCCTGATACACAACTCCGCAGACGGACTTCGGGAATGCGGGATGGCGCATCCGGTTCAAGACGACCTGAGCGACAGCGCGGCGGCCTTCCGCAGGCTCGAAGCCGGCCTCGTAATAAATGGCCTGTGTCAGGCAGAGCAGCGCACGACGCTGGTCCAGGGGATCGCTGTTTGAAAGGTCGAATGGCCGCGCCGCGGTTACCGGTAGCGCGCTGAACGGCATCGAAGCGTTAATCAGCTTGGCTTCGTCTCCGACAGCGCGCGCCTCGACCAGATGTTCACCTGAGGTTGCGTCGATCAGCGCAGCGGCGTCGGCCGGCGCGATCAGCACCTTCGGCGCAGATGCCTGCGTCGAATGGACGCGCAGCGTCGTCCCGCCAACAATGCCGCCCAGCATCGCGACGACCGCAAAGGCCGCGTGACGCCGTCCGGGCAACCAGCGGATTGCCGAGGCCATCATTGGTTCGCCTCCTGCTTCGCGATGCCGGCCAGCCGGCTCATAACTTCGTCGCGCGGCCCGTCGGCAAGAATCTTTCCGGCATCGATTACGATCAGCCGATCGCAGACCGACAGCATGTTATGACGATGCGTCGACACGACGAGCGACTGGTCTTTGGCAAGCGCTGTCTTCAGCTTCTCGATGAAATAAAGTTCTGTCTGCGTGTCCATCGCGCCGGTCGGCTCGTCGAGGAACAGCAGCTTGGACGGCGATACCAGCGCACGGGCAAGGACGAGCAGAGAGCGCTGGCCGCCGGACAGCAGCGAACCGCGCTCGCCTACCGGCCGATCGAACCCGGCGGCATCGCGCGACAGGAAGATATCGGCACCCGACCGGGCCACTGCGTCGATCAATTGCTGGTCGTCAGCCTTGGCGGCCCCGAGGACTAGGTTGTCGCGAACGCTTCCCGAGAAAAGCTCCGCATCTTGTCCGACGAAGCGGAAACTGTCGCGCAGTTGGTGCGGGTGGTACTGACGGCTGTCGAGGCCATCGACCAGCATCTCGCCGCCGGTCGGGGCATAAAGCCCGCACAGCAGTCGGCCAAGCGTCGACTTGCCCGAAGCGACACGACCGATGATCGCGATACGCTCGCCCGGCTTGATAGACAGATTAATGCCTGAAAGGCTGTCGACGCTCGCTCCAGGATAGCGGAAGTCGGCGCTGCGCAACTCGATGTGGCCCGCACGGATTTCGGGGACGATACTTTTCGCAGCGACTTGCCGCTCGTCGGGCGCCTCCATCATTCGCTGCAGCGAATCCAGTGTTGTCATCGACTGGCGCGCGCGAGTGATGAGGAACGCGAATTGACCGATTGGCGACATGGCACGGCCGGCAAGCATGACGATGGCGATGATCGCGCCCATTGTGATGTCGCCGTTGTTGAACAGGTAGAAGCCGCCAACGACCAAGCCGACGCTGATCGCCTGTTGGCTGATCGAAGCGAGGTTGACCGCTACCGATGTCAGGCGGCGCATCTTTTCCTGCGTTCCCGCCGACATCGAGGCATAACGACGCCAGCGCCCGAGCATCTGTCCTTCCGCGCGGGCCGCTTTCAACGTCTCGATGCCCGAGATTGATTCCACCAGCACCGAATGCTGCAGCGAGCTGTCGGCCTGAGCATCGATTGCGGTACTTGCCATCCGCCGCTGAAGGCTGAGGCCTACAACGAGCATGGCAGCGATGCCGACGATCGGCACGAACACCAATGGCCCCGCCAGGACCGCGATCAGAACCAGGAAGACGACCATGAAGCCGATGTCGACAAGCAGGACGACGGAGGTAGAGGCGAAGAAGTCCCGAACACCTTCGTATTCACTGACCCGCTTGGCAAACGCGCCGGTGCTGCCTTGGCGCTCGGCCATCGGCAGGTTCATCACCTTCTCGAACAACTTCTGGGAATATTTTGCATCCAGCCGGCGGCCGATCTCGTCTACCAGCTGCGAACGGGCAAGGCGCAGGATGAAATCAAATGCGAGCGCTAAGGCTACGCCAATCGCAAGCACCCACAAGGTCGGAACGGCCTTGTTGGGAATGACCCGGTCATAGACGTTCATCGTGAATAGCGGCACCGCGAGTGCCAGCAGGTTGACGATGAGCGCGGCCAGCAGAACCGGCCAGAATTCCTTCCGGACCTTCCACACTTCCGACCAAAACCAGTGGGTGCGGCGGGCCTTGTCCCACGGGCGCTCGTTGGCGCGTTCGCGGGTAGGGTCGGCTTCGACGGCGATCGCCCGACCAATGTAAGAAGGTTCAACGTCTTCGACCGGAACCCACATCGGCTCGGCGGTGCCGGGCGTGTAGATCAGCGCGTCGCCGCCCCTCATTTCCAACAGCACGACAGCGCGATCGTCGGAAAGTTCGAGGATGGCTGGCAGTTGCTGAAGGCGCCAGCCGCGAATGCGGCGGCGTGCCACGGGCTCGCACCGCATTCCAACCTGTTCGAGCGCCGGCTCGATCTGGTGGAAGGGGAGCGTGCCCGTGGCCGATAGTGCGAGCCCCGCGCGCAGCAAGACCGGGGAAGACGGTCTGTCCGAGCGGCGCGCGAGGAACGTCAGGCAATCGAGGACAGGGTCAATTTCACGCGATGGCGCGGAATCCAGCCCTTGCATGATACTCAACGCCTGTCCCCTTCATTCGGTCTTACTGGCCTTCGACCGGCGCAGGTGCCGGCTCGGGCGCGGGTTCCGGAGCAGGAGCTGCCATCGGCGCGGGCGCCGAGTTGGGCGGCCCCATGACCGGGTACGGCATGCTGTTTTCCTGACGATCGGTCGCCGGAACCTGGTTGACGTTGAAGCGACCGCTGTCGTTGCTCCAGCCCTCGCTCGGCATCGAAACGCCAAGCGCCTCGATCAGGCGATTGCTGGCTGCCAGTACGCGATATTGTGCGTAGATCTTAGCGAGACGCGCGGTCTCTGCTTGGGCCTGCACATTCTGGCGCGTGTTCTGCGCATCAAGCACGTCGAGCAGCGAACGCCGACCGACATTGAACTGCTCGCGATAGGAGATTAGCAGATCGTCCGCGACACGGCTTTGCGTCTCGAGTTCGTTCGCCAGGCGCGTCTGGTTGGTCAGGCGGCTCCATGCGGCGCGCGTATCCTCTTCGGCACGGCGCTGCATTTCGAACAGGCGGGCATGGGCCTCATCGGCCCGGGCCTTCTGTTCGCGGACATTGGCGGTGTTCGCCAGGCCGTCGAAGATCTTCCAACGCATGACGACGCGGGCGGACAGGTCGCTAGTGCGACCCTGGAAGCCGTCGATGTCGTCGCCGTAGCGGGCGCTGGCTTCGGCATTGAACCGCGGGCCGAGCTGCGACTGGGCAGTCTTGATGACTTCGCGCTGAGTAGCGAGGTCATGAATGGCTTCCTGAACACGCGGATTATTTTCACGCGCCATAATTTCGGCGTCCGTGAGCGAGCCCGGCATAGCGCCCGACAGGTCCGGCGGCATATTGACGGAATCGATCGGCACGCCAGTCAGTGTTTGAAACTGGATGGCGGCAGTATCGAGGTCTTCCTGCGCTTCCGTGACGCGGGCACGGGCCGACTGCAGGCGCTCTTCGGCCTGCTGTTGATCCGCAACCGAGATGGAGCCGCGCGCGACGCCTTCGCGAAGGTCACCGGCGAGACGCTCGTGGAATGTCGCATTGTCGGACGCAATCGCCACAAGCCGCTGCTGCAGTAGATAATCGATGTAAGCACGACTGACGTTTAGCGCGACGAATTCGCTGCGTTCCTCGATGCGGGCAGCAGCGGCGTCGGTACGCGAGGCCTGACGGCGAATTTCCGCGGTCCGCTCGCCGAAGTCGAACAGCAGCTGGTCGACGATGACCTGGCCTTCGATCGGTTCTAGCCGCTCGTCGGCGATGCCGAGGGCGCGACGGGTCGGATTGCGAAGCTTGCGGAGGCCAGCGGAGCCTTCGACCGAAATGGTCGGCAGCCACTTGCCCTGCGCCTGCTTGCGCTCTTCGCGAGTAGCGATCTTATTATGAACCGCCTGCCGAATTTCCGGGTTGGTATTCAGTGCGGATTGAACCGCTTCCCTTAAATCGATCGCGAAAGCCGGCGAGGCGCAAAGCAGCACCGCCCCGGGAACGATCATCGTCCAGTGCTTCCTATTCATGTCTTCCCCCTTCTGGTCATCGCGCGGAAACCCTCCCCGTCCACCAGGGAGGGTCGCGTCACTGAGTTCAGCCGTTAACGACAGGCTGCACCGCATCATGATGGAGCACCAAGGCATCCATCTTGAACATCATGTCGGTTGCCGAGGCGAAAGCCCCGTGCCCGCCCATGTCCCAACCCGGAACGCCGCCCGTGTCGAGACTTGCCAGTTGGACTATGTCCGGAACCGAGCCGTTTCCGTGGCCGCCGATCGCCTCAAGCAGATGGTCGACTGTCGGAGCAGAGCCATGTCCGAGTGCGTCGGCGAGCACCTTCTCGACCGAACCGCCCTGCTGGGCGTTGCCAACGAGGTTCGCGAGCTGGAGCATCTCCGCCGAAGCCATGGCGACCACCGGTGCAGGAGCCGCCGCTATTGGCACATGAGCGAAGTCGCCGCCCTGGTCACCGAAGCTCGCCGGCCGGATTGCAGCGGCGAAGTCCCCGAGCATGTGATTGTCGAGAACCTGGCTGACGTCGGCCAGCTGGTTGGAGCCATGCATGCTTCCCGCCAACTGGGTCGACTGGACGGTTGATCCCGACAGTCCGACGATCGAGGTGGATGCAAACAAGTCCCCATCCATCGCACTTTCCCGGCCCACCATCTGGATGCTGGATTGCTGGAAGCTGTCTTGCGCCAGAGTGCTGAGCGACGGATCGAAGAAGCTGTTGAGCGAAGCCGTCGACATCAGCGACAGGCCCGATGCCGCGACCATGGCCGAGGTGATGCCGGTATTGCCGATGTTGCCGAAGCTGTTGCCGTTGCCGCCGTTCCACTTCGAATTGTCGTTCGCGGTGAACGACAGGTTCGACTGGTCGCCGTCTCCAGGAGCGCTACGTTCCATCGACATCAGAGTCAGTGGCGCGACGGCTGGTTCGAACGTGATGTCGATTGCAGCGGGCATGGAGACGGTGTCGCCGTCGGCGTCCGTGATCGTCAGGTCGTAGGTTACGTTTATCGGTTCGCCCGTATCAACCGACCCGATCGCAAATATGCCCAGGTCGAAGCTGTCTTCAGACGAGTCATTCGCAGCGTTCGGACCTGTGCCTTCCGGCAATGCATTGACGGCGACCGCGTTGAAGTCGTTCGGCCCCGTTGCGATGCCATATTGATCGCCTTGCTGGATGCCGGTGAAAACAACCGACCCGTCCGCCTGCTTCTGTACGAACACGCCGTATGCGACTGCTGTCCAAACCCCGACTGCTACCCCCGATATGTCGATGGTCACGGGAGTCTGGCCGGTGTCGAAGCCGTCAACCGTCACTTCCAGGATCGTGACAGAGCTGGAATTGGCAAAGCCACCCGCTGGATTGCGATCCGGCTCGTTCGCCTGGGTGTCGGCGGTATCCAGCGCCCATACCCTGAAGGCAACCGTCTGCCCCTGACTTCCCTGTACCTGCGGAATGGTCTGGAGATAGCTGTTCGTATCGACATGCCCGGAGTAGCCGAACCCGGTCGGCGTCGCCGCGCCAGTCGTCAGATTGCTGATTAAATCAATACGAATGGTCTCGCCATTATCCATCGACTGGTTGGCCGCCCCGATCGAGTCGGAGTCGGTGTTGACCGATGTCGCAGCGCCACCTGAAGCTGAGGCAGACAGCAGCAGGTCGACCGGCGTACTCGGATCATCTTCACCAACGCCGCGGAAGTTGACGTTGCCGGCGGCCGAGCTGGTGAGGTCGTCGAACGAGACGCCCTGCCCATTGTCGAGCGTTCCGGTCATAGTGACCGTATAGTCACCCGTGGCCTGGTTGATCTGGACCGTGAAGATCAGCTGACCGTCGATGCCGTTGGTGCTGTTTGTCCGGCCTTGGAGGGTCTGGCCGTTGTTCGACAGCCAATAGGTGACGACGTCGTCGCCGGACGTCAGGCCGGAATTTTCGCCATTAACGATGTTGGCAAACTGTACCAGTCCGGGGCCGTCGGCGCCGAAGTCGGTGATAACCTCGCCGTCGTCGTCCAGATCCTCTGTAACCGTCGCCAAGGCTTCGTTGGTGATGCTGGCCGAATCCGGCTGGATCGCAACCGGCACATCGTCGTCGAAGGTGATGACGAGGTCGCCAAAGACTGCATCGCCATCGCTGTCGGCGACCTGGAATGCGATGGTCGTGGTCGCGTCATTCTCGTTGGCGACCACCGCGTGCAGGACGTTGTCAATCTGCGTAAGAGTGAAGTCACCCGTCACCGGATCGACCTGAATGCTGAACAGCGCGCCCCGTGGGCCGGTTCCCGTCAGCGTGTTGGTGCCGGCGTTCCAGCTGTAGTTGACGATTTCGGTGCCAACCGTTCCCGATAGGCCATGCATGTTGGCCAGCGAGTAGCTGAGAGCGCCGTCGCCGCCGCTGGCGACGAACTGACCATGGAAGATCGCCTCGCTCGGATTAGCAGGGGCATCTTCGCCGGCGTTGGCATTGAGATCGCCAACTCCGACGGCGGTATTGGCGTTCGGCAATCCGTCGTCATCCGAAAGCGCTACGGCATCGGTAACCAGTGGTGCCTGATCGATGTCGAGTGTGATGTCGAGGTCGGCGGTCGTCCCGTCGCCGTCGGCATCTTCGATCGTGTAGGTGAAATGCTCCACATAACCGTTTGGCACATCGCTCGGGTCGGCCGTCAGCGTGTAGGTGTAGCTGCCGTTCTCGTTGATTACCAAAGTGCCATATTGGCCGTTGACCTGCAGATTGCCGCCGCCGTCCGGAGTATTATCGGACGATCCGCCGAATCCGGTCGCGGCCCTCACCTCGATCGGTTCATCAGCGCCCGAGTCATCGTTGGTCAGCACATTGCCGGAAATGTCGAACGCCTCGGTGTTCACGAACTGCACCACCAGCGCATAGCTGTTGGCCTGGCCCTCGAATGTACGGACCTGGGTGACCAAATTGCCGAGTTCATCGATCAGGCCGAGCACCTTTAACTCATAGTCGACGCCGTTGATGTCGACTATGACGGTCTGCGGCGTGATGTCGATGATGTCGCGGTTCTGCTCCGGAGTGCCGTTGTTGGGCGTCTCATCATGGTCGAACTGGATCTCGATCGGACCGACCGGATAATCCACGCCGTCGATGTTCACGACAAAGTCGACGGTCAGCGTCGTCTGCAACAGCTCGGCGCCGTTGATCGGGTTGTTGTAGTGGGTGAAAGTCCCAATCGTGAACGGCTGGTTGGTGAGGACCGTCTGGCTTTCCAAGGCCGGGTTGTCGACATAACCATAGCCCGACTGCTGGCCACCCGGATTCGCCGGCGTGCCCCAGCGGATCTCGTCAGTCGCGCCGTCGCCGTCCTTGTCGAATGTAGTCGGCGAGGCGCCGCCTTGCATTTGCGTGTCGGTCCATTCTCCAACGATATCGTCGACACCGAGCGGATCGAGATCGACGACCAGCGTCGGCGTGTCGTCGACTGCAACCGGCGTGTCGTCATCGACCGTGATGACCAGCGCGTTGGGACTGGCAGTCACGCTGTCGCCGTCCGCATCCGTCGCCCGGATCAACGAGCTGAGGTCGATCCCCAGGTCATTCTCCAGGTTGTCGCCCGGCAGGCCGTTCAGCGTCGGATGGTCAAGCTGGTCGAACAGCGTGAACGTGTAGCTTCCATCCGGGTTGATGACGAAGGTGAAGATCGTATTGCCGCCTGGCGCCGAAGCGGTCAGCGTATTGCCCACGATCCCGTAGCTCAGCGGCACGCCGCCCGAGCTCAGATTCTGTGCAAGCAGTCCTGCGGTGCTGTTGACCATGCTGTAGCTGATCGGTGTGTCGGAACCCGAGTTGAACAGCGTCACGACGCTGCCCGATGCCACCGTCGGCTGGCCAGGGAAATCGGCGAACGAGCCTGCGCCCGCCGGACCGCCGGCGATACCGTCGCCCGGACCGCCGTCGGCGATGCCCTCAACCACGCCGTCCTCGTCGACCGTACCAGTCAACTGGACAGCAGTTACGCTCGGCCCATCATCCTCAAAGCGGACGACGCTGCCAAGATCGACTTGGGCGAAGTCGGTATCGCCGTCGAAATCGGTGGTCGTGACGCGAAGGTTCAGCACGCCGGCATTCAGCCCGGTCGAATCCTCGTCATTCGACGCGGTGTTCGAGTGCTCGACTGCCAGGAACTGAGTCAGGGTCACTGCGCCAGTGGTGGGGTTGATGCTGACCGTGAACGCCGTGTTGCCGGCGTCGATGCCGCCCTCGGTGGCCGAGGTCGAACCGGTGATCACGCCGCCATTCTCGTAAAGGAAGATCGGCGCATTGTTGCTCGACACCAAGAGGCCCGAAGCGATGCCTTCCGAACTGAGCGCCAGCGAGTAGACATTGGTCTGTGGCGTATCGGCACTGACGTGCGGATTGGTCACATTGACCAGGCTCGCCAAGGTCATCGTAACCGTGCCGAGGTTCCCGCCGACAGGGTCGACTTCCCCGCCAACCGCGACGACGCCGTCCGTCTCATCGATCCGGATCTGCGTACCGGTGAGCACAGCCGCTACATCAGGACCATCGTCCGTGAACCGCAGGTTGGCGCCGATATCGATCGACTCGCTGTCAGTAACATTGTCGCCGTCTCTATCAGTCAGAGATGCTGACGCGGTAAGAGTAATCAGGGCGTCTGCCATACTGACGATATGGTCAGCGAACGGAGGTCCTCCGGTCGGAGTGGGGTCGCCGCCCACATGGTCGATCTGGCTGTACTGGGTTAGCGTCACCACACCGCTGCCGTCCACGGCAACGTCAAACACCGTGTTCGTCGCGTCAACTGCGGCGAGCGTCGCAGACGTGGAGCCAACTACCTTGCCGCTGATCTCGTAGAGATAGATGTTGTTGCTTCCCTGGTTGAGGCCCGAGTCCACGCCGGCAGGGCCACCGGTGTAGCCGGTAACGTCGAGCGTGAATGCGAGCGTTGCCGCTGCAGCAGTGCCATCAGCACCCGCTGACTGAACCAGCCCGAATACGCCGCCGAAATTGGCGGTCGACTGAGCGGTATCGCTTGCGCCGCCTATTGTTTGGGCATCGTCCGTCGTAAGGATGATAGCGGCATCGCTACCCTCGGAAACGTTGATCGTTGGCGTATCATCATCGACGTTGATAGTTATCGTCGCCGGCTCGGTATCGCCGTCGTCATCTTCGACCTCGACACCGATCGAAAAGACAAAGTTATTTTCAATGTTGTCGTCTGGACCGCCGTTGTCGGCAGGATGCCACATCGGCGCATTCTGGGTAACGGTGAACGAGCCGTCGCTCTGATCGAGCTGGATCGTCATGACCGTGACGGGACTGCCATTCTGGTCCTGGACAATGATTAGGGTATCCGCGTCACTTGCGGCGCCAACACTGAACCCTGTGGGCAGCGTATTGATTCCGGTGAAGTTGTAGGTCAGCGGAGCGTCCCCGCCGGAGCCATTCAACTGACCGTTGACGACGTTGCCTGGAACCGTGTCGGGATCGTCGTCGCCTGGCCCGTCCGGATTGCCGTTGGCCCCCGGGATGACGTCGTCGTCCAGTCGGATCAGGTTCGGATCCGGAAGAGTCGGGAAATTGTCTTCAATGCTGATGGTCAGCGTTGCCGTCGTGTTATCGCCGTCGCCGTCGGTCAGCGCGTAAGTGAAGACATCGCTGACTCCCCCGGGGGTACCGTCATTGCGCAAGTAGCTATAGTCGCCGTTCGAATAAATCGTCAGGACACCATAGTCGCCGTCGATGGTAACAAACCCGGCATTTGGAACTGCCTTGCCTGGATCGGCATCACTGTGATCGATGAAGGTGATCCGACCGCCATCGGCTCCCGGAGCATCTGCAACGCCGTCGGTGCCATTGGTGTCTTCGGACACCGCCACTTCAGTGCCAGTGAGAACGTTGCCCGTTGCTGGGCCGTTGCCGCCGACGATCGAATCGACGTCATTATTAGCTAAGGGGCCATCATCGAGGAAGGTGATCTGCCCGCCGATATCTACTGCACCCGAAGTCACGGGATCGCCATCGCCGTCAGTCGCGGTGACTGTTACGCCTATGATGTTACTGTCGAAGCTGAGCGGATCATTCGGGTCGGGGTTTACCGGATGGTCGAGCGAAAGATATTGCTCGACCGTGACTACGCCGGTCGTGGAATTAATCGCGATCGCAAATGCGGCTTGGCCGTTGAACGTGCCGCCGTTGACCACACCAACGATGACCCCGCCCACGATCTGCAGATTGATGGGAGTGCCATCGGTCAGCGTCAGGCCGGAGCTGACGTTCAGAATGCTCAGCGCATAGGTGATGTCACCGCCCGCAGCCGGACCGTCAGCACCGAACACCGCATTGGCATCGACAACCGCCACGCCCGAATTGGCTTGGCCCAGCGCAAGTCCGCCAGCGAGGTCGGGATCGTCACCCTTGACGATCGCACCCGTGTTGATCGCCGGAGCCGTCGACGGGAGACTCTCGTCCACCGTGACCGTCGCCTCCGCGTCCAGAACAGGATCGACCGCCGGGCCGTCATCCAGG
>NZ_QXTF01000001.1:1317500-1341195 GCF_003583725.1 Sphingomonas edaphi | reverse complement strand
GAGGTAGCGGGTCGCAAGCCGCTTTTCGATCGAGCTTTCCTGGACCTCGATCGCGATGCAGTGGGCGCCGGCCATGACCGCCGCAAGCGGCTGCGCACCGCCCATGCCGCCGAGGCCGGCGGTTAGGATCCACTTGCCAGTGAGGTCGCCGCCAAAATGCTGGCGGCCCATTTCCGCGAAGGTTTCGTAGGTACCCTGAACGATGCCCTGGCTGCCGATGTAAATCCATGATCCGGCCGTCATCTGGCCGTACATCATGAGCCCCTTGCGATCGAGTTCGTTGAACTTGTCCCAAGTCGCCCACTTGGGCACCAGGTTGGAATTGGCGATCAGGACGCGGGGCGCATCCTTGTGCGTGCGAAAAACGCCGACCGGCTTGCCTGACTGGACCAGCAGCGTCTGGTCCTCGTCCAGCCGCTCGAGCGTCTCGACAATCTTGTCGTAGGCCGCCCAGTTGCGAGCGGCCCGGCCGATGCCGCCATAAACGACCAGGCTCTGTGGATCCTCGGCTACCTCGTCGTCGAGGTTGTTCATCAGCATCCGGACGGCCGCCTCGGTCGTCCAATGCTTTGCCTTGATCTCATTGCCCCGGCGGGCGCGAATGTGGCGGCTGTTGTCGCGTCGGTCGGTGGTCATGTCGGTTCCGGATGCGGTGAAATATCGGGCGCCCTGTAGCGCCTGTGGCGTCCAGCCCCAAGTGCCAAACGGATCGCAAAGCTGAACCATTCGGGAGGGCGCGCATTTGAAATGACAGTTTGTTTACGCCATGGCCAACGCGAAACCTCATCGAGGAGTGCCCGATTGACCCCGACCAAGCCCCTGGCCCGAATTCAGCAGAATTTGGTGGCGGTGCAGGAGCGGCGCCTGCTTAACTGGATCTGCCCGCGCCTACCAACGTGGGTCACGCCGGACAAGCTGACCGTGCTGGCCTTGCTCGGGGCGGTCGCCATCCTGGCCGGCTATGTCTGCAGCATCGTAGATCGCCATTGGCTGTGGCTGTCGGTGGCCGGATATGTGGTGCATTGGTTCGGGGATTCGCTGGACGGCAGCCTTGCGCGATACCGGTCAATTGAGCGGCCCCGCTACGGCTATTTCGTCGATCATAGCGCCGACGTTCTGGGTGCCCTGCTGATCCTGACCGGATTGGGCATCAGTCCCTATATTCGTCTGGACGTCGCGCTAATCGCGCTGGCCGGCTATTACATGCTCGCCGCCCACAGCTTCCTGTCGGCCCGTGTCGTGGGCGAGTTAAAGCTGACCTACGTTGCGGCCGGCCCGACCGAGCTTCGGCTGATCCTGATCGCCCTCACCGTTTCCATGTTTGCGATCGGTCATGACGAGCCACAATTCGAAGGACTTGGCGCCTTCGACCTGTTCGTCGGCGGCGTCGGCGTGCTGCTGGTGATTGTCTTCCTGTTCCAGACCGTCGCTATGATCCGCCGTCTGGCCCGACAGGGCGAATAGGCTAGCTATCCAGTCCGGCGAAAATCCGCCGGTCCGGGCCAGGCAAGCCGATCCAGTAGCCCAACTCCGTCAGTTCGCCGACGCCCCAGAGGCACAGGTCGGCAGCCTTACCGGCTTCGACCGTCCCAATGTCATGTGCAAGTCCGAGCGCGCGGGCGGCATTGACGGTCATGCCGGCAATAGCCTCTTCCGGCGTCAGGCCGAACAGCGTGCAAGCCATGTTCATGATCAGTTGCGGGTTGAGCACAGGCGAGGTCCCTGGGTTGCAGTCGGTCGCGATCGCGATGGGAACACCTGCATCGCGCAGCAGCTGGACCGGCGGCTTTTTGGTTTCCTGCAGCGCGTAGAAGGCGCCGGGCAGGAGGACCGCAACGGTGCCGGTCGCGGCCATGGCGCGAGCTCCGAGCGGGTCGAGATGCTCCAAATGGTCGGCCGACAGCGCCTTGTAGCTCGCAGCCATTGCCGCCCCATGTTGGTTGCTTAGCTGCTCGGCATGGAGCCGGACGGGCAGGCCATTGGCGCGAGCCGAGGTAAAGACGCGCTCGACCTCTGCCGGGGTAAAGGCGATATTTTCGCAAAAAGCGTCGACGCTAGTGGCGAGCCCCGCCCGGGCGACCGATGGGATCATTTCCTCGACGATCATCTTCACATACGCTTCACGCGCCGGACCTTCCTTCGCTTTAGGCGGGAACGCATGGGCGGCGAGCAGTGTTGGGACGATGCGCACAGGTTCGTCGCGGCCGATCGCCTTCGCCGCGTTGAGCAGACGAATTTCGGCCGCAGTATCGAGCCCGTATCCGGATTTGATCTCAACCGTCGTTACGCCGCCCCGCATCAGCGCATGGAGGCGCCGCCGCGACTGGTCACGAAGCTCGTCGGCGCCCGCCTCCCGGGTTGCCCGGACGGTAGAGGCTATCCCGCCGCCGGCGCGTGCGATCTCCTCATAGGTGGCTCCCGCGCGGCGCATGGCATGCTCATTGGCGCGGGTACCGCCGAAAACGAGGTGCGTGTGGCAGTCAACCAGCCCCGGGGTGACCCAGGCACCGCCGCAAGGCGTGACTTCCTTCGCGCGAAATCCTGCCAGTTCGGTGCGCTTGCCGACGCGGACAATCCGTCCGTCAGAAATGCCGATCGCGGCATTGGGGAAAAGACCCAGCGGATTGCCGGGCGATGCGACCATCGTCGCGACATGGCAATCGGTCAGGAGGCGGTCCCACATGAGGCTGGCATTGGCCGCGAGTGGTGCTAGTCGTCAAGCATGAGCTGGCCCAACCTGTCCGACCTGATTGTTTCCAAGGATGCCGAGGCCCCCGTCGGGCTGGTCGGCGCGCCGCTGGCCGCCGGATCGGTCACCCCCGGCCATTGCGACCGGGCACCCGGCTTGCTGCGCGCGACGCTTCGCCGGATCGGGCGGTACGACGTGGAAACAGGACGCGAGTTGTCCAGCTTGATTGCCGATCATGGCGACGTTCCGGCGTCCGGCCTCACCATCGAAGAGGCGACGCCCGCCATCCGCGAGGCTTGCGCGGCAAGCGTGAAGCGCCACGCGCTAACGCTGCTCGTGGGCGGCAACAATGCGGTGACCCGGCCCGGACTTCATGCCTTGGAAATGCCGCTCAACAAGGTAGGGTTGATCACGCTCGACGCGCATTTCGACATGCGCGAAACCGGCAACGGATTGGGCAATGGAAATCCCGTCCGGGCGCTGCGGGAGGACGGGCTTCCCGGCCGCAACATTGCACAGCTCGGCCTGGCTCCCTTCGCCAATTCGGCGGACATGCATCGCGATGCCGTCGACGGGGGGCATCTGGTGGTGACGATCGGCGAGGTGCGCGAGCGCGGAATTGGCGCGGTGATCGGCGCGGCGCTCGGCCATGTCGGACATTGCGAGGCGATCATGGTCGATTGCGACATCGACGTGATCGACCGGTCGCAATTCCCGGGCGCACCCGGCGCACGACCGGGCGGCATGAGCTCGCATGACTTCTTCGCCGCCGTGCGCCATTTGGCGGCCGAGCGCAAAGTGCAGCTGATCGACCTGACCGAGTGGGATCCGCCACTGGATCAAACAGACCTCAGCGCACTCACAGCTGCCCGCTGGATCGCGGAATGCCTGGCGGGCTTCGAAGCGCGGTAGGGTTTCCTGAATTTTCAGCCGGCGAGGCTCAGCGCAATCCCTGAATGGGTCAAATCATAACCAGGAATCATTTCCTGCAAGATTGACTCAGATTAACTTTAGTTTAACCCAACTGGCTGCGTTGGGGGCGCAGCCGAGTCCGGGCAGGGTCCCCACCGCGTGCGAAAAGGGGCGCCGAATGGGGATTTCGCATCGTAACCGGTTGCGTTTGCCGTGCATGGCAGCAGCGTCTGCCGCGTTGCTGGCACCCGGTCCCGCCATAGCCCAATCGATCGCGCCCACGCGTGAAGAGCTTACCGGCGTCACGCAGCCGCCGCCGCAACAACGACCGACGCTGAACATTGTCGGCGGTGTCGAGCGGTCGCCCTGCCCGTTGGCTGATCCGCGCTATGCCGATGTTCGCGTGACGATCCGCCAGGTCGAGTTCAATGGCCTGAAGGGCGCCAGCCCGGACGACATGCGCGCGGCTTGGGCGCCGTACGCCGGAACTGATCAGCCCGTGTCCGTACTGTGCGAAATCAGGGATGCCGCCGCCACCATCTTGCGCAACAGGGGCTATCTTGCAGCGGTCCAGGTGCCAACGCAGCGGATCGAGGATGGCGTCGTCCGCATGGAGACATTGTACGCCCGGATCACGACGGTTCGAGCGCGGGGCCAGACCGACGGGGCTGAAGCCAAGCTGGCTGCCTACCTCAACCAACTCACCGAGGATGAATATTTCGACCGCAATAAAGCCGAGCGTTACCTGCTGCTGGCCCGCGATATTCCAGGTTACAACGTGCAATTGACCTTGAAGCCCGCCGGGACCGGACCAGGCGAATTGGTCGGCGAAGTCGCGGTGCTGCGGCGGCGCTACTCGCTCGACGCGACGATTCAAAACCTTGCCGCGCAGGAGACGGGCCGCTGGGGCGCGCAGCTTCGTGCCCAGGCATACGGACTGACCGGAATGGGCGATGTCACCAGCCTGGCATTCTATTCGACGGCGGATTTCAAGGAGCAGAAGATCCTTCAGGCCGCGCACAGCTTCCGTCCTGGAAGCGAGGGCCTCGTGGTCGACGGGCAGTTTACCTACGCCTGGACCAAGCCTGACATAGATGCGGGGGATGCGACACCCGAACTCAAGGCCAAGACGCTGTTCTGGACCTTGGGCGCGCGCTATCCCATCGTTCGCCGGCAAGCATCAAACCTGTGGGCGGGCATCGGCTTCGACTATGTAGACCAGAAAGTCGATTTCTTCGGCCCCCTGACACGCGACAAGTTGCGCGTTCTGTGGTTGCGCGGAGAGTGGGATGCGGTTGACCTGACGTCCCGCCGCCCGGCGTGGAAAGCCAGCGCGCTAGTCGAAGTGCGCAAGGGGCTGGATATTTTCGGCGCGACCGAGGGGTGCGACGGCGCCTGCATTCCCGGCGAAGTTCCGCAGAGCCGGTTCGACGGTGAGGCCGACGCGACGGTCATCCGCCTGTCAGGGCAGGCCGAGCTTGCGCTGGGTCGTGACTTCGCCGTCGTGTTCGCGCCGCGCGGCCAATATAGCTTTTCCCCACTATTGTCGTTCGAGGAATTTACCGCCGGCAATTACACCGTCGGACGCGGCTATGATCCCGCGACGCTGAGCGGCGATAGCGGGCTTGGAATTACAACTGAACTTCGTGGGCCGCGCCTGCCCATGTCTTCGCGGGCGCGGCTGAGCGTCCAGCCCTATATTTTCGGGGACGCCGCCTGGATCTGGGACCGCAACGATGGCGAAGGCGCCCATCATCTGAAGTCCGCGGGCGGGGGGGTCCGCGCCGAGATGGGCGACCGTTTCCGCTTGGATACGAGCATTGCCGTGCCGCTGGAGAAAGCGGGCTTTGAGAATCGCAAGGGAGGTGTCCGGCTGCTGGTCACGCTGACCAGCCGCATCCTTCCCTAGGAGGACGAGATGATGCGTAACCCGATGCTGCCAAGCCGCGTTTCGACGCTGGCCCTTGCTGTTGCGATTGCTGCCGGTCCTTCCCCGGCCGCCGCGCAAAGCCTGCTGGGCACGCCGACCGTGGCCTCGGGAAGCGCTTCTGTCAGCGAGGGAACAGGAACAACCGACGTCACCGTCAACTCGTCGCAGGCGGTGATCGACTGGACGCCCGACGATAATGCCGTGGGTAATTTTGGGGCCATCGGCTTCCAGTACAGCGGCACCACCGCGACCTTCAGCGGCGCGACGGACTTTGCCGTCCTCAACCGGATCAATGTTGCCGACAGCAGCCGGCAGATCTTCATGGACGGGACCATTAACAGCCTGGTTGGTGGCCAGGTCGGCGGCGACGTCTATTTTTATAGCCCGTCAGGTTTCGTCATTGGATCGAACGCCGTCATCAACGTCGGCTCGCTGATCCTCACGGCGTCACCGATTGCGGTCGACGGCAACGGTTTCTTCAACATCGGAGGGACCGTCACCTTTGGCCAAGCCCCCAACCCGAATGCATCGATCACGACGGTGAGCGGATCGAGCATCAATGCGTTCGGCGCCGGAAGCTATGTGGCGATGGTCGCTCCATCGATCGTCCATCGCGGTGCCATCCGGACCGACCACGACGCTGCGTTGGTCGCGGCCGAAGCGGCAACCATCACCTTCTCACCCGACGGTCTGTTCAACATCGAGGTAACGACCGGCACGGACGCCGCGCAGGGAATCGACATCGACGGTGGCAGCATTGGACGGAACAGCGCCGTCGAAGGCACGAACCACCACGCATACCTGGTCGCTGTCGCGAAGAATGACGCTGTGGAAATGCTGGTCCGCAACGGCGGATCGGTAGGTTTCGAAACGGCTACGACTGCGACCGTAGAGGACAATGTCGTTGTCCTGTCGGGTGGTTCCGATGTCTTGAACGGGCAAGCTTGGACGCCCAGCGGCACGTCGACGGTCGGCCTGACGATCGACAATGCCAGCTTCTCGACCGACACCGTCGCGACGATCAGCGGAGGCGCGGGCATCCGCAGCACTGGCGGCGCGACCAGCTTCGGCGGCGACTTGACGCTGTACGCGGGCAGCGACAGCCAGATAGAAGCTGCTAACGGCAATGCTTTGAGCATCGCGGGCGACCTCTACGCCGATGTCGATCAATCCAGCAACAGCAGCGCCGTGATCGGCAAGTTCCTCCGGCTGGGCGCTTATCAGGGGTCTCTGCTATCGGTCGGCGGAAACGTTACCCTATCTGCCAACGCCTACAGCTACGGCGACGGGACGAACGCAACGGGGGGAACGGCCGTCGTTCAGGCGGCCGGCAGCAACGGCACCGGAACCTTCAGCCGGATCTCGATCGGCGGTTCGCTGGATGTGGAGGCTAGCGCCTGGGCTGGCGATGCCTTCGACAGCCTCCTTGGCGGCGTCGGACAAGGCGGCTTTGCACAGATATTCGCGAACGACGGCGCACGTGTCAGCGTCGCAGGCGCAACATCGCTGACAGCGGACGGCTGGGGCGGCGGGAGCGACGAATGTTCTATCTGCACGATCACCGGCAATACCGGACGGGGCGGCGATGTAGACGTTGCTACATCGGGCGGCACCGGCAATTCGATCACGCTGGGCAGCACGGTGGACCTGAGCGCCGTCGGCTATGGCGGCGCTGGCGACAATGGTGCCGGGCTTGGGAAAGGCGGGAATGCCCGGTTGTCCGTTAATGACGGCACGGTCACCGTCGCGGACGACTATACGGCCCTGGCATATGGCGACGGAGGCGATGGGTTCGCCAACGCCGGCGGCGAAGGGTCAGGGGGCCTCGCCGCGATCTACGGTTCTAATGCGACCATTGACCTTCAAGGGGACGTCGATCTCGACGCCGGTGGGCAAGGCGGCTCGACCAATTTCGACAGCGCCGGGATAGGGGGACTGGGTTCTGGCGGGCGTGCTGAAATTTACCTTCCCAGCGGCACGCTCGACATATCGGGAACCGTGTTGATCACAGCAAGCGCTGTCGGCGGAGACACGCAAAATGGCACAGGCGGTAATGCCAATGCTGGCAGCGCATCGCTTGGTGCGACAGGCGGCGCCATTCATGTCCTAGGCAATGTTTTTATGGACGGCGGTGCGACCGGCGGCGACGGCGCGATCGGCGGAAACGCGGTTGCGCTCGTGTCAAACCCAGTTGACGAAACCGGACCCATTGCCGCCGCTGTCTACGCCAACAACAACGGCACGATTCAGGTTGACGGCATTGCCGCGCTAAGTGCCGAGGCTGTTGGCGGGAATGCCAACAATGGTAACGGCGGCACCGCCCAAGGAGGCGAAGTGGATGTTGTCGCCTATTTTGGAAACATCACGATCGGCAGCCTCGCGATAGACGTCAATGGATATGGCGGCGACGCAGGCAATGGCGGTGCAGGCGGCAATGCCGTTGGAGGCAATGTCGATGTGGCCTTCGGTCTCGGCGCCGCAGCGGTCGGAGGTCTGATCGATCTGGGCAGCGCCACCATTACCGCCGACGGCGAAGGCGGCGCAGGCGGCGCAGGCGTCGGCGCCAACTTTGGAGGCAATGGCGGTTCGGGCGGCAACGGTACGGGCGGCTTTATCATCTTCGCAGGCAGCGCAGCCGGGGGAACCTTAGATAGCGGCTTCGCGGTTGTCACCGCAGTCGGAACGGGCGGCGCCGGCGGCGTCGGCGGCAATGGCGATTCTGGAACCGGCGGCAATGGCGGCACAGGCGGTGCAGGACAGGGCGGCTTCATCCAGACCGGCACTGTGAGCGCATCTGGCGCACCGGGCAGTGGCGGCGGCGCTTATCATACCGCCCTCACCCTCGACACTAGTGCGACCGGCGGCGATGGCGGCAATGGAGGCGCGGGTGGTGGTGGGAACGGGTCCGGCGGAAACGGCGGGGCAGCCGTAGCGGGAAATGCCAACTTCCTGGCACGCGGCGTGCTGGTGACGGCCGATACAGTCATCCTTACGTCGAATGCGACCGGCGGCGACGGCGGCACCGGTTCCATCGTGGGCAATGGCGGCAACGCAACGAGCGGCAACATCGCAGTCGAATCCAAGGATCGCTTTGACCATCCGACCGAACGCGGCACGCTGCAGGCGGGAACAATCACCGGCTCTGCGACCGCTAATGGTGGCGCCGGCGCGGTCAACGGGGGTAGCACCGTTAGCGACGGCAGCTATTTCAGGGTGCTCAACGGCGACGCGACGATCGGCTCCTTGTCGATCACCTTGACCGGCAGCCAATTTGTGACGGGCGGCCTGCAGAGCAATGTGTCAGTGCGCGACGGTAGCGCCAACATCGACAACTTCAGCTTCATCACCGATGGCGAGCTGTCACTTGACGCCAGCAACGGCTCGATGACGGCAGACACGATCACCCTTTCCGCCGCTACGTTCGTTGCCGATACAACCAATGGGCCGCAAGCGAGCATAGGCACCTATTCAGCCAATGCCTTCGATATCACGACCGACGGCGACTTCGTCACTAACGCGAACCTGATTTCAGGGAGCGGTCTGGAAATCGGGGCACCCGGCCTTGTCGATATGGTCGATGCAACGGCGGCCGGCGCAATCAATTTCAGCGGAACCTCAATTGCGACCGGCAATCTGTCGGGCGGCGGGGTGACGCTAAACTCCGCCGGAAACATCGGGACCGGCAGCATCACGAGCACGGCCAACGTCAGCATTGGCTCCAATGCGTCGGTAAGTGCTGGAAACATCAGCGCCACCGGATTCGTCTTTGGCCGGGCGCTGAACAGCTTTGCCGCAGGTGACATTCTGGCGGGCGGCGGGATCGATATCCGCGCTTCGAACCTTGTCTCCCTGCAAAATTTGGACGCGGGCGACCTGATCGATCTGCGGTCGAGCACCGGCATCACGACCGGAAACGTGATCTCTGACGAAACAATCTATTTCTTGGCGGCGGGTCAGGTTTCGGCAGGAACGCTCACTGCGGGCGACTCGGTACTGGTTCAAGGCCAGACTGGCGTCGACGTCGGCAATATTTCGGCGGGCTTGGTTAATCCGAGCGCTTCGTCGACAGCGAATTACAACGCCCGCATCGCGTCGGATGGCGCCCTGAACACCGGTACGATCGATGCCGCCGGGCGGATCGGGCTATACTCGCTGACCGACGTTTCTGTCGGAGATTTGACCAGCGGCGAGGGCGTGATGGCACTGGTCGGCGGCAACCTGACCACGGGCGCAATTCAAACGACTGCCAACAGCCCCACCTATATCGCCGATGCTTCGATGGCAGCGCTTGGCGGCACGTTCGACAATTTCGACCCGGCCCCAATCCTCGCCGCGACACCGGTTCGAACCGGAGGATCAATCCTGATTTCGGGCCCTGTCGCGACCGGCTCGTTCCAGGCGGCAGCCGGGTCAACGCTGATCGCGCAGGCGATTGACGCGCCGCTTGGCATCTACCTCGACGCCGGCGGCAACATCGTCACCGGCACGCTCAGTTCGGACGAGGATATCGAGGCCACCAGCGAGGGGTCCATCCAGACCGGCGCCATCGCGTCGGCGCTTGGCAGTGTACTGCTGGTAGCGAATGGAAGCGTCGCGACTGGTGCGATCAACGCCGGTGATGGCGTCCAGCTGACCTCCGCCACGGCCAATATCGCGACAGGCAATATAGTCGCGCCGAACGGCATCGCACTTGACAGCGTGACTGGAGTATCAACCGGCGACCTGTCGTCCAACGCAGCCATCGACATCGTCAACGGTGGATCGATCCTGACCGGCGATGTCAGTTCCACGGGCGGATCGATCTTCCTGCAGTCGGGGGCGGACATCGTCACCGGCGCAATCAACACACCGTTCGATGCCGAATTTGAAGCGGTCGGCAGCATTAGTCTTACGGGCAATGTCAATTCGGGCGGCTACCTCTTTGCCGATGCCGGCGGCAATTTGGCCTTGGCCAGTGCAACGACAGGCGAATCGATCGACATTATTGCGGGCGGCACGCTCATTGGCGGAAACCTGACCGCTGGCGACAGTGTGATCGTACGGGCTGCTGGAGCCGTGACGCTGGGCAACCTGTCGGCAGGCATCGTCAACCCGAGCAGCGAGCCGGTCGACGGTCAAATCGTCGCAGTCGGCAGTCTGACGTCAGTCAGCACGGGGAATATCTCCGCCCGCGGCTTTGTCGGACTGGCCTCCGACGGTGCGCTGAACGCCGGCACGGTCGAATCGCTGGGCGACGTGATGGTATTGGCTGATGGGCCTGCCACTGTTGGAGCAATCTACACGAGCGCGCAGGGCCGCACATATCTAGCTGGCTTCGACATGTTGGCAATCGGCGGAGGCTTCGGTGACAATTTCGACCCGTCGCTGGTCTATGCAGCCAATCCGATCCAGAGCAGCGGTTCATTCACCGTCAGTGGGCCAACGGTCACGCCCCGGCTGGACGCGTTTGTCGGCGGCAACCTGACGCTTGGACCGATACTCGCCAATACAATCAATGCCCGCTCAGGTGGTCTCGCGACGATCAATGGCCTGTGGGAAGCGACGGATGTCCAGCTCTGGTCGACCAACATCGACATCGCCGCGAATGCGGGGATCGATGCGGGCGCAAACGGCAGCATTCACCTTCAGTCGACCAACGCCAATGGCGCGCTCATTGGCGACGGACTCACCGGCAGTGGCTATGCGCTTTCGAATACCGAATTCGGGCGAATTAGCGGCGGAAACCTGCTGATCGCGACGGGGGCTGCGCCCGGGGCAAACGGGGTGATAAAGATCGGCGACCTGACGATCACCGGTCCGTCAGCCGGAAGCACGATTGAGAGCACGGACGGCGGCGTCACCTTCGCCACGTTGAACGAGGCGGGCACGGGACTCGATGGAATGCTGACTGTGCTGGGCGATGTCGTGGCGACCGGATTCGGCAGCGAGAATTTCGTAGAGTTCGCGACCGAGAATTTCGAACTCAACGCCGACACCGGATCGGTAAAGGTCGAAAGTTCGCCGGGATCGCTGTCCGGCATCGTCGACATCGCCGCGGATCGCATCCATATCGCCAGCGGCGATGTGCTGACGAAGCTGGCGAACGATCCGCAATATACCGGGCGCGAAGCCGACCTCAATGCGCCGATCTCGGCTGCCCGGCCGGACGGGGTATTGAACGCCGCCACCATCTATGTGTCGCCTACCGAAGCGGTACTGGTCCAGAATACGGGGACCGACGCGCTTCCGGCCGGTTTCACCGCAGGCTATGTGGAACTGTTCGCGCCGGAAGCCGCCGCCGGGTCGGTCGAGTTGATCGTCAATGGCCAACTGGTCACCGAGGGCGGGACACTGACCGGCGTCGACGTGCGCGACGCGCTCGTCGTCGACACCGATCTGTCGGTCTATAAAGCAAACAGCACGATCAACAGCTGTGCGCTGGTGGGTGCCTGTGGAAGCCAGGGACCGCTGCCGCCGCCAGTGATCCCTACGCCCGGCATCCAGGACGAGGTAGTGTTGATCGGCGACAATGAAGAGCCGCCGCCGCCATTCGGGAACGAAGACGTCATCGACGACAATGACGAGGAGACACAGGACGACAGCCCGATCGTGCCGCCGGACCCGCTTTTCGACACCACCGAACTGAGCGACGCGGAAGGCACAGGCAATCCGGCCTTCAACACGCCGATGCGATCGCAGCCGGGTTTGAAGGAAGAAGGCGATGTCGATGACCCCGTGTCGGGCAGCGGCAATCCGGCGCTGATGGAAGAGACGACGCCTACCGGCGGACAGGAGAAGCAACCATGATGCGCGTGCTAATGGCGCTGCTGGGGGGCGCCGCGCTTGTCCCGTCGCTGGCCGAAGCGCAGTCGAGCCCATTGTCAGTTCGCAGCGGATTCCGGCTGGGCGACGCCGGCGTGCTGTGCACCGCGCAGGTGAAATCCACGGACCCGCGGCTGGCCGGCATCTTCGATCGCGGTTACCAACTGACCTGCCGCGACGCGGCGGGACCGATCGGCAGCATGATCGCCGTTCGCCGTGCGGTCGACCTTGGCAATGAACCGAGTGCGATGAAGACGGGGGCGCTGACCTGCCGCGCCGAAGAAAGCGCGACAGTCGAAAGCGTGGGCACGGTGCGATCGATGACCTGCCAAGACGAAGCGGCGCGGATCGATTATCGCCGCTACAGCACGGAGCGAGGCAAGACCCATTATTGGGTCGAGGGACTTGCAGGATATGACCCTGCCCTGCGCCTCGCGCTCGCGTCGCTGGTAACCGACAAGGCGCAGCGGGGCGCGATCCAGGTCGCGACAACCGAGGTCAGCGACCCGGCAAGCTTTGCGCGTGTGCAGGCGGGAACGCTGGATGCGGCTGGCGCGCGGATGGAAGCCTATGCCCGCAACAATGGCGGACGCTTCGCCGAGTCTGCTGAATTCTTCGAAAACCTTGCCAGCCGCGAAAGTGAGCCGGCCGCGATTGCCGAAGCGCTGGCCAACCAAGGACTTCAGCAATCCAACCTCGGCAATTTCGGAGCGGCAAGCCGCTTGCTCGCCCGGGCGGCGGCGAGCAGCCCGTCCAATGACGGAGTGCTGCAAAGACTGATCCGCAATTACGGGGCGATCAACCTGCTGAACCAGCACCGGCAGCAGGACGCGATCGCCCTGCTCGGGACGACGGTGCCGCCGGTGGCGGAAGCGGTTGAGGCCGACGAGATCCGCAACGGCCTGATCACCCCGCCGCTGTCGGTCGCGATCAATCGTGAAAGCGCTAGTGGGCAGGAGGTGGCCGCGGTCGCCAACAGCCTTAGCCCCGCTGAGCGGGCGGCGATCCTCGATGCGCAGGCGGTTGAATTAGAAGGCTTGGCGCTACGCGAACTTGATCGGCTCGACGAAGCCAGCGCCAAGCTCAGCGAAGCGCAGGCCGGGATACTCGCGGTCCGCAATGGTCGGGTCCAATCGGCCCGCTGGCTATTATCAGAGATAGGTATCCAGCGCGCGATGATCGCCGAGGCGCGCGGCGACCGCGGCGGAGCCATCGGTGCGTTCGACGCGGCGATTGCATCGCTCAACGACAATTTCCCGCAAAGCCCGGCGTTGCTAGCGGCGAAGGCGCGCAAAGCCGGGTTCCTCCTGCGCGGAGGCGACACGGCAGGCGGGCGCGCGCTGTTCGACTCTATCGTCGCCGACAGTAATGCGGCGGGCGACAGTTCTACGGCGCTGCGAGGCCTGCTTGGCCCTTATTTCGACCTGCTCGCCCGAGACGGGAGCGCGGGCGCGGCCGCGGCGATGTTCGCCGCCAGCCAGACGCTGCAACGACCTGGCGTCGCACAGACGCAGGCGATCCTTGCGCGCCAATATTCGGCGGGAAGCGATGAAGGCAGCGCCCTGTTCCGGCTGGCCGTCGCGCGGACGCGCGAGATCCTGCGCGAGGAAGGCGATGTCCGGCGGCTGGAAGCCAAAGAGGCGCGGACCGCAGCCGAAGATCAGATGCTGACCGCGAGCAGAGCCAGCGTCGAGGCCCTCCGCGCCGACCAGGTACGGCTACAGGGACAGCTTGCCAATTACCCGCGTTACAAGGTTTTGACGCCCGATACCGTCTCGCTGGAAACGCTGCAGCAATCGCTTCGGCCGGGCGAAGGCTATTACAAGATGGTGATCGTCGGCGACGCGGCCTACGCCCTGCTCGCGACAAGCGCCAGCGCGCGGACATGGCGCTTGCCCGCCAGTGCCACCCAGATGGCCGGCAACGTTACGGCGCTGCGCAATAGCATTGTCCGGATCGAAAATGGCGAAGCGGTGACCGAACCCTTCGATCTCGTCCGCGCGCGGGCGATGTATCAGACGCTGTTCGCCCCTGCCGATGCCGATGTACGCGGCCTGAAACACCTGATCTTCGAACCCGACGGCCCAATGCTGCAGTTGCCGCCCTATCTGCTTCCGGCGACGCAAGCCGGGGTCGACGCCTATGTCGCGCGCACAAGGCGCACAGATGCCGACGCATTCGATTTCACCGGAGTGGACTGGTTGGGCCGGGGGCGCGAGGTGTCGATTTCAGTCAGCCCGCGAAGCTTCCTCGACATGCGCGCCATCCAGCCGAGCCGGGCGCGGCAGGCTTACTTGGGCTTGGGCGAGAATGCCGTGGCCCTGACCCGGCCGACGGCTGCGATCGCCGACGAATGCGACTGGCCGATCGCCATGTGGCAAGACCCGATCTCGTCGGCCGAGCTGCGGCTGGCCGAGGCCCGCTTCGGCCCGCAGCAAAGCCGCGTCGTGACGGGCGCCGAGTTCAACGACGCCGCGCTGCTATCGGGCAGCGACAATCTCGACCAGTACCGGCTACTGCACTTCGCGACCCACGGCCTGGTCACTTCGCCGCGTCCGGATTGTCCCGCGCGGCCAGCACTGGTCACAAGCTTTGGCGACACGGGATCCGACGGCCTGCTGAGCTTTCGCGAAATTTTCGACCTGAAGCTTGATGCGGACGTCGTCATCCTCTCCGCCTGCGATACGGCGGGATCGGCAACCGCCGCCGTCAGCCGTGAGGCGGGCATTGCAACCGGTGGCAATTATGCGCTGGACGGTTTGGTTCGCGCTTTCGTCGGGGCGGGCGCGCGGTCAGTAGTTGCCAGCCACTGGCCGGTGCCGGACGATTATGATGCGACCAAGCGGCTGGTCGGCGGCCTGATCAATGCCCGGCCGGGCCAAGCCCTGTCCGATGCACTGGAGGAGGCGCAGGAGAAGTTGATGGACGATCCAAGGACGTCGCATCCCTTTTACTGGGCTGCCTTCATCGTGCTGGGCGACGGGGCTAAGCCGCTGGTGCCGACGACAGCGATCGCGGCACGCTGAAATTTAGTTCGCGCGAGCCGCATTGAGGCCCTTGCTGGACAGGGTCCGAAAGGTGATGGAGAAGCGCAAACTTTCGGCCGGCGCAATGCTATGCTCCCACTCGCTGCGTGCTTCGCCGCTGAGAACATAGGCCGAGCGTGGCGGGAGGAAGAGGCTCGCACGCCGGAAGCCAGAGGCTTCGCGAAGCCGAAACCGGAGCGTCGCATCGGATTCCAAGGAAATGCCGGCAACAATATCGAAATGCGGTCGGTCCCGGTGCCAGCCGATTGGCGCCCCGGGGTCGTAGCGACTTACGAGCGCGTGGACGAACTCCGCTTCGGCTACCCCTGCCAATGTCGCGACCTTGGCGCGTGCGCCGAGCAGCCAATCCGGCAGTGGCTCCGTCTGCTCGAAACTGCGATTATCGAAGTCGTAGCTCCAACCAAAGGTGTGGGTCAGCCGCTTGCCGGTCCAGCCCTGGAAGCGGAACGGCGTGAGCTCCGTCCGGCCGATCGCCTCGATCAGCCCGGCTTCCTGGGATTCGCTCAACAACTCTTCCCGGAAGTACAAACCCGGCAGCAAGGGGGCATCGAACAGCATTAGCGCGGCAGCAGCTGGGCAAGTTCCGCAGGCGTCAGCGGATGCCGCAGCTGTTCCATGGTGCACTGACGCGGCGTCTTATCCGGGCGGCGCCGAAGCAGCTTCGTGCCATGGCGAAATCGCCGGCCGGTAACCTGGTCGTATAGGACCTCGACGACCAATTTAGGCTGTAGCGGCTGCCATTTTGAACTGCGCTCCGTCGACCAACGGCTTGGACCTCCGGGGGCGTTGCCTGTGAAGCCGGGCCCGTCCGCAATCTTCTCCAGTTCAGAGGTCCACTCGTCCCTCTCTGAAGCCGCGATGGACGAGGTGAAGCCAACATGATGCAGCAAGCCGTCGTCGCAATAGAGGCCGAGCAGCAGCGATCCGACTAGCTTGCTGCCCTTACCATAGCGAAAGCCCCCCACGACGCAGTCGGCAGTCCGCCGCTGCTTCACCTTGACCATTGCCCGCTCGCCGGGCCGGTAGGGTTCGTCTAGCCGCTTGGCGATCACGCCATCGAGGGCGCCGCCGGTACGGTCGAGCCAGTCGAGTGCCGCCCGTTCGTCAGTCGTGGCGGGCGAAAGATGCAAGGCGGGCTCGGTCTCCGCGACCAGCATCTGCTCGAGCGCTCGGCGGCGTTCCGACAACTGCTTGAATCGAAGCCGGGTCCGGCCAAGGTCGAGCAGATCGAAGGCCATAAACATTGCTGGTGTTTCCGCAGCCAGTTTCCGCACCCGGCTTTCCGCCGGATGAAGGCGCATCTGCAGCGCGTCGAACGACAGTTCGCCGTCCCGGTCGATCAGCAATTCGCCGTCTATCGTGAAGGTAGTAGCGTGGAGTCGTTCGAACATCTCCACGACTTCGGGAAAATATCGGCCAAGCGGCTTTCCGGACTTGGAGCAAAGCACAACCGTGTCGCGGCTGCGGCGCGCGATGCAGTGGAACCCGTCCCATTTGGGTTCATATTGCCAGCCATCACCGTCGGGCAATTTGGCGGCCAGCAAGGCCTCCATCGGAGCGATCGTAGTCATTCCAGCATGACCCATACCGGCGCGTGGTCGCTGGTTTTCTCCCATCCGCGAACTGTGCGATCGACCCCCGCCGTTTTGAGTCGGCGCGCCGCCGGATCGTTGAGCAGGATATGGTCGATGCGCAGGCCCGCGTCGCGTTCGAACGCGCCGCGAAAATACTTCCAGAAAGTGTAGACCCTTTCATCGGGATAGACGTGGCGCAACGCGTCCATCCATCCCTGAGCGAGGAGCCGGGCGTAGGCGGCCTTGGCCTCGGGCGCGAACAGGGCGTCGTCCAGCCATCGTTCCGGCTTGTAAACGTCATCATCAGTGGGAATGATGTTGTAGTCACCTGCCATGACGACAGGCGCGTCGAGCGTCACCAGTTCCGCCGCCAACGCTTCGAACCGCTCGGTCCAGCGCATCTTATATTCGAATTTCGGCCCCGGACGGGGATTCCCGTTAGGCAGGTACAGGCAACCGACAATGATCCCGTTCACCGCAGCCTCTATGTACCGGCTGTGGCCATCGTCCAAGTCGCCGGGTAGGCCGCGTCGTGTTTCGTGAGGGTCTCTGCCCCGCGCCAGAATGGCGACGCCGTTCCAGCGCTGCTCGCCATGCCATATGGAGCCATAGCCTGCCTCCTCGATCGCCCGCACCGGAAACTTCTCGTCCGGTGCCTTCAATTCCTGAAGGCAAACGACGTCTGGCTTCGCGCCCTCCAACCAGCGGAGAAGGACGTCGAGCCGACCGTTGACGCCGTTTACATTATAGGTCGCGATCCGCATCGGCGGACCAACGCATCAAAGGATGGCGAGGTGCCGGTTGTCGAAGCTGTGAGCATATTGGCTGGCGATGCCGACCTTTCGCTCCATCGCTTCGACGATCCGTACGGAGAAGTCGACACCGGCAAGTCGCGAGCAGCTGCCAAGATTGCCGGGTGAGAAGACGTTCACTTCGAGAATCTTGTCGCCGACGATGTCGATGCCGACCAGGAACATGCCGTCGGCAACCAGCTTGGGCCGTATAAGCTCGGCGACCGCCAGTTCGGTCTTGCCGATCTCGACCGCCTCGGCTTTGCCGCCGGCGTGAATGTTGGAGCGGATGTCGTCGCTCGCCGCGACGCGACGCAGCGCGGCATATTTACCATCGATCTCCAGCGGCTCGCCATTCATCAGGAAGAATCGGATGTCGCCCTTCTTCGCCGCCGGAACATAGGCCTGGGCAATGATGTAGCCGTCCCGGCCGATCGCCTCAATCATCTGGTTGAGGTTGGACTTGGCCGAATCATCGAGCTTGAACACACCGGAGCCGCCCGATCCCTGGAGCGGCTTCAGGATGATGTTATTCTTGTGCGCCTTGGCAAACGCCTTGATGTCGGATTCGTTACGCGTGATCAGCGTCTCTGCGCGCGCCTCGGACGGGAAGCTCTGGAAGTAGAGCTTGTTGATCGCCCGGCCGAGGCTGTCTGGATCGTTGAGCACGATCACGCCGCGCTTGGCGGCTTCTCTCCCGAACAGAATTCCAGCCTCCATCGCCCAAGGCGTTTCGGCATCGATTGACGGGTCGTTGCGAAGCATCAGCACGTCGACCTCGGCAAGGTCGACCGACTCGACCCGTGCAGACTTGAGTGACTCAAAAAAGTCCTTCGCTTCCTTATACTTTTTCTTCGGCATGAACCGGGCGTGTGCGCAAAGGCTGTCGTCGGGCCGGAGGACGAAGTCGGACGGGGTCAGGTAACAGACGCGGTGGCCTCGGACGGCCGCCTGATGCGCGAGTATGGTGGTGGTGTAGCCCGGATGCTCGCGCTCCAGGTCATTGATGAAAAAGGCGATCAGCACGTCGGTCAAGCTCCTGCCAGCATTTCTTGGAAATTGTTCGCCTTCCCGACGCCCGCGATACGTGCCGCGGCGCCCTTGTCCGACAGGAAGGAAGGAATGAAACGTGGCGCCTGAACGAGCCCGCGCTGAAGCAGTTCCTCGATAGCGCCTGCGTGGCGCACTGCGATCTTGCCGAGCCAGAACGGCTCGAGCGATGCGCCAGCCCTGACGAGGGTCATGACGTCCCGGAAACCGCGCAGGTAGATCGCATCCTTGGCCAACCCGCCGGAACGGAATACCCGGGCCGAAATTCCGAATGCGCCGCGTCGCGAAAAGCCGTGTTCCTTGCGAAGGAGGCGGTAGACATCGAGGAAGGTCGCGCCGGTCAGCATTGCTTGGACAGCGATTACGCGCGCCGCGAGCAGCCGAAGCCGCGTTCGAGTGAGTCCGCCCGTCGCCCACTCGGCAAACACGCCCAGTCCTTCCTGGATGCCTTCATATCCCGCAAGGCCTGTCCGGAAGATCGACAGCCCCTGCGCCGCGCCGTTGAAATATGTGAGCAGGTGGACACTCACTTCATGCGCCAGCAAGGCGTCGAGCCGGTGCGCGGGCATAAGGGTGTCGGATCCAATGTAGAGCTTGTCGCCCGATACCAGCAGGCCCGCGATATCGTCGCGGACTTGAATGTCTGCCTTGAAGTCGGGGTTTGCGAGTCGGTAATTGGCAGCCAATGCGTCGGCAGCGGACGCGATCTCCATCGCCCTCACTACGTTGCCCCGCGGAGGGTCCTTCGACGAGGCGGCCAGTATCGTTTCGGCATCGGCCAGCAGTTCGGCCTCGACCGTGCCGTAAAGGAACATCGAGGCCGGCATAAACGCTGGCGTGTTGCGCGTTGCCAGCATGGTCAGTTGGGCGTCGATCTCTCGCCGCTTCTCGCCCATCAATTGTTCGAGCATGGGATCCTCGAGCGTATCGAGGTCAATCGAATACAACTCTCGCTTGGCAGCGTCGGGATCGACGGTTAGCGGGCGGTAGTGGAAGTGGGGAAGGTCGCCTTCGCCGGTCGCGACGAATCGATCGAAGGCCTTTGCCGTGTCAATCGGGGAAATCGACAGGAGGAAGTCGAAGCTGCGCGCGACATGGTCGAGCCGCTTGTCGGCCTTCAGCGCGGCGGCGATATAGCCGCTTCGACCGAGCGACCGGTAATGCTTGGGAACCTCGGTCTTGCCATCATCAAGGAAGGCGCAGGCGGTCCGTAGTAGCGCGTCTCCGAACGCGGCCGCCAGGTCGTGTCGCACCCCGGGATAGTCGACGCCGTCGAAGCGTCGGTGGATCTGCGGCACCCGCAGTGCGAGGCGGTCGACACCTTCAATCCCATTCAGCAGCCGGTCGAACGGCTCTGGCAAGACCGGATGGAACGGGACGCGCTCGACCTTGCAATGTCGGAGGTCGATCTCGACGCCGTGCAGGGCCCTGTCCAGTATGGACGCCGCCCGCCCGACATGGCCCTGATCGCCCGCGGCTAGCCGCGCGACGAAGGGGGGCAGTTCCTGCGAGCCCTCGCGCGCCGCTTGCAAGGGTTGGTC
Source organism: Sphingomonas edaphi (assembly GCF_003583725.1). Classification (GTDB taxonomy): domain Bacteria; phylum Pseudomonadota; class Alphaproteobacteria; order Sphingomonadales; family Sphingomonadaceae; genus Sphingomicrobium; species Sphingomicrobium edaphi. The sequence goes on along the minus strand of NZ_QXTF01000001.1, from coordinate 1,320,860 downwards.
ATCGAGCGTGACGACCAGGAGGCGCCCGTGGCGATTCACCATCGCCGAGGCAACGGCATCGATTGCCGACAAGGCCTCCGGGTCATCAGATTCCGACCAGACAACATAGGCCGGACTGTCGATTGCGATGCGCCGCGCCAAACTGCTGAGTGGATCGTCGCTTCTGTGAAGGATGAGGAAGGGCAGCCATCGATCTACGTGGGCGCGCCCGCTCTCGCCGATGCCTTGGCGGAGTGCGCCACTCGCGCTGAACTTCGCCTCAAACGGTGGTGCCACCGATTTGAGCCGTGGCTGGTTAGGCATCGAGCAGCTCGCGCGCGGTTTTCGCGGTGAAGCCGATGAAACGCCTCATCTCCTCGATCTCTACCGGATCCGGCAGGCCTGACCATTCGTCCATGAAGAATTTCTTGAATTCCAGCGCGATGGCGCAGCCGCGGCCGGGATAGCGATCATGAACAAAGCGGGTTTGTTCGCCCTTCCCCTGGAAGGCGACGTTCTCGCGAACGTCGAGCTGACGGCCATTGAAGTCGAAACTGCGCATCGCCTCCACGAGCGGGTCGACCAGGAACGCCCATTGTTCGCGAGGCATAGAGAAGGTGCCGATATTGATGTCCGGCGCCTTATCCTGGGGTGTCGGCAATCCATCGGCTCCATTCCGGCGGTGATTATAACTGTGGACGTCGATCAGGACGAACCGACCATGAACGGCGGCCATGTCGTCCAAGACCTGGCCAAGCATGCGATAATAAGCGGCGTGGATCGCGAGCGAGCCTTCGCGTAGCGCCGGCGCTGGCGGATGCCGCCAGACATCGAGTCCCCAACATTGTTCGGGCGTTTCATAAAAGGCGTCAGTTGGTCCGCGATTGAGGTCAAACTCGAATCGCGATCGGTGGGCAATGATATGCGTGGGGACATCGACGATAGCCTGGCCCGTGAAGGGATCTTCCTCGCGCCGTCGCTCATCGTCAGATAGCTTCATGGCCTCGGCTACTTCGGGACGAAGGTCATGGCCATCGTGGATGGCCGTTGCCAAGACGGACCCCGGGCCACGGTGGACGGTCCACCATCGTTCACGTGCAATTGGGCTGGTCATGGAGGATATAGCGCTTCGCGGGCGCATCGGTTGCGCGTCGGGCGCAGGCACAAAAAAACCCGCCTCGAGGGCGGGTCTTGATGCTGGTTGCGGGGGCAGGATTTGAACCTGCGACCTTCAGGTTATGAGCCTGACGAGCTACCGGGCTGCTCCACCCCGCGACACTTACAGCTGAGCCACTGCGGCACGCTTCACGCGTGCTGACGTAGTGGCTCGTCCCAGAGCCGCAAGGCCCGGAGACAAAAAAGCCGCCGCTCGGACGATGCCGGCAGCGGCTTTTGAAACAATGCGAATGGGTTTTGACGACGAGCGCTGGCTTCAAAGCCTGGCGACGACCTACTCTTCCACTGCTTAAGCAGTAGTACCATCGGCGCTGTCTGGTTTCACGTCCGAGTTCGGGATGGGATCGGGTGGGTCACAGACGCTATGGTCACCAAGCTATGGAGCCAGCGCTCTTCGTCAAATTCTAGAAATCGTGCAGACCTTAATTTGGCGTCATCTAGCTGAGATCAAACCAGTCAACGTCAGGATTGACGATGATGGTGGGACTCTCAAGCGCGAACAGAGCAATTAGGACCGGTTAGCTCCATGCGTTACCGCACTTCCACATCCGGCCTATCAACGTGGTGGTCTTCCACGGCTCGATGAAATCTTATCTTGAGGGAGGCTTCCCGCTTAGATGCTTTCAGCGGTTATCCCGTCCGTACATAGCTACCCAGCTGCGCCGTTGGCACGACGACTGGTCCACCAGAGGTACGTTCAACCCGGTCCTCTCGTACTAGGGTCAACTCCTCTCAAATTTCGACGCCCACGGCAGATAGGGACCAAACTGTCTCGCGACGTTCTGAACCCAGCTCACGTACCACTTTAATTGGCGAACAGCCAAACCCTTGGGACCTGCTCCAGCCCCAGGATGTGATGAGCCGACATCGAGGTGCCAAACAACCCCGTCGATATGAGCTCTTGGGGGTTATCAGCCTGTTATCCCCGGCGTACCTTTTATCCGTTGAGCGATGGCCCTTCCACGAGGGACCACCGGATCACTATGACCGACTTTCGTCTCTGCTCGACTTGTCAGTCTCGCAGTCAGGCAGGCTTATGCCATTGCACTCTAACAGACGGTTTCCAACCGTCCTGAGCCTACCATCGCGCGCCTCCGTTACTCTTTAGGAGGCGACCGCCCCAGTCAAACTACCCGCCACAGAGGGTCCCTGCACCGGATAACGGTGCGAGGTTAGACTGTAGAAAACAACAGGGTGGTATTTCACATTGTGGCTCCACCCAAGCTGGCGCCTGGGCTTCAAAGCCTCCCACCTATTCTACACAATTGTTTCCCACAGCCACTCTGAAGCTGCAGTAAAGGTGCACGGGGTCTTTCCGTCTAACCGCGGGTACTCCGCATCTTCACGGAGAATTCAATTTCGCTGAGCAGGTGTTGGAGACAGTGGGGAAGTCGTTACGCCATTCGTGCAGGTCGGAACTTACCCGACAAGGAATTTCGCTACCTTAGGACCGTTATAGTTACGGCCGCCGTTTACCTGGGCTTCAATTCAGAGCTTGCACTCCTCCTCTTAACCTTCAGGCACCGGGCAGGCGTCAGACCCTATACGTCGTCTTGAAGCCGACTTAGCAGAGCCCTGTGTTTTTGTTAAACAGTCGCTACCCCCTGGCCTGTGCCCCCCATGAAAAGTTGCCTTAACATGGGGCCTCCTTCTTCCGAAGGTACGGAGGCAATTTGCCGAGTTCCTTCAACACCCTTCTCTCAAGCGCCTTGGTATACTCTACCTGCCCACCTGTGTTGGTTTCGGGTACGGTCTATACGGTGGGGCTATTTCCTGGAACCGCTTCGCCGCCCTTATCAATCCGATAAGAAAGAACGACTTACGCGATCCGTCACACACCACCAGGTACAGGAATATTAACCTGTTTCCCATCGACTACCCCCTTCGGGCTCGTCTTAGGGGCCGACTCACCCTGCGCGGATTAGCCTTGCGCAGGAACCCTTGGGCTTTCGGCGGGAGGGCATCTCACCCTCCTTATCGCTACTCATGTCAGCATTCGCACTTCCGATACCTCCACGGTCGGTTACCCTCCCGCTTCACAGGCTTACGGAACGCTCCGCTACCGCTCGATCCGAAGATCGAACCCTAAGCTTCGGTGCATCACTTTAGCCCCGTTACATCTTCGCCGCAGGACCTCTTAATTAGACCAGTGAGCTGTTACGCTTTCTTTAAAGGATGGCTGCTTCTAAGCCAACCTCCTGGTTG